>JAQCGO010000008.1 GCA_027618995.1 Pseudomonadota bacterium | reverse complement strand
CCTCCAACGGGTACAACATATGGGCAAGCGACTCAGCAAGATCTACACGCGAACCGGTGACGATGGCACGACCGGCCTCGGCGACGGTACGCGCGTGGCCAAGGACAGCCTGCGTGTCGAGGCGTACGGCACGGTGGACGAGGCGAATAGTGTCATCGGCGTGGTACTGGCCTGCAAGTCGGTGCCGGACGATGTTGCGGCGGTTTTGACCGACGTACAGCACGACTTGTTCGAGCTCGGCGGCGAACTCTGCATCCCGGGTTACAGCGCGATAACGGATGCGTTCATCGACCGGCTTGAAACCGAGCTGGATCGCCTGAATCAGGACCTGCCCGCCCTGCAGGAATTCATTTTGCCGGGCGGCGGGGAAGCTGCCGCAGCGTGTCATCTGGCGCGCACCGTGGTCCGGCGCGCCGAACGTTGCAGCATTTCCCTCGCGGCGACCGAAGTCGTACGCGGCGAAGTCATTCGCTACCTGAATCGACTGTCGGATCTGCTGTTTGTCATCGCCCGGGTGCTCGCCCGGGCCGAGAATGGCCGCGAAGTACTGTGGAATCGCGTGCGCTAGCCTGGAGCAGCGCTTCAGCGGAATTCCGGCTCAGCCCGTAGTTCGCTTTTCTCGTGCGGTCTGTAGTGCATCGCAGACGGTCTGGCCGGCAGCAAGCAGCCGCGGGGTCCCCCGGCCAATGCTGTCGGCAGGCATCATGAATTGATTGCCGGTCCGCACCGCTGACAAACTCGGCCAGCGGCGCCAATCGGCGAAGGCATCGTCGCCGGCATCAGTACTGGCGAGCATGACTTCGGGATCACGCTCGATAACGGCTTCCACCGAAATCGCGGGCGCGAGTGCGTTCAGATCCGCAAATATATTTTGTCCGCCGCAAAGTTGAATCAGCTCACTCACGTAGTGCTCGCCATTGATGGTGTACAACGGTCGTTGATAGACCTGGTAGAAAACACTGATCGCGGCCGCACTCGCATACTTCTGTTTGAGGGCAAGCAGGCCGTCGAGAAAATCGTCAGCGGCAGCGTCGGCATCACGAGCATGCCCGGTCAACTCGCCGATACGGCGCAACGCGATCGCCACGTCCTGCAGGCTGCGTGTACGAATCAGCTCGACCTGGTAACCCGCCTGACGCAACTCATCGATGACGTGCTCCGGAATGCCGCTTTCCCAGACCAGCAAGGCGTCCGGCCGCAGCAATGCGAGTTGTTCCTGGTCAACGCTGAAAGCATCGCCGACAACGGGCAGGTCACGCGCGGCGGGCGGGTAGTCGGAATATGCACTGACACCGACCAGCGCGTCGCCCGCACCGGCGGCGAAGACGAGCTCGGTCAGATTGGGTGCCAGGGATACCAGTCGCGAATAGACGGCCCGCGGTGCCTCGGGTTCTGCTTTCTCAGTGCAGCCACCGAGGCCGAGCAGGAGTAATACGGGCAACAGGTGCCCGACCCCCGGGGTCACTGCGTCCAGCCGTACAGGGTCATCGTGCCAATGACCACGGCCCACATCAGCAACAGGCGAAAAACGAGCCGACTGGCAGCAGTAGCACCGCGCACGCCACGTTGTTCGAGTGTCTCGTCGTCGTCATCGGCCAGCGCCATGGCAGCAACGCCGACCCGGGCCAGCAAATGCTCGTTGTGTTCCGGCAGGCTTACATCCGTTTGCTCATCCAGAGCACGCCAGGCACCAATAGCCGCTTCGAAATGGCCTGCCGCGGCGTAACCAATCGCGGTGAGCCGCGCCGGCACCCAGGCCAGCCAGCCATGCAGGAGGATTGCGGCATCACGAATCATGGCCACAGTGCTATCGCCATCAAGCGGCTGTTCGCGCATTGCGCTGTACACCGCGCGACGCCGGACCAGGTCGGTCACGCGGTAGGACCACGCTCCCAACGGTCCGACAGGACCCATGACGACGAACCAGAAAATGACCGCGAACAGCCTATTGTTCGCCTGTACGCAGACCGCTTCCTTCACCGTGCGAATACGCTGCAGAGCATCGGCCGGCACCTCACCTTCAACGATGGCTTTAGCCGTCTGTTCGATGCGCTCCGGATCACCACTTTCCAACGCCTGACAATATTCGTCGACATCTTCACCGATATCTTTGGGCCCGAACGAGAAGAACAGCACGACGATGGCGAATGCCATGTACGGGAAACCCGACAGCGTGTCGCCCAGCAACAGCGCTATGGCCGCAACCGGGAAAATCAACAGCAGGGTCAGTAAAACAATCGGCAGCAATGGCGGCCAGGCGGAGAGTTGTTCCGCACAACCAACCCCGGCGTCGATCAGCCGGTCAAGCCAGCGCAGGCGGCGCAGGTGAAAAAATTTGGTCGCCATACGCTCGACGACCAGGCCCAGCAACAAAGCGATCAGATTCATTGTGTGTCGGATACTTCCATAACAAGGTCGCGAGTGAGTCCATCATACAATCGTAGCCAGTCGAATGCAGGGCCCGGATCCGTCTTTCGCCCCGGTGCAACGTCCGAATGTGCGGCAATGCGACGGGTTGAAAGCGCGGGGTAGGTGTTGAGCAGCGCGGCCAGCAACGCTATCAGCGCCACATACTGGCGATCGTCATAGTTAACGTCGTCGGTCCCTTCGAGTTCGATGCCAATCGAGTGGTCATTGCACCTCGAGTGGCCGCGAAAACGCGAAGCTCCCGCATGCCAGGCGCGTTCGACGAAAGGTACGAATTGCAGCACCTCGCCGTCGCGACGAATCAGGATATGGGACGAAACCTCGAGGCCACGAATCTCCTGAAAATAAGGATGGCTGTCCCAGTCCAGCCGGCCGCAAAACAACTGTTCGATCGCGTTGCCGCCAAACTCCCCGGGCGGCAGGCTGATACCGTGCAAAACAATCAGATCGACTTCTGTACCGGCAGGTCGCGCATCCTGATTAGGGCTGTGACATTGTCTCGCGGACAGCAGCGTACCGGCTGCTGCGTCAATACTGGGTAGCATGTCTCTCGCCACTTGCTCTGCCTGAATAGAACAACCATAGTCACGTTTAATGGCATTAACCAGACTTTTTGTGCACGGCGAGCTACGACCGGGCTTGAGCCTGCAGCTCGACCCGGAGCAGGCGCGCTATTTAGGGCGCGTTCTGCGTCTGCGGCCCGGCGAATCGCTGCTCGTATTCAATGGCGAGTGCGGCGAATTTGCGGCAGTCATTGACAGCCTCGGCAAAAGCACCGCAACCGTGACCATTGGCGCCGCGCAGGGAAGCCGCACGGAGTCACCACTGCGCGTGCACCTGGTTCAGGGTGTTTCGCGCGGCGAACGCATGGACATTGTCGTGCAAAAGGCAACCGAGCTCGGCGTGAAACGCATTACACCGGTGCTGACGGAGTTTGGCGTCGTCAAGCTGGCTGGCGAGCGTGCGGACCAGCGCCGCGATCACTGGCAGAAAATCGCGAACAGTGCGGCCGAACAGTGCGGCCGCATTCGGCCGCCACTGATCGATGTCGCCGTACCGCTGAAGTCCTGGTTTGGCAACAAGACGAAGGACGCCGACGTCGATCTGATCCTGCAACCCGGCGCGCCGACAGCAATGACGGCGCTGGCCGCACCACGTACCAAGGTCTGCTTGTTGATTGGGCCGGAAGGTGGTTTCAGCGCGGTCGAGTACGACGACGCAGCGCTGTCGGGTTTTACGGCCGTATCGCTGGGTCCGCGCGTGTTGCGCACCGAAACGGCGGCGCTGACTGCCATTGCCATCGCCGAAGCCTTGTGGGGCGATCTAGGCCCGAACTAGCTCCTCGGCCAGCATATGCTCGAGTCGTTCGAGATCGGGAATCAGCGGAAACTCATTGATCATTTTCACGCGGCAGAGCACGGGGGCCGACTCGGGCCAGCCGCTGCTCGCATTCAGTTGCAGGACATCCTTGTTGACCCGCACCAGTTGTGGAAATCCCTGCGTCAGAATGCCGAAGTAACCGCTCTTGAGTCGACCCGTGAGCGCATAAAACACCACGATCTGGGTGCGGCCGGTGGCCGCCGGCACCGCTTTTCCGAGCGCGCCTTCGAAGGAGGCAATCGGCAATTCGCGGCCATTCCAGCTAACGGTACCGAGCATCCAGCTGTGCGAGCCGGGCTCGTTCACAGGCTTGCTGAAGCGTACAACCTCGACGACGCAGGCGCGCGGCACGATCAGCCGATCCTCGGACAGAGGTACTAACAGGCTATATAGTTCCGGCGTCTGGTCGCTCACGACAGTGATTTCCCTCTATCTTCAAGTTGCCGCGCGATGGCCTCAAGCAATGCGGAATCCTGGAACGGCTTGCCAAGATAGTCATTCACGCCCAGCTCAATCGCACGCGCGCGGTGTTTGTCGCCCACGCGAGACGTAATCATGATGATCGGCACATCGGACACGCGCGGGTCATTTCTGACATGCAATGCAAATTCGTAGCCATCCATACGCGGCATTTCAATATCGAGCAGAATGACGTCCGGCTTGTGGTCGGAAAGTACACTGATCGCGTCGAGCCCGTCCTTGGCGGTCACTACGCGCACGCCGTTGCGCTGCAGGAAACGTTCGGTGACGCGCCTGACCGTAATTGAATCATCGACCACGAGTGCGAGCGGTCGATCGTCGGCCGGCGTCGGCGCCGCTTTTTTCAACTCAACCACTGGCGCGCCGGTGCGCACGAGCGCATTGATATCGAGAATCAGCACGATGCTGCCGTCGCCGAGAATAGTGGCGCCGGAAATACCGCGGATGCCGGCCAGTTGCGGGCCTACCGATTTCACAACAATTTCACGACTGGCCAGCATCTCGTCCACGAGCAAGGCGGCGGAAAACTCGCCAGCCCGCACCAGGATGACGGAAATGAACGCCTCGTCTTCGGGCAGGGACGCCGCCTGCCCGCCGAGGTACATGCCGAGGTGACGAAACTTGTAACTTTGCTCGCCATACTCGTAGCTCGGCTCGGTGTGGCTCAACAGGTTTTCGAGTTCCTTGCGCGGTATGCGCGCAACACCTTCGACCGACGGCAAGGGTAACGCATAGACTTCCTCGCCAGTGCGCACAATTAGTGCCTGCGTGATCGCGAGTGTAAACGGCAGGCGTACCGTGAAATTGGTGCCCTGCCCGATCACCGAGGAAATACGCAGCGAACCGCCAAGTTTCTTCACCTCGTTGGCCACGACGTCCATACCGACACCGCGTCCGGCCGACTGCGTTACCTGAACGGCCGTCGAAAACCCGGGCGTCAGGATCAGCGCCATGATTTCCTCATCGGTGACTTTGCTGTCCGGTCGCAGCATGTCGAGTTCGTAGGCTTTGCGGCGAATCGCCGCGACATCGAGTCCGCGACCGTCGTCAGCCACATCGATGATCATTTCGGAACCTTCGCGATGCAGCCGAATCGTAATGCGCCCGGTCGCCGGCTTGTTCGCCTTCTGCCGCGCATTGGGGGACTCGATGCCATGCATGACTGCGTTGCGCAACATGTGTTCGAACGGCGGCAGCATCTTCTCGAGCACCTGCCGATCGAGTTCGCCCGACGCACCCTCAACGGCCAGCTCGGCCTGCTTGCCGACCTCACTCGCGACTTGTCGAACCAGTCGCGTAAAGCGCGGCACGTAACGCTCGAAAGGCACCATGCGCGTCCGCATCAGTCCATCCTGCAATTCGGCCGTAACTCGTGACTGCTGCAGGAGCAATCCCTCGGCCTCCGTGGTCAGGTTCTGCAGCAGATCTTTGAGGCTGGAGAGGTCGTTCGACGTTTCCGCCAGTGCGCGCGACAGCTGCTGCAGATTGGAATAGCGATCAAGCTCCAGCGGATCGAAATCCTTGGCCACCATCGTGTCCTGGTGACTGTGCAGGATCTGCGCCTCGGTCTCGATATCGATATCGATATCGAGTTTGCGCAACTGTTCACGCAGACGTGCAACCGTCTGCTCAAGCTCTTCAATATGAAATTCGATCAGGTTGATCTGCTGGCTCAGGCGCGAATGATAAATACTGATTTCGCCGGCCGCATTCAGAAGGTCCTCGAGAAGATCGGTATCGATGCGCGCGAATTCCTGGCGCTGCTCGCTGCGGCTGGTCGCTGCAGCCGCGATCGGTGTCGGGGCGGCCGGCTCTGCCGCCGGCGCAGCGCGCGCAATGACACGAGCGGATTGCGCAACGGGTTCGGGCTCCGGTTCTGGCTCGGGCTCTAACTCGAGTACCAGTTCAAGCTCGGGTGCGGGTGCGGCGCTGCGGTTCATTTCGGCGAGTTCGTCCGCCAATGCCGAATTCACAATCACCATGCTGACAGTATCGTCGGGCTCAATGGTGAAGGCGTGCGGCTCGGTTGCTTCGATATCCCGCTCTGCGGGCGCGGTCTCAACCTGAGACTCGTCGGCGACTTCGAATCCGGCATTCGCCTGTTGTATACGCCGCTCGAATTCTTTCGCAGCCGGCACCATTTTGCCCGCCATGACAGCGTCACGCATGCGATGCAACTCGTCGATGCTTTGTTGCAGCAGTTCGTCGATTGCGGGCGATGATCGTACCCGGCCCTCGTCCAGGCCAAGCAACAAAGTCTCGATCTCATGGCTCAGATTTCCCATGGCCGAAATGCCGGCCATGCGCGCGCTACCTTTCAGCGTAGGCAGATGACGTTTGAGCTCCTCGAGCGCCGATCGTGATTGCCTGTTCTTGCTCCACACCAGCAGAGCCTTGTCGGCCGCTTCGAGCAGTTCGGCGGACTCCTCGGTGAAGATCGCCGCGATTTCGGCATCCTACTCAGGCTCTTCCGCCTGCACCTCAGCCACGCTGTCTTTTGCCGCGACCACCGGCTCGGGCCGGTGCGGCTCCTCGTATGCGATAGCCGCTTCGGGCTGTACCGCATCCGCCAGCTTGCCAAGATGTGTGATCAGCGCAGTGTAGTCGGCGCGCTTGCGCTCCGGCTGGTTGATGTCCGCGACGATAGCCGCCAGTGCACGTCCGCCGGCCTTCAGGCCATCGAGCCCCGACTTCTGAAAACCGATTTTGTAGTCGTAAACCCGGCGTACGAGGCGGTTGAGAGTACCAGCGACCGCAACACCACGTTCGACGTTCGCCATATTCGCGCTGCCGTGCAATGTGTGGCAGGCGCGGTGCAGTTTATCGGTCACGGCAAATGGCGGTGAGTGGCCTTCGCACGCGCGCAGGTAATCAATGATGACCTGCAGATGACCCGCTGTTTCCTTGGAGAAAATATCCAGCAGCACGGGATCCATTTCCAGCGCCGGCGGCGCGGGTTGCTCAACGATCCGCGTTTTGACGGTCAGCACAGCCGCGTTGGGGTCCCCCGCGGTAAACGCGTTGGCGCGTGCAATCAGCAGGTTGATGTCGGTGACCGGCCGCGTACCAACCTCGAGCTGCTCAATAAGCTCCGGCACAGCAGCGCAGGCAGCAACGATGAAATCGACCATCGGCGGCGTTCGAACCATGGTGCGATTGATAAGTCGATTCAGCAGGTCTTCGACGCTCCAGCAATACTCGCCGATGCGCTCAGCGCCAACCATCCTGCCGCTGCCCTTAAGCGTGTGGAACGAACGGCGCACCGTGATCAGTGTTTCCATGTCGTCCGGTTCTTCAACCCAGTGCGGCAGCTTGCGCTTGATACTCGCCACTTCCTCCCTGGCTTCTTCAATGAAGATCTCGAGCAACTCCGGGTCCATATGGGCCGCCTGCGGCGCGACCACAGGCATCGGTATAACGGCGGTTTTCTGTACGTCCGCGACGGGTTGCTGCTCCGCAGCCCTGCCCAAATCCTCAACTTTCAATCTGACGGTTCTATCGGTAGCCGGCCGTGCAGATTCCTCCTGGGCCAGTCGAAGTTCAACGTCGCGCAATACCGCGAGGCAGGCCTCCGCGTTATCGAGCATGTACCAGGGTTCAGTGCGACCTGCTTTCACTGTTTCCATGTAGTACTCGATGCTCACAATCGCATCGGCCAGCCGGTCGGTTTCCTTCTGCGCCAGGCGCGCCACCCCGCCGCCTTTCAGGGTCAGCGTAATCAGGCGGCCGACACGATCAACAACCTCCATTGCGCGCGTCTTGTTGAGCATCATCAGGCCGGCCTTGATGCCCCTGATCAGCGACGGGATGCTATCCAGGCCTTGTGACGGCACTTGCGACGTCAGGCTTTGGCCAACGGTTTCCTTGATGCGCGCGAGGTTGATAATGCACTCACGCATGACAGATTCCGCAACCTGCCGGTAGTCCGCGGCTTCCTGTGGCGGCAATTCCGCAGCCGTGGGGCCACGGACGTCGGGCCGCGGCTTGATCAATTGCACCAGTTGTTGATCGAGTCGATCTTCGACCCGCAGCAGCGTGGACGCGATGTCGAGAATGACATTGTCGTCAGCAATGCCGCCACGCTCAACCACGGTTCTCAAACGATTTATCTCGCCGTCGATGTCACCGCGCAATTCGCCCAGCCCGAGCACACCGAGCGTATCGCTGATCTTTTTCAGCAACTCCAGCTGCGGCACGAGCTCCGCCGAATTGTTCATGCCGGTGCGAACGTAGATGTCCAGGACGTCCTTGACCCTGGCCAGGTCCTCGCGGATCGCCGCCGCGACGGTTTGCATCAGTTTTATGCTTGGCGCGGACAACTCTTCGCGGGCTTGCTCGACCTGCTCGTCGCCGGGCAGCAATTCGGACAGGTTGAACGCTGCACGAATATCGCTGATGCGGCTGCCGGTCGAACTTGCCCGCGCGACGTAGTACAGAAGGTTATTAAGCAAGTCGATGATCGGGTGCTTGTCGAACGCCCCGACGCCTTCATCGATCACATACTTGATCTGGCGATCGACCTGCCCAAGCAGACGCTTCAGCGCGACCGATGTTTCAAGCCCGCCCTCGCGCAAACCTTCGAGGACGGCGCCGGCGACCCACCAGAGATGGTACATGTCATCGCGCGTTGCGGAAGCTTCCAGGCGCGCCGTAACGCCCGACAGGGTCTCAATGTGCCGTTTCGTGTCACCGCCCTTGATCCAGCCAAGCAGCGCCAGCTGAAATTTCGGCCGCAGCCGGGTTGCTGTAGCTACCGGATCCTCGCCGTTGCCGGCACGTGCGCCTACGCTCTTCGCCGTCTGATTGGGCGACATGTTGAGCAGCAGCAGTGTTCCTTCGGACAACAGTGGTTCGCCGCGCGCCGCGCGCAGGTCGTTCAGCATCGGCAGCAACACCAACGCGATATCGCGACCACCACCTAGCAGCCGTTCGATACAGGTAGGCAGTTGCACCATGGCCCGGGTCAGCGCGTCGAGCCCATCCTCGCGACCCTTACCCGCACGCAAACCAGCCAGGTATTTGCAGCCAAGCTCCATTTCCTCGGCCAGCAGTGCGGCACCGTACGTTTCCGTGATCTGCAGTGCGCCGCGCACCTGATGCAGTAATTCGCCGGCGCGCACCAGTGCCGCCGAGCCGCCGCGACCATCCACGCAGTCCTCGAGCGCAAGATGAGCACTGCGAATCGTCTCCATGAGCTCACGACTGACGACCGCCAGTGCGCTCATGGATGATTGGCCGCGCTCGGGCTCGGTGAATTGCTCTTGTATGCCGGTTTCGCCTGTCATCAACGGTTCGTGTTGTTAGTGGACCACCACTAGCCCGTGTACGCTCGGTCTGCGGCCTGTTGACCGGCGGGTGCTTTTGCGGCGGCTGTCGCCAGGGTGCTGCCCCTGAGCGACTTGCTTGGCAGGGTAAAGCCGGCGACCGTTTTGCGCAGCTGTGACGCGAGCTCCGACAGTTTCGAAATTGCCGCCGCTGTCGCCGTGGTCGCCTTGCCGGTTTGTTCGCTGATTTCCCGCAACCTTTTAGTTCGGCGTGTGACGTCAGCTGCGGCTCCTGCCTGTTGCCGCGCGGACCCGGAAATATTTTGCACCAGGCTCGCAATCTGGTTCGACACCTGTTCAATTTCGTCCAGCGCCGCGCCCGCATTCTCCGCCAGCAAGGCGCCGCCGACCACGTCCGTCGTACTGCGCTCCATCGTCACCACGGCTTCGTTGGTATCGGCCTGAATCGTGCGCACGAGCACCTCGATCTGCTTGGTCGCGTTGGTCGAACGCTCGGCGAGTCGCTGCACCTCGTCAGCGACCACGGCGAAACCGCGGCCCGCCTCGCCCGCCATCGATGCCTGGATCGAAGCATTCAGCGCGAGGATATTGGTTTGCTCCGCGATGTCGTTAATGAGCTCAACGATGTTGCCAATTTCCTGCGAACTCTCGCCTAGCCGCTTGATGCGCTTCGAGGTGTCCTGGATGGTTTCGCGAATGGCGTTCATGCCATCAATAGTGCGCCGCACAGCCTCGCCGCCCTTGTGCGCCACCTCGACCGAATGTCGCGCTACATCGGATGAGCGTTCCGCGTTGCCCGATACTTCTTCGATCGACGCCGCCATCGAGACGCGGCATCATGATGTCGACGAAAATCAGGTCCGGTTGGTGATCAGCTATCTTCGACAAGGCGTCCAATCCGTCAATCGCCGTAAAAACCTGGCAACCTTCCTTGGTGAGCAGCGTTTCAGCGGTGCGACGAATCGTTTTGCTGTCATCGACAACCAGAATCTTCAGTCCATTCAAACTTCGAGATGCGTTCATTGAGACAGATCTTCCTTGCGAAAACCGACTTGTACCATATTGACATAAGTCCCCCCACGACGCTCGCCGCAGACTACAAAATTTGAGGAATTTTCGGCATTTACCCGAAATATCCGATGTATAGTTGGGCACTCACCGGGCACGACAGGAAGTAATTCTGACGATGGCAAGAAAACCACTTCGCCTCGGCATGATCATGGACCCGATCGAGTCGATTACGCCGTACAAAGACAGTTCGCTTGCCATGCTGCTCGAGGCTCAGCGCCGGGCGGCAGAAATACATTATTTTGAGCAAACCGACCTGAAATTACTCGACGGCCAGGCCCTTGGCAGGTCGCGACCCCTGACGGTTCGCGATGACACGCACGACTGGTTCGAACTCGGCGCCAGCGAAACCGTCCCTCTCGGTGATCTTGATGTCATCCTGATGCGCAAGGATCCGCCGTTTGACATGGAGTACGTGTACACCACGTATATTCTTGATCGGGCGGCATTGCAGGGTGCGTTGGTCGTGAATCGGCCACAGGCGCTGCGCGACATGAACGAAAAGGCCTATACGGCCTGGTTTCCCGAGTGCACGCCGCTGACGCTGATCACGCGGTCGATGAATGAGATGCGCACGTTTCTGCAGGCGAATGAGCGCATTGTCGTCAAGCCACTTGATGGCATGGGCGGCAAGTCGATCTTCGTAGTGCAGAAAGGCGACAAGAACGCCAACGTCATCTTTGAAACGCTCACGCACTACGGACAGCGCTTTGCCATGGCGCAGGTTTTTGTCCCGGAGATAAAGCTGGGCGACAAGCGCATCCTGCTGGTTAATGGCGAACCGGTACCGTACGTGCTCGCACGCATACCCTCTGCCGACGACAATCGCGGTAATCTCGTCATGGGCGCGAAGGGCGTCGGTCAGCCACTCTCAGCGGCCGACCGTGCTATTTGCGATCGGGTTGGCCCGGTACTGCGCGACCAGGGTGTGTTGTTCGCCGGTATCGACGTCATCGGTGACTACCTGACCGAGGTCAACATCACCAGCCCAACCGGTATTCGAGAACTGGACGCACAATTTGAACTCAATATTGCAGGCTTGCTGTTCGACGCGATCGAGTCGCAACTGGCTTAGCGCCGGCATTGCCTGCGCGTTGCTGGCGGCGTGCAGTACAGCTCCGCGCGAGCATCAACTCGACTTTTTCGCGCTCGGTACCGAGGTGTCGGTTTCCGTTTATGGCGTCGGCAATAAAGAGGTCGAACGTGCCAGTCAAAGCCTGCAGGCGTATTTCGCTGTTGTCGGCCATGACTGGTACCCATGGCGACCCGGTGAGCTGCAACGTGTAAACACGGCGCTGGCCGCACAGCGGCCTGTCCAGGTTTCGCCACCACTGGCGCACATCATCCGCCGCGCAGCCGAGCTCGAAATACAGTCAAACAATACGTTTAACGCCGGGCTCGGAGGCCTCACCGAATTATGGGGCCTCGATGACATTACCGTTATGCCGGAACATGTACCCGATGCGGCCGCTATCGACGAACTGCTGTCAAGCGGCCTGTCGCTGACCGGCATCGAGTGGCGCGGCGATGAAATCCGCAGCGCTCCGTCAACGCTGATGATCGATCTTGGCGGCATCGCCAAGGGAGCAATTCTCGAGGAAAGCATTCGCCTGCTGCTGGCGGCCGGCATCGACAACGCCATCGTCAACATTGGCGGCGATCTGACCGTTCTCGGCAGCATCGACGGCCGGGCGGCACGCATCGGTATTCGCTCACCCACAGCGGCTGCAGCTATTGCCGCGATCAACATTGCTGCCGGAGAAACGATCCTAACCTCGGGTAATTACGAACGCTTCGTCGAGATCGGCGGGCATCGCTATACGCATATCCTCGACCCGCGCTCCGGATACCCGGTGGAACACACGGCGTCGGTCACTGTCGTACATACCGACGCTGCGCTGGCGGATGCGGCAGCGACCGCGCTCATGGTCGGTGGCAGCGTGGAGTTCGACGCGCTCACGCAGGCGCTTGGACTCGAATTTGCGTTGCTGATCGACGCAAGCGGTGATCTGCGTCTCACTCCGGCCATGGGCGAGCGTTTAGACTGGCTGGACTAGAATTGAAGACGGAATGAGCAATTGGGTAAACAGTCGCGGCGGAATTAAGTAAACTGCCGGCGGAGATTGCGCAGAATTGACCATGGCCACCTTAGCCAGACCCAGAGATCCCATCGAGGAGATTCAGCTTGTCGTACCCGGCGCACCTGATCGGCTGCCGGCAATGTTGTTCCTTGCCGCACTGGTCCACGGCATCCTGATTCTCGGCGTCACCTTTAATCCCGATCTGCTCGACAATTTCGGCGCGGCAATTTCGCTCGAAGTTACCATCGTGGCCGACCCGGACCAGCAGATCGATCGGCCGGACAAGGCCGAGTACCTCGCGCAGGCGTCGCAACTGGGCGGCGGCAATACAACGGGCCAGGTGCGCCCTTCTTCGCCACTGGAGAGTGCATCACCGATCAACAACCTGGGCGAAGAAGATGGCCAAAGCCTGCGCGACGCGACCTCACATGACTTGTCCGCCGACCAGCTGCTGACGACGCGCAATGATCGTGACCAGACGGTTGCGGACCAACTGCGTGAACGGCCACAAACGGAAAGCATGACGGCAATAGCGCTTGAGCTCGGCAGCAATCAGACCTTGCCCCTGCCGCAGGACGACGACGGCTCGAAGCTGATTCACGACAGCGATCCGCGACAGCTGATTATCAGTGCCGACACACGCGAATCAACGATTGCCGTCTACCTCGATAACTGGAAGCGGCGCATCGAGGCGGTTGGCGCCGAATATCTTGCCGAGCTGGGTGGTCTCGACGGCCTGACGGGGAGCCCGACACTCGAGGTCAGGATCGAGGCCTCCGGGCAGTTGTCGGAAGTCATCATCGGCAAGTCCAGTGGGTCGCGCGTCGTCGATCAGGCGGCACTGGATATTCTGCGACGTGCCGCGCCGTTCGAACCCTTTCCGGCCGAGGTCGCAGTCGACTACGACCGTTTCCTTTTCATCTATAAGTGGCTGATCAACGAACGCTCGATCGCATCGACGGCAAGCCTGAACTAAGCGTTACACGGCCACGGTTGAATGGCCGGGCGTCAAGGCCGATACTAGAGTCATGGTTGACGCCGAGTATCTGACGAACCAGTTGCTGATTGCCATGCCCGGCATGGCGGACCCGAATTTTTCGTCCACGGTGACCCTGATCTGTGAACACAGCGAAGAAGGGGCACTTGGCATCGTTATCAACCGGCCTTTGGGCCTCAAGCTGGGTGGTCTGTACAAGCAACTGGCGGTCACGGGCACAGACCCGGCGGCGGCACGGCGCCCGGTGTTGCTGGGTGGCCCCGTTGGTCCCGAAAAGGGATTCGTCCTGCACAACTCCGGTCACTCCTACGAACATTCGATACGCATTTCCGACGACATCCAGCTGACCTTTTCGCGCGACGTGCTGGACGCAATGGCAGCAGGCAGTGGTCCGGAAAAATCCCCGGTTGCCCTGGGCTACGCCGGGTGGCAACCGGGCCAGCTCGAAGATGAAATACGCGCCAATTCCTGGCTCAGCGTGCCGGCCAATCCAAACATCGTGTTTGACACGCCTTTCGATCAGCGCTGGGCAGCGGCTGCCGAGATTCTGGGCGTAGACATCAGCCGGATGGCACCCGATGCCGGACACGCGTAACGCGCAAGGTCCCGAGACCATACTGGCGTTTGACTATGGCCGACGTCGCATCGGCGTCGCCGTCGGCCAGACCATTACCTGCTCCGCCAGTCCGCTGGGCATCATCAGTAACGACTATGGCGACCCTGACCTGGAAAAAATCGCCGGATTGATTCGCGAATGGCGACCCAATCGCCTCGTCGTGGGCATGCCGATGCGTGCCGACGGTTCCGCCAGCGACATGCAGGATTTCCTCAATCAGTTCATTGCGATGCTCGAAACCTTTGATTTGCCGATTGAATCGGTTGACGAGCGTTACACGTCGCTCGAAGCCGAAGCCGAACTAAAAGAAGCCCGCGCTCGCGGTGATCGCGGCCGAATTTCGAAACAGGATATCGACAGTAAAGCGGCAGTCCTTATCGCTGAGAGATATCTGGCCGCCCGCAGGAATTGACAGTAGACTTGCCCCACCATGCAATCCCCCGAGACCTTTCCAGCGCTGGCCTACGAGACCAGTCTGCAGCTGAACGCGGACGGCGAGCTGCGCCATCTGTTGACCCTGAAGGGCCTGAGTCGCGACCTTTTAACGGCATTGCTCGACGAAGCGCAGCACTTCGTCAGCCAACCCGGCAGCGCGACCATTCGCAGCCGCTCACTCGCCGGCCGCACCGTCGCCAACCTGTTTTTCGAGCCGAGTACGCGCACACGCGCTTCGTTTGATCTGGCCGGCAAGCGACTTGGCGCTGACGTTCTTAATCTTGACGTCAATACTTCATCGCGCAAAAAGGGTGAAAGCATCCTCGATATGATTTACACGCTGCAGGCCATGCACGTCGATATCATGGTTATTCGCGACGCCAGTGCCGGAGTGCCGGCGTATATCGCGCACCATGTCGAGGATCACGTCAGCATTCTCAATGCGGGCGAATCCGATGTTTCACACCCGACGCAAGGCCTGCTCGACCTGCTGACGATTCGACAGCGGCTCGGGAAGTTCGAAAACCTTATTGTCACCATCGTTGGCGATATTGCTCACTCACGAGTCGCCCGCTCCGCCGCCGAGGGTCTGCATACACTCGGCGTTGGCGAACTGCGGCTGGTATCACCACCATCACTCGCCGCTGCGCCGGACGACATGCCGTATGCACGATCGCTGGACAATCTCGACGACGGTTTGCGCGACGCGAATGTCGTCATGGCATTGCGCATCCAGCGTGAGCGCATCGCCGATCTCGACGGCATCCCGGACAGCGATCAATACTTCGAGCAATACGGGGTCAGCAAAAAACGGCTGCAAGTTGCCGCGCCCGATGTGATCGTCATGCATCCGGGCCCGATGAATCGCGGCATCGAAATCGAGTCCACACTTGCCGACAGCCCCGCATCCGTTATTACGCAGCAGGTCAGCAATGGTGTCGCCGTTCGCATGGCCGTACTCGAGTGGGTCAGCCGCACAATGGCCTCGCGTTGACGAGCGCAGCGCAAAAACACGCGCAGCGCAATCGCGCCACTCTGTTCGTCGAATCAGGAATTCTGCTGGGCATCGAGGAGTTTGCAGGCGAGCAATTCATCATGCGTATTCGGGCGCCGCACAGCGCCGCCAACGCCAAACCTGGCAATTTTGTCCACATCAGCTGCGACGAGTCGCTGCCGATGCGGCGACCACTCTCGATCATGCGCGTGGTCGATGACGGCATCGATGTGCTGTACAAGATCGCCGGTCACGGCTTGCGGCTCCTGGCAAATCACGAACCGGGCGACAAAATCAGCATACTGGGTCCGATTGGCCTGCCGTTTCAGCCGAATCCGGCACGCCGGCGTTGCCTGTTGTTGGGCGGTGGAGTCGGCATTCCACCGATGGTCTTTCTGGCCGACGTGCTGCGGCGCGACCCTGACTGGCAGGCACTGGCCATTCTCGGTTCCGAAATCCCGTTCCCGTTTGCCTTGCGAACGTCATCAATTGCAACGCCATGGGCGGGGACCGGCGTCGACAACACAATGCCGCTGCTGGAAGACTGGGGCGTCCCGAGCCGGCTGACGAGCATGGCGAATTTCCCGGGCTGTTACCGCGGTTACGTAACCGATCTGGCCGAACGCTGGTTGCAAAGTGTCGATGACGCCGAGCTTGATTCGATACAGCTGTTCGCCTGCGGCCCGACGCCGATGCTTAAAGCGGTCGCCGCGTTAGCCGCGAAATACAGCCTGCCCTGCCAGGTATCGCTCGAGGAATTCATGGCCTGTGCGGTCGGTGGCTGTGCGGGCTGCGCCGTCGAAATTACGACGCCCGAAGGCAAGGCGATGAAGCGTGTCTGCGTCGATGGCCCGGTGTTCGAAGCTGACACCGTAGTTTGGAATTAGGCCGCAATCGGCGCGTTCTTCGACCGAAGTAAAGCGCAGCACAGCGCGCCATGAGGGAGAGGAATGCGCCGATTGCGGCCTAATTCCTAACTGCCGAAATTGATCTTCGCTTCCAGGTTAGAACGCGAATCCGCGTGTGACATCGCCTCTTCGAGAGTGATGGTGCCGGCCTTGTAAAGTCCGAGCAGCGCATCGTCGAAGGTTTGCATGCCCTGCTCACCCGACTCCTTGTGCGCCTCTTTGACAGCCGAGATATCGCCTTTGAGGATCAGGTCCTTGATGTGTGGCGTGTTGAGCATCAACTCTACTGCGGCCACGAGCTTGCCGCCGCGTGAGCGAACCAGGCGCTGCGACAAAATGGCGCGCAAATAGTGGCCCAGATCCATGAATACCTGGCCGTGCTGTGGCTGCGGAAACATGTTGATGACGCGGTCGAGCGTTTCCGCTGCATTGTTCGAGTGCAAGGTACCGAGGACCAGATGCCCGGTGCCGGCCATGTCGAGCGCCGCCTGCATTGATTCACGATCGCGGATCTCGCCGATCTGGATGACGTCGGGCGCGGCGCGCATGGCGCTCTTGAGAGCGCGTTCGTAGGACCGGGTATCCAGTCCGATTTCGCGTTGATTGACGATCGACTTCTTGTTCGGGTGCAGGAATTCGATCGGATCTTCCACCATTATGATGTGCGACGAAGTCATCTCGTTGCGATGATTGATCATCGCGGCCAGCGTTGTCGATTTACCGCAACCGGTCGAACCGACCATCAGCACCAGACCGCGACGCAACATGACCAGGTCCTTCAGTTGCTCCGGTATGCCCAGCTCGTCCAGCGTCGGCAATTCCGAGGTGATGTAACGCAACACCATTGCGACGTTGCCGCGTTGATGGAAAACATTGACACGAAAGCGGCCAAGACCAGTTTCGGAAATAGCAAAATCGATCTCGAGATCGCGCGTAAACATCTCGAGCTGGTCTTCGTTCATCAACTCCAGCGCTGCCTGTTTCACCATCTTCGGCGTCATCTCAAGTTTGTTGACCGGCATGATCTTGCCGTCAATCTTGATCTTGGCAGGGGCGAATGGCGCGAAGAAAAGATCCGAGGCCTTTTTCTCGACCATCAACTTGAATAGCGGCTTTACATTCATCTATACATTCTTCCGTGAGTCTCAAAAAGTCTGAGCGGTATCGTCTTCCACGATATTGAGGCTCTCGGATTGCTGGTCGGCAATTGAAGAATCCCGCTTACTTTCAAGCTTGACGCGCAAGCGCAATTCGTTCTTCGAGTCAGCGTTACGCATCGCCTCTTCGTATGAAATTGCCACGTCTTCGTACAGGGAGAACAACGCCTGGTCGAAGGTCTGCATGCCGAGACGGGTAGACTTGCTCATGATTTCCTTGATCTGGCCAACTTCATCCTTGAAGATCAGGTCCGCCACCAATGGCGTATTGAGCATGATTTCCATGGCCGCAACACGGCCAACGCCGCCTTCGCGTGGCACGAGGCGTTGCGAAATAAACGCCTTGGTATTCAGCGACAGGTCCATCAGCAATTGCTGGCGTCGTTCTTCGGAGAAGAAGTTGATAATGCGATCAAGCGCCTGGTTCGTGCTGTTGGCGTGCAGGGTCGCAAGGCAGAGGTGGCCCGTTTCAGCAAACTGAATGCCGTACTCCATCGTCTCGCGATCACGTATTTCGCCAATCAGGATCACGTCCGGCGCCTGCCGCAGGGTGTTTTTCAGTGCCGCGTGCCAGGTTTCCGTATCGAAACCCACTTCGCGCTGCGTAATGACACAACCGTTATGCGGGTGAACGTATTCAACCGGATCTTCAATGGAAACAATATGGCCGCGCGAGTTTGCGTTGCGATGGCCAATCATCGCCGCCATCGTGGTGGATTTACCCGAACCCGTGCCGCCAACAACGATGACGAGGCCACGCTTGTTCATGACCACGTCCTTGAGAATCGGCGGTAACTCGAGGTCCTCGAGTGTCGGGATCTCGGTCGTGATCGTGCGCAATACAGCCCCAACATAACCCTGCTGAATAAACGCGCTGACGCGGAACCGGCCGATGCCCTGCGGGGCAATTGCAAAATTACATTCCTTGGTCGCGTCGAACTCTTTGATCTGCTTGTCGTTCATGATCGAGCGCACCATGATGGCGGCCTGATCCGCAGACAACGGGGTGTCCGTTGCCTTGTGAATCGTGCCGTCGACTTTGATCACCGGCGGAAAACCCTTGGTCAGGAAAAGGTCCGAGCCATCACGCTCCACCATCTTGCGTAGCAGATTCTGTGTCAGTCGTACCGCTTGTTCGCGTTCCATCGTGCCGTTCTCCTGCGAGGATGCCCGTCGAGCAATCCTAGAAATTCTCTTTGTGTACCGCACGGAATCGAGCTTCTTCTTTATTGATCAGGCCTTTCGATAGGAGCTCGGACAGGTTCTGGTCCAGCGTATGCATACCATTGTTCTGGCCGGTTTGAATCGCCGAGTACATTTGCGCGATCTTGCCTTCGCGAATCAGGTTACGAATTGCCGGCGTGCCAATCATGATCTCGTGCGCCGCGATGCGTCCGCCACCGATTCGTTTCAACAACGATTGCGAAATTACCGCACGCAATGATTCGGACAGCATTGCCCGCACCATTTCTTTCTCGGCCGCCGGAAATACGTCAACGACCAGGTCGATGGTTTTCGCAGCGGAGCTCGTGTGCAGTGTGCCGAACACCAGGTGGCCTGTTTCGGCCGCCGTCAATGCCAGGCGAATTGTCTCAAGGTCGCGCAACTCACCAACCAGAATAATGTCAGGATCTTCACGCAACGCCGAGCGCAGGGCCTCGTTGAAGCCCAGCGTGTCGCGGTGCACTTCACGTGGTTGATCAGACACTTCTTTGATTCGTGCACAAACTCGATCGGATCCTCAATGGTCAGGATGTGATCGGGTTTGTTGTCGTTGATGTAATCAATCATCGCTGCGAGCGTCGTCGACTTGCCGGAACCGGTCGGCCCGGTGACGAGACAAATGCCGCGTGGATACATGCAGATGTCTTTGAAAATGGCCGGCGCGCCGAGCTCGTCAAGGCTCAGAATGACCGAGGGAATGATGCGAAATACAGCGGCTGAGCCGCGATTCTGGTTAAAGGCATTGACACGAAAACGTGCCAGTTTCGGAATTTCAAAGGAGAAGTCAGTCTCGAGGAATTCTTCGTAGTCCTTGCGCTGCTTGTCATTCATGATGTCGTACATCATGCTATTGACGTTTTTGTGGGTCAGTGCCGGCATGTTGATACGCTTGATATCACCATCCACCCGAATCATGGGCGGCACACCGCCCGACAGATGCAGGTCGGATGCGTTGTTCTTTACCGTGAACGACAACAACTGGGCAACGTCGACGGCCATACTGCTCCCTCATGGTAGATGGCCGGACTTACCATAACCCGGCCTGGATTGAAGGCTAGTATAGCGAAGCACCCGGAGCAAAACGTGATTAGAGTCACGGAAAACTTAGGCGTAATCAGAGAGTTGCTGGCGGCAGCCTGCCGGGACGCCGGGCGCGGCGGGGACCCTGTCCGGCTGCTGGCTGTGAGCAAAATGCAGCCTGTTACGGGCGTCCTGGCAGCGGCCGAGGCCGGGCAGCGCGATTTCGGCGAAAACTTCGTCCAGGAAGGCATCGACAAGATGGCCGCCAGCGGCCGCAACGACCTCGTCTGGCACTTTATCGGCCACCTGCAGAGTAACAAGACCCGTCCCGTAGCCACTCAT
Source organism: Pseudomonadota bacterium (assembly GCA_027618995.1). Lineage (GTDB taxonomy): Bacteria > Pseudomonadota > Gammaproteobacteria > Steroidobacterales > Woeseiaceae > UBA1847. The sequence goes on along the minus strand of JAQCGO010000008.1, from coordinate 43,874 downwards.
TTTCACTGGGTACATACGGTAGACCGCTTCAAGATCGCCGAACGACTCAGCGAACAGCGGCCGGCCGACCGCGCCGATCTCAATATTTGCCTGCAGGTCAATGTCGATAACCAGGCTGGCAAGTCCGGTATCGCCTGCAACGAAGTGTTGCCGCTGGCGCGGCGCGTAGCGGGCCTGCCGCGGATCCGTTTGCGTGGTCTGATGTGCCTGCCTGCGATCCGCCAGGGCTTTCCGGCGCAGCGTGAACCGTTCGCGAGACTCCGGGAACTTTTCGAGGAGTTGCGGCGCGACGGGCTGCCGGTCGACACATTGTCCATGGGCATGAGCGACGATTTCAGGGCCGCCGTGTTTGAAGGCAGTACTATTGTCCGCATTGGAACTGCCCTATTCGGAGCACGGCAATAGCGATGAGCGAACAACGCGGCGACAGGCAAATCGGATTCATTGGCGGCGGCAATATGACGATTGCCATCGCCGGCGGGCTGCTCAACAGCGGTTTCCCAAGCGCACGGATTCACATATCGGAACCGGTCGCGGAACAACGCTCACGACTGAGTGCAACGTTGGCCGGTGTCGCAATCAGCGCTGACAATGCGGCGCTGGCCGGTGCTGTCGATTGCCTCGTACTCGCGACCAAACCGCAGGTGCTTGGCGACGTTTGTGCGAGCCTGGCTGCTGCGGTACAGGATCGAAAACCGCTGATAATTTCGATCGCCGCGGGCGTCCGCAGTCAGACCATCACGTCCTGGCTGGGTGGCGGGCTCGCCCTGATACGCGTCATGCCGAACCAGCCCGCCTTGCTCGGGCTCGGTGCGTCTGCGCTGTTCGCCAATAAGCAGGTGAGCGATGACGATCGAGACTTGGCGGCCACGATCATGAGCGCCGTCGGCGAACTGGTGTGGGTAAATGATGAAACGGATATCGATACGGTGACCGCGATCTCGGGCAGCGGGCCCGCCTATTTCTATTTGCTGATCGACATGCTCATCAAGACGGCAACAAGCATGGGTCTTGACGCCGCAGCGGCGCGTGCGCTCGCCGTGCAAACCGCGCTCGGTGCGGCCGCGCTTGCCGCCGACACTGACGCGATGATGGACGAATTGATAGCGCGGGTCCGGTCGCCGGGTGGCACAACGGCCGCGGCGCTCGACAGCCTCGAACAACAGGGTGTCCGTGCTATCTTTGCTACGGCTCTGAGGGCGGCGCGGGATCGGGCCGTCATTCTGGCGAACGAGGCGGAAAAATAATGCGAGCACTGATCTACATCATCAATGCGCTGTCGATGCTGATCACGCTGGTGTTCCTGTTGCGCTTCTGGCTGCCGTGGTTTCGCGTGGACTTTCGCAACCCGCTCGCGCAGGGAATATTGCAGGCCACGTCACCGATCATCAATCCGCTGCGGCGAGTCGTTCCCGCCATCGGCCGCGTTGATACGGCCACTATCCTGGTCGCATTCCTGGTGCAGGCATTGACGCTGATACTGGTCATACTGCTCAGCGGTAACCAGCCAGGTGCGAAAGTCGTCGTACTGGGTACGACGTTTCAGCTGGCCATTCTGTCCTTACGTCTGTTCATGTTCGCGATCATCATCCGCATCGTCCTGAGCTGGGTCGCACCACAAACATACAATCCAGTCACCGCGATTCTGACCAGTATGACCGAACCACTACTCGCACCATGTCGCCGGTACATTCCGCCCCTCGGCGGTTTTGATCTTTCGCCGGTTTTCACGATTATCCTGTTGGGCGCCTTCTCTATATTGCTGCAGGACTCCCTGGAGTGGCTGCTTTGACGGGCATTGCACCACCGCTGCGTATCGCGGCGCGGTCAATAAATGGTTTATAGTGAGCCGACACAGGAGGGAAGAATCGTGACCAAAACAAGAATAGTGATCGCCCTGTATTTGATTACCATGCTGGTCGCGTGTGGTGGACCAGGTGAGTCGGCGGTCGTTCCACAGGCCCAGCCGGCTGCTGCAAGTGACGCCGATATTGGCGATCACATCGTACATTTCAGTGCCCTCTCGACCGACCAGCTGACGCCGGAGGTGGCGCGGGCGTTCAACATCGTACGTTCCAAGAATCGGGCAATGCTCAATGTTTCGGTATTGCGTAAGTCTGATGGAAAGGCGGTCACGGCGACCGTCGCCGTTGGATCGGTCAATCTGACGGGCCAACTGAAAAATATTTCGATGCGCAAGGCCGAGGAAGGCGACGCAATCTACTACATCGGCGAAGTTGCGGTAGCGAATCGCGAAACCCTGGTGTTTGATCTCAGTATCACGCCGGAGGGAGTGGATCGCAGCAGTGAGTTGCGCTTCAAGCGCGAGTTTTTTACTGACTAGGCATAGCCGCCAAGACCTGTTATTGTCGCGCTGCTTTTTTTACGCGGGCTTGCCCGCATGGCGCGGGCATAGGCCCGCTTTCGTTTTTTAGGGAGTCAGCAATTCATGGCAGAGATCACGAACAAGCCACCAACCAAGTCAGAAATCTATGCAAAGATCGTTGCAGATACCGGTTTGACCCGCAAGGATGTCGCCGCAGTATTTGATTCGCTCAATCGCCAGATCAAGAAGAGCCTCGGCGGTCGTAACGCCCCGGGCCTGTTCTCCTTGCCGGGTCTTTTGAAGATGCGCGTTGTGAAGAAACCAGCCCGCAAGGCTCGCCAGGGAACCAATCCGTTCACGGGCGCAGAAATGATGTTCAAAGCCAAGCCGGCCTCAAAGGCGGTCAAGGTTCTGGCATTGAAAGGCCTGAAAGACATGGTTTGACCCTCAGCTTTTCAGGGGAAATAATCGGGGAATTTACCGCGTTGCTCTGATTGGCCTGAAGGCTGATCAAGGCGATGCAGCAAATTCCCCTTTTTCTTGCACGAAATCCGTCACCACGCCCCGCAGTTCGACCAGTCTGCCGTGGAAAAAATGATCGGCGCCCGCCATGACAGCAAGCTCTGGCCCTGGCCGCAGCTTATGCACCCAGTCGATCGTCGTCTCGATATCCACCAGCTCGTCCTGATCGCCCTGCACCAATAACCACGGACATGCCGGCTGGCCCTCTAGATCAGCCGCGAAACGCGCAACGGCCGGTGCAACGCTGATCAGGCCCTCCGGCTCGCTGCTGACGGCGGCACGAATCGCAATCGCTGCGCCGAAGGAAAAACCCGCCAGCCAGACTGCCCCGGCACCAGATTCAGCCCGCAACCACGCCAGCGCGGCGAGCGCATCGGCCAGCTCGCCAACACCTTCGTCGTACTCGCCCGCACTCCCCTGCACCCCGCGAAAATTGAAGCGCAAGGCCGCAAAACCCATGCGGACGAATGCACGGGCCAGCGTGTGTACAACCTTGTTATGCAGGGTGCCACCGTGCTGCGGGTGCGGGTGGCAGACCAGCACGACGCCGAGTACCGTCGCATCAGCCGGAGTCTCCAGGATCGCTTCGAGAATGCCGACCGGACCGGGTATTGATACTTTTTGTGATCGCGGCAGCTGATTGCTCATGTGTGCGTCCAATATTGGCTTAAGTGAATGTTATTGCTGTAAAATTGCAGGCCTCTGCAAAGTGACAAGATCCCAATGACAAGCCGCATCGATCTGGAGGCACGTTACTGTGCCCAAAACTACAAGCCCTTGCCAGTCGTATTGACACGCGGCGAGGGTGTCTATGTCTGGGATGTCGACGGCAAGAAGTATCTCGACATGATGAGCGCCTACTCGGCCGTCAGTCATGGTCACGCGAACCCGCGACTGGTGCGACTCGTGCAGGAGCAGGTTGCGCAATTGAGTGTCGTGTCGCGTGCGTTTTACAGCGACAAGCTCGGCCCGTTTCTCGAGCGACTATGCACTCTGACCGGACAGGACATGGCGCTGCCGATGAACACGGGCGCCGAGGCCGTCGAGACGGCGATCAAAGCCGCGCGCAAGTGGGCCTACTCGGTCAAGGGCGTCGCCAGCAACAAGGCCGAGATCATCGCCTGTTCGGGCAATTTCCACGGCCGCACAATTGCCATCCTAACGATGTCGGACGAGCCGCAATATCAGGATGGATTCGGGCCGTTTCCGGACGGCTTTCGACTCGTGGAATATGGCGATATTGGCGCCCTCGAGGCGGCTATCAACAAGAATACGGCCGGGTTCCTGGTCGAACCGATTCAGGGCGAGGGCGGCATCATCATGCCTCCCGCGGGCTACCTCAAAGCAGCCGAACAGCTGTGCAGGAAACACAACGTGTTGTTGCTGGTTGACGAGATCCAGACCGGTCTTGGCCGCACGGGAAAAATGCTGGCCTGTGAACACGAAAACGTAAAGCCCGATGGGCTGATGCTCGGCAAGGCGCTCGGTGGTGGGATTTTGCCCGTCTCCGCATTCCTCGCTCGACGCGAGGTCATGCAGGTTTTTTCGCCCGGCGATCATGGCAGCACTTTCGGTGGCAACCCGTTAGCCGCTGCCGTAGGTCTCGAAGCTCTCAATATCCTGGTTGAAGAACGGTTGGCCGAGCGCAGCGCCGAATTGGGCGACTACCTGCTCGCCGAACTGGCCGCAATCAAGAGCCCGTTGATCAAGGACCTGCGCGGCCGGGGCTTGTTCATTGGCATCGAAATCGACGCGGAACTGGCGCAAGCGCGCGAGATCTGCGAGGCGTTGATGCAGCGCGGCGTACTCAGTAAGGAAACCCATAAGACCGTCGTCCGCCTTGCACCACCACTGATTATCAGCAAGGCCGAAATCGACTGGGCGGTTACCCGGATCCGCGCGGTCTTGCAGGATATCGGCCGGCTAAGGCTGGCCTCTTAGGGACCCGACACAATGCCCGAAATCACCATCGTTCACATCGTCATCCTGGTTGCCTCCCTGGCGGCGGGCATCATCGTCGGGTGGATTTTTCGCGGCAGGAAAAGCACCGGCGAAAAGACGGCGATCAACCTGGGTTGGCAGGAGCAGCTTGCAGCACAACGTAATGAACACGAGCGCCTGCTCGAACAGAACAAGAGCCTGATGAAGCAAAACGGGCAGTACCAGGCCTCCAACAAGGACTCCAACAAGGACTCCAAGATGCGGGCCAGTGAACTGTCAGCTGCGCTCAAGGAGGCCTTCGAGCGGCGCGATGAATTGCAGCGTCAGATCAAAGATATTCGCAGCAATCTGGAAGCAACTGTCGCACAGCGCAATCAGCTGCAGAACGATATGCAGAATCGTGCCGTCGAGGAAGATGTCACCTCACCCGCGCTCAAGGTCCGCGATGAGCGGATTGCAAAACTGAAAAAGGATCTCGACGGCTGGCAACAACGAGTACCGCCGCTGGTCGAGCGCTTTCGCGTGCGCAACGAAGAGGCGAACGCGATGCAGTCAGAATTGCTCGCCGCGCAAGACCGCATCGCCGCACTCGAATCGATGCTGGGTTCGGACGAGACCCGCGTCGAGCCCGTGGATGCCGATGCTCTTGGCGACGATCTGAACGCATCGAACGATCCGGATGAGTCGGTCGAGGATAGTGTCAGCAACGACGTGGCTGATTTGCTGCAGGAACTGGAGCAACTCGAGGACGATGTCGCTGCGTCAGCAAGGGTTAGCATCGTGCATGACGACCTCATGCAGATCAAAGGTATAGGACCCGCCATTGCGAAGACCCTGCATGAACTGGGCATATTCCAGTTCGAGCAGATTGCCGGCATGAGCGAATACGACATCGATCGTGTAGCCGAACGACTCAAGGGATTTCGCAGCCGCATCTATCGCGAAGACTGGATAGGTCAGGCGCGCATCCTGCCGGATCAAAAACAGAGCGGCTCGGCCTAGATTCATGCCCGCCGAGCAACGGCGACGAATTCGTGCGGCATTGTCTTTGGCCGTGCTGGCGTGCGGCATGCTGCTCGCATTGCCATTCGATCACAGCGTGCCGCCACAAGCCCCCGTCAGAACCTCTGCGACACTGTTCGATGAACCGCAGTTCTCGATTCAGCTGGGCCGCAATCGCCTGCAGATTACCGGTACGACGACCTCACACGAGCACGAGGCCGCCTTGCTGCAGCTAGCCAGCGAGCAGTTTGCGGTCGCGACGATCGACACCGATTTCAGGATGGCGGTGACGCTGGCTCCGGACTGGGAAACCCTCAACACCCGCTTGCTCTACCTGGTCGCGGCAACCGAGGCGGCACAGGCCGTGCTGCAGGCCAGGCATATTGAAATTCGCGGCGTTAGTGACGACGGACCTGGCTATCAGAGTCGACGCAAATTCCTGCACGACGCGATCGACGGGAACGGCTCCCTGACGTCGGACGTAATCATCGTCGATAATGGCACCAGTTTCGCTGACCTGTGCCGCCGCAACTTCGCCAGCTTCGCGACCGAGCCGATCCGGTTTCGACCATCGGGCACGCATATTCGATCTTCGTCCTACCCACTGCTGGATAAGCTGGCCGAGTTCGCTTACGACTGCAACGACGGCAAGATCGCCATCATCGGACACAGCGACGCGACGGGCGCGGCCGCCTGGAATGTGCGGATCAGTCTTGCGCGGGCCCAGGTCGTTGCAGCGGAGCTCGCGCAAAGAGGACTGACGCGAGACCGCCTGATCCTTGAAGGTCGCGGCGCATCGCAGCCGATCGCTGCCAACGAGACAGCCGATGGCCGCGAAAAGAATCGCCGTGTCGAGTTTGAACTGCGCTAGATCTCAGGGTGTCGCTGGCGCGCCGAGGCTTTGCAGTCCAAACAACTCGACTTCGAATACCAGCGTCGCGCCGGGCGGAATGAGATTGCCCGCACCGCGCGCGCCATAGCCCAACTCGGGCGAGATCGTCAGTTCGCGCAGTTCACCAATCGCCATTCCGGCAACGCCCTGATCCCAGCCCTTGATGACGCGGCCAGCGCCAAGTGGAAACTGAAAATGATCGCCACGATCGACCGAGCTGTCGAATTTGACACCGCGCTTGTCGGCGGCCGCTTCGTCGTACAACCAGCCCGTGTAATGTACGACGACATTGTCGCCCGCCGCCGCAATCTGACCGTCGCCTGCGCGCAAGATCCGGGCCGTCAGTCCCGGCGCGATCTCGATACGTTCTGCCTGCATGTTCGTATCCACGGTAGCGTTCTCCAAAGCGCTCGTTGTGCTGGCCCCTGGCTCTGTCGTGGGCTCTGTCGTGGCCGCCTTGTCGTCAGCCTGTTTGGTGCAACCAGCTATTAAAATGGCAATAATTATTGCCGCAGTCGTATTCCGAAACGTCATTTTTGTTCCCTTCGGTGGATGAATTAGTGCGTCGCGCCGGATCTATTCCGAGCCGGCAAAGTCCAGCGATGCTGAATTGATGCAGTAACGCAGGCCCGACGGTTGCGGGCCGTCCTCGAAAACATGGCCAAGATGCGCGCCACACTGCTTGCAAACGACTTCGTCCCGGATCATGCCGCGGCTGGTATCACGCACCGTGCGTACCGCCTCGCCGGCCAGCGGTAACCAGAAGCTGGGCCACCCGGAACCTGAGTCGTATTTGTGCGTGGACGAAAACAACTCCGCATCGCAACAAACACAGCGATAAGTACCGTCCGCCTTGTGGTCGACGTATTTGCCGGAAAACGGGCGCTCGGTGCCCTTGTGCTGGGTCACCCTGATTTGTTCGGCGTCCAGTCGGGTGCGCAGATCTTCGGCGGAGGCGTCTTTTGTCATGGCCAACGTTTTAGCCTTTGCCGGCGCCCGAATCAAGTTCGAGCAACAGATTATTCATGCGTTGTACGTAGTCTGCCGGATTTTCAAGCGATGACCCCTCCGCCAGCAGCGCATGATCGAGCAGTATTTCTGCGCGGCTTGCAAAACGTGTGCTGTCCGCCTCCCCGGCCAGGCGCACGAGCAACGGGTGTTCAACGTTAATTTCCAGGATCGGTTTACTGGCCGGCAAGGACTGGCCGCTGGCCTCAAGCATGCGTCGCAGCTGTGGGCCCGGATCGCTCGCGCTCGCAACAACACAGGCTGGCGAACTCACGAGTCGCTGACTGACCTGCACGTCCTCGACACGTTCCCGCAGCGCCCGCTTTATTTGTTTCAGCAGCGCCTTGTGCTCTTTCTCATCTGCAGCCGCGGTGATCCTGCCAGTCGCTCCCGGGATTTCGGCATCGGCACGGCCAACGTCCTGGAAACTTTTGCCTTCGTACTCGGTGAGGCTATCCGCCAGCCAGGGGTCGATGCGGTCTGTTAGCAACAGCACCTCGACACCCTGTTCGGAAAAGCGCTCCAGGTGCGGGCTCGCCAATGCGGTCGCCGGATTCTCGGCCAGGATGTAGTAGATCTTGTCCTGTTCGGCCGAGGCCCGGGTGACGTAATCATCGAGCGACTGATCCTGCACTTTTGCATCGTTCTTGCTGGTCGCGAAACGCAGCAATTTGACCAGCTTGTCCTTGTTCGCCGTGTCCTCGATCAGGCCTTCTTTCAGGACCTGGCCGAACTCGGTCCAGAATTTTGCGTACTTTTCGGTTTCATTGCGCGCCAGTTTATCGAGCATATCGAGCACCCGCCGGGTCAGCGCAGCGCGCATTGTTGTCAACTCTGGATTCTGCTGCAGCAATTCGCGTGACACATTGAGCGGCAGGTCCGACGAGTCCACCACCCCTTTCACGAAGCGCAAATAGAGGGGCAAAAACTGTTCGGCGTCATCCATGATGAAGACCCGCTGTGCATACAGTTTCAGACCGCGCGGCACGTCGCGATTCCACAGGTCGTAAGGTGCTGCCGATGGCAGGAACAGCAGACTCGTGTACTCGCGCTTGCCCTCAACCCGGTTGTGACTCCAGGCCGCCGGGTCCGCGAAGTCGTGCGTCAGATACTTGTAAAACTCGGTGTACTCATCGTCAGTGATCTCGGACCTCGAGCGCAGCCATAGCGCCGTCGCGGAGTTAATGACGCGCCCTTCTTCGTCGCTTCCGGCATCCCGCACTGCGACCGGGAAGCCGATGTGATCGGAATAGCGGCGAATCAAGTTCTCGATACGCAAGGGTTCACAGAATTCGGCCGCGTCTTCCCTGAGATGCAGCGTTACCGTCGTGCCGCGTTCCGCCCTTTCGAGCACCTCAACCGTAAATTCGCCCTGGCCGTCCGATCGCCAGCGTGCACTGGCCGACGCATCGTGATCCGCGCGTCGGGTTTCCACCGTGACGTCGTCGGCGACGATAAACGCAGAGTAAAAGCCAACGCCGAACTGCCCGATCAGTTGCGCATCCTTTTTCTGATCGCCGCTCATTTTGCCCAGAAAATCAGCCGTGCCGGAGCGCGCAATCGTGCCAAGGTTATCGACCAGTTCAGCACGCGACATGCCGATACCGTTGTCGCTGATCGCCAATGTGCGGGCCTTTTTGTCGAACGCGATGCTGATCGACAATTCTTTGTCGTCCGCCAACAGGTCCGGCGCTGCCAGCGCTTCAAAGCGTAACTTGTCGGCCGCGTCAGACGCGTTTGAGATCAACTCCCGAAGGAAAATTTCCCTGTTGCTGTACAAGGAATGGATCATCAACTTGAGAAGTTGACGAACCTCGGTTTGAAAGCCGAGGGTCTCACGACCGCCTGTTTCGCTCACGCCTGCGTCTCCTGACATCATTCCAGCGGCCACAACCTGGCCACATCCAGTCAGACACGATAGGGGCTTGTCAGACTATTTCAAGTAGTTGGCGTAAATCGGGTAACTGTGACCGAGCGGTACAGGAGGGTGACGAACAGGAGCATTGCAGTCGCCATTACCAACGGCGGATGTCGCAGCGCGAGCAGCACGCCGGCAATGGGCGCCAGCGCGGAAAAGACTAATAGCGACAGACCGAGCAGGAAACTGCGTATGCGTTCACTGACCAGCCGCACAGCCGCGAGCAGGTCATCGAGCTCATCCAGCCACTGCATGACTATTTCCAAGCTAGCGAACGATCGACAGTCGCGGCACGACGCTGCGGGCATCATTCGCAGCGGAGTCATCGTCCGCCAGAGTTGCAGCATTCGATTGCTTGGCGTGCGCGATAGCGCGATGAAACAGCTCCCACCGCTGACGCGATGATTCGTTCTTCAGTGTTACAACGGGCGATTCAGATTCCGTGTATTTGTTTGACATACTATTTAAATCGCATCTTGTACTGTGTTGCTGCCGACTATAATTCGTTGTTCTGATTGCCTCCGTGAGGCGCATCACAGCTTGCTTTTCTCAACGAATGGATTGCATCGCAAACGCAAAAAATAAGACACAGTACCGTTTGCAAATGTTGCTGAATTCACACTACGGAATTCCATATTGCAAAACGCACAGCGCCGACCTCTGGTCGGCGCTGTGCTACATAAGCTGTGTGGCTCTTATTCGGAATCGTCGTTCGAATCTTTCGACCAGTTACGTCGCACCTGTTCGGTCCAGTTGCGATAACCTTTCCAGGAATACAGCACAGGATCCATCCCCGTGCGCCGACCTCGCGGTGCGGGTGCCTTCGAAATCCACTGCCGATACTGTCGCCAGCCATCGGCGTCATTCGCAGCAGGCAGATCCGCATTCACTGCGCCGTCGATCTTGCTCGCTGCTGCGTCGGCATTTGTACCGAAGCGATCAGTCCATTTGACGTTTTTGCTATCTGGAATTGCCTTGCCCTGATCAATCCTGTTTGCACATGCTACGGTTCAGGCAGCTCGATTCACAGGAACTACATCACAGCGCGGGCTTAGGTTTTTTACATATTTTTCAGGTAGTTATTGCTTGATTTTACTTAATAGACGGCCACAGCGAGAAACGCGTTCAACCCGATTTAACAATACACGTTTTGTCAGGAAACCCGATAACAGGGCTGATATCCGGCGCCGGAAATCTTCATACGCCGCTGCTCGACAAAAGCAGCGAGTAATTTATCCAGCAATGCCATTACACGCGCCGAGCCGTGGATCGTAAACGGCCCGTGTTTTTCGATTTGTTCGATCGTGTCTTCACGGACATTGCCGGAAACGATGCCGGAGAAAACCCGCCGCAGTACCGCGGCCAACTCGTGCGCCGGCAATGACTCATCGACATTGAGTGCGGCCATCGAGCTGTGCGTCGCGACGAACGGCAACTGGTACTCCTGCGGAATGACCAGGCGCCAGTTGAAATAGAATGCGTCGCCATGCTTCTTACGAAACTTTTGCACATCGGCCATGGATGCACGCGCTTGTCTTGCGACCTCGCGCGGATCGCCGACGATAATCGAGTAGCGTGACTGCGCTTCCTTGCCGAGAGTTGCGGCGACGAATTCATCAATCTGCCGGAAATAGGGTTCGGCCGATGCCGGCCCGGTCATGATCATCGGCAACGGCTGATTGCGATTCTCCGGGTGCAACAGGATGCCGAGCAGGTAGAGGATTTCCTCCGCCGTACCGACGCCGCCAGGAAAAACCACGATGCCGTGTCCGACTCGCACGAACGCCTCAAGTCGCTTCTCTATATCCGGCATGATGACCAGGGAATTGACGATCGGGTTCGGCGACTCGGCCGCGATAATGCCGGGCTCCGTAATGCCGATGTAGCGGCCATTGCGTATGCGTTGCTTGGCATGGCCTATGGTTGCACCCTTCATTGGCCCCTTCATCGCGCCGGGCCCGCAGCCGGTGCACACATTCAGCTCGCGCAAGCCCAGTTCGTAGCCAACCTGTTTGCTGTATTCATACTCTTCGCGACCAATCGCGTGCCCGCCCCAGCACACTACGAGCCGAACGTCACCGTCGCGGCGCAACAGGCCGGCATTGCGTGCGATGTGAAATACAGCGTCCGTGATACCGGCGCCGTTCTGCAGATCGAAGCGACCACTGTCGATGACCTCGTTACGCGTATACACAACGTCGCGCAGAACGGCAAACAGCAATTCACGTGTACCGCGAATCATCTTGCCGTCAACGAAGGCGCGGCCGGGCGCATTACTGAGCGAGATCTTCAGACCCTGGTCCTGTTGTATGAAGCCGACCTCGAAGTCGCGAAAATGATCGAGCACTTCGCGCGCATCGTCGCTGTCACTGCCGGAGTTCAGCACTGCCAGCAAGCAACGCCGCAACAAGGCGTACAGTCCACCCTCACCACTCGATCGCAGCTGATCGACCTCGAATTGCGACAGGACCTCGAGGCTACCCTCCGGCCAGACCTCGGCATTGATAAACTCGGCGTTACTGGAATTCAGGGCAGGATCTCGATCGGCGTGTCGTCCGCCGTCATCAACCAGATATCGATCATGTCCGAATTCGACACCGCAATACAGCCGTTGGTCCAGTCCTGCGTACGATAGTAAACCTCGGATCGGGTCGGCGTATTTGGTTGTCCATGAATCATTATCGCGCCGCCCGGGTCCATGCCCTTCGACCTGGCCGCCAGCACATCCGCACGATTCGGATACGAGATGTGGATGGACAGGAAGAACTCACTGTCGGGGTTACGCATATCGAGCAGGTAACGGCCTTCGGGTGTGCGGAAATCGCCTTCGTGCTGTTTGTTGCCTTCCGGGACAATCCCTAACGCGATATCAAAAGTCCGAAATGCCTCGCCATTCCTGATCAGATGCAGCTTGCGCGCGGCTTTTTCGACGACAACGCTGTCGGCCACAGGAAACCCGCCCGCATCGAGCGGCGTATGCCAGAGCAGTAACAAAACGAGTGTGCCGAACAGCGTGCGCAACATTAGCAAGGACAACCCTCAGGAACGCGTTCACCAGAGACTAGCAAACCTGTCGTCGATGGCCAACGGGCCACATCACATCTCGCGACCAACAATCCATCCAATGGCGAAACCGGTGCCGCCGGCCAGCACCCGTCCATGCGCCCCGGCCACACCACAGGGTCAGCAGCAGTACCGGCAATAAGCGCAACAACACCAGACGCAACATGCGGCACCGGCTACTCGGCGACCTTCAGTATCGGGAATTGCACGCGAATACCCGGTTGAATGTTATCCAGGTCAAGTTCCGGGTTGTATTGACGGAACAACCAGATCGGCACTTGATATTGCCGCAGCGAGAGGATCCAGACTGATTCACCGGATTGCACCGTGTGCTCGGTAATTCCAGTGATGACATGTTCGCGGAAGAAAGCATCCTGTTGGCGGCGATGGAATTCGATGCGCCGATCTTCAAATGTCGCAATGCTGACCGTAGCAAGATCCAGGCGAATCCGGTCACCCACTTCGACTGCAGTCGTGAACGCCAATCCATTGATGTCGCGCAATCGCTGTGTCCGGATTTCGAGCCAGTCGGCATAGTGACCCAGCGTTTCGAGCGGATGAATTTCGATGCTGTTGTCGTCCGCCACCGAGTAATCGCTTGGATCCGACAGCAAGGCAGTTTGTAGTGTGCCGCGCAAGGCCGCGGCGAAATCGCCCTCCAGAATGGAGATCGTCGGCGCTTCCTCAGGTTCTGTTTCGGCCGGCTCTGCGGCGACTTCGGCGACCGGCTCAGGGATCGGCTCAGGGATCGGCGCGGTGACCGGCGCGCTCGCCAGAACCTGAGGTGCGGGTCCGGCGGCAGGCAGGCGAATTTTCTGGCCAATACGGATGCTATTGGAGCTGCTCAGGCCGTTCAGCGCCACCAGCGTCGAGACCCGGGTTTTGTAAGCCTCCGCAACCTGCGACAAGGTATCGCCGCGGGCAACGGTGTGAAACATATCCGGCAGTTGCGCTGCATGCCAGCTCGATGCCGGAATAGCCGCGACCAGTTTGTCCACTGGTTCGCCCAGCAGGCTCGACGGCACACGCAGGGAATATCCCTTCGGCAGGTGCTTGCTGCCCGAAATCACCGTTGGCTGCAGGGCAAGGTTGTTGTCGGCCAGTTGCCGCGACGTAACCCCCAGGCCGTCGGCCAGATCGTCGAGCGCAACGAAGGCCTGCAGGTTCACTGTGGCAAAACTCTGTGGCTTCGCAATGACGAGATTGGGGAAGTATTGCTCGACATTCTGATCAACCTGTTTGGCAGCAAGAAACGCAACGTAAAAGTTTCGCGACGCAAAACCGAAAGTCCTGCCGTTGTACTTGCGCAGGATATCGACGTAAGCCGTGTCGCCAAATTCCTGCATTGCCCGACGTATGCCGCCCAGCCCATGGTTGTAAGCGGTAATCGCCATCGGCCAGTTGCCGGTGATCGAATAGTTGTAAGCGAGCAGTTTGCCAGCCGCCTGCGTCGCCGCGAACGGATCATTGCGTTCGTCGAGTACATGGTCGACGCGCATGAAGCGGCGTCCGGTACTGGGCATGAATTGCCAGATGCCTGATGCACCGACATTCGAACGGGCCGCCGGGTTGTACGACGATTCGACATGCGGCAGTGCCGCCATCTCGATCGGCACGCCCAGTGCCTGAAACTCCCGATTAATATGGTCGCGCCACAGACCCGCCCGAATGAGTCCCTCGCGAAACCGATCCTGCAGGCCCTGCTGGTAACGAACGTCTTTCGCCGCCTGCGCCAGCCTGTTATTGCTGACATCGCCGGGCCACATGGCCAGGACACACGCTTCGGCGTCGTTCAGGCCATTGCGCTTGCCGCCGGCAAGACGCTGTAGAATTTTCTGCAGTGCTTCATGGCGATTCGCAATCTTGCGTTGCCGTTCGCGCGAACTGTCATTCGGCGAAAAATCGAGGTGCTCGTACACAACCGAGAGATCGCGGCTATCATGCAACACTCCCTGGCTGGTGGTGTAACGGGTGAATATGTCGACCCAGAAGTCGATATCAGGCCTCAATTCCGGCGGTTCCGGAAAGGTCTCGTCGGCCTGCACGGTGCTGCCGATGAGCATAATCAGCAGGAACAATAGTGGTCTTGGGCTTGTCATTTAGGTTAATTCAAGTTTCAATCGCAAATTATTGATTAGTTAACAGAAAAATTCGTCACCTACACGTAACTTGGGCCATGCTAAACAGCCGGACCGGGTACAGCAATGCCTGTACTCGGACGGTTCATCGGGCTCACGAGCCAATGACTAGTCTTTACCGACAATTCAGCACCTTCGCGACGCATAGCCTGGTTGCACTGCTGCTGCTGTGTGCCAAAAATTCCCTGCTCGCCGGCGAATCCGCGACAGAACCCGGCGAAGTCGACGAGACAATCGCGGTCCCCGGCAGCGACCAGTCTGCTGATTCCGCGCCAGACACTGCGCCCGAGATCCTGATCGACCCGATCAATCTGCACGAAGCCGGTGTTGCATTGGCAGATGCGGTATCTGAGGCAGGCCGCGTGGCCGCACCACTCGAACTCCTGGGCGAGACCATCATGCCCGGCACATCGCAGCGCCTGGCCTGGTCAGCGACCGAGCTATTTGAGGGCGTGCCGGTATTGACACCCGTTCTTGTGATCAATGGCGCAGAACCTGGCCCCACGCTTTGCCTGACCGCAGCGGTACACGGCGACGAGCTCAACGGTATCGAAATGGTGCGCAGGGTCATGCACGACCTGACACCGGAAAACCTGTCCGGCGCAATTATCGGTGTGCCGATCGTCAACGTGCAGGGTTTTCGCAGCGGCACCCGCGACCTGCCGGATCGCCGCGATCTGAACCGCTACTTCCCGGGCAACCCGAACGGCAGTGCAGCCGCGCGCATTGCCCACTCGTTTTTTGTCAATGTCATCGCGAAATGTGACGCGCTGGTCGACCTGCACACGGGCTCCAATGAGCGCGCAAACCTGCCACAGATTCGCGCCGATTTGCGTAACCCCGACGTGGTTACTTTGACACTGGGGTTTGGTTCCATGGTTATTCTGCACAGCACGCCGGAGGTTGGCACGCTGCGACATGCTGCCACCCGCGCTGGTATACCGACGGTCACGCTCGAAGCGGGCGGACCCTTCCAGTTGGAATTGAATGACGTCCGACTGGGTGTTAAAGGTATTGAATCTCTCGTTACCTCGCTGGGTATGACCCGCAAGGTCAGCTTCTGGGGCGACCCGGAGCCGGTCTACTATCAATCCTCGTGGGTGCGTGCGGACAATGGCGGCATCCTGCTGGCCGACGTTGATCTCGGCAGCACGGTACGCAAAGGTGATCTGCTCGGCACGATTACAGATCCAATGAATAACGCGCAGGTGGAAATGCGCTCACCGTTCTCGGGTCGAATCATCGGTATGGCACGAAACCAGATCGTCATGCCGGGGTTCGCAGCGTTTCATATTGGCATTCAGACCGACGAAACGCCTGCCGAAGCGGCACCTGATGACATCCTGAGCCAGGAGCAGCGTGACAACGTCAACAGCATCGACGGGATGTCCGAAGAAGAAGAATAGGCTTACAGTCGACCGTAATGGCCGCCGAGCGAAAAGCACTACACACCTATATTGCGCCCCGGTATTGGCATGTCTGGCTTGGACTCGGCTGCCTGCGCGTTGTCTGCATGCTGCCGCATCGCAGCAGCCTCGCGATCGGCCGGTTGTTGGGCCGCCTCGCCCATCGAGTCGGCGCGGAGCGCAGGGCTATTGTGCGACGCAACATTGAACTCTGTTTTCCCGAGAAAACGACAGCGGAACGCGACCATCTCACACGTGAGCATTTTGCGGCGCTCGGTATGTCGGTCGTTGAAATGGGACACGGCCGCTGGGCATCGGACGAACAAATTGCGGCGTTGTGCACGATCGAAAATCTCGAGTACCTGACCGAACCGCTAAAGGCCGGCAGGGGCATCATCTTACTCAGCGCACACTTTACGACGATCGAGATCAGCGGCCGCGCGGTTCGGCATGCCGGGGCTCATTTCGATGCCGTTTATCGTCGCAACCGCAGCCCGTTCGTCACCGAGATTTTGCGCTCAGGCCGTGAACGCTCTGCCGATAATACGATCGAAAAGCGCGACATCAAGCAAATGGTACGCAGGCTGCGCGCCGGCGTAGCCGTTTGGTATGCGCCCGACCAGAGTTATAAGCGCAAGGGTGCCGTCGTCGTACCGTTTTTCGGTGTGCCGACCATGCACGCGACGGCCACCTCGACCGTCGCGAGACTTGGCCAGGCTGTGGTCGTGCCGTTTTTTCCGCGACGTACACCGGAAGGGCGCTACATCCTCAGGTTCCTGCCGCCGCTGGACAATTTCCCGACCGACGACCCGGTCGCAGACGTGCAGCGCTATGTCGCCCTGATGGAGGCGCATATCCGGACCTGCCCCGAACAATACTTCTGGATCCATCGCAAGTTTAAGGACCTGCCGGCCGGCTACGAGGACAGCTACGCCGATCTCGACGCAGCGAAGTAACCCTGCAACAGCATTTCCCAGTCGAGCGGATCGAAATGCAGGGCCGGGCTGGCCGATTTGATCTTGCGCAGGGACCGGTGCAGACGGCTCAGCGTTTTTTGTTGCCATGGTCCTGGCGGCAACAACCGGCCGCGATCGAAATCGAGCATCCATAAATGACCGGAACTGTCGATCTGCAGATTGGACGCGTTCATGTCGGCGTGGAATACGCCTTGCGCGTGAAACTCATGGATCGCAGCGCCAAGCTGCTGCCAGAAATCCTCGCCGCCCGGGCGATCGAGTAAACAGTTCGACAGCGATTGCACGTTTGGCACGCGGACGGTTATCAGGTCGGCCGTATAAAGAAGTCCCTTGCGCTGGTACCTGGCCGCGACCGGCCGTGGCACGCGCAACCCGTTGTCGGCCATCTTGGCCAGCATGCGCCACTCACGAAACGGTCGGGATGCATCGGCGCCCATCCACACAAAGCTGTCATCAATTAACCGGCCGATGAGGCCGCCGCGCTGGTAGTGGCGTAATACAAACTGGCGCGGCACATTGCCTACGTGCATCGTATTGCCACGGCCCTGCGAACCCAGCAGACCTTCGACCGGCTCCGAATGCAGCCAACCTGAAGCAACGAAGCGTGCCTCGCTGATCTCGGCGATCACCTGCCGGTCATACAGGATCGCGCCGCTGGCCGTCTTCTCAACGGTCTCAGTCACTGGCTCGACTCTATTTCGCGCAATATTGCACGTTTTCGGCGATTCGGTGCTTTTATCAGCAATAACAACATTTTCTGAGGTTTTTCAGTGGTTTTTTTGAGAAATTCCGGATACAGAGAAGCGCCATGAATCAGGACTCGGTCGATAAGCGTCATTTCTCTCATTTAGTGCTATTTTCGCCACTTTTCGCCGATTTTCGACTATCGATCGGTGCTTTTAATGACCTGAATTCGACCAGACTACCGACCGGGCAACTGATATCAGCAGCCGGTAACGTGTTGGTTTTCCGATTTTGGCCATATCGTTGTTATTTTCTCGGAGTTCGACACATTTAGTGACAAAAATGGCTAAAGCAGCTCAAATTGGGCACCACAGTACGGACACTTGGCCTCACCCGTCTCGGCGATCGGCATATACACCTTCGGATGCGAATTCCACAGGTACATGCCCGGCATAGGGCAGGACAGCGGCAGGTCGCTGCTGCGCACGTGGTAGCGATTCTGCGCGTTCGCCGGAATAAGGATTTCGTCGACGTTGCCTGATCTGGGATTCAATGGAGTTCCTGCGGTGATCTATCGCGCATGCGCGCACTGCGCCGGATTATAAGCGCAGCCCGACTGCAACTGCCATGCGCCCCTAATCACCGAGGTGCACTGCCCAGACCTCACTGACAAACCGGCGCTCGGGCTCGAACTCGCTTTGTCCGACTTCTGCCACCTGATCGTCGAGCAGCAATCGATGCACATGCAGCCGGTAATCACGATAGATCGTCTGCAGTCGCGACGCTGTGGTCGCATCCAGGCACCCGGTTGCAGCCAACGCATCAAGCTGCCGGATGTTGTCAGAGTAATGAATAACCGATGGATGGGTCGCGGCGTTTGCGAGCACCAGGTACTGCACAAGAAATTCGATGTCGCCGATGCCGCCCTTGCCTTGCTTTAGGTCGAAAATCTGTGCATCGCTGCGGTCGAGTTTTTGCCGCATCCGAATGCGCATCGAAATAACATCGCTACGCAATGTGTCGTGGTGCAGGCCCGCCGTCAACGTAGCGTAACGAATGCGTTCAAATGCGCGTGCAATACTGTCACTGCCAACCACGGGCCGGGCGCGCAACAGGGCCTGGTGTTCCCAGGTCCAGGCGTTGTCTTCCTGGTAACGCTCAAAGGCATCAACACTGCTGACCAGGACGCCGGAATTGCCGTCGGGGCGCAGGCGCGTGTCAATCTCGTAAAGCATCCCGGACCCCGTTTGTGTTGTCAGAAAATGCACGAGACGTTTTGCCAGCCTGGTATAGAACACGGTGTGATCGATCGGTTTCCCGCCGTCGGTCAGATGGCCCACACCCGGCGAGTCATGCAGGAACACGAGGTCCAGGTCCGACCCGTAAGACAACTCAAGGCCACCAAGCTTGCCGTACGCGACGATGCCCAGCCCAGCCGCACCCGGCGCGCCATGCACGGCGATCAGGTCGCGCCACGCAACGTGCAGCGCATGATCGAGGACGACCTCGGCCAGATAGGTCAGACAGTCGCTGACGCGCATGATCGGCAAATTGCCATTGAAGTCGGCCAATGCAATTCGAAACTGTGTGGCACGCTGGAATTTGGCCAGCAATTCCATTTGCGCCTCGCTGTCGTCGGGGTCGACGCCCTTCAACTGCGCGGCGAGGTCCGCCTGCAAACCCTCGCGTGTGATGCGCCCGGTGTAAATCCCCGGATCCAGCAGTTCATCGAGCAGAACCGGAAAGCGGGCAATTTCCCGTGCTACATAGGCGCTGCGTGCGCACAACTCAACGAGCTTGCCCATCGCTGCCGTATTTTCATTGAGCAGAGCCAGGTACGCGCTGCGCCGCAATACGCGCTCTGCGACGGTCAACATGCGCTGTAACGCCAGCGTTGGTTCGTCCATATCCTTAAGCAGCAACAACAGATTTGGAATGAACTGCTGCAACCGCTGGCCCGACATCCGGTCTGCCTGAGCGGCCACGTTGCGAAATTCTTCGAGCGCTGCCGCGATTACTTCCGCGCCTGCAAATCCCTCGGCGTGCAACGCCTCTGCCAGATCAGCACGTGTCATTGCCGAGTTCCAGAGTTCGGACAAACGGCGTCGTGGTGCTGCGCTCGACGCGTCAGCCTGCTCGCGAAACACTATTTTGCCGAATTGCCTGGCCACCTGGTCGCGATGCGCATCGAGTTCGCGCCGCAGCTCTTGCCAGTCGGCAAACTGCATCGCCACCGCCAACCGCGCCTGATCCAGCGCGTCGACAGGTAACTCATGCGTCTGCTGATCACGAATGGCCTGAATGAAGTTCTCGAGGCGGCGCAGGAATTCGTAAGCGGCTTGCAGTGCAACGACATCCTCTGCCTCGATGCCATGCTGCCCGACCAGTCGCGACAGGATGGTTTGCAATTCGTGGCCCTGCAGTTCAGGTCGGCTGCCGCCGCGCACCAGTTGCAGCGACTGCACCATGAACTCGATTTCGCGAATGCCGCCCGGACCCAGCTTTATATTGTCGGCGAGCTCGCGTCGTTCGACCTCTGCGCCGATCAGGGCACGCATCTCTCGTAATGACTCGAAAATACCGTAGTCCAGATAGTGTCGATAAACGAATGGCGTGATCAGATTGTCATACAGGTCCGCCGCAACGGCCGGCATTAGTGGTGGCCCGACGGCGCGTGCCTTGACGTAGGCATAGCGCTCCCAACCGCGGCCATGGCGCACGAGATACGATTCCAGCGCGGCAAAGCTGGTCACCGCCGGTCCGCTGTCACCGAACGGCCGGAGCCGCGTGTCAATTCGGAATGCGAAGCCGTCCGCGGTCGGCTCATCGATGAGTGCGACCATGATGTGACTGACCCGCGTGAAGTATTCGTGCGCGCTCAACGACTTGTGGCCGTCGCTATCCGCGCCACCCGGGTGCAGAAAAATCAGATCAATATCGGAGGAAAAATTCAGCTCGTTGCCGCCGAGCTTGCCCATACCGAGCACGACGATGGATACCGGCTCGCCCTGGTCGTCATGAACGCGCCCAAAACGCTCTGCTACAGCCGCCTGCGCGTACGCTGCAACGCCGCGCAGCAAATAATCGGCGAGCGCGGAAATCGATGCCAGAGTCTCGTTGAGGACCGCGGTCGCCGCGTATTCGCGCCACAGGACGTGCAGCAGGTAACGATGACGATAGCGCCGGATTTCCGACTTGACCTCGTCCTGCGATTGCTCGCTGGCCGCTATGCGCTCTGCAAACGCCGCCAGGTCTCTGACATCGGGTGGCAAATGCAGTGTCTCGCGCTGCGTGATCAGCCAGGCCCATTCCTTCTGAAACGTATTTCCGCCGTATTCGCTACAGGCCAGTAGCCGTACCAGCGTCCCCAGCATGTCGTCCGGAATCGGCGGACGACCGTCCGGCGCGAAATAGCGCTCGAGCTGGCGCATCGCCACGCTTTGCAATTCGGTGGGCAGGCTTGCGAGCGCGCTCTGCAGGTTTGGGTTTGCCGCTGGTTCCATGCCGCGCAGTCTAGCAGCCAAAAATGTCGTTGCCGACGCCATGACGTTACACTGGCAGGATGTCCAGACACTTGTTGATCGTTTATCACACTCAATCGGGAACGACTTCGCGTATGGCCGATGCGGTTATTGCCGGAGCGACGCACAAAGACGTTAGCGGTGTGGAGGTGCGAATAAAGTCGGCACTTGAAGCCGATGCCGACGATTTGCTGTGGGCGGATGGATTCATTCTGGGCACGCCCGAGAACTTCGGCTATATGAGCGGCGCCATGAAGTACTTCCTGGACCGCGTTTATTCCCGCTGCGAAAACAAACTGAATGGCAAACCGTTCGCACTGTTCGTTCGCGCCGGTAATGATGGCTCCGGGGCGATCAGCAGCATGCGAAGGATACTGACTGGCCTCGGCGTGCGTGAAGTGCAGGAGCCAGTGCTTATCGTTGGCGAATTTGACGAGCAGCGTCTGGCGGACTGCGAAAATCTCGGCCTGACGCTTGCGGCCGGCCTCGAGGCGGGCGTGTTTTAGCCGACCGACACTTTCGTGGCAGCACCAAGACCGGCCAGGATTTCGTCCAGCGCTACCGGCCTGCCGATCTGGTGGCCCTGTGCAAAATCGACGCCCAGCTTCGCGATCAGCTCGCGGGTTTCCGCACTTTCCACGTATTCGGCGACAGTCTCGAGTTCCATGACCTTTGCAACTTGGGTGATAGCCGCAACCATTGACTCGGAGATTCTATTGTCCGTGATATCACGAATGAAGATACCATCGATTTTCAGCGTATCGACATTGAAGTTTTTCAGGTAGGCGAATGAGCTCAGGCCGGCGCCGAAATCATCCAGTGATATGCGGTAACCACGATGGCGCAACGCGTCAATAAACGTCTGCGCCTTTTTCAGATTGGACACAGCTGCGGACTCAGTCACTTCGAAACACAGGTGTTTAGCCGAGATACCGCTCTCGCGAATCTCGCCGTCGATGAACTCGAGAATGTCGTCATCGCCCAGCGACTGGCCGGATAAATTGATCGAGAAATTGGCGCCTGAACTTTCGACGGCAGCGGCATTCTCGGCCAGCCGCGCGATAGTTGTCGAAACTACCCAACGATCGATCTGCGGCATGAGCCGATAGCGCTCCGCGGCCGAGAACAGTGCCCGCGTGGGTATAAACGCATTCTCGCCATCGCGCATGCGCAAGAGGATCTCGAATCGAGGCGAATCATTGCTGTTTTTGAGGCTGGTTATAGGTTGTGCGAGCAACTCGAATTCGTTCGCATCTATTGCCTGCTGAATCTGCGATACCAGCTGCATGTCATCATGGCGTCGAATCACGCTCAGGTTCTGATCGTCATAAACTTCGATCCGATCGCGGCCGTGTTCTTTCGCGCCTTCGCAGGCCATCCGCGCCGCAGTCAGCGCGCGACCCTCGCCGCCGGAGTACACATTGAATTCCGCAACACCGATGCTCATCGTAATCTGCAGCGACTTGTCGCCCTGCAGGTAGCGCAGCGCCGACCCTTTATCGCGAATCTGGTTGGCCAGCTCCAACGCCTGCGCACCACTGGAATGCGCCAGCAAAATACAGAAGTCATCACCCGTTAGTCGCGACACAACCGCGTTTCTTGACAGGTCCTCCTCGAGCATGGCCGCGAAACGCATGATCACGGCATCGCCGGCATCGCGGCCAAAAGTGTCGTTGACCAATTGCAGGTTGTCGAGATCCAGATAGATCAGCTGATGCGGTGCGCTTGTATCCTGCAGTGACTTCGCCGATTCCTGCAGCTGCGCCTCGAAACCGGATCGATTCATCAGGCCGGTCATGACATCGAATGAACGTTCAATCACATATTCGACCTTGCGCACGATATGCGCCATGAAGCGCCTTTCTGCTTTGCCAAACTCGCCGCCGTTAACCCGCCCCAGTTGGGCCAGCACACCCTCAAGGTTGCCCTGCTTGTCCATCAACGGGCAGAGCAGCGTCTGGTAACCCTGGTCCGCAACTCCGTCTGCTCCCTCTATGCCCGGAATCTCGAATACCATCGGCCAGCGTTGACCTTCGAGTTTCGGCAACATGTGATCGATCAGGTAACGATCGAGCACCTTGCGATTGACGTTCTTCCAGCTGGAATGGGTCGCACTTACGCGAATTCGCTTGCCAGGTATCAGCATCACGCTATAGGTGATGCCCAGGAACCGGCCGCTTTGTCCGACCAGCTGCGCAAGCCCGGCATGACTTCGCGATGTGCCGTGAATTTTCTCGTCCACTTCGTATACGAGCGTCAGCTCTTTTTCGATCTCTTCATTGCTAGATTCGAGCGCCTGCAAGCGCTGGCTGAGCAACAGCCGTTCGCCAATCATTTCAACGACCGGAGCCAGAATACTGGCGATCATGCCGGCATTGAACGCTGCCGACTTGCCCGTGTTGCGTGAGAACACGGCAACCAGGATGCCGAGGCCGACACCCTCCGTACCGTACACCGGCATAACCAGCAATGTACGACCCGAGTGCAGTGTGCGGCGCACGATCTCGGTGTCCTTGTCGCGGCCACCCAGGACTTCGTCGGGCAGTTCCGCTACGAAGTTGTCAACCTCGTAGTCATCGGCTCCGTCGCTGCTCCAGACACACTGGCGCGCAATATCGTAAAAACAGAAACACTGCGCCCGTGGGACCAGTGAGTGCAGGAGTCCTTTGGCTTTGCCGATATTCTCGCGTGTCTGCAGATTGTACTGATCGGCTGGCAACGCTCGCTCCTTCGCAGGCAATACTTTCCGAATGGCCAACAATACCAGCCGCGGCCGCGATCCGCCGTGATTAAGGTCTCAGGTGAAACTAATTGCGTCCAGGCTTTTCGGGGCTTTTAGAGCGATTCCAGCCAGTCGTCGTCGGAGCCCTCGTTGACGCCTTCGAACAGCGGCGTCGACAGGTAGCGTTCGCCGGTATCCGGCAGCATCGCAAGGATGACAGCCCCGTCAGCCGCCTCCGCGGCGACATCGAGGGCGGTCGCGAGCGTGGCACCGGACGAAATCCCGGCGAAAATGCCTTCGCTCGAGGCCAGCTCACGTGCGACCGCGATAGCGCGCGCGTCGCTGATCGATCGCAGCTCATCGTAGATTTCGCGATCCAGCACCGCAGGAATGAAATCGGGTGTCCAACCCTGGATCTTGTGCGGCGCCCAGGCACTGCCAGCTAGCAGGGTTGCGGCCTCGGGCTCGGTCGCTACAATCGACACTTCCGGTCTGGCCGCCTTGATCACGCGCCCGGCCCCGGACATGGTACCGCCGGTACCGTAGCCCGTTACCCAGTAGTCGAGACGCCGACCCGCAAAGTCGCGCAATATTTCCGGGCCCGTCGTGCTCGCGTGATACGCGGGATTTGCCGGATTCTCGAACTGCCTTGCCAGGAACCAACCGTGCCTGGCTGCCAGCGCTTCGGCCTTCTTTACCATACCCGAGCCACGCTCGGCAGCCGGCGTCAAAATCACTTTAGCGCCCAGGCCGCGCATGATCTTGCGTCTTTCTATGGAAAACGAGTCAGCCATTGTGGCCACAAACGGATGGCCCAGTGCCGCACACACCATCGCCAATGCGATACCCGTATTGCCGGAAGTCGCCTCTACAACCGTTTGCCCGGGCTTGAGCGCACCCGATTGCAACGCATCGGTAACGATCGCGAACGCCAGCCGATCCTTGACCGAAGCCATCGGGTTGAACGACTCAACCTTGACATAAAGCTCAACATGATCAGGGCCCATACGATTGAGTCGGACTATCGGCGTGTTGCCGATGGTTTGCAGAATGTTGTCGTAAATCATAGTGCGGTACTTGGTTTTTACGCTTGAGCGGCTTTGGATATAGGGATTCTAACCCCCTCCGGCCGATGACATTAGCACCGTTGATTGCGGGAGTATAACCGCCCGTTATAAGGCCCCTTATCACAACGGCGTGAATTTTCAGCGGCTTTTGAAATGATCCGCCAATTCAGTTGTCACATCTTTGAATGCGGGGCGCCAGGATGAAATTACAGCAACTAAGGTACCTGCTTGCGATTGCCGACAATGGCTTGAACATTACAGCTGCGGCAGAAAAACTTTTTACATCGCAACCAGGTGTGAGCAAACAATTAAAGCTGCTCGAGGAAGAACTCGGCCTGCCGCTGTTCCTGCGTAAGGGCAAGAGTCTCGGCGGCGTAACAGGTGCTGGCGAGCAGGTCATAGCGCGGGCCCGCGTCGTCATTCGCGAGGCCGACAATATTCGCACCCTGGCGTCGTCCTACTACCAGGAGGAAGAAGGCACTTTGTCTATTGCGGCCACGCATATGCAGGCGCGATACGTCCTGCCCGCTGTCGTTCGCGAATTTCGCGACCGCTATCCGCAGGTAAATCTCAAAATACACCAGGGCACATCAGAACAGATTGTGGATATGGTGCGCAGCAACAATATTGATTTCGCAATTGCAACCGGCTCACATGATTTATTTCGCAACCTGTTGCTGGTCCCGAGTTTTCATTGGGACCGCAAGATTGTCGTACCCGTTGACCACGAGCTGGCACGGCAGAAACGCGAGATCACGCTTAAGGATCTCGCCAGGTTTCCCCTTGTCACGTATGTGTTTAGTTTCGGTGGTCAATCGATGCTGAAGAAGGCTTTTGCAGAGCAAGGCCTGGACCCGGAAGTGGCCTTCACGGCACGCGACGCCGATGTGATCAGAACCTATGTGCGTATGGGACTTGGCGTCGGCATTGTCGCCGGCATGGCAGACGACAATGAGGATGAGGATCTGGTCACTATTTCAGCGACGGGGCTGTTCCCCCGTAGTACGACCTGGATCGGGTTTCGCAAGGATATGGCTCTGCGACGTTATATGCTCGACTTCATGCGGCTGTTTGCACCGCATATCACAGCAGACCAACTCGAACTGACTCGCTACGCCCGTTCGCAGGCTGAGATCGACAAACTGTATGCGGGATCAGCCCTGCCGGTGCTGAACGGCAATGCCAGCGCGCACGCAACTACGCAGCTGCAATCAAGCGCCTGACCAATCAGTAGATACGAATGCCGCCGTGCCGCTGGCGACTCTTGCGATCAACCCACCATAAGCCCAGCAGGAACCCGCCAACCAGGCAAATGCCTGTTGCAACGGCCACCCAGTTAATCGGCAAACTGTACTGACCATCCGTCTGTCGATCGCGCAAGTCTGTATTTTGATCCGTCAACTCCGCATTGCGCGCCTCGAAATCGGCCAGGCTGGATTGCGCACTACTCAATTCCTGCTGCAGCGTCGAAATCGAGGCGGCAGGTCCCGCGAACTGACGGCGCAGTTCTTCGAGCTGTGCTTCCAGGCGCACGACTTCAGCCTGGGTCTCTTCGACGATCAGTTTGGCCGGTTTGTCATCGACCAGGTAAGCCACTTTCACGTAGCCCTCGACGCCATCCGGCAAGCGAACATACGCATAGTTACTGTCACGCGACAGGACCTCGAGCGCCTGACCACTGTCCAGCGATCGAAACGCCCGGTCACTGGTATCGGCCGCCTGATGCAGGCCGAGTCGCAAATTGTCTGTCACATAAGCGGTTTCCGCCGCAGCCAGCAATGGCAGGAGCAGCAGGACGCCACAAACAATACGCGTTGATGTAATCACTGGACGATCTCCGTAGCTGTTTAGGCAGGAGTCTACTACAGCCGCATCATTGATCAGTGCTCGTAGACCCAGCGTAATACGGCTTCCTGCACTTCCTGCCCCGGGCCGCGATGAATATCCTGATAGTTTTGCATCGTGACGACGGCGAATCGACGGCCGGAACGCGCCTGCAGGTAGCCCGTGATGGTCGTAACGTGGTCGAGCGAACCGGTCTTGAGATGCGCGTTGCCATCGAGGCCCCCATCGTCGAAGCGGCGTCGCGTGGTCCCATCCTGGCCCGCCAGAGACATCGATGACACAAACTCCGGCATATAGGGTTGCCGCCAGGCGAATTCGAGCAACGCGCCCATGTCGCGGGCCGAGATCCGTGTGTCACGCGATAGTCCAGCACCATTTGTGAACGTCAGTTGCGGCGCATCAAGCCCTTGGTCAACGAGCCAGTCGGCAACCACCGCGCGACCACCCTCCTCCGTGCCGGGTTGCCCGAGCACCTCCGCCGACATCGTCAGCAACAGTTGCCGCGCCATAACGTTATTGCTGTGCTTGTTTACGTACGTGATCACATCTGCCAGCGGCAACGAGTCGAAACTCAAGTCCGGCTCAATGTCAGCAGGAGTGATTGTATTCAACCATCCGCCCTTGAACGTGCCGCCGGACTCGCGCCAGAGCGAAATGAATAATCCATACACGAATTCGTTGTGGCTCAATGCGGTGCGGTCCATCGCGTATTGCGTGCAGCCATTTGGAAACTTGCCACTGAACGTCATCCTGTCAGTCGCGTCGTTAGCCGAGATCGTAATGCCACGCTGATAGCCGCGACAGCTGCCGGCCGCAAGTGCCAGGCGATTGTCGATGCCGAGATTCTCCAGCGGCGGGTCGAGCCAGACTCGCACACTGTTGGTATCGAATTCCGGTTCGAACCAGTAGCGCACAACCTTGAAATTCATGAGCAACGCGTTCGGTGTGACGTTGTAGGCGCGCAGCGGCTGACGATCAAACTCGGCAGGGTCGGAATCCGGCAGGTAGAAGTAGCTGTCGTCGATCTTCAGGTCGCCCTCGATCTCGCGAATACCGAGCTGCCGGACACGGCGGAGCAGTTGCCAGACACGCTCAGTGACCAGGAACGGGTCACCATAGCCCTTCAATAACAGATCACCTTTCAGTCGGCCGTTCGTGAGCTCGCCAAAAATGTATACGTCGGTCTTCCAGGTGTACGCCGGACCCAGCACATCCAACGCGACGAGTGTGGTGAGAAGCTTGATGGATGATGCCGGATTGCGCGCCACCGCTTCGTTCCAGCGCAGCACGACTTCGCCGCTTTCCATATCCTGCACAAAGACACTCAGGCTGTCCTCAGGCACCTGTCGCACGTTTAACGCGGCCTGCACGATCGGCGGCAATGGCCCTTCGGCCGGCGCGGCCATTGCGGCCCCTGCCAGCAGGACAGCCACCAGCCAAAGTTTATTCATCGTGGTTTTTCCAGCCCGAAAGTTCGAATGCGATCCGCCAGCGTGGTCGATTTCACGCCCAGTATTTCGGCCGCACCGCCCGGCCCAGAGACTTTCCAGCCTGTTTGTCTCAGCGCCGACAACAAATTGTTTTTTTGCAATTCTCGTAACTCGACTTCGGTCAGTATCCGGCCCTCGTCCAGAGCCGGCGGTTCGCTCGCACGAAACTCGCTGCCAGCGTTCGACATTGACAGGTCCAGGCGCAAAATGTTGCGCGGCGACAGTATAACTGCACGTTCGATAACGTTTTTCAGTTCTCGTACATTGCCCGGCCAACTGTAATTGCGCAACATATCCGCCTGACTGCGCGTGAGCTGCATTGGCTCGCGACCGAAACTGCTGCAGATTTTCTGCAGGTAGTGCCTGGCGAGGTGAATGATGTCGTCGCCACGTTCGCGCAACGGCGGCACATCGATCGGAAATACGCTGAGCCGATAAAACAGGTCCTCACGAAACTCACCGTCGACGATTTGCTTTTCCAGATTCCGATTGGTAGCCGCTATGACTCGTACGTCAACCGTGCGCGTTACGTCATCGCCGACACGTTCGAATTCGCTTTCCTGCAAAACGCGCAGCAATTTACTCTGCAACTCAAGTGGTATTTCGCTGACCTCATCGAGGAAAATAGTGCCGTTGTCGGCGAGCTGGAAACGACCGACCCGATCTCGATACGCACCGGTGAACGCACCTTTGACGTGGCCAAAGAACTCACTCTCAAACAGTTCTTTGGGAATCGACGCGCAATTTACTTTTACCAGTGGGCCGTCCGCACGCGGACTTTGCGCGTGGATCGCATGCGCAACCAGCTCCTTGCCAACACCGGACTCGCCCTGCAACAGGACACTCGCCGGGGTTTCCGCGACCGCCTGGATACGCGTCAGCATGTGCATCAACGCCGGGCTGTTGCCGACGATCTCGCCGGAATTCAGGGCGACTTTGACTTCTTCGCGAAGATAGTCACGTTCCTGCTCCAGCTCTTCGCGCAGACGCGCATTTTCGGCCAGCGCATTGCGCAACTGGCGCTCGGCGCGAAGTCTTTCGGTCACGTCTTTGGACGCAATCAGCATGCGATCCACTTTGCCGGCGGCATTGCGCCGCGAAATAGCGGAAACGATCAGATCCAGTACCTGGCCATCCTTTCTGACTACCCGTCGCTCCTCATTGTTGAAGTCGCCCCGGGCAATCAGCTCGCGCAGCGTGTCACCGCTGAGCTTTTCTCTGTCGGTAGCCGTGAAAAAATCACTGATTGGCCGGCCGATGACTTCTTCCCGCTTGTAGCCCAGTTTTTGCAGCCAGTGATCAGTAACGGTCACGATCAGGCCATTGCCGTCGACGGAGTGCAGCATCGCCGGCGTGGAACGATACAGATTGCGATATTTAAAATTGGCGCGATCGTCGTCGGAGACCTCGATGTAGGTCGCGACACTGTGCAGGAACTCGTGGTTCCTGCCATGTTCGAGCAAGGCCGTGGTGAGGTAGTCAATCTCATCGCCATTCTTGGCGACGACCGTGATCGGCTCGTAATCGAGCCTGCCCGTACGTCGTAGCGCTGGCAGGAATTCCTTTTCAATGCGTTCGGCAGACGCGCGCGTGACGAAGTCGACCGGGCGGCGACCAAGCATTTCGTGGCGTTCGTATCCAAGCCGTTCAAGCAAAATGTCGCTGACGTCGACGTAGGTGCCATCGGCACCAGTCGACGTCATCAGCGCCGGCGCTTTGCGAAACAGCCACTGGTAGTCATCGTTTTCGAGCATCGCGGGAGTATATACGGAATTTCGTAAAACGTTATTACGATTTTTCGGAACTTACGGAATATCGTAACGGTCAAAATTCACTAACTTGTTGAATTTCAAATACTTTTAAAGTTGGCATGGTCCATGCAATAGGGGGGACAGAGACTTACAAAATCCTGCGGTGAGAGGCCGCAGTTGCACTAGGGAAGTAATCATGAAGACCAGAAAGGTAGAAAACGGGCTCACGCTGCTTGGCGCGCTGTTCATCCTCGTAGCCGTAGCGGTGGCCGCGACGACAGCTTTAAACAACAAGCTGGGTGTTGATTTTCCGCAACTAGACCAAACATCGATACAGGTCGTGCGTTCCTGAGCTCGACCCTGTAAGTAGTTTTCGGGCTTCGCTAAACGATCAGAACTCTCCCCCCGATTGTCTGATCTGCGAAATCCGGAACAGACGGCACCCCTGCCGTTCGCTTGAGCGCCGGAGACCGCTCCGTGTCGGATCGGCCCACTGAGTCACTTTACGATTTCAGTTCTCCGGCGCTTTCTTTTTTCTCGCCTTACTCGTCCCGACCTGAGGTCTGCCGTCGATGGTTTTCGGCACGGCTCGCGCGCGCTTCTGCGCTCTGACTTGAGATCGAGTGGCGCAACTTTTTCAGCCACATCCGCGCCCAGGCGAATTCCAGGCTCAGGATTGCCAGGCCGATGGGTATGACGATGATTGCCGGGCCCGGTAGCACGATCAGCGCAACTCCGACTGCAAGCACCGTACTGCCAACGACGGCCACGGCTATGCGGCGGGCATATTTATAGGTGATGTCGAAGGCGCCTTTGAACATCGACTCAGTCTACCGCATCGACCCGTTTGTTTTTCCACCGCATTTCCGTACTCTTGCTTGCATGCGTACCCTCATTATCAGCGCCCTTGGCGCCGCACTTTTGCCGCTGGCGGCAACCCCATCAAGGGCTGAGCCAAGCGCGGATCAACTGACTATAGAGGCCGAGCCGGCTCTGGCGGAAGTTGATGCCCGGCCAGCGGGGCCACGCATCATACGTTTGCCGAATATGGCATTTACGTTGCGCATAGATGCGCAGCGCGGCGCCGACATGCGCGCCGAATCGGCCTCTGTCAGCATTTCGGATACGCGTTATTTGCTCAGTGCCGAAGATCTCAGCGATGCCGCCGGAACCGAACTGACCATCGAGGTGCCGCATAAGCAACTGGCGCCACTGACTATCGAGAATTTCTGTTTCAGTGATAGCGAGGCAGATGCTAAAGAGGAGTTGTTTATAGCCGACGCAATGACGGCACAGGTTTCATTGCGCTGCGTCAGTGAAACTCAGCAGTCGATAATTTATAGCGCAGCACCGCTGGGCATAGCGCTGCGCTGCAAGACCGGCGACCACTAGTCGGTCGATTCGGACGCAGCATCCACGAGATTGCGCGCCAGAAAGTCCAGCGTTATCTGCCATGCATCGTCGGCCACTTGGGCGTCGTAGGTTCTGCCGGTTGGATTCGCGAAGGCATGCTCTGCTTCGGGATAGATATGGATAACGTGCGATTTTCGCAGGCGCTCCAGCGATGCCCCGAATGCCTGAACTGAAGCAACCTGGACAACGGTATCTTTGGCGCCGAACAAGCCCAGAATGGGCGCATTACAATGACCAGTCACCGCCAAAATCCCAGCCTAGCGATGCGATCCGCGGCGCACCGGCAACGCCATCGACAAAGGCATATGCCGCTCGAATGTTTTCGTTTGCCAGTTCTGGACTTTCGATGGCGTTCAGCATCAGCCGACGTGCCTCAGGAACCGTAGTCGCCACATCGCCGCCGAACAGGTCGACTGCAAGCACGATGTAACCCTCTGCAGCGAGCCGATCTGCCATGGCACGGATATTGTCGTTTAATCCCCACCACTCGTGAATCATGATGATCGCCGGCAGCGGCTCGATCATGTTGGACGGAAATACGAAGTACCCGTAGACGAGTTCATCGCCCACTTCGGCATACGGCGGGCGCTCGGAGATTACCGCACGTTGCGGCGCAACCTGTGCACCCGCACCCGGCTCGCTGCTATCGTCGGTATGCTCGAGCGCCATTGATGCGACATTCTCGCGCACATCCTGTTGCGTTGCCGCGGGCTCGCCGCTGCCGCCGGTTCCGGAATCGCAGGCAGTCATCAGGATCGCGCAGCCCAGTATTCCTGCGGCAACCCGGTTTCGGTGATGGATACGCTCAAGCATACAGATGTCCAAAAATTAGCTGGCCAAATTGACCAGGCATATTGCTATGACGGGCCAGTTTAATCGAAAACACCTGCAGGGGTCGATCAGGCCCCGCCCTTCATGATTCGAACGAGCGACTGGTACAATTCTAGTCGTCGTCATCCCAGTCCTGCAATTTGCTCTTGTCAACCTGTTGCCATTGCCGTTCACTCTTGCGAACACTCTGCACAACTTTTGCGATGGTATAAATGATGACCACAACGATCAGCAGGAGAATGGGCAGCAGTCCATCCGGCATGAGGAAGGTCCTGTCAGGAAATGCAGTCCCGAAGCTTACCATCAACCCGCAATATGCAAGCTGACGTAGCGCTGGTTGAGTTTCACAACGCGACTATCTGGCGCGGTCATACGCGTGTATTCGAGAACCTGAACCTGACAATTGCACAACAGGAGCAGGTTGCGATTCTCGGCCCCAATGGTTGCGGCAAGACCACGCTGCTGAAGGCGATCAATCGTGAGCTGTACCCGGTCGCTCGAAATGACTCCTGGATTCGAATCCTGGGTCGCGATCGTTGGGACATCTGGGAATTGCGCCGCCGTATTGGCATCGTGTCACACGACCTGCATATGCGTTATACACCAACTACCACGGCGCTTGAGGTCGTGCTGTCGGGCTTCCAGTCCAGCATCGGCATACACGGACTGCTGGCGAACCGCGTACAACCGGAGCATGTTGCGCAATCTTCGGCGACGCTGGCCGCGCAGGGTCTGGCCGAACTACGGGACGTCCCGCTTGCTGCAATGTCGACTGGCCAGCAACGCCGTTGCCTGCTGGCGCGCGCCCTGGTACATCACCCCGAAACGCTCATTTTGGACGAGCCCACGGCCGGGCTCGATCTCGCTGCCAGCTTTGAATATCTGCGGCAGATTCGACGCCTCTCGGAGGAAGGACAAAACGTCGTCATCGCGACCCACCACCTGAACGAGATTCCGCTGGAGATCGATCGCGTCATTCTCCTCAAGGCCGGCACCGTGGTTGCCGACGGCAGCAAAGCGGAAGTCCTGACAGCTGACCGCCTGAGCGAGTTGTATGAAACGCCGATTCGGGTCGCCAATAAGGATGGTTACTTTCTCGCCTATCCGGGCTGATGCTCGTCCGGACCGGCAAAACGCGATCTGCTTCGTTTACCGGGCGCAAAAATTGATTACTCTAGGCATATGCTTCTGCTAATCCGACTCGTTGCTACCAGCCTGCCGCTCATCGCGTTGCCGGCGCTCGCAGCCGTGCCGGGACAATCCATCGGTCTCGGCGATGTCGGGCCGGCAGCGTTTTTCTTCACCATTGCCGCCGCCTTGTTTCTGACCCTGATTTTCCGTTCGACCGCGAGTCATGTCGTCGGCCGCGCAAGCAGCTGGATCGGTGCGATTCGTATTCGAAGAGTACTCGACCGGCGCAGCCCGGACGTGTTGCACGATTGCATCCTGCCTGGCGCCTATGGCGGACTGACCAAAATTGATCACGCCATATTGACGGCGGGCGGCATTCTTTGCATTCAAGCCAAGCACTACAACGGCATCGTGTTTGGAGGCGAGGAGGAAGCGCAATGGACAAATGTTGATGGCACAAATAAGCGCCGTTTTCTCAATCCTCTGATCCAGAATGCGGAGCGCACGCGTGCGCTGCAAAACGTCGTGCCGGATGTACCGGTCGCGAACCTCGTGGTGTTTACCGGTAACGTCGAATTCCCATCCCCACCGCCGAAGAACGTCATCACTGTTTCGCAGGTTGACAGTTACATCGCAAAGTTCGTATTCGGCCCCAGCAAGGTAAAGGACTGGGACGCCGCATGGCTCACCGTGAAATCGGCGGCCCTGACGGACGAAGCATCGCGCAAGGACCTGCAGGCACAAATCGCCTAGGCGCTTCCTTTATACTCTGTCGAACCTTTCTGCTTCGACTATTCGCCACCTGATGACAAATCGCCGAGAACGGCTCAAGCAAATGGCAGGACGCGGTGCGCTTGTGATCGCAACGCTGCTGATTGCCGCCGCCGCCCTGCTGGTCGGCCTTTGGCATGATCGCCCGGAACTGAGCGCGATCGACTGGCCGACCTACCCCGAATACGACTCACGGCCGGATGCCGTGACTCTCACCTGGCTCGGGGTTTCAACCCTGTTGTTTGATGATGGCGACACGCAAATTCTGATCGACGGTTTTTTCTCGCGGCCGTCGGTTGCAGACATGGTTCTTGACGTGCCCGTGCAGAGCGATATCGCGCAGATAAATTATGTTCTCGATCATTTCCAGATGCGCCGGCTGGCAGCCATTATCCCGGTGCACTCGCATTTCGACCACGCAATGGATATCGGCGCCATCGCCAACCGCAGCACCGCATCCATCCTCGGCTCGGAATCAACGGCGCGGATCGCACGCGGTGCAGGCGTCCCTGACGATCAGGTAGTGATCATCGAGAACGGCAGCGAATACGAATTTGGCGCCTTCACGATTCGCATGTTGCCGTCGAGCCACGCTCCGATCGGATGGGGTGGCTCGATTCCCTATGGCGGTGAGATCAGCGCACCACTGGAACCGCCCGCACCGGTCAGCGCCTGGCGCGCGGGCGAAGCCTATTCAATCGTGGTTGCACACGCGCAAGGCACAACGCTGATACAAGGCAGCGCCGGTTTCCTGCCCGATGCTCTCGACGACGTGCATGCGGATGTCGTGCTGCTGGGTACCTGGGGGCTGGACATTCTTGGCCGCGACTATACGGAACAATACTGGCTGGCGATGGTCACCGCGACTGGGGCAAAACGCGTGTTGCCGATCCATTTCGAAGACTACACTCGCCCGTTTGGTCGCATTGAACTGAGTCCGCGCATACTCGATAACTTCGTCGCCACGGCCGGCTGGCTGAACGAAATTCGTGCGATCTGGGACAATGATGCAAACCTGTATTTACCCGAGTTCGGCGAGCTCCTTGTGCTCTATCCGCCAGCGCTCCCGGAGACCTGAGTCCGGCTTCTGTCAGCACCGAGTTCGACCAGGGTGGTTGCACCAGTGATCAGCCGTTCCTTGTCAGACTTCGGCAAACTCTTGACCAGGTATTCAGCCCGCGACGCTGCCCGCCGATCACCAACAGGCGCCTGAAATTCAAGTGTCAGCGGTCCGCGGCCGCGCAAATATTTTGCACCGCGCGGACTGAGCTCGTGTTCTTGCAGTCGCTTGCCGACATCGAGCGCAATGCCGGTATACAGGCTGCCGTCGGCGCAACGCAGGATGTAGAGACTGTACCGGACCTGCGGCTCAAGCATTGCCGCCCGACAGGGTCTCGCCGAGCACACGGAATGCGCCCTGCTCGATGCTCTTGCTGTTTTCGGGGGTGTTCGCGTAAGTAATCGTAATCTGCGTGGCACCATCCAGCTCCGCGGCTGCCTCGTGCAGTTTCAGAGTCAGCGTATTGCCCAACAGCACCGCCTCACGAATCAGGTCGTGTCCGCCGAACTGGTGCTCATTGATCTCAATGTACATCGATTCGTCGAAATCCTCTTCGATGGTACGCATCAGCAGCAGGTAGTCATCAATATCGCCGCCGCTCGTCGTCTGCGCGAAAAACAACATCGTCGTATTGTCGCGAACGTCGAAAGCAACCGTATCGTAGTGACGCGTGCCAGGCATCGAATGACCATGTCTGAAGCCGGCCTTCAGTCTACGCCTTTGGCCGGCTTGCTGCGACCTGCGAGATGCAGTACGGTCGGCAAATCATGCTGCGAATACTCTTGCTGCTGCCATTTTTGACGGCTCTTACCGAAGAACCCATTGCTATCGCCCGTCTCGCCTAGTTGTCCGGATGCTGGAGCAGCGATGACGGCGAACAAGGCTCAGGCGAGCAATGGACAACGCCCGCGGCCGGCACCCTGTTCGGCATGAGTCGCGTCGTACGCGGCGGCGAAACCATTGCCTGGGAATTCATGCGTATTCACGAATCCGACGAAGGCTCACTGATCTTTGTCGCCGCCCCGTCTGGCCAGGACAGTCACATCTTCCAGTTGGCCAGCATCACTGAGCACGAGGTCGTGTTTGAGGATCCGGCGCATGATTTCCCGCAACGCGTCATTTATCGGCTGACCGGGCCTGGGCGCCTGCTCGGCCGCGTTGAAGGCGAGATGAATGGCCAGTTTCGCGCTTTCGATTTTCCGCTAACGCGCGACAGCTGCGGCGAGTAGTCGTTTGTCGATTCGGATGCCAGGCCTTATCGCACTGGTCCTCGGCATTATCGTCGCCGTCTTCCTGTTCACCGCACCAATCCCGCAGGACCCGACCTATCACACGTTCAGCGATCCCCGGACACTACTCGGCATTGCCAACTTCTGGAACGTTGCGTCCAACCTGCCGTTCCTGGTCATCGGGGCCACCGGCCTGGTGTTTGTTCATCGCTACTCGGACGAAGTATGCGTCGCCTTGATCGCGACCGCCTATCGCGTATTTTTCGCGGGCGTCCTGCTGACCGCTTTTGGTTCCGCGTATTACCATCTCGCGCCCGCCAACGAGACCCTTGTCTGGGACCGGCTGCCAATGACCATTGGCTTCGGCGCGCTGATCACCATTATTGTTGGCGAATTCATCTCTCCCAACGGCGCACGACGATTGCTGCTGCCGTTGCTCGTTCTAGGCTTCGGCTCGGTCGAATACTGGGCCTGGACAGAAGCGCGCGGTATTGGCGACCTGCGTCCGTACGCCATCGTCCAGTTCCTGCCAATGCTGATGATTCCCGTCATCCTGCTCAGCTATCGTCCGTCGCTGGGCAAGACCAGCTACTACTGGTGGATGCTGCTCTGGTATGTGCTGGCGAAATTCTTCGAGTTTTTTGACGGTGCCATCTTCAGCCTCGGACATCTGATAAGCGGCCACTCAATCAAGCATGTTGCTGCGGCAATGACCCCCGCCGTGCTTCTGTACTCACTGACTCGACGCAGGTAACATGCGGCGCCTGACAGCGAGGCGACACAGATAATGACTACAGCTCGACGCATAGACGGCAAAGTGATGGCCGCAGAATTGTCCGCCAAGATTACGCGTGAGACGGCTGCCCTGTTGCGTGAGCATGCTCTTGTGCCAGGCCTCGCCGTAGTCATCGTCGGCGAAGACCCGGCCAGTCAGGTCTACGTCCGCAACAAGAAGCGCACCGCAGAAGCATGTGGATTTCATTCCGTGCAACACACGCTCGCTACCAACAGCACTCAGGAAACCGTGCTCGCATTGATCGACGAACTCAACAATGACGACAGCATCCACGGCATCCTGGTACAGCTGCCACTTCCAGCGCATCTCGATGAGCAGCAAGTTACGCAGGCGGTTGTGCCGGGGAAGGATGTCGATGGTTTTCATTTCATCAACATCGGTAAGTTGACATCCGGCAACACAAGCGACGCGTTCGTGCCCTGTACGCCGGCGGGTTGCATGTTAATGATCGAAGCGGAGCTCGGTGCAAACCTGTCCGGTTACAACGCCGTCGTCATCGGCCGCTCAAACATTGTTGGCAAGCCAATGGCGAGTTTGTTGTTGCAGGCCAACGCGACCGTCACTGTCACACATAGTCGCACCGCTGACCTTCCTGGCGTGGTACGCACTGCCGATATTGTTGTCGCAGCCGTCGGCAGGGCCAATATAGTCAGCGGTGACTGGATCAAGCCCGGCGCAGTCGTTATCGATGTCGGCATCAATCGCATCGATGTCAGCGTTGACGGCGAAACCCGGTCCAGGCTGACCGGTGACATCGACTACGATTCGGTTTGCAAAGTTGCCGCCGCCGCTACTCCGGTGCCCGGTGGCGTCGGCCCGATGACAATCGTGATGTTGATGGCCAACACCTTGCGCGCGGCGCGCCTTGCCTCAGGGCTCGGCGCCGACTGATGCCCCATCGGGATCGAGCCGGAAACGAAATGTCCGGCAGGTTTTGATACCTGATAACGCGACATTGGCGGGGAGCGCAACATACTTCGAATCCCGCACCGCCTGTATGGCTGGCTTCTCGAAAATCTGATTGCTGCTGCGGCGTACGCCAATCCGCGATGTTCGCCCGTCGCGATCGACGTCGAAACAAACCTCGACGTCTCCCTCAATGCGATCGCGAAACGCGCGCTTCGGATACGCCGATACTACCGTCTGCTGCGGTTGCCGGTCTCCACTTTGCTCGGCGAACTGCGCTGCATCTTCTGCGTCTTCCGCAAACACTGTGGCGGCCAGCAACATTGTCAGCAAGATCGCAGGAGCGAAGCTAGCCTTCATCTTCGGGCGAGAATTCATCGGGCGAGAGTTCGTCATCCGAACCCCGGCGATCATCAATAATTATTATTGGCGACACCGGATTGGTCGCGTTGAGCCACGCGCGACGAACCGCAAGCAGCGTTCGCGCCTCCGGAGCGATCGCCTCGCCACGCAACAAGTCGGCGTCTGCTTCCACATATCGTTCCAGCCTGATGTAGATCAGCGCACGGTTGCTTAATGTACGCCAGTGATTGGCATTGCCGCGCAGTACTTCGTCGCAGTAAGCCAGCGCTACCGAATAATCTTCAAGCAATGAGTATCCGGCACAGAGGTTCGATTTGGCTGCTTCTCGTTCCGACGCTGAACTGGCCCGCTGCAAGCCAATCAATGTCAAGCGCACACCTTCTTTCGCATCGCCAGCCAGAAGTGCCTTGGCACCGTCAAACAACTCCAGATTCGTCGGGTCAATGACGGTTTTGCTTCCTTGCGCTGCGGCAAGGTTCGCGGCAAGCGCCAGGCAGGCGATGATCGGCCAACGCGACACAAAATTGTGTCGCGGTATGCTCACAAGTGCACCGAACCATGCTGCAAGGTCCGTTGCCACTTGATTTCGGCCTTGCTAGCCGCTGATATAGTGCTCAAGTTGTTCGATGACCTCCTGTTGATCGGCAATGATTGCCTGCACAAGATCACCGATTGAAATTACGCCAACCACAATATCGTTGTCGACGACCGGCAAATGTCGAATTCGATTGTCCGTCATCATTTCCATGCACATATTGACGGTTTCATTGCTGCTGGTCGTTAGCACACTTGCGGTCATGATATCGGACACCGGCGTACTATCGGACGTGCGACCTTTGACAACGACTTTGCGTGCATAGTCGCGCTCCGAAATGATGCCCAGCAGGCGACCACTGTCCATTACCAGCAGCGCGCCGATATTTTTCTCTGCCATGAGGCGAAGTGCGTCGAGTACAGAAGCATCGGGCTTGACGGAGGCAATGTGCCGACCTTTCCGATCCAGCAGGTGCTTGATTAGTTTCACGCCGATTCCCCTTCTGCTGCCATGCCTGTGTTAATTCTAGCAGCCGCCACGCAGGCGCACACGCGAGCGGCTGCCCCCATTAAAAACCTTTAAATTCAAATGTTTGGGATATCAGTCGCCGTTCGCGTGATAGGGCCGCATGCGTTTTTGCAGGTCTTGCGACGAATGCCAGAGGCCGCGCAGCATTACGCCATGTATGCGGCGCGTGCTGCTGATGTTCTCGAGTGGATTCGCATCAAGCAACAGCAGGTCGGCGTCTCGCCCGACGGCGATGACACCGGTATTGCTACCCAGGAACCGCGTGACGGCGGAGGTACCGGTTGCTAGTGCGGCATACGGGCTCAGACCTGCGTCGACCAGGTATTGCAGTTCATCGTGCA
Organism: Pseudomonadota bacterium; assembly: GCA_027618995.1. GTDB lineage: Bacteria > Pseudomonadota > Gammaproteobacteria > Steroidobacterales > Woeseiaceae > UBA1847. The sequence continues at coordinate 3,697 of JAQCGO010000008.1, read as the reverse complement.
GCGAGAAACCCGGCACGTTGAAAACCTGTGGCGCGTCCGATCCCAGCAGCAGCCCTGCACCGGCATCGTGTAGCGCCTTGATCAGCTGGCGCCTGATCCGGATCGCTGTTTCCCCCAGGGCGGGATTGAAACCACGCTCGTTCTCCTGTCGCTGCTTGGCATTCGTCCATTCGCGCACCGTCGCTGCGGTCATGTACTGCATTTCCGGGCGCCGACTCATCTCGACCGCGGTCAGCGCCGTAACACGATGTTCGAACAGCGCCTCTGTCGGCACGTTCCAGGTGCCGGCCGCGGCGGTTTGCGCCGCCAGGGTTGTGATCTTGCTTTGCTGCAGCTGCTCCGCCAGCAGGACATCGAAAAAGCCGCCATAGCCACCGGACGCATCCGAATTCGCCGGCATCATTGCTACCAGATAACCGTCGAGATGATCAATCGTCGTGAAACCCGCGGCCAGTGCATTCTCCAGGCCGACCGCTTCGGGCACATGCCCCGCGAACGGCATGCCGAGTTTTTTCGCCGCCATCGCAATCGCGGCAAACTCGCTCGCATCCAGCCCCGGATGAATTTTCAAAAAGTCATAGCCCGCCGCATGTTGTGCTTCGACCTTTGCGGCGCCATCGGCCGCGCCATTAACGGAATCGCCATTGAGCGATGGACCCGACGTAATCAGGCGGGGTCCGAAGACATGGCCCTGTAACAGGTCCGCGCGCAATGCGAGATGCGAAGGCTGCCCCAGCATGCCGCGCACCGTGGTTACCCCGTTGGCTACCAGCAGGGTCAGCACCCGCCCCAGTTCCGGCGACGCCGCACCCGGAATGTGGCCATGCATCTCTGCAAGTCCGGGAAGCAGATAGCGATCCGTACCGTCAACGATCAGGCAGTCTTCCGGCAACGGCGTCGAGTCGACCGGACCGAGCTGCGTAATCAGGCCATTCTCGACGATCACTGTCTGGCCGGCAATGATGTGTTCGTCCGTCATCGTGATGACATTGACATTGATAAACGCCGTTGCGGCAGGCGCCGCGGATGCCGCAAGCGCTGTCACCGACAACCCTATTGATACAACAATGACGATCAGTCTGAGCATGATCTGTCAGTCCTGATTTTTGATCATTGCTGAACCTGGTCCATGACCTGCTGAGTGACATTGCCGCCGCAAACAATGATGGCGATTTTTTGCCCGGCGATTTCTGCCTTTCGCGCAAGCACTGCCGCCAGCGCAACGCCGGCCGCACCTTCAATGGGCTCGTCATGGGCCGCCAGGTAGCCGCGCATCGCTGCCGCAACCTCCGCCTCACTGACCAGCACGAACTCGTCGATCAATTCCCGGCACAGGTCAAACGTAATCGCGTCGGCTTCGATCCCGCCTGCCGTGCCGTCAGACAGTGTAGGCGCGCTCGGCAGCTCGAGTATCCTGCCTGCCGCTACCGATTTCGCCATCACGGCCGAAGCCTCGGGTTGGCAACCATAGATCCGGACGTTTGGATTGTGCGCCTTGAGCACGCTGCCAACACCGCTGATCAGGCCGCCGCCGCCGACTGCGACGAATACGGCGTCAATATCCGGCAACTGCTCGACAAGTTCAACGCCGCAGGTACCCTGACCCGCGACCACTTCGCGGTCATTGTACGGCGACAGGTAAACCATATTGTTCTGCGCGGCGTACTTACGCGCATGTTGCTCGGTATCGAGTCCATCGGTGCCGAAGAACTGCACATCGCCCCCGTAGCTCCTGATTGCCGAAACTTTTTTGGGTGATGTCTGTTGTGGCACGAAAATTACGCCGTGGGTTGCAAGCTTCTGCATCGCACAGGCGACGGCCGCACCGTGGTTGCCGCTCGATGCCGCGACACAACCCGCCGCGCGCTGCTCCGGACTTAACGTCAACAGTCGGTTACTCGCACCACGCAGCTTGAAGGAGCCGGTGATCTGCAGGTTCTCGAGTTTCAGATAGACATCGGCGGACGTTGCGGCACTCAGTTCCGTCGATCGAATCAGCGGTGTACGTACGATCATCGCCGCGATGCGCGCGCTCGCCGCTGTCGCTGCCGCGACGACATCGCTACTTGTATAGGCCATGCTGTTCTCCCGGCTGCATTAGTCGATGTCTGCGGCAAACGTGTCGCAACTGCTTAGTTCGCCACCGCCAAGGCCGACTCTGAACCAGTGGGCGCGTTGCGCACTCGTGCCACGCGTGAACGATTCCGGCACGACGGTGCCGTGACTTTGCGTCTGCAGCCGGTCATCACCGATGGCGCTCGCGGCATTCAACGCCTCATCGACATCGCCAGCCTCGAGGATGGACCGCGCCTTGTCCGCCCGAATCGCCCAGACACCGGCCAGGCAGTCCGCCTGCAGTTCAAGTCGCACTGACAATCTATTCGCATCCGCTTCGCTCAAAGCCTGTTTTCTTCGCTGTACCTCGCCCGATATCCCCAGCAAATTCTGCACATGGTGGCTGATCTCGTGCGCAATCACGTACGCCTGCGCGAAGTCGCCCGGCGCCTGAAAACGCCGTTTCATGTCTTCGTAGAAACTGAGGTCGATATAGGCACTCTGATCCGCCGGACAATAAAACAGGCCCATTGCCGCCTGGCCGACGCCACAGGCGGACCGAGTCGAACCACTGAACAGAACCAGTGTCGGTTCCTGATAGCGACTGCCATTGGCAGCAAAAATCTCGTGCCACACATCCTCCGTGTCGGCAACGACCACGGCAACCATGTCGGCAAGCGGATCATTACGTAGCTGATCAGCGCTGGGCCGGGTGCCAGCAGATGTTCCGGGCGCGCCGGTGGATTGCATGCCGTCGATCAGCAGGTTCGGATCAACGCCGAAATACAGGGCCAGCAACAACAACACCACTGTGCCGATGCCGCCGCCAACGATGCCGCCACCACGGCGCTGGCCACGTCGATCCTCGACGTTGCTGCTACGCCTGCCACCTTGCCAGCGCATATCCGACCCCATTTAATTCTGCAGCGTGCATTCTTGATCAAAGTGCAGGGAATTGCCAAATTCGAACCAGGCGTGGGGCCAGGCAATCGCCACTTAACAATAAGCTTTTGGCATGTGTCGCAGTTCGTTGACAGTGTTCTTCGCGTCATGCAAGCATGAGCGCTCGTATGACAAAGGCACACTCGTCGAAAGGCGGGGTCGCAAAGCCACCGATCTAAGGGTTCGAACCAGGACGGTTCGATCTATGACCGCGGGGCCGCCGACACGAAATATCGCACACCGTCCCGGTGGCGATGATCGTTCTGTGACTTTGGCACATTGGGCTGTTTGCTGGAGGCACGGATGCTCGCTACAACACTGCGCAAGACGGGACGCTTTCCCAGTCCCAAAATCGTCGGACCGGCAGAATTGCGGCCGACCAACCTGAATGACCTCAAACGTTTTCTGGAAAAGGAATCGCGCACCGCGCTGCCAATCCGTCCACTGGGAGCAGGCACAGCTGCAAAGGATTGCAATCGAACCAATGCCGGCTCAATCCTGCATATGTCTGGTCTCGATCGGGTGATTCGCGTTGATGCTGCTAATTTCACCGTTACTATGGAAGCCGGGCTGCGCCTGCAAACGCTCGTCGAAACGCTCGCCGAAGGCGGCCTCGAGCTGGTCGGCAGTTTTGAACTGCAGGGCCGTACGGTCGGTGGTGCGATTGCCGCGCCGTGCTTCGGACCCTGTATTGGCAACA
>JAQCGO010000007.1 GCA_027618995.1 Pseudomonadota bacterium | reverse complement strand
TTCGGCCTGGTTCGGCCTGGTTCGGCCTGGTTCGGCCTGGTTCGGCCTGGTTCGGCCTGGTTCGGCCTGTCGTTCTGGTCGGCGGTGTTGCTCGTGCTGGGCGCCTTGTTGTGGCGCTGGCTGCTTGTCGCAGCGACGCTCCTGGCGCTCGAGCGGCAACCGCGCATCGTGCTGGAGACGATCACCACCAGCCACTTCGCCGAAAAGGCGCGGTGGTGCATGGACCGACTCGGTATAGAGTACGTCGAGCGACCTTCCGCCGGTATTCTCGGCGTGATGTTCACGGGCCGAACGGTGCTGCGGCTCAGATTCAAAACTGGGGTAGTGCAATCGGCGATCGGCCACTCGCCGGAGATCCTTCGATTTCTGTGGGGAGAATACGGCGCGCGGCTGGGTGATCGGGCGGCATTTCTTGCAACCACGCCGGAGCGCCTCGAGCTGGAGAAAACTCTGGACCGCTACGGCGTCGATTTGCAGATCTGGGTCTACTCACACCTGTTGCTGGAAAAGGACATCTTCCTGCACATGTGGGGCGCGAACCACCCGCGCGTGCCCTGGTGGCAACGCGTCGTTATGCGGCCGTTGTACCCGCTAAGCCGGCTCTTCTTGCAACGCATCTTCGCGCTCAACGATGAGCACTATGAGAAAGCGGTGCGCCACATCGACACATTGCTCGGTGATATCAATACCCGCGTCGCCGACGGCAGGAAGTCGATACTTGGCGGCGATGAGATCAACTACGTCGACATCACGTTTGCGGCGCTTTCCGGATTATGGCTGCAGCCGGACAATTATGGCGGTGGGATGGCGCAGGCAAGCCGCGTGGCACGCAACCGCCTGCCTGGAGCCATGCGGGCGGATATCGAGCGCTGGATCGAAACGTATCCGCGCGCGACCGCATTCATTGGCCGCATGTACGACGAGGAACGTCGCTAATGCTTCGTGTCAGTGGTGTCACAGTTCTGCTGCTGGCCGCCTGTGCCGCGCCGGAAACCGTAGAGCGCGCAGGCATGGAGCAGGCGATCTACGACTACATCGAGATACACAAGCTGCCCGAGCTGGACTCTCTGCGCAGCAGCAGTCACGACCACTGGTCTGAGCTGGATGAAAAATTCGTCATCTACAATGGCCGGCGCGAAGCGTATCTCGTCGAATTCACACGTGTCTGTTCCGAACTGACAGAGCACCCGGTCGTCGCCGACGTCCGCTCCGACCGGAATGCGGTACGGGCGCGCTTTGATACCATAAGAGGCTGCCGCATCCACAAGATCTTTGCGTTAAGCGAAAACGATGTCGCCGAGCTGACCGCGCTCAGCCCGCTAGTGGACGGCGGAAACTAAGCGCAGCGATGCGAGTCTATGAATAGAACCGCGGCCCGGCCGTGGCAAAAACAGGGGAGCAAAATGTACAAATTATTTCTTGGCGCCACGGCGCTATTCCTCGCGTCCGCGTGTGCGCCAGAGCCGGAAACGCTGAGCTCGGGCATCGACACGCACTACATGGACACCAGCACCAGGCCCGGCGACGACTTTTTTCGCTACATGAATGGCAAATGGCTGGACGAGACCGAGATCCCCGCGGACAAATCAAATTACGGCGGATTCGTTATTCTTGCCGATGAAGCGCAGGAAAATATCAAGGCGATCATTGAAGAGTCTGCCACGGGAGACTTTGCGAAAGGCAGCGACGAACAGAAAGTCGGCGATCTGTACAAGTCATATCTCGATCTTGAGGCGCGCAACGCGCGCGGGCTGGAGCCGCTGCAGCCGGAGCTTGCGAGAATCAAGGCACTGTCGAGCCACGATGAGATCACACGCTACTTTGCGCGCGGCAGTATTTATGGCGTGAGCATGCCGATGGATCTGCAGCAGCTGGTCGACTGGAATGACCCGACCCGCTACTCGATGATCATTACGCAGGGCGGCCTCGGCCTGCCGGATCGTGAGTACTACCTCCTGCAGGACGAGCGCTCAACGAGCCTCCGAACGGCATACGTTAGCCATATCGCGAAAATGTTTGATCTGGCCGGCCTGCCGGACGGCGCAGCCGCGGCCGACACCATCATGGCGCTGGAAACACAGCTCGCCGAAAAGCAGATGAGCAAGGAAGAGGCGCGTAACCGCGCCAAAAATTACCAGACCGTGGTGCGCGAGGCACTTGCCGAGACCATGCCGCAATTCGCCTGGGACGGGTACCTGGAGGAATTCGGTATACCGGAGATCGATAGCGTCGTGCTGTACATGAAAGATTACCTCGGCCAACTCGACACCATCATTCGCGCTACGGACATGGAGACCTGGAAAACCTATCTGACCTGGCGCGCCCTGGGTGCATCAGCGACGATTCTGACGGAGGAACTCGATCGGGAGGAGTTTGAATTTTTTGGCAAAGCACTGTCCGGTACGGAAGAGCAACAGGAAATGTGGCGACGCGGCACTGCGCTGGTCAGCGGCAACCTCGGCGAGGTGGTTGGTAAAGTTTACGTTGCCAAGCATTTTCCGCCCGAGGCCAAAGAGCGCATGGAGGCCCTGGTTGTAAACCTGATCAACGCCTACGAAAAAAGTATCCGCGAGCTCGACTGGATGAGCGACGCGACCAAAGCGGAAGCCCTGCGCAAGCTCTCGAAATTCACACCCAAAATCGGCTACCCCGACGTTTGGCGCGATTATTCGATGCTGGAGATCGAGGCGGACGACCTGTTCGGTAACCTGTTGCGCGCCGCCGAGGCCGAACAACAACGGCAATTGAATCGGCACGGCGGACCGGTCGATCGCGCCGAATGGGGCATGACGCCGCAGACCGTGAATGCCTATTACAGCCCGGCGCTCAACGAGATCGTGTTTCCCGCGGCGATCTTGCAGCCACCGTTCTTCAATCTTGAGGCGGACGATGCGGTCAATTACGGAGCAATCGGCGCCGTGATCGGCCACGAAATAGGCCATGGCTTCGACGACCAGGGCAGCACCTTCGATGGCGACGGCAAGCTGCGCAACTGGTGGACCGACGCGGACCGCGCCGAGTTCAAGAAGCGCACCGACAAGCTGGTCGCGCAGTACAACGAATTCGCGCCGTTCGAGGACCTGCAGGTCAACGGTGAATTCACGCTGGGCGAAAACATTGGCGACCTGGGCGGTATCAGTATCGGCCTCCTGGCCTACCAGATGTCACTGGGTGGCAAAGAGCCGCCAGTGATTGACGGCATGACAGGCGTGCAACGCGTATTCCTCGGTTATGCGCAGGTCTGGCGGCGCATCTACCGCGACGAGGAATTGCGGCGCCGCATCGCAACCGATCCGCACGCTCCATCCGAGTACCGCGCGAACGGCGCGGTCCGGAATGTGCCCGAGTTCTACGAAGCCTTCGACGTAAAGGAAGGCGACGCGCTGTACCTGCCACCGGAGCAGCGCGTAAAAATCTGGTAGGGCTTACTTCGGCGCGAACATCTCACCGAAGAAATTACCCTCGTTCCAGCTTGGCCGGGCATCGTCATTGGCGATGCTCCAGCCGATGCGCGTATTGGCGCGGGTAAAGCGAACTGCAGAATCCCAGTCGATCGGCTGCGACAGGTCGTCGGAGGGCTGGTGGTAGTGGGTGCGGCGGAAGGCCGTGGTGATCGCTGCGCCGTCGATGCTGTCGTCAGTTGAGGTCGGACCGGGGTCGAGATAAATCGCCGGAATGCCCTTTTTTACAAACGAGTACTGGTCGCTGCGCACGAAGATATTTTCTATGGGCACCGGATCGGGCGTCAGCACTAAGCCCTCGGCACTCGCGGCTGCTGCGGCAACCGGCCCCAGTGATGAATTCTCCGCACCGAAAGCGATGATGTCGGCGAGCGGAAACAGAAACAGCGGCATGTCGATGTTGACGTTGGCGACGATCGAATCACTCGGCACGGTCGGGTAGTGCGCAAAATAGTCGGAGCCAAGCAACCCTTTCTCTTCGCCGGTCAACGCGATAAACAGTATTGAGCGCCGTGGTGGCGCGGCCGCGAGCGCACGCGCGCTCTCGATCATGATCGCCGTGCCGAGCGCATTGTCGTACATGCCGTTATAGAGATCGTCGCCGTCGACCTCGACGCCGCGCCCGACGTGATCGAGGTGCGCGCTGTAAACGACATATTCATCCCGGAGTTCCGGGTCGGTGCCGCGCAGGATGCCGATCACGTTCGGGCTTTCAAGGCGCTCGATCGTTGTTCGGGTTGCCAGCGACGCCTTGACCCCGAGCGGCACGGACGCGACGCTTGACGCCTCTCTCGCATCGCGCGCCGCATCGAAATCGATCGGTGTGCCGGCGAACAGCGATCTCGCGGCGTCGGGGCTCAGAATGACGGTCGCCTGGATCTCGGCAAAATAATCATTGGCCTCGCCCGACAGGGTGACCCAGGTCATGCCCGGTTTGGTGCCGGCGCTCTTCGCGATGCGCTCCCAGGGGTAGCTCTGCTCCGAGTGACGCGTCATCACCGACACCACACCAACGGCACCGCGCGCCACCAGCTCGCGCGCCTTGACCTTACTCGATGCGTAGTGCGCGCGTATCTCGCTCGGTAGCGCAGCGGGCGCGCCACCGAAGAACACCGCGATCTTGCCCGCGAGGTCGATACCCTCGTAGTCCGAATAACCATATTGTGGTGCGTGTACGCCATAGCCGACATACACGAGCTCACCGCGCACTTGCGTTTGCTCGCGGACCTTGTCGCCAGAGATCGTGAAGTCGTCGCGATACGTGAGCGCCACATCGCCGCCATCGCGGTGCAAAACGAGCGATGCGGCAGCCGTGTCGATCAGGTAACTCTGCAACGGTACGGACTGGTACCAGCCTTCCGTGCCGCCCGGCTCAAGACCAATCGCAGCAAACTGTTCGGCGACATATTTGGCCGCAAGATCGAAGCCTGGCTCGCCGGTCAGGCGCCCTTCAAGCGCATCGCTTGCGAGGTATTCGAGATGAGCGTGAATGCCTTGCTGCGTAATGGTTGCCAGCGCGTCATCGGTCGACGCCACGACGGTGGAAGGTTTTTCGCCACAGGCACAAAGCGCCAGCGCGAGACCGGTGACGAGCATAAGTCTGTTCATTTTTGTTCTTTATAGAGCGCGCTGATCTCGCGCATTTTGTTTTCGATCCATTCCTGCGCGAGTGCGTTAATTTCCTTCGGCGTGCGACCGGCCGGGTCGATTGGTGGGCCGATACAAAAGCGGATGCGCCCGGGGTATTTGCGCAGGCCGCGCTTGGGCCAGAAGTCGCCCGCGTTGTGAGCGACCGGCACCACCGGGCAGCCGGTCTCCACGGCGACGGCAGCACCGCTGATACCGTAGCGCTGAGTCTGCCCGGGCGGCACGCGCGTGCCCTCCGGAAAAATCGTCAGCCACAGGCCGCGCTCGATGCGATTGCGGCCCTGTTCGATGACTTGCTTCACCGCAGACGCGCCGGCTTTGCGGTCGATAGCGATCGGTTTCATGACGAGGCCGACGCCCCAGCCGAACAGCGGAATCATGAGCAGCTCTTTCTTCAGCACCCAGGTCTGCGCGGGTAGTGCCGCGATTTGCCAATAGGTTTCCATCGCCGTAGTGTGCTTGATCATTGCGACGCTGGCGCGGTCCGGGAGATTCTCTGCGCCTTCGGTTACGACATCGAGGCCGCAAAAAAACCTGCCGGCCCAGAGATTGCCGTGCGCCCATGCGCTGGCGACGGCCCATTGCCAACGGTGCGGCGCCCAGAAGATCAGCAACTCGACCGCGCCGCCAACGAACGCGAACAAAAAAAGGTAGGTGGTAAACAGTAGCGAGCGAAGAGTCAGCATCGGCACATCACGCGACAGCGAGTCTCGAAATGTCGGCGACATTCAGGAACAGCTCGCGCAATTCTGTGAGCAACGCAAGGCGGTTGCTTCGAACGCCCTTGTCATCGGCCATAACCATGACGCCATCAAAGAAAGCGTCGACGACACCACGCAATTTCGCAAGCTCATTCAGTGCGGCCGTATACTCGCGACGCTCAAGCAGCGGCGGCTGGGAATCGCGAGCGGCCTTCAGTGCATCCCAAAGTGCAAGCTCTGCATCTTCCCGGAGCAATTTTTCATTCACTGTCGCAGCTCCGGGCTCGCCAGCCTGCTTGAGTATGTTGGCGATACGCTTGTTTGCTGCCGCGAGACTGGACGCCGAGTCCAGGCCGATGAAAGCCTGCACGGCCAGGAGTCGCAACTCGAAGTCCACGAGTGACGATGGCTCCCGCACGAGCACAGCATCGAAAGTCTCGGCGGCGAGGCCCGTATCACGATCGAGAAAATAGCGGCGCAGGCGCTCGCTGACGTAGGTGAGGAGCTCAGCTTGCACGTCAGCCGCGCCAATCTTGCCAACCGGTTGCGCCTCGGCCGCAACGCGGATCATCGCGGCCAGGTCCAGGTCGAGTCGGCACTCGACCAGGATGCGCACGACACCAAGTGCGGCGCGGCGCAAACCGAACGGGTCTCGGTTTCCGGACGGTTTCTTGTCGACGCTGAAAATGCCGGCCAGCGTGTCGAGACGGTCGGCCAGCGCCAGAATTTGTCCGTCGGTAGCCGCGGGCAGCGCATCGCCCGCAAAGCGTGGCAGGTAATGCTCACCGATGGCGTCGGCAACAGCATCCGGCTCGCCATCGTGCTGTGCGTAGTATCGCCCCATCGTGCCTTGCAGGTCCGGGAACTCTCCGACCAGGCCGGAAATCAGGTCGCACTTCGACAGCATTGCCGCACGCAGCACATTGTTCGGCGCGACGCCAAGCTCCATCGCTATCCACTTGGCGAGCGCGGCAATCCGCGCGCTCTTGTCAGCGAGGCTGCCGAGGCCATGTTGATAGACCACTTCGCGCAGGGAATCATGGCGTGCCGCGAGCGAGATGCGGCGATCGCTATCCCAGAAGAAGGCCGCGTCCGCGAGTCGCGGATGCACAACACGTTCATTGCCTCGGCGCACTTGTTGCGGATCACTGCTCTCGATATTGGCTATGGTAATGAAGTGCGGCAGCAAAGCGCCTTGCTTGTCGGCAACAGGGAAGTAGCGCTGGTGGCCGGTCAGCGTGGACACGACAACCTCGCGCGGCAGCTTGAGATAGCTGGCATCGAAGCTTCCCGTGATGGGCACAGGCCACTCGACTAGCGAAGCAACCTCGTCATACAGGGACTCGCCATCGACGACCGTTCCGCGCACGGCTTTGGCGGCGGCCTCTACGCCCTGCTTCACGAGCTCACGACGTTGCTCGAAATCGGCGAGAACGTGGCCCGAGGTCTCCAGCTCGGTAAGGTAATCGGCCGGCTGCGCAATCCTGAGCGGCGCGCCCGCCATAAAACGGTGGCCGCGAGTTTTGTTGCCGGTCTTGATGCCGAGAATTTCGGCCTTGATCACGGTTGCCCCATGCAACATGACAACCCAGTGAACCGGGCGGACGAACGCCGCGTCGCCATCGCCCCAGCGCATCCGGCGCGGAATCGGCAGCGCCGCGAGCGCGGCTTCTACCAGCCCGGGCAAGAGCTCGGCGGTCGTCTGGCCACGCTCAATTATCTCGCAGGAAAGCCACTCCCCTTTGTCCGAAATCGTGCGCGTAAGGTCGGCAGGCAGAACGCCGCACTTTTTCGCAAAGGCACTGCCCGCAGCAGTCAGCTTGCCGCTGGCGTCGAGCGCCACCGAAACCGGCGGCCCCTTTTGCGTAACACGACGTGACGGCTGCTCACCGGCGAGCGCTTCGATCATGACCGCCAGGCGGCGCGGACTGGCGTAGCGATGCGCGGGGCCATGTTCGAGGCGAGCGTCGTCGATCGCGGCAACCAGACTCTCGGCGAAGGCATCCATGAGTGAACGCAACGCCTTTGGCGGCAATTCCTCGGTTCCAATCTCAACTAAAAAGTCGCGCACCTTGCTCATGACTGCACGTCCTGCGCGCTCTTGCCGCCTACCGATGCGATCATCGGGAAGCCGCGCGACTCGCGACTCGCGTAATACGCCTCAGCGACGGCGCGCGCAAGGGTGCGGACGCGCAGGATAAAGCGCTGCCGCTCGCTGACGGAAATCGCCTGGCGCGCATCCAGGAGGTTGAAGGTGTGTGAGGCAACGAGCATTTGCTCGTACGCGGGCAGGGCGAGTTCGAGTTCGATAAGTCGAATGCCCTCCTGTTCTGCGTGGTCGAACGTGTGAAACAGGTCGTCAACATCCGCCTCGCTGAAGTTGTAGCGCGATTGCTCAACCTCGTTCTGGTGGTAGACGTCGCCGTAGGTGATGCGCCCCAGCGGACCATCGGTCCAGACGATGTCGTAAATGCTGGTCACGTCCTGCAGATACATGGCAAGCCGCTCGAGCCCGTAAGTGATCTCGCCGGTAACGGGCCGACACTCGAGTCCGCCGACCTGCTGGAAGTAGGTGAACTGCGTTATCTCCATGCCGTTGAGCCAGACCTCCCAGCCCAGGCCCCACGCGCCGAGCGAGGGGGATTCCCAGTTGTCTTCGACAAAGCGAACATCATGCACGGCGGTATCGATGCCGATCACGCGCAGCGAATCGAGGTACAAATCCTGGAGGTTGTCGGGCGATGGCTTGATCGCGACCTGATACTGGTAGTAATGCTGCAGGCGAAAAGGGTTGTCGCCATAACGGCCATCGGTTGGCCGCCGTGACGGCTGCACGTAGGCGGCACTCCAGGGCTCCGGACCGATGGCGCGAAGGAAGGTGGCCGGATGAAAAGTGCCCGCGCCCATCGCCATGTCGTAGGGCTGCATGATCACGCAGCCACGCTCCGCCCAGTACTGCTGCAACGTCAGAATCAGGTCCTGAAAACTGAGGGTGGGGCGTGTTTTTTTCTTGCTCATGCAGCGATCACGGTGGTCAAGGCCGCGCAGTATATCGTGGGCATCAACGAAAGGGGCACCCCTGACCACGTCGCACCAAAACGGTGCACGCATTTGACCCGGCGCACCGATTTGGTGCATATTGCCGTAGACCAGAGCCAAGAAAAACTGCAAAAACAATCAGTTACATGACGCACCATTCTGGCACGCAACCTGCAACAGACCATGGCATGTGCCCCGCCGCCGGCGGGCGATTTTTCGTGTTTGAACACCGGAGGAAGGATTAATGAAGCCCAATGAGGTACTCGGCCTTATCAAAGAACATGAGGTCAAATTTGTCGATTTCCGTTTCACCGACTCGATCGGCAAGGAGCACCACGTAACGGTGCCTGCGCACACGGTCGACGACGACCTTTTTGAGGACGGCAAGATGTTTGACGGATCGTCAATCGCCGGCTGGAAGGGCATCAACGAGTCCGACATGATCCTGATGCCCGACGCTGCCACGGCGGTCATTGACGTTTTCTTTGAAGAAACAACGTTGAACCTGCGCTGCAATGTCATCGAGCCTGCGACGATGCAGGGCTATGGCCGGTGCCCGCGCTCGCTCGCGGCTCGTGCGGAGGCGTACCTGAAGTCAACTGGTATTGCCGATGCGGCCTACTTCGGTCCGGAAAATGAATTCTTCGTTTTTGATCACGTCTCCTGGGAAGACTCGATGCATCGCATCGGGCACAAGATCGACTCCGAGGAGGGCTCGTGGAATACGAATCGCGGCTACGACGGCGCCAACACAGGACACCGGCCGGGCGTCAAGGGCGGCTACTTCCCGGTGCCGCCCGTGGATTCACTGCATGACCTGCGCTCTGCCATGTGCCTGGCGATTGAGGACATGGGCGTCCAAACCGAAGTGCATCACCATGAGGTCGCGACGGCCGGACAATGCGAAATTGGCGTAAAATTCAATACGCTGGTGAAAAAGGCCGACGAAGTACAGATTCTCAAATACGCCATTCACAACGTCGCGCATGCCTACGGCAAGACCGCGACCTTCATGCCAAAACCACTCGTTGGCGACAATGGCAGCGGCATGCATGTGCACCAGTCCCTGTTCAAGGGTGGCAAGAACCTGTTTTCGGGCGAAGGTTATGCCGGCCTGTCGGATACGGCGCTGTACTACATCGGCGGCATCGTCAAGCACGCCAAGGCGCTAAACGCGTTCACCAATCCGTCGACCAACAGCTACAAGCGACTCGTGCCCCACTTTGAGGCACCAACGATCCTTGCATACTCGGCGCGCAATCGCTCGGCGTCGATTCGCATTCCGTATGTGGCGAGCCCGAAGGGTCGGCGCATAGAGGTTCGTTTCCCGGATTCCATGGCAAACCCGTACCTGGCTTTTGCCGCGATGATGATGGCCGGCCTCGATGGCATCATCAACAAGATCCACCCGGGCGATGCAATGGACAAGGATCTCTACGATCTGCCTCCGGAGGAGGAGAAGAACCTCAAGCTGGTTTGTTTCTCCCTCGACGAGGCGCTACGGGAGCTCGACAAGAACCGCGACTTCCTCAAAGCGGGCGACGTGTTCTCAGACGACCTGATCGACGCCTACATTGGTCTGAAGATGCAGAACGTCACGCGCCTGCGCATGACGACGCATCCGGTCGAATTCGACATGTATTACAGCCTGTAACGTCGAAAAGTGTGAACCGGGCGGCATTTTGCCGCCCGGCGACTAGCCCGGAAACCGCGTAACTTGCTATGCTCAGCCGATGCAAAGACGTCCAATATTCATTCTTGCCGGAATGCTTGCCGCCACCCTGGCGCTGGCCTATGCCGCATGGAAGTGGACTGATGCCGAGGGCGTCGTGCACTACTCGGATGTGCCGGTTGACGGCGCTGAGCGAGTCGATATTTCCGAATACTCGCACGCGACCGGCGCGAGAATTTCCAGCCCCACACCCGCTGCGAGCCCGACGACCAAAGGCACGCCCGCAGAGATGGCATTCCGTTACGAAAGCATCGCGATTACGACGCCCGCCGCTGAAGAAACGCTATGGAACATAGAGGGCGTTCTGAGCGTGAGCGTGAGTGTGAGCCCGGGCCTGCAGAACGGGCACCAGATTCGTGCCTACTTCGATGGCGAGGAGCGCATGGTGTCGGGCACGAATTTCTCGATCGACGAAGTTGCTCGGGGAGTGCACAACCTGCAGGTGGAAGTGATCGATGCCACGGGCAAGCTGATGATTCGAAGCCAGCCGAACCGGTTCTACGTGCAACAGAACAAGGTCAAGCGCTAACGCCGGAACGACGATCGCGTCGCGCAGGCGACGACGGTACGCTCGACAGCAACGCACAGAAAATTCTCGACTGCCTGAACTCCGGCGTCATCCTGCTCGACTCCAGCCTGTTAATCCTCGGCCTTAATCCCGCCGCCGAAAATATACTGGGCATCAGCGCGCGGCGCGCGCGCGGCTCATCCTTATTGCAACTGGTCGATGACGAACCGGAGCTGCGCGATATCCTCAGTCGTGTCCTGCAAAGCGGCGATCATTACGCCAATGAAATGCGCCTGAGCCGGAACGAGGCACATTCGGGCGACCGCATCGTCGATTGTCGCGTGTCACCGATCGACTGCGGCGGCGCCTCGCTGCTGGTTGAAATGACCGACGTAACACGCCGCATTCAGATTACCCGCGAAAACGCGCTTCTCATTCAGCACGGCGCCGGACGGCAAATGATTCGCCAGCTGGCGCACGAAATCAAAAATCCCCTCGGCGGTATTCGCGGCGCGGCACAACTGCTCGCACGGCAGCTTGCGAGCGCCGAACAGCGCGAATACACGGACGTTGTTATCAGTGAAACCGATCGCCTGGCAGGCCTGGTCAATACCCTGCTGGGCCCGGGCGGTCCAACGAACAAGGAGCCGCAGAATGTTCATGAGCTGCTTGAGTATGTGGTCCGTCTCGTCGAGGCGGAAGACAATTGGAGCCTGACGATCCGGCGTGACTACGACCCCGGGTTGCCACTGATTGACCTGGATCGCGATCAGATTGTGCAGGCCATTCTGAACTTGATGCGCAATGCCATTGCCGCGCTCAACGGCCAGGGCACGATTACCTTGCGCAGCCGCGCCGTCATGAACTTCACGATAGGCGAGACCCGCCACCGGGTCATCGCCTCTATTGAAATTGAGGACGATGGTCCCGGCATTCCGATCGAACTGCAGGACTCGATTTTCTATCCGCTGGTCACCAGTCGACCCGACGGCACCGGTCTTGGCCTGCCCGCGGCACAGGAATTGCTCAGCCGGCATGGTGGCATGATCGAGTTCGAGAGTCGGCTGGGCCGCACGGTCTTTATCATGCGCATACCGCTGAATCTGTCCCGGCATGAGTAAGCAGCCGCTCAGTGTCTGGGTTGTCGACGACGATCAGTCGGTGCGCTGGGTGCTGGAGAAGGCGCTACGCCAGGCCGGCATGGAACCACGCAGCTTCGATCGCGCCGAACACCTGCTGGACGCAATGCACAGCGAGTCGCCGGACGTCCTGATCACCGATGTACGTATGCCCGGAATGTCCGGCATCACGTTGTTGCAGCGCCTGCAGGAGTTGCGCCCCGGTTTGCCGGTCATCGTCATCACCGCGCATTCCGATCTCGATAACGCCGTCGCGGCCTACAAGGGCGGTGCTTTCGAGTACCTGCCAAAGCCGTTTGATATCGACGAAGCCATTGAGCTCGTGAGCAAGGCCGCGCGACACAACGGCACAAGCGATAACAATGCGCCACCGCCACAGGCGATCGCGTCCATTATTGGCAAGGCGCCGGCCATGCAGGAGTTGTTTCGATCCATCGGCCGCCTCTCCAGCTCCAGCATGACGGTGTTGATCACGGGTGAATCCGGAACCGGTAAGGAGCTGGTGGCGCGGGCCCTGCATCAACACAGCCCGCGAGCGAATAAACCATTCGTCGCGCTGAATACGTCAGCGATTGCGTCCGAGCTGCTCGAGTCCGAACTATTCGGCCATGAGAAAGGCTCATTCACCGGCGCCGACGCGCGCCGCATCGGTCGCTTCGAACAGGCCGACGGCGGCACGCTATTCCTCGACGAGATCGGCGATATGTCGCCCGCGTTGCAAACGCGACTCCTCCGGGTTCTGGCCGAAAGCGAGTTCTATCGCGTGGGCGGTCAGACGTCGATCAAGGTCGATGTGCGCGTTATCGCGGCAACCAACCAGGATCTTGCGCGCGCAGTCAAGGACACGCGCTTTCGCGAAGACCTTTACCATCGCCTTAATGTCATACGCATCAACACACCGCCTCTGCGACATCGGCGCGAAGACATTCCGATGTTGCTCAACCACTATCTCGGAGAGGCGGCGCAGGAGCTGGATGCGCCTGCCAAGTCGATCGATGCCGATGCGCTGGGCTCGCTGCAGGCGTACGACTGGCCCGGCAACGTACGACAATTGGTGAACGCATCGCGACGCCTGACGGTGACCGCACCCGGCCGAGTCATTACGGCGCAGGATATACTGGCAGAATTTGGTGGCAGCGAGTCGGGCAAGCAAGCGGCCAATGAGTGGGCGCGCAGTCTCGCCACGTGGGCCGAAAGGCATATTTCCTCCGCGGATGCCGAGCCGCTGCTCGAGACGGCGTTGCCGCGGTTCGAAAGGACCCTGATTGAGTTTGCGCTGGCGCAATCCAACGGCTCCCGTCAGGATGCCGCTAAACTACTGGGCTGGGGCCGCAACACACTCGCGCGCAAGATGAAGTCGTTGCAGCTTGATTGAACCCGGTCGCCCGTATGGCGGCCTACTGCGTCAGACCAGCGCGCCGACCAGCTCGCTGACGGAGGCCATGCGATGACGCTTGAGGTAATCGGCGATACCGGCGTTGATCCTGGCGCAGACCAGCGGGTCGTAGAACAGCGCCGTTCCGAAGCCGACCGTCGTCGCACCCGCAAGCAGAAACTCCAGCGCGTCGTTCGCTGTCATGATGCCGCCCTGCCCGATGATCGGCACGTTATGACTTCTGGCGACTTCGTAAACCTGTTTCGTTTTCAACAACGCGATTGGCTTGATGGCCGGGCCGGACAGGCCGCCCTGTACATTGCCGATGATCGGCTTTCGCGTCTCGACATCGATGGCCATGCCCATCACTGTGTTGACGACCGCGAACGCGTCCGTGCCCGCCTCAATACAAAGCCGGGCGTTCTCGCGAATGTCGGTCTGGTTCGGCGATAACTTGGTGATAATGGGCTTGTTCGTTTGGGCGCGACAGGCCGCGACAACACGCGCCGACATTTCAGGTACGTTACCGAACTGCACGCCGCCTTCCTTGATATTCGGGCAGGAGATGTTGATCTCGATCGCGTCGATAGGCGAATCATCGAAACGCCGCGTGACCGCCGCGTAGTCGTCTATGGTGGAGCCGCAAACATTGGCGATGAAACGTGTTTCGCTGAAGTCGAGCCCGGGAAGAATTTCTTCAACCACTTTGGCAACGCCCGGATTCTGCAGGCCGATCGCATTCAGCATACCCATCGGTGTCTCGTAAACGCGTGGCGCCGGATTGCCAAGTCGCGGTTCGAGCGTCGTGCCTTTCAGCACCACGGCGCCAACATCGGCATTAGAGAAACCGTTGACGCGGGTATACTCCTCGCCGAAGCCCACGCAACCCGAGAGCAGCACAATCGGCGAGTTCAGCGACAGACCGCAGAAGTCGACGTGCAGCGAATTTGTTTGTGAGCCGGCCATTGGATGCGGCATTCTACGTCAATGTTCAGCCTGATTCTCTACCAGCCGGAAATTCCGCCAAACACGGGCAACGTCATTCGTTTGTGTGCGAACACCGGGGTCGCGCTGCACCTCATCGAGCCACTCGGGTTTGATCTCGAGGAGAAAAAACTGCGCCGCGCCGGTCTCGACTATCGGGAGTTCGCACGAGTGAGCACACACAAGACCCTTGCTGCCTGCCTCGATGTGCTACATCAGCCGCGCGTGTTTGCACTCAGCACTCGCGGCAAGACGCGGCACGATGCGCCTCGCTATCAGGAACACGATGCTTTTCTGCTCGGACCCGAAACGCGCGGGCTCCCCGGGGAGCTGCTTGATGCACTGCCCGCAGAGCAACGAATAAGGCTGCCAATGCGCGCCGGCAGTCGCAGCCTCAACATGTCCAACACCGCCGCGATAATTGTTTACGAAGCGTGGCGCCAGCTTGGTTTCGAAGGCGGAATCTGATCTAGCCGGGCACGATATTGCTGTTCAGGCGGAACAGGTTGCCGGGATCGTACTGCGTCTTGATCGCCTGCAGGCGCTGGTACGCGGGGCCATAGTTTCCGGCCGCCTTCGCGCCATCAAAATCGATGTTTGAATAATAGCCGCCCATGAACGGCTCCAGCCTGGAGTACCACTCACGCGACAGCGCAATGCCGGACTCATCGTCGGTCGCATCTTTCCATCCGCCGCCGACGCCGATCATCGTTTCAGCATTGCGGTGCGGAAACGCCGTATCAAGTTCTCCGACGCGCTTGGCAGCGCCACCCATAGTATGCGTAAACATTGCGAGCCGCGGGTCGCTGGTATAAGCGTTAAGCATCGCGTCAATCAGGCCCTGTGTAATTTCGCTGACCATGCCGCTCTTGATATAGGAGCGAACGCCGTGGCCGAAAGTCACGTCCTCCTGCGTCTGCATCACCATGTAATCCTGCATCTTGACGCCGTCATCAAGTGGCGTGCCGAGCTTCCGTAAAGACTCAATTTCACGCTCGCCGACGGCCGGGTCGCCGTTGTAGACGACCTCCATCAGGATGATGGCGGTGCCGTCCGGCATTGTGGCCATGGCCGGGCCGACATAGAGTTCATCGGACAGGCCCGCGTACCACTCGGCATAAAACTCGAGCACATCCCTGGCCTGTGCGATGGGCCAGACGATGTTGCCCGACAGGACATTGCGATCGAACGGGTGTAGCTCGAACTCGAACTCGGTGACCACGCCAAAATTGCCGTCACCGCCGCGAATTGCCCAGAACAACTCCGGCTCCTGCTCGGCGCTGATACGCCGAACCTTGCCATCAGCCGTGACAATCTCCGCCGATCTGAGATTGTCGATCGCAAGACCATACTTGCGGTTGAGTCGCCCCATGCCGCCGCCCAAAGTGAAACCGCCTACGCTGGTGTGCGAAACGACGCCCGCCGTCGTAATGAGGCCATGTTCGAGCGCTGCGGTATCCAGCGCGTTCAACAGGGCGCCGCCACGCGCATGTGCGCGCCGCGCCGACGGATCGGCACTGACCGTATTCATCAACGACAGATCAATCATGATGCCGTCATCGCAGACGGACTTACCGGGCCAGCTATGTCCGCCGCCACGCACCGCCGTCAGCAGTCCGCGCTCGCGCGCAAAGGTGACCGCGTTGCTGACGTCGGCCTAATTCATGCAGCGCGCAATCGACGCCGGCCGCTTGTCATGCATGCCATTCCATATTTTGCGCGCGCCATCGTATTCGGAGTGTCCGGACAGCAGCACGGGGCCGGTCAGGCTTTCGCCCAGCTCGCGGATGGCCGCCTTCTCAAGTTCGATCTCGACCCCATCGAGCGAGATGCCGCGGATGCTGGTATCGGCGCTGATGGCTACGGGTGCTTTTCTGTCGCAACCGGGAAGCAGAGGGATAGCGGTGGCGATGCTGGCCGCAAGTGCTGAACGGCAAAACTGGCGTCTGTGCATGATGAATCTCCCCGTTTCTGTTTTTTTGGTCTGGTAAAGCCTGGAAGATCATACGCCTGTCGCGATGGCTATTCCGCGGTGAGCTCGCGCCCCATCAGGGCGCCGACAGCCTCGAGCGGCTGGGCGCCCTCGTAGAGAATGCGATAGATCTGGTGGCAAATCGGCATCTCTAGGCCGAGTTTGGCGGCGACTTCGTGCACGGCCTCCGCAGCCATGACGCCTTCCACGACTTGTTGAATTTCGGCCTGCGCCTCGCCGACCGACTTGCCGCCGGCCAGCGCGAGTCCCATGCGGCGGTTGCGGGAGAGATTGTCGGTACAGGTCAGGACCAGGTCCCCCATGCCGGCCAGGCCCATAAAAGTCTCTTTTTTTCCGCCGAGGGCGACGCCGAGGCGCGTCATCTCAACCAGGCCACGAGTGACCAGTGCGATTCTTGCATTGGCGCCAAAGCCGAGGCCATCCGACATGCCGGCGCCGATGGCGAGCACGTTCTTGACGGCGCCGCCAACCTCGACACCGATCATGTCGTCTGAGGTGTAGGCGCGAAAGTTGTTGCCGGACAACGCCGCGGCAAGTTCGGTCGCGAACGCACTATCGTTGGCCGCAACAGTCATCGCCGTCGGCAGCTGTTTGCCAACTTCCCTGGCGAAGGTCGGGCCCGACAAGACCGCAACGTACCGATCGGCACCAAGTTCCTCAGCAACCACCTGGTGCGGCAGCTTGCCACTATGCAGCTCGAATCCTTTGGTTGCCCAGCAGACGCGCGACTGATCATCAAGGAATGGCCGAATTGCCACCAGGGTCTCGCGCAAGCCGTGGTTCGGTACTGCAACCAGAACATCCCGGACACCGTCTAGACATTCCGCAAGGCTCGTCACCGGCAACAAGTTATCCGGAAAGGCGATGCCTGGCAGGTAACGCTCGTTGGCACGGTCACGGGCCAGCTGCTGCTGTTGCGCCGTATGGCGCCCCCAAAGCCGGACATCGCAACCGCTGCGCGCAAACTGCAGTGCCAGCGCGGTTCCCCAGGAACCAGCGCCGACGACGGCCTGTGCGCGCGCCGTACCTATCAGTGCTTCTCCTCGGTGGAGGCCAACGTTACCGCCCCCTGCTTCTGCGACTGCATATACAGCGCATCAAAGTTGATCGGCTGCAGCACAAACTCCGGAAACCCTCCCCGTTGAATGGTGCTGGCAACGGCTTCGCGCGCGTAAGGGAAAAGAATTCCCGGGCAGTAACTGCCGGTTATCGCTGCGCGCTCAGCGTCGTCATAACCGGATAGTTCGAACAATCCGGCCTGTTGAATCTCAACCAGGAAAATGGTCTTGTCGCCGTCCTTGGCATTGACGGTTATGGTCAGCACCACTTCATGCAAATCGCCATCCACCCTGGTGTGCGTGCTGCGCAAATTCAGATTGGTTTGCGGAGACCATTTGTCGGATTTGAAAATTTTCGGCGCCTGTGGCGACTCGAATGAGAAATCCTTTACGTAAATCTTGGCAACGGCGATCCGCTTCTCATTACCCTTTTGCTTTTCTTCAGCCATCTCTCTTTCCTGTTCTCAATGTTGGTTAACCGGCACGTGCGCCGGCGGACGTGTAAAACTCTGGACGTCTTACGCTTTGCTCTTGGTTTTCTTCGCGGTAACAACCGGCATGCCGGCTTGCCCCCACGCTGTCATGCCACCCTTCAGGCCGTAGGCGGACTCGAAGCCCGACGCGCGCAGTGTCGCCACTGCCCGGTTCGATGTCATGCCGGCATCACAAACGGCGACGATGGGTTTGTCCTTGAATTTCTCGAGCTTCGACTTGTGAGCATCAAGCTCGTCAAAAGGAATGTTTTTGGCGTTGACGATGTGACCACGCGAAAACGCCTCGTTGCTGCGCAGGTCGAGCACGACACCATCGTTATTGATCAACGCCACTGCAGCTATCGGTTCGACCGCAACCAGGCCACTGGCCTTGCGGCGAAGTTCGCTGAAGATCAGAACGAAAAAGCTGATCATGAGTAAGACCACCAGCATCGTGTTATTGCCGGTGAATTCGAGGATTTGATCCATGGTTTCTTTATTCGGTCGCCCGAGTCGGCGCGTGGCTTGTTACGAGGCGCGCATTATACCAAACTGAGCCACCATGAAACCGTTCCTGGCGCTGATTTTCTTGCTGCTGCTGGCCACACCAGCCGCGCAGGCTCAGGATGACGAGCTGGCCAAGATCAAGGAGCAGGAGCTCGAGGAGGTGCGCGAAAAAATCAGCACCCTAAAAGCCAGCATGGACAAAAGCGCCGCCTCGCGGGACCGGGTCACCGGCGAACTGCAATCGGCCGAGGTACAGATTTCGGAAAAGCGCATTCGCCTGAAGGAGCTGGAACGCGAACGCGATTACAGCGCGAAGCGCAAAGCGGAGCTCGACGCCCGCATCGACCAACGGGAGGCCGAGCTCGCGACGGAGTCGCGCGAACTCGCGGAGCAGGTGCGTGCGGTGTACATGAGCGGCGGCCAGGAGCGCTTTCGCCTGATGCTGAGCCAGCGCGACCCGGCAACGCTCGGGCGCCTGCTCAGCTACTACCGTTACTTCAACGACTATCGCGCCGCCAACATCGACATTGTGAACGGCCACATCACTGAGCTCGCGACACTCAGCAGCCAGATTGCGGCCGAGGAGGCGCGGCTTGCCAGCCTTGCACGCGAGCGGTATGCCGAACTTGGCCAGCTGAACGCCGCTCAGGAAGAGCGCCGCAGTCTGCTCGCGACAGTGCAAGGCCGGCTTGCGAACGAGAGCAAGGAGATTGAAAAGCTGGCGGCCCAGGAAAAGGACCTGGCACGCCTGATCGACGAACTGACCAGCATACTGTCGGACTATCCGATCAGTTCCGAGGACCCCTTCAGCGCACACAAGGGACGCCTGACCTGGCCGGTTGCCGGCACATTGCTGCATGACTTCGGCCAGCCGCGCGCCAGTGATCGACTGAAGTGGAATGGTGTGGTGCTGGCTGCGCCGCGTGGCCGTGAAGTGCGCGCCATCTACCACGGGCGTGTGGTGTTTTCAGACTGGCTTGCGGGGCTTGGCCTGCTCGTGATCGTCGAGCACGGCGAGGGCTACATGACTCTGTATGGTTATAACGAAACCACTATGAAAAATACGGGCGACTGGGTCGCTCCCGGTGACGTCATTGCCACTGTCGGTGACAGCGGCGGCCAGGCCCGCTCGGCACTGTATTTCGAGATTCGGCATGACGCGGCGCCGTTGAACCCGCGCGAGTGGATTACAAGACGCCCCGGTAATTAGCGCGAAACGTGACCTGGCCGGCTAGGTTCGTCGCCAGCGCTATGCTATCGTCAGGCTCGTCTGACGCGCTTGGAGTCTTATATGTCATTGAAAACAAGAGCTATTCTGGTTCTTGTTGTCGGCACGGCAATGGGCCTCAGCCTGTCTTTCGGTGGCAGGCTGTTGTCCGGCGAACAGCGGTCAGTTCAGGTCCCCACGTCGCCCGATCAGGCGCGCCTGCTGGCCGAAGTCATTCAGCGGGTGAAGAGTGACTATGTCGAACCGATCGATGACAGTGTGCTCATGGAAAACGCATTACGCGGCATGCTCAGCGAGCTCGACCCGCACTCACAGTATCTGGACGCCGACGAGTATCGGGATATTCGCATCAGCACGACGGGGAGCTACACGGGCATCGGCATTGAAGTTTCCGAGGTGGACGGCAAGGTGCGCGTTATCACGCCGATCGCAGGCTCGCCCGCGGCGCGCTCTGGGATTCGCGCCGGTGACCAGATCATTGCCGTCGACGGCAATGTGGTTGAGGCGAAAAGGTTGCAGGACACCATCAGCGGCATGCGTGGGCGGCGGGGTTCGAAAATTACGATCACTGTCTTGCGCGACGATGAAGCCATCGATTATGAAATGCGTCGCGAGCTGATTCGCGTCGCCAGCGTGCATCACGAAAATCTGCAGCCGAACTATGGTTACATTCGCCTGAGTCAGTTCACCGATTCAACCGCCCAGGAGCTAAGCCGGGCCGTTGATGACCTGCAGAAAACGCAGGGCGGCATGCTCAATGGCCTGGTGCTGGACCTGCGCAATAATCCGGGCGGCGTTCTTGATGCGGCGATCGATATCTCCGATCTGTTTCTCGACACCGGCGTTATTGTTTCGGCCGAAGGCCGTACCGCGGAGTCGCGATTCGTTCGTGCGGCACATCGTGGCGATGTGCTGGACGGTGCAGCGATGGTCATCCTGGTCAACAAGGGCTCAGCATCTGCGGCCGAAATCGTCGCGGGGGCGCTACAGGATCACAATCGTGCGACCGTTGTCGGCACACCGACTTTCGGCAAGGGCCTGGTGCAAACCGTCGTGCCCCTGTCGATGGGTCGGGCCATCAAGCTGACGACCTCGCGCTATTTTACGCCGTCGGGTGACTCCATCCACGAAATCGGTATTACACCGGATGTATTGGTTGACGATACCGACGGCTTCCCCGACCTGAGCCTGAGCAGCGGCATTGATCGTGAGCGCGATGCGCAGCTGATCGAGGCAATCGGCCGCTTGCAGGGCCGCCAGGTGATGCACAGCAGCGCACAATGATCTGCTGGCGGTACCT
This sequence comes from Pseudomonadota bacterium, assembly GCA_027618995.1. Classification (GTDB taxonomy): domain Bacteria; phylum Pseudomonadota; class Gammaproteobacteria; order Steroidobacterales; family Woeseiaceae; genus UBA1847. The sequence goes on along the minus strand of JAQCGO010000007.1, from coordinate 43,196 downwards.
GGCTGGCATCGTCACGCTGTTGTCGGCAGGTCTCGCGATGGCGCAAGCCACGCCGCGCATCGCCATCATCATCGACGATCTCGGTTATCAATTTGCCGCCGGGCAGCGCGCGCTCAATCTGCCGGGGCCCGTCAGCTACGCGATTCTCCCGGACACGCCAAGCGGCACCTTGCTGGCGCGCGCGGCGCACGAACTCGGCAAGGAGGTGCTGCTGCACCTGCCACTCGAGGCGGTCGGTCACGAGGGTCCCGACGAACCCTGCGGCATTACTCTCGACATGAGCCGCGAGGCGTTTCATGCTGCCTTTGATGCGGCGCTGGCCTCGGTGCCGTATGCGATTGGCGTCAGCAGCCATCGTGGCAGTTTGTTGACACGTCACCCGGGCCACATGCGCTGGCTGATGCAGGAACTCAGCGAGCGCAACGACCTGTTCTTCATTGACTGTTACACGACAGCCGCCAGCGTAGCACTGCAGATCGCCGCCGAGTTTGGTGTTGCCGCGACGCGTCGACATGTGTTTCTGGACCATGACCGGTCGCCTGAGGCGATGACGCGCGAGTTCGAAAAACTGACACAATTGGCGGGGCGGCAGGGTATTGCGATCGGGATTGGACACCCGCATCCGGAAACGCTAAGTTTTCTTGAGGTCAGGCTGGCCGAGCTGGATGTGTCAAAAGTAAAGCTCATACCCGTCAGTGAGGCGTTAAACTCTGTTGAACCCGGTCAGGCACACGAACTCTAATGGCAAACAACGCGAAACAAAGACAGCGAAGATGACACAGACATTGAGAATACTGTCGTTTATCGCCATCGCGGTCCTGATTCGGGGCGCGCTGGCGCAAGTAGAGGCCGTGGCCTGCACCATGGACTACAACCCGGTTTGCGGTGTGGATCAGCAAACCTATAGCAACGCGTGCGTGGCTGGCGCGGCCGGCGTCGAAGTTCTGCGGGCCGGTCAATGCGAACCCTCCGATAGCGGCTGTGGTGAGGAGTTTGATCCCGTGTGCGGCGTTGATGGCAACACCTACATCAACGAGTGCTTCGCGCAGCTTTCCGGAGTCGAAATTGCCGGGCTTGGCGCGTGCACGGCGAATGGCTTTCCGTCGACCGAAGAACCGGTCTGCGGCATGAATGGCCAGGGCTTCCTGAATCGTTATGAGGCGGATGCCAACCGTGTTCCGGTGCAACATAAAGGTGCATGCGATCTGCAGAACTGCCCGCTGGTCTATGCGCCGGTCTGTGGTGACGATGGCCAGACCTATAACAATGCCTGTGGTGCCGAAGCAGCCGGAGCAGTCACGTTTACGCCGGGCATCTGTGGCGTGCGGCCCTGCCCCAACCTGTTTGTGCCGGTTTGCGGTGCGGACGAACTGACCTACAGCAACGCGTGTCATGCTGAGCGGCGCGGTGTGCGCATTGATTACGCGGGTGTTTGTGAAGCGCAGGGGCGCAACTGCCCACGCGATTTTCTACCCGTCTGCGGCCTCGATGGCGTCACCTATGATAACGAATGCCAGCTCGAAAACGCCAAGGTAGACAAGGCCTACGCCGGCGCCTGTCTCGGCGACTGACCCGTTACGGGTAGGTGTAGCTCGCACCAAGCCCTAACGGCAGCCCGAGCATGAAGTAGACAACCAGGAAAATCGTCCACGTCACCAGGAACGAGATCGAGTACGGCAACATCATCGCCGTGAGGGTGCCAATACCCGTGCTCGTTACGTAACGCTGGCAGTAAACGACGACCAGCGGAAAGTACGGCATCAGCGGCGTGATGATGTTGGTGCTCGAATCACCGACGCGGTAAGCCGCCTGGGTCAGGTCGGGAGAAATGCCCAGCGCCATCAGCATCGGCACAAAGATCGGTGCGAGCAATCCCCACTTGCCGGTTGCCGAACCGACAAACAGATTGATGAACGCGGTGAGCATAACGATGCCGACCAGGGTGACGGCAGCGGGCAGCGCGAGTACCTGCAATCCGGCTGCGCCTTGCAGGGCCAGCAATACGCCCAGGTTCGACTGCCCGAACGCGTACACGAACTGCGAGATAAAGAACATGATGACCAGGTAGTACGCCATGCTGTGCATGGCCTTGGTCATGCCGTCGATGACATCCTTCGAGCTCTTGATGGTTTTCGCCGCGATGCCGTAAACGACGCCCGGAATGACGAACATCAGGAAGATCAGTGACACGATCGAGCGCATAATCGGGGCGGTGCCTGTGGCAAGCGAGCCGCTCGCATCGCGCCACGCAGAATCGCCCGGCAGTGCGGTGACGACCATAACGATGACGCCGAGCAACAGCGCGATCAGCGACGCATTCAGCCCTTTGCGTTCGTGCGGCTCGAGCGGGTGCATGGTCGGCAGGTCCTCAAGATGGCCGTCGAGCTCGACCCCTCGCAGCCGCGGCTCGACCACTTTGTCAGTCAGGTACCAGCCAAGACCAATGATCAAAAACGAAGAGGCGGTGGTAAAGAAGTAGTTGTTGAGCGGGTTCAGCGTGATGTCGGCATCAAGAATGCGTGCGCCGGCCTGCGACAGGCCCTGCAATAACGGGTCCAGCGAGGACGGCACGAAGTTCGCCGAGAAACCACCGGACACACCGGCGAATGCGGCAGCGATGCCCGCCAGCGGATGCCGGCCTGCCGCGTAGAAGATGATGCCGCCGAGCGGGATGACCAGCACATAGCCGGCGTCCACCGCGGAGTGGCTGACGATGCCGACCAGGATGACCATTGGTGTAATCAGCCATTTCGCGGTAACACCGAGCAAAGCGCGCAGGCCGGTATTGATAAAGCCGGTATGTTCGGCGACGCCGATGCCGAGCATGGCAACAAGCACCACGCCCACCGGATGAAAGTGCGTGAAGTTGGTTACCAGCACCGAAAGCCACTCGGTCATACTCGGGCCGGTCAGGAGATTGTTGACGACCAGTGGTGCGCTGGTGCGCGGGTCGATCAGTTCAAAGCTGATGAACGACAACAGCCAGGACAACACCCAGACGATGACCAGCAGACCGACGAACAGCATGGTGGGGTCTGGCAGTTTGTTGCCGACACGCTCGACTGACGCGAGCATGCGTGTGGCGAAAGATTCTCTGCTGGCGACTTCCGACATAATGGGTCCCTTCTTGTTATTTTTGCGGGTAATACTCGGTGGAGCGCTACTACTTACCAGCCGCAGCTGCGGTCCGCGTTCTGTTCCTTGAGATAGACCATCAGTGGCGCGAAGTAGTCGATGATCGCACTCGCGTCTGTTTCGCGCGTGCCGGTCAGTTTCTCGAGCGTGTCCTGCCACGGCACGCTTGCGCCGGTTTCGAGCATGGCGGTCAGCTTCGCGCCGGCCTCCTTGCTGCCGTAGATCGAACACTCATTGAGTGGGCCCTCGAAACCCGCGGCTTCGCAGAGCGCGCGCTGGAACTGGAACTGCAGAATGCGGGCCATGAAGTAGCGCGTGTACGACACGTTGCCGGGTACGTGATACTTGGCGCCTGGATCAAAGTCTGCTTCGCTGCGCGGCACCGGCGGCGCGACGCCCTGGTACTTGAGGCGCAGGTCCCACCAGGCCTGATTATAGTTTTCCGGCGTTACGTCGCCCGCGAAAACACGCCAGCGCCACTCGTCAATCAGCTTGCCGAACGGCAGGAACGCTATCTTGTCGAGCGCCTGCTGCATCTGTCGATTGATCATAGCCTGTTCGGATTGCGCGGCCGAAGTAACCAGCCCGACTTCTGCCAGGTACTCGGGAGTCATCGACAGGGTGACCGCGTCGCCGATCGCCTCATGGAAGCCACCGTTCGCGCCATCACGGAACAGCATCGGTTGCTGGTTATAAGCACGCTGATAATAGTTGTGACCGAGCTCGTGATAGATGACGCGCAACTCATCGTAGGTTTGCTTGATACACATCTTGATGCGCAGGTCGTCCTCGCCATCAAGATTCCAGGCGCTGGCGTGACACACAACGTCGCGATCCGCGGGCTTGGAAAACTGCGAGCGCTCCCAGAAGGAGTCCGGCAGCCGTTCCATGCCCAGCGAGACATAAAAGTCTTCCGCTGAGCGCACCATTTCCTGGGGTGAGTAATTCTTAGCCTTAAGCGCGGCATCGACATCGAGATCCGACACGCCGGGATACGGCTCCATGAGGTCGTAGATGAAGCCCCACTCCTGCGCCCACATGTTGCCGAGCAGGTGCGCCGGAATCGGCCCGTCCTGTGGAACCTTGTCGACGCCATAGTGCTCGCCCAGCTTGGCGCGGACATGACAATGCAGCTCGTCATACAGCGGCTTGACCTGCTCCCACAAACGCGCGGTCTCGGCGTCGAATTCCTGTGGGCTCATGTCATACTTTTTGCGCCACAGCTCACCGAGGTCGGCGCTGCCAAACTCTTTCGCGCCTTCATTGGATAGTTCGACGAAGCGTTCGTACTTCGCGCGCATGGGCTTGGCGATCTCGCGCCAGCCAACCCAGTACTCGAGCAGCTCGTCGTAATCCTTGCTCTGCTGCATGCGCAGTTCAAGCTCGTTGCCGTCGAGGCAGTCGTCAGCGCTGCGGCAATACCGGCCTGCGCCGTACATGCCGCCAAGGTCTGTGAGAATCGTGGACAACTCCTTGCGCTTGGCGTCGTCGTCGGGCGCAACCATGAGCGCGCCGCCCTTGAGCAGCTCCAGTGCACGGCGTGTGCCCGGTTCAAGGTCCTGGCCGTCATAGCGCATCGCCTCACGGACTTTCGCCGTATGCCATGCCGCGTAGCGTTCGTTCGCCAGGGCTTCGACAACGCCCGAGTCTTCGTTGATGTAGGTCGCGCGTAACCAACCGGCGGCGTTCAGTTCGCGCCACCAGTCTTTGTACTCGGTGTTTACGCGATCAATAAATTGTTGCGCCGTTTCGGTCGGCGTCGCGGCCGAGACGACTGCATCGTTGGGCCGTTGCGAGCACGCGCCAAGCAGGCTTGTCGCGATGATCAGAATGAATAATTTCTGCATGCCAGGTCCACTCCATTCATGAGTTGTTTGCCTCCCCGCGGAGGACTTGCGCTGAATTGCGACCGTACACCATCTCAAGTGTAACTTTCTACCTGACCCGCCAATCCGTGCCTGGTTCAGCTTCTGCCGTGGTTTTTTTGACGAACAGGCGCGACATGACAATGCCCACCTCATACAGCAGGTAAACGGGAATGGCGAGCAGCGTCTGGCTGATGACATCGGGCGGAGTCAGCAACATGCCCACGACAAACGCCATGAGGAACACATAGGGGCGGGCTTTCGCCAGCGCTTGTGGCGTGGTCAGGCCGGCCCAGACGAGCAGCAGGGTTGCGATCGGCACCTCGAACGCGACGCCGAACGCGAGCACGATGGACGTAATGAAATCGAGATAGGACGCGATGTCGGGCGTCCAGGGAGCGCCATCAATTTCTATCGAGCCGAAAAAGCCGAAGACCAGCGGGAACACGATGTAGTATGCGAACGCGATACCCGCATAGAACAGTACGACGCTGCTGGCCAGTAACGGAAAAGCAAAATGCTTTTCCTTCTTGTACAAGCCGGGTGCGACAAACGCCCAGACCTGGTACAGCACGACCGGCATGGCGAGAAACAGCGCCACGATAAAGGTCAGCTTGAATGGCACGAGCAGCGGCGCCGCCATGCCGGTAATGATCATCTCCACGCCCGGCGATGCCGCGAACAGCGGCGCGGACACGGCTTCGTAAATACTTTTGTTGAACGGCACGAGAACGGCAAACAGGACCAGGACCGCGGCCGCGATCTTCACGAGCCGGCTTCGCAACTCAATCAGGTGCGATAGCAGTGTGCCCTCGGCGAGCGCCTCCTCAGATTCAGTGGCCGCGCTCATCCCTTGTCTTTTTCATGCAGCGGAGAATAGCCATCGTCGTCGCGCGGAATATGGTCGGCGACAAGGTCATCGTCGTGGGCCGGGTCGGCAAGGTCCGGCGTCGTTGTGCCGTCAGCCGCCTTGCTTACGGCCGGCACGACGGGCTTTTTTGGCGGCGTAGTTTTTATCTGGCCAGCGTCGCCAATGTTGCCGATATCGCCGAACTCGCTGACTTTTAATTCCTCTTCCAGCTGGCGCTTCATGACGCGAGTCATTCTGCGTGCCTGCCCGACCCAGCCACCGACCTTGTGTGCAATCTCGGGCAGCCGTTTGGGACCGAGCACGATCAGCCCGATCACCAACAGGAGAAGTAATTCAGCAGAACTGACTCCGGACATAGAAAAACAGCTCAGGAATCTTTGCGGGTCTCTTGAACCGGCGTGTTGTCAAAATTGGCGTCTTCTTCCGTGCCCGGATCTTTCTCAATTTGATCCTTGACGTCTTTGGCGTCACTCATCGCGCCCTTGAATCCCCTAATGGCCTTGCCAAGATCGGCGCCGATATTGCCAAACTTCTTGGTGCCGAAAATGGCGAGCACGATGACCAGCACGATCAGCAATTGCGGCCAGCTTATGCCTGATAACATTACGAAACTCCTCTTGCAGTAGTACGACGATCATAACCCGCGGCCCCGGACAATACCGTGCCGGCGTCACAGCGCTACACCCGCTAGCTCTCAAGCCAGAACGTTACCGGGCCATCATTCGTCAGGCGGACCTGCATATTGGCACCGAAACGCCCGGTTGCAACTCTTTCCAGGCGTTGTTCGCAGATTGAGACGAGTTGCTCGAAAAAGGCCGCGCCCTTGTCCGGATCCGCCGCCCGGGTGAAGCTGGCGCGTGTGCCCTTCGTGGTATCGGCAGCCAGCGTAAATTGTGGCACGAGCATCAGCTCCAGCCCGGTATCAAGGAGACTTCGATTCATGCGGTCTGCGCCATCCGGAAACACGCGGTAAGTGAGTAGGCGCTCGGCGAGCCGCAGCACATCGGCGTCGCCGTCATCACGATGCACCGCCACGAGCACCAGCAGGCCGCGCCCAATGTTGCCAATCACCGTACCGTCAACGGTGACAGAGGCTTCGCTGACTCTCTGTAGCAGGCCAATCATTTTCGAGCGCTTTCTCTATATTTGTGCGTCAGGGGGACTTTATTAATGCATCAACGAGATACGAAAGCCATAGTGGGATCGCTGCCCTGAGACGCTTGCCTGACCGGCTGTCGCGTGGGGATCTGCAGCGAGAAATTGCCAGGGATGGCGAACCTGGAACCCACAGTTCACGGCTGGTCCAGGGATGGATTGGACCCCGGTCGCCAGATCGGGGTCCTTTTCGATCAAAAAGTCTACCACGAAACCCACGTTCCAATATAAATAGAATTAATGGGTTTGCTGATCTTCCATACGACCAATTTACGAGTAATAGTGGAGAACGGCGCCGACGTTGGCAAGCCCCGGTTGAGCCCATAGACTAGCGCGCTTGCCTTGCTCTACCGGGAACAGCGAATGAAGCGACGACATTTTATGGGAGGGCTGGCTGCAGCAGCCGGTGTTGCGGCCTGCAGCGATCAGGCCACCGAATGCAGTGGAGCCGATAACCCCTCCGCGGAGCGTTTCGAATGGTCGTGTGTCACGTCGTGGCCACCCAGGTATCCGGGTATGGGCATGGGCGTTGAGAATCTGGCCCGCCGCGTTAATGCGGCGTCGGGCGGGCGACTCAAGATTAAAGTCTACGGCGGCGGCGAGCTGGTACCGGCCTTCGAGGTGTTCGATGCCGTCAGTCGCGGAACGGTGGAAATGGGCCACGATGCGTCCTACTACCACAAGGGCAAACTGGACGCCGCCCAGTTTTTCACGTCGATTCCCTTCGGTCTGAACTACCTCGAGCTCAACGCCTGGCTGTACTACGGCGGTGGGCTGGACCTGTGGCGCGAGTTGTATGCGCCATTCAACCTGGTGCCGATACCCTGTGGTAACACGGGCGTGCAAATGGGTGGCTGGTTTAACAAGGAGATCAACACCGTCGCCGATCTCGTGGGTCTGAAAATGCGCATTCCCGGCCTGGGTGGCGAAGTGCTGCGTCGTGCGGGTGGTACACCGGTGACACTGCCGGGCGCAGAAATTTTCACCTCGTTGCAAACGGGCGCCATCGACGCGACCGAATGGGTTGGTGCCTACAACGATGTTGCGTTCGGCCTGCACAAAGCGGCGAAATACTATTACTACCCCGGTTGGCACGAGCCCGGCCCGGGCCTCGAGACGATGATCAACAAGGCGGCGTGGGACTCGTTACCGCCTGACCTCCAGGCAATTGTCGAGACCACGTGCCAGGCGATCACCACCGACATGGTGGCGGAATACACGCACGGCAACGCCTACGCGCTGGAGCAGCTGATCGATGATCCCGACGTTGAGCTTCGCCCGTTTCCGCGCGACGTCATCAACCTGTTGAAGTCAATCACGGCAGACATCGTTGCCGAATGGGTGGCAAAGGATCCCGCGGCGAAAAACATTGCGGACTCCTACTATGCGTTTCTCGAGAAGTCTGCGTACGCGCAGCAAGTTACGGAGCAGGCGTATCTCGATATCCGAAGCTGAGTGTGGGGTGTTTCCTGCGATCGAGTTAAGGGCAGTTCGAGTGAGCAGGAAACACCCCACACTCAGCTAACGACTTAGTTCCCGTAGATCTGGCCAGGTAACCAGGTCGCGAGTGCGGGGAAGAGTGCGACTAACAGAAGTGCGAATAACTGGATGGCCACGAAGGGGATGACGCCGCGATAGATTTGCGCCGTGCGGACCTCGGGCGGCGCGACGCCGCGAAGATAGAACAGCGCGAAGCCGAAGGGCGGCGTCAGGAACGAGGTCTGCAGGTTGATCGCAAACATGATGCCGAGCCATACCGGATCGAGGCCCATGGCCAGCAGCACGGGACCGACGATGGGCACGACGACAAACGTGATCTCGATGAAGTCGAGTACGAAGCCGAGCAGGAACATCACGAGCATCACCACGAATACGGCGCCAATCACGCCGCCCGGCAATGACTCCAGAACCCCGCGCACCGCGTCATCGCCGCCGTAGCCGCGAAACACCAGCGAGAATATCGAGGCACCTATCAGGATCATGAATACCATGCTGCTGATGCGCAGCGTGCTCTGCATGATTTCGCGCAAACGCGTATAGCTAAGTTGCCGACGCACGATCGCCAGCAGGAGCGCGCCCATTGCGCCGACACCGGCTGCTTCGGTGGGAGTCGCCGTGCCGCTCAGGATCGAGCCGAGCACAGCGAATATCAGAAACAAGGGCGGCGCGAGCGCGGCCAGTACCTGGCGCAACGTCACGCTCTCATCAGCACCGCGCACGTGCGCCGGCATCGTCGACGGCTTGAAAAACGCCACGGCAACGATGTAGAGGACATACAGCAGCACCAACAACAATCCCGGGATGAGCGCGCCCGCGAACAAGTCGCCGACCGAAACGGTCTTGGGCGAATAAATTCCCTGCTCAAGCTGCGCATGTTGATAGGCCGTCGACATGACGTCACCCAGCATCACCAGAATGATCGATGGCGGGATGATTTGTCCGAGCGTGCCGGATGCACAGATGGTGCTGCTGGCAATCTCCGGTGAATAGCCGCGCCGCAGCATCGTCGGCAGCGACAACAGGCCCATGGTGACGACAGTTGCGCCGACGATGCCGGTACTCGCGGCAAGCAGCATACCGACGATGGTTACCGATATGCCAAGCCCGCCGCGCAAGCTGCCAAAGAGAGCACTCAGGGTATCGAGTAGTTCCTCGGCAATGCGCGCGCGCTCAAGCGTGACGCCCATAAATACAAACAGCGGTACCGCCACCAGCGTCTCATTGCCCATGATGCCGAAAATGCGATTGGGCAGCCCCGACAACAGCGCTTCGGTGAAGTTGCCCGTGACGACGCCGATCGCCGCAAATATGAGCGCTGTGCCGCCCAGCGTGAAGGCAACCGGAAACCCGGCCAGCAACACCAGGATTACCGCGACAAACAAATACAGGGGTATCCACTCCATCGCTAGTTACGCCGCAACACGACCAGTGAGCGCCACAGCATCGATAAACCCTGCGCTGCGACGGTGACCGGCATGACGATCAGAACGGATTTAACGATGGGCAGAAACGGATAGGGCAGGCCACCGGATTCACGCGACGCTTCATGCATCGACCAGGATGTGATTGCGAAACCGTAGGACTTCCACGCCAGAAAAATGCAGACCGGCAGCAGCAACAGCAACACCCCGAGCAGATCAACCCAGGCCTGCTTACGTGGACCTATGTCGCGGTAAAAAACGTCGACCCGAACATGTCCTTCATGCAGCAGCGTGTAGGCGGCGCCTGCCATGAAAACGGTCGCATGCATCCAGACCAGCGCCTCCTGCAGCCAAATAAATCCTGCTGCGAAAACGTAGCGCAGCACCACAATGAGGAACGTGGTGACAACCATGACCAACGTCAGCCAGGCCGTAACTCTGCCGGTCAGGTCACTGAAGCGCTCGATCAGGTTGCGGTCTTCGCTGTCCAAGGACGGATCAGTGGCGCCAGAAAGTCGGCGTAATCAGCACCAGTAAGGTGAATATTTCCAGTCGGCCGAGCAACATCGCGACGATCGAGATCCATTTGCTCGGGTCGGAGATCGTCATGAATCCGGATGCAACATCGCCGAGACCCGGGCCGAGGTTGTTGAGCGTCGCTGCGATTGCGGAGAACGCCGTGACCTGATCCAGCCCAGTGGCCATCATAGCCAGCATCATGGCGCTGAAGATAACGACATAGACGGAAAAGAAGCCCCAGACGGCCTCGACAACGCGCGATTGCACCGCCTTGTTGCCCAGCTTGATCGGGATCTCCGCGCTCGGATGCACCAGCCGGGAGATCTCGCGCAAGCCTTGTTTATAGATCAGCAGCCAGCGCACGACCTTGAGTCCGCCCGCGGTCGAACCGGCGCAACCACCGATGAAGCTCGCAAAGAGCAACAGTACCGGCAGCGCGGCGGGCCAGCTCGCGTAGTTGGCCGTGGTAAACCCGGTAGTGGTCGCAATGGATACAGCCTGGAACAGGCCGGCCACGATGGCCTCGCCGGGCGTCGCAAAAGTCCCATGGTAAAACAGCCCAAGAATAACCAGTACCGCCACGCCGAGCAGGATAACCATATAGCCGCGAAACTCGGGGTCCTGCGAGTAGTGTCGCACCGACACATAACGCCAGGCATAAAAGTGCAGCGAAAAATTGATACCGGCCGCGAACATGAAAACAATAGCGACCAGATCGATCGCCGTGCTGTTGAAATATCCCATGCTCAGGTCGTGCGTCGAAAAACCGCCAATCGCCACGGTCGAAAAGGCGTGACACAAGGCGTCGAACCAGGTCATGCCCGCCGCCATATAGCTGAGGGCACAGGCGGTCGTAAACGCGAGGTAGACATACCAGAGTGCTTTCGCCGTCTGCGTGATGCGCGGCGTCAGCTTGGTGTCCTTGACCGGGCCCGGCGTCTCTGCGCGATACAGCTGCATGCCCCCGACGCCGAGCATCGGCAACACGGCAACGGCCAGAACAATGATACCCATGCCGCCAAGCCACTGTAGTTGCTGGCGGTAGTACAGGATCGCGCGTGGCAATTCGTCGAGACCGGTCAGCACAGTCGCGCCGGTTGTGGTGAGGCCGGAAACGGATTCAAAAACCGCATCGGTGACCGACATCGACAAACCACCGGCGAAATAGAGCGGCGCGGCGCCAAACGTGCCGAGTACGGTCCAGAATGCGGCGACGACGAGAAAGCCGTCGCGCAAGCGCAGATCCTTGCGCGAACGATTCACCGGCAGCCAGAGCAGGAAGCCCGCGGCCAGTGTCAGGCCAAAACCCTCAACGAACGGCAGCCAGGAGTCCTCGCCGAATATCAGGCTGACGATCACCGGTGGCAGCATCGTCAGGCTGAACATCATCAACAGCAGCCCGAGTATTCGCTGTATCGCCGTCCAGTTCATCGGCGCCCGCTTGGCTCAGACAAAGGACACGCCGACCTGGAATAACGACTCCAGCTGGTCGATCTTGCGGCGGTCCGTCAGGAACAGAATAACGTGGTCATCGGTCTCGATGACCGTATCGTGATGCGCAATAATCACCTGATCGCCGCGCACCAGCGCAACTATGGCAGCGCCTTTCGGCAACTCAATTTCCTCGATAGCGCGACCGACGACCTTCGAGTCTTCCTTTCCGCCGTGTGCAATCGCCTCGATCGCTTCGGCCGCCCCGCGCCGCAATGAATGTACTTTGACGACGTCGCCGCGGCGCACATGAGCGAGCAGTGAGCCGATCGTGATCTGTTGTGGTGAGATCGCAATGTCAATGCTGCTGGCCTCAACGAGGTCGACATAAGAAGTGCGATTGATCAGCGCCATAACCTTGTGCGCGCCGAGTCGCTTGGCGAGCATAGAGCTCAGGATGTTGGCCTCTTCCGAATTGGTCAGGCCGCAAAAAACGTCGACGTTGTCGATGTTCTCTTCCAGCAGCAATTCTTCGTTCGCCGCATCACCGACCAGCACGATCGCTTTGTTCAGCTGCTCGGAAATCTGTCGTGCACGGTGTGGATCACGTTCGATGATCTTGACCTGGTTGGTCTGCTCGAGCGCCAGCGCCAGCCGCACACCGATACTGCCGCCACCCGCGATGACCACGCGCCGCACCGGCTCTTCAAGCCGACGCATCTCACTCATGAAGACGCGAATGTCCTTGCGATCCGCGATGAAGAAGATCTCGTCGCCCTCCTGAATGACGGTATCGCCCTCCGGCAGCATCGCCTTGCCGTTGCGATAGATAGCCGCGATTCGTGCCTCGGTATTCGGAATATGATCTTTCAGGGTTGCGATCCGCTGCCCTACGAGCAGGCCATCGCGGTCGGTGCGCGCGCCGACGAGGCGCGCCCGGCCATTTGCGAAGTCGAGCACCTGTGTGGCACCGGGATAAAGAATCAACTGCTCGACGTACTCGCAAACGAGTTGTTCCGGGCTGATGCGAACATCGACGGGAATCGAATCCTGAGTAAACAGGTCCCTGGCGACCATGTACTCGGCCGCCCGGATACGCGCAATCTTGGTTGGCGTATGGAACATCGTATAGGCAACCTGGCAGGCGATCATGTTGGTTTCGTCGCTGTCCGTCAGCGCGACGACGATGTCGGCGTCGTGCGCGCCGGCCCGTTCGAGTGTACCGGGGTGGGCGGCATGGCCAACAACAGTGCGAATATCCAGCCGGTCCTGCAGCTCGCGCAGTACGTCGGGCCGCATGTCGACGACGGTCACCTCGTTGGCCTCTTCACGCGACAGGTGATAAGCGGCCGAGGAGCCGACCTGACCTGCGCCGAGAATCAGAATTTTCATCGCCGAGAGTTTACATCAGATCGAGATTTGCATAGCTCAGAACGAGCCATTTTGTGCCCGCATCCTCAAAATTTACCTGGACCCGCGCATGTGCTCCCTGGCCCTCGCAATTGAGAATAATACCGTCGCCGAATTTTTTATGACGCACACGCTGGCCAAGCCGGATGCCGACCTCCGACCCCTGGCGGATGGGCGTGCGGCCGACGATTGGCGCGCGCGTCGGCCTCGAGACCCGTACCTTCGGCCGAATCTCTTCGATGTACTGATCAGGAATCTCGGCGACAAATCGCGACGGTTGCGAAAAACTATCCATACCGTGCAGGCGCCGTTGTTCTGCATAGGTCACGTACAGGGTTTGCATCGCACGAGTGATGCCGACATAACAAAGCCGCCGCTCTTCCTCGAGCCCTTTTGGATCGGAAATAGAGCGCTGGTGTGGAAACAGGCCGTCTTCCATGCCGGAGAGGAAGACCAGCGGAAATTCGAGGCCCTTGGCCGAGTGCATCGTCATCAGCTGCACACAATCATCCCAGGCGTCAGCCTGGCCTTCGCCGGCCTCGAGAGCCGCGTGCGACAAGAACTCATCGAGCGGAGACATCTCGGCGGCAGGATCGGGCTCGAAACCGCCGCCAGCGCTGACCAATTCCAGCAGGTTCTCGATGCGGGTCTCACCCTTTTCACCTTTCTCCTTGCGGAAAAAGTCGATGAGACCGCTGGCGTGAATGACATGGTCGATCTTGCCGGGCAGGTCGAGTCCGTCGGTGTCACGCGCGAGGGTTTCAATCAGGTTCAGAAATTCGTGGGCGGCATTGGCCGCGCGGCCATTAAATTCGTCGCTGGCGAGAGCTCCAGCGGCGCGCCATAGCGGGCAGGCGTTGGCGCGGGCGTAAGCACGAATCATATCGGCGCTGCGTGCACCGATGCCACGCGTCGGCTTGTTCAATACGCGCTCAAAGGAACTGTCGTCATTGCGATTCGAAATCAGGCGCAGGTACGCCAGCGCGTCCTTGATCTCCGTTCGCTCGAAAAAGCGCAGGCCGCCGTACACGCGATAGGGTATGCCGGCATTGATCAGGCCCTCCTCCAGCACTCGTGACTGTGCATTCGAGCGATACAGCACAGCGGCCTCCGCGCGCAGATTGCCCTGATCGATCCAGTCGCGCAGCCGGCCGATGATGAAGTCGGATTCATCACGCTCGTTATAGGCGGCATAGACACGGATCGGCTCCCCGTCCGCGCCCTCGGTCCAGAGTTTTTTGCCGAGCCGAGAGCTGTTGTTCTCGATCACGGAATTCGCGGCATGCAGGATCGTCGCCGTGGAGCGATAGTTCTGCTCCAGCTTGACCACGGCGGTGCCGGGAAAGTCTTTCTGGAAGCGATAAATATGTTCGACCCGCGCGCCTCGCCAGCGATAGATCGACTGGTCGTCATCGCCAACGACAAACGGAATGCCGGTCTTGCCGGCGAGCAGTCGCAGCCAGGCATACTGAATGGCGTTGGTGTCCTGGAACTCGTCGACCAGCAGGTGCGAAAAACGACGCTGGTAGTGCGCGAGCAGGTCCGCGTTGTCGCGCCAGAGCTCATGCGCGCGCAGCAGCAGTTCGGCAAAATCGACCAGGCCTCCGCGCTCGCAAACGTCTTCGTAGGCCTGGTACAGCGCGATCATCTGGCGACGGCTCGGATCGCCTTCGTCGTTCAGGTGTTTGGGGCGCAGACCCTCGTCTTTCTGGCCATTGATGAAATACTGGATATCGCGCGGCACCCAGCAGCTGTCGTCGATCTCAAGGTTCTTAAGCAGGCGCTTTATCAGTCGAAGCTGGTCGTCCGAATCAATGATCTGAAAATTCTGCGGCAGCCCTGCTTCACGCCAGTGACGGCGGAGCAGGCGGTGCGCGAGGCCGTGAAAGGTGCCAATCCAGAGGTTCCTGACCGGAATATTCAACAAGGCTTCAATGCGGCCGCGCATCTCGGCGGCCGCTTTGTTGGTAAAGGTTACCGCCAGCACGCCCTGCGGACTGACGCCCTCAACATCAATCAGCCACGCAGCCCGATGCACCAGCACGCGGGTCTTGCCGCTACCGGCACCCGCAATAACGAGAGTAGGGCCGGCAACCGCAGTAACGGCTTGCCGCTGCGCGTCATTCAATGAGTCGAGGATCGGTGTGACGTCCATTTGCCAGCCGGTTTGCCAATCGAGCCGGCAATGGTAGCAAATTGTGGGAGCGGGCCATGCCCGCGACTATTGCTGCCAGGTCACGCCGAGCGAGAACCAGCTCCGATCGTAGCCAATGCGAGTATCGGTCGACACGGACTCGCGCAATTCGGCCTCGGCCCTGATGCTCAGGTGTGGCGTCATGCGAAACTCTGCGAGCAGGTTGCTACGCACCGTCTCGAGCGTCTTGATCCCCGTCACGGGATTGTGAAAAGCAAATGCGTTGGGGTAATCGTAGTTGTGGTAATAGCCGGATACCTCGAACCGAAAGCGCGGGCTCGGTGTCCAGCTGAAATCAACGCCAATTTCGTCACGCCTGTAATCGTTATAGCCGAGATAATGGTCCTCGCGATCGGTAAGCTCGATGTTGAAGCCGAACCAGATGTTCTGCGTGATGCGTTGTCGCGCCGTGAGGCCCACCGCGAGATAGTCGTATCGCACGGTCGGGTTGGTAATAGCGTGGGTGCCGTCCAGATCGAACGCGGGCCGATCTCCGTAGCGCCGGCTGTACCTGTCCACGGTGAGCCGCAACAAAGAGCTTTGCGTAAACTCGTACTGGGCGTGTGCCGCGAACACGAAATACTCATGTCCTTGCGCCGGTAGGAGCTGCCAAAGCTGAGTTCATGGCTGTACTCGTCGGCATTGTCGAGTTCTTCGTCCTGGTATATGCGGCCGGCTACACGGGAGGCCGCATAAAAGGACTCGAACTCGAGGCTGTTAATTGGGTACTTGAGCTGCATATCGATCGGCACGAACGCGCCGGAGACAACCTCCGGGGTGACGAGCGGCAATGCCGGGTCGGCGAAATCGACATAGTCCTGCCCGGGCGTGCGATACACATTGTCATCTGTGCCGAAACCGACGAAGGCCTTGAGATCAAAGTCCGTGAACTTCGGTTCAACCTTGCGCTTCTCGACACGCACGAGCAATTCATCATTTTCAATTCGTTCGCTTTGCAAGCGGG
Organism: Pseudomonadota bacterium; assembly: GCA_027618995.1. GTDB lineage: Bacteria > Pseudomonadota > Gammaproteobacteria > Steroidobacterales > Woeseiaceae > UBA1847. The sequence continues at coordinate 26,731 of JAQCGO010000007.1, read as the reverse complement.
CGATGGCGATGATCGCAAGTCGCCTGATCTCGCTGCTTTGCTCCTGATCGCGCGCCTGGCGGAACCAGTTGAGCGCCTCGTCAACGTTGCCGGCCGCATACGCATTCAAACCAAGATTGTATTGTGAAATGACTCGCAAGCCGGGATCCTGCACGGCCTTGAGCAAAGCAGTGCGTGCACGGATGTGCTGCTCAGCCTTGAAGTGCGCAACACCCGTGTTGTAGTGCAGTAACGGTGTGTCCATGCCGGCCTCGTAGGCCTGGCGATAGCGCAGCAACGCGGCCCAGTACAGGTCGTCGCGAAACAAACGATTGCCGTCGGCGAAAACTTCGCTTGCGGTCAACGCATGGCTTTGCAGCGGCACGAGAAACAAACACGCTGCCAGCGTCGCAGCGCTGCGTCTCAGCCTGCGTTGCCTGATGTAATTCCTTATGCGAATGGCCCATGCTCCCAAATGCACGTTATGTCTGATGTAAGGTTACCGACAATTCGCCCGGCAAAACTATGACGTGGCGCATAAAAAACCCCCTGAGAGCGTTACAGTCAGGGGGTTTTTGGGCTTTTTGCGGGTTTTAGTCTATCTCGGCCCCATCGTCCATGTCATCGTCGTCTTCCTCTTCCTCGTCGTGCTCATCATCGTCGACGTCCTCGCCTTCCTCGAAGTCGTCCTCGTCGCCGAAGTCTTCATCTTCCTCGTTGAAGTCGTCGTCCTCGGAGAAATCATCTTCGTGGTCCTCGAACTCCTTCTCGGACTCGTGGTCGTCGTCTCCGTCGTGATCCTCGTCGCGGCCGTCTTCGCGGTCACCACCATCCTCGCGGTCATCACTGTCTTCACGGTCGTCACTCTCATCGGCACCATCGCCGTCGGGGCCGCGCATCTCTGCGATGACATCGTCGACGTCGTTGATGTCGTCAACGACTTCCATCGTCACCTCGAGGTCGTCGAGATCACCCGCAGTCGCGGTGGCTGGCAGCAACGCCGCCCATGTCAGCGCCAGGCTCGCAAAAAACAGTTTAGTTCGTTTCATGGTCGTACTCCGGTTAAGAAATATTTACTTGCAGGCGGAACAGCCGCTCACGATCCTCATGTTCGAGTCGTGCCAGCAACTCACCACCAACAGGTGTCAGTGCAATTAACGTCAGGGGCAGCAAATTTCGGCCGGCGCTAAGACTTGTTTCCCAGCTAACCTCGCTTTGCCCCGGGAAGCCGGCGAGCTCAACTCCGGCAGGCAGCGTCACCGTAAGCGTCGCAACATCCAGTGCGGCCGCGGACGCAAATACCAGGTTGACGGTGCGCGGCTCTTCGAGCGTCATGCTGATACCCGGAATCGCCGCGCTCAGAGCCTCGTTCGTTACCGATGGTGCCGGCGTGGTCAGCAGTGTGTTGCCAAGCAACCAGAGTGCGAGGCCCGCGGCGACCGCGCTGCCGAAGCCGGTCAACACCCAGCGATTGCGCTGCCGTTGCGAGCCCTTGTGGGTTGCGCGGGCCAGTGCCTGATCATAAAAACCTGTGGTGGCATGTGGCATCGGGTAGTCCTTTAACAGTGCCTGGATCTGCGGATCGTCCTGATCCTGGCGTTGTACGTTGTGGTCGTCGTTATGCATGATTTTGTCCTGCTTGATCCCTTACACGCCCGGGCTCAGGAAAGGGTTCCATCTTTTTCGAGTATCTCGCGCAGGCGCGCCCGGGCGCGGTGCAGGCGCGACTTGATCGTTCCGACCGGGATCCCGGTAAGTTCTTGAATTTATTCAATTTTGTAACCCTCGGTATCGTGCAATAAGACGACCACGCGGTGCTCGTCACTGAGCTTTGCAAGGGCCCGGTCCAGGCAGCGAATCGTCTCCCATCGCTGGCTATCCATAGCCGGATCGCCGGAACCGGCCATGCCAGCCAGGCCATCGCCGGGAAGCTCACCCTCTTCCACCGTTCGCATGCGGTGCCTTCTGAAACGGCGCCGCTCATCGATAAACAGGTTGTACATTACGCGGCTGAGCCAGGCGCCTGGCTGATCGACGGTCACCAGCTGATCGAGTTGCCCGTAGGCTTTCAACAGCAACTCCTGGAACAGGTCCTCGGCTTCCGCTTTGCTGCCGGCCAGCCGCCAGGCCAGCCGGTACAGGCGGTCGAAGTGCGGTCGCACCAGTCGCTCGAAGGCCAGGTTGTTGTCCGCGGCACTCATGATGCTGCCGAGTGTAGCGCGCAGTCGCGTGGCTACAAGGATGCGGTTGGCAGTTTCGCCCGGACTAGATGCTGATCTGGATCAGGAAGTAATGATCGATCAACAGGGCGGCAAACAGGAAGCCCAGATAGGAAATCGAGAATTTGAACGATTTCATGGGCAGCTCGAGATCATCGGGGTCACGCCACATCTGGATCGAGTAATAGAGATAGGTGACATCGAGCACGAGGGCGGCGCAAAGGTAAATCACACCACTCATGCCGGTCAGGTACGGGACGATCGTAATCAGCACGAGCAGGATCGTATAGAAAAGAATATTAAGCCGCGTGTACGCCTCGCCGTGCGTGACCGGCAACATCGGAATTCCAACCTTGGCGTACTCGTCCTTGCGAGCGATTGCGAGGGCCCAGAAGTGCGGCGGCGTCCAGACAAAGATGATCAGGAATAACAGCAAGGCGCTGCTGTGCACCTCGCCACTCACGGCTGTCCAGCCGAGCACGGGCGGTGCGGCACCGGCGGCACCGCCGATGACAATGTTCTGCGGCGTCGCGCGTTTCAGAAAAACCGTGTACACCACCGCATAACCAATCAGCGAGGCGAACGTCAGCACAGCGGTGAGCGGGTTGACGATGAACCACAAAATGAACATTGAGACTGCGCCGAGGAAGGTCGCAAAGCGCAGCGCGGCGCGCTCGGTGACCCGACCCTGTGGCAGTGGACGGCCACGTGTACGCAGCATGTGTATATCAATACGCGCATCGAGAATGTGGTTGAACACGGCGGCCGACGATGCGGCCAGACCTATGCCCAGCGTGCCAAACAACAGCGCGGTCGCGCCGGGCCAGCCGGGTACGGCCAGAAACATGCCGACGATCGCGGTAAATACGATCAGCATGACGACCCGCGGCTTGGTCAGCTCGTAGTAGTCACGCCAGTCAAGGTAGGTCTCTAAATTCGCACTCATGCGGGTTCCACTAGCCTATGTGCGACAAGCGCAGCAGGTGTTTTATGTCAGTAATCATTTCTGACGGATCAATATCCGGCCGAAAATATATGACGAGATTTCCGAGCGGGTCGAGCAGAAAATAGCCGCCCTCCGCGAGCTCGCTGGGCTTTTTGTTTTGCAGCAGATCCGCAAGACGCGTGTCCTGCGTCGTGATAAGCCCTTGATGCTCGGCAGCGAGGAACACTTTATCGGGCGGCATATCGCCGTGCAAGAAGCCGCGAACCAGCCGGTCCTGGTCCTTGCCAAGCATGAGTCGTCCCTGGCGCAGGGTGTGCAGGGCATCGCGGCAGGCGGCAGCACAATAGGAGTCATGCGCAAACAACAGCATCCAGCGCCCATCGCCCTGTACAAGTAACTCAGACTCCGGCAAAGCCTCGCGCAAATTGACGATGGGCTCGAGCAGTGCGCCATGGTTGCTGCCGCGCGCGGCAGGAGCGAAATGCCCGCCGTAGTACATCCAGGCGGCAACCAGCAACGGGCCGAAGAAGACCACGGCAATTAACGTGAGTTGGAGACGAGCCGACCTGGGGCGTGCATCAGTCATGAGCAATTCCGCGCCCGGCACGGCGGCGACGCCAATGCCAGACGAGCAGCGCCGCCAGAACGGCGCCCATCACGAACCATTGCAGGGCATACGCAAAATGTCGGCCCGGGCCCATTTCCTCCGGTACCCAGTAGCGCACAAATCCATGCTCATCGTCGGGTTCCAGCAACAGCACAAATGGCAACACGTTTTGGCCAAGCTCGGCTGAAATCTCGGCGATCGTTGGATACACCGCGAGTTTCGGCCAGGCAGAGCCGGGACTGATGGCGGCGCCCATCTTGTAACCGGCCCGCGGCAGCGAACCGGCACGACCGCGTACCGTCAGTGCTGCGGCATCGATCGCGGGCAAAACCGGAGCGACGCCGCCTGTGGCCTTCTCGATCCAGCCACGATTCATAAGCAAGACGCCATTGTCTGCGCCGAGGATGAGCGGAGTCACTACGTAATAGCCGTAGCGGCTGTTGAGAATGATGTTGTCGAGCAGGAACTGGTGCTCCGTATCGAACCGGCCGGATACCCGCAGACGCTGGTACGGTCGCACGCCCATGCCGGCATCCCAGGCGGTGAAGCCCGCGTCGTCGGAAAACAGCTCCTGTTCGGCCCGCTTCTCGAGGCCGCGGCTGATCTGCCACCCGCCAAGTGCCGCGAACTGCACGACCAGCGCAAAGCCAATGACAAACGGCAGCCACCCGGGCATCGGCTTATCGCTGCTCTGCTTCACGTTATACTTCCCGCCTGCCTGCTAAGGATTCGCAGTGAAAATTGTTGTCATCATTCTGTTGCTCGCCATTGTCGCCAGTCTCGGCACCGGCCTCTATCACTTGTCGCGCGAAGAACATGATTCTCCGCGCATGCTCAAGGCTTTGAAAGTGCGGGTTGCGCTTTCGTTGCTGTTGATCATGTTCCTTGTCGCGTCCTACTACCTGGGTTGAATCACGCCTTAGATTCGTGGGAGAGTTCCGTGGGAGGCCGCCATGCGGGCGATTTTCGCGCCCGCGACTTATCTGTTGCCCGCATGGCGGCCTCCCACGGTTTGATTACATCCAATAGACGAAGACGTACAAGCCCACCCAGACGACATCCACGAAGTGCCAGTACCAGGCGACCGCCTCGAAAGCGAAGTGATTCTTCGGTGTGAAGTGACCCTTGACGACGCGCAGCCAGATGATCGTCAGCATGATCGCGCCGATCGTCACGTGCATTCCGTGAAAGCCGGTCAGCATGAAGAACGTCGAACCATAAATGCCGGTCGTCAGCTTCAGGTTCAGGTGCTCGTAGGCTTCGATGTACTCGACTCCCTGCAGGTAGACGAAAACAAAGCCAAGCAGGAAGGTCAGCGCAAGGAAGGTCGACAGGATCTTGCGCTGGCCCGCGAGCAGCGCGTGATGCGCGATGGTGACCGTGATACTGCTCGTAATCAGGATCACCGTGTTGATGAGCGGCAGCCCGAACGGACCCATGACCTCGTAATCGCCACCGATCTTGCCGGGGCCGTTTGACGGCCAGGAACTTTCATAACTATTCCAGAGCAGCACGTTGGTAAAGAAATTATTGCTGGCGCCACCGAGCCAGGGGATCGACATGTTGCGCGCATAGAAAAGTGCGCCAAAGAAAGCGCAGAAGAACATCACTTCAGAGAAAATGAACCAGAACATGCCCATACGAAATGACTTGTCGACCTGTGCGTTGTACAGGCCGCCGACGCTCTCACCGATGACGGTGCCGAACCAACCGACCAGCATGAACACGATAACGGCGACGCCACCCATCATGACCCAGAAGCCGGCGTCGGCGCCGTTCAACCAGTTGGACACGCCAACCATCAGGAACAACAGCCCGACGGAACCGACTATTGGCCAGTGGCTGCCGTGCGGCACGTAATAACGATCATCTGCGTGTGACATAGTTACTCTCAAAATAGGTATACGACAGCGTAATGGTGTCGACATACTCGGGCAGATCCGGGCTGACGATGAACTGCAAGGGCAACGCGCGACTTTCCTTGCCGGTAAATTCCTGCGACACGAAGCAAAAACACTCGATCTTCTGGAAATGCTGGCTTGCAACGACCGGCGCAATGCTCGGCACTGCCTGGCCAGTGCGCGCCTCATCGCTAAGGTTGATTGCGTTGAACGTCGCGTAATACATCTGCCCGGGATTCACGGTCATGCTTTCCACGGTCGGCTCAAACTGCCAGGGCCCATAGTTGTTGACGGTAGCGACAAACTCGATGCGTATTCTGCGCGACAGGTCCGGCGCCTCAGCGACCACCATGGGGCTGTCGTTGCCACGGCCACCGAATCCGGTGATATCGCAGAACACCCTGTATAAGGGTGGCAGCAGCACAAAACCGAAAGCAAACATCGCCACGGCGCACAGGATGAGCTGTCCGGTCAGCGAGCGATTGGATGCCGGTGGCGACGAATCGGCCATGGGTTCAGGCGCGCAACACACCAAGCAGGATGAATCCGAGGTAAAAGGTCACTGCGACTGCAGCAAGATAGAGTGCCGTGCGGCGGTTGCTGATAGTCACTGGAACGACTCCTGCGTAACGCGTTTCACCGGCGGCGTGTCGAAGGTGTGATAGGGCGCCGGCGACGGCACGGTCCACTCGAGACCACGCGGCGCCTCCCAGACCCGGTCCGTGGCCTTCGCGCCTTTCTTCACGGTCAGCAGCACGTAAACAAAAATCAGCTGCGAAAGCCCAAAGCCAATCGCGCCGATGCTAGCCATGGTATTGAAGTCGGCAAACTGGGTGGAATAGTCAGGAATACGCCGCGGCATTCCTGCGAGCCCAAGAAAATGCATCGGGAAAAACGTCAGGTTGACGAAGATCGTCGAGGCCCAGAAGTGCAGCTTGCCGGCCGTCTCGTTGTACATGTGACCGGTCCACTTAGGCAGCCAGTAATAGCAGGCCGCGAACAGGCCAAAGATCGAGCCCGGCACCAATACGTAGTGAAAGTGGGCAACCACGAAATAAGTGTCGTGATACTGGATGTCGGCCGGCACAATCGCGAGCATCACGCCCGAAAAACCGCCGATGGTGAACAGGAATACGAATGCGAGCGAAAACAGCATCGGCGTTTCGAAAGTCATCGCGCCGCCCCACATGGTTGCAACCCAGTTGAATATTTTTACGCCGGTCGGCACCGCGATCAGCATCGTAGCGAACATGAAAAACAGCTGGCCTGACAACGGCATGCCGACCGTGAACATGTGGTGCGCCCAGACGATGAACGACAGGAAGGCGATACAGGATGCCGCGTACACCATTGAGTCGTGTCCGAACAGCGGTTTCCTCGCAAACGTCGGGATGATCTCGGACACCACGCCGAACGCCGGCAGGATCATGATGTAGACCTCAGGGTGGCCGAAGAACCAGAAAATATGCTGGAACATCACGGGGTCGCCACCGCCGGCCGCCAGGAAAAAGCTGGTGCCGAAGAACTGGTCGGTTAACAACATCGTCACCGCACCTGCCAGCACGGGCATGACCGCGATTAGCAAATAGGCCGTGATCAGCCAGGTCCAGACGAACATCGGCATTTTCAGGAGCCACATGTCTGGTGCGCGCATGTTCAGGATGCTCACGATGATATTGATCGCGCCCATGATCGAGCTGATACCCATCAGGTGTACGGAGAAAATCAGGAACGGAAACGCGTCGCCCGTTTGCAGCACTAGTGGCGGGTACATGGTCCAGCCGCCAGCCGGTGCGCCGCCGTCCATCAACAGTGTCGAGAGCAGGATGCCGAAGGCAACCGGCAGGATCCAGAATGACCAGTTGTTCATGCGTGGTAGCGCCATGTCCGGCGCGCCGATCATCAGCGGAATCATCCAGTTGGCCAGGCCGACGAATGCGGGCATGACCGCGCCAAACACCATGATCAGCGCATGCATCGTGGTCATCTGGTTGAAGAATTCCGGATGCACGAACTGCAGCCCCGGGGTCATCAACTCCGAGCGAATCACGAGGGCCATCGAACCGCCGATGAAAAACATGGTCAGGCTGAAAATAAGGTACATCGTGCCGATGTCCTTATGATTCGTGGTGTACAACCAGCGGGTAAAGCCCTTGGCGGGACCGTGATCAGCCATTATTCGTTACTCCCGGTGCGAGCTGCGATCCAGGCCGCATAAGCATCCGCCTCAAGTACTTCGACAACCACCGGCATATAGCCGTGATCCTTGCCACACAACTCGGCGCACTGGCCGCGATAGGTGCCCGCCACATCGGCGCGGAACCACGTTTCATTGACCATGCCCGGAACGGCGTCTTTTTTGATCGCAAGATCAGGGACCCACCAGGCGTGCACGACGTCATTGGATGTCAGCAGCACGCGAACCTTCGCGCCGCGCGGTACGACCAGCGGCCGATCGACCTCGAGCAGGTAGTTGTCGACACTGAACGGATCGACGCCGGAGTTTTTTATGCGTGCCTGCATGCTCGGCAATGCGAGGCTCGAGTAAAACTCGATGCCCTCGTCCTGATACTTGTAATGCCAGCGCCACTGGTGAGCGGTAATGACAATCGACATGTCCGGATTGCGCGAGTCTTCGAGCTTGATCATGGTCTCGGCGGCCGGCACGGCCATGAACAGCAGGATCAGGCACGGAATGATGGTCCAGATCACTTCCGCAGTGGTGCTATGCGAAAAGCTGGCCGGTTTCACACCACGCGACTTGCGATGCAGGAACAGCGAAACAAGCATGACGCCAAAGACGACGACGCCGATGCCGACACATACCCAGAACACGAGCATGTGGAGCGCGTAGGTTTCGGTGCTGAGTTCCGTGATGCCTTCGCGCATATTCAGCGCGAAGTCGGCGCTTGCCGCACTCGCCCAGACCAGGCCGAGTACGCTGAGAAAAAGTTTTCGAATCATTGCTTGATCATCCTGCGGGCCCAGCCATGAGCCGCATCTGTTTCCGGTTGTCGGCAATCAGGCTGATGCGCCGACAAAACAGCCTGCGAAGTTTACTGAAACAACTCTGGCCATGCAATTCTGCCAAGCGCCAGGGCCGAACAGTTATATTTTAATTAACAACACCTTACGATCGTCGACCGATTCGGTCGACCGCGACGTGAAACTCGCCGTCCCGTGGCCGCGGGCCGGAACCCCAGCAATGCCCGTAAACCAGCTCCAGATCGAGCTCGATAAGGCGGTCGCCGCCTGCCTGCGGCAGCGCCTCGGTCATGCGCTGGAAACGCTGCTTGCTGGTCAGCGACGGGAGCCGGCCGGCCAGGCTGTTACGCGCGCCGCTGCCGGTAAGGTCGCGGAACAGGGCCGCGGCATCGGTATAGGTCACACTGAGCCTGTCGACGTCGAGCACCGGGTCGCGCAGGCCCGCCCGCACCGCGGCATCACCGAGGTTGTGCATGTCCGGAAAGAAGCTCACGTGGGGCCCGGCGTCAACGGCCTGCCAGGCATTACGCAGCCCGACAAGACTGTCTGGCCCAAGCGCGGCAAACAGAAACAGGCCATTCTCACGCAGTATGCGGCCCACTTCGGCGAACAGCGCGGCCGCATCCGAGATCCACGGCAGCAGCTGATTGCAGAACACGACGTCCACGCTCTGATCCGCCAGCGGAATCGCGGTCGCATCGGCCTGCAACAAGGAATACTTCGAAAACCAGCCACGTCGACGGGCGGCGCGGCGCAACATGCGAGGCGAAAAATCGACTGCAACTATGTGCGCGCCGCGAAAGCGCTGGCGCAAGGGCTCGTACGCCGCGCCGGTCGCGCAGCCAAGGTCGACCACTGTCCTGGCGTCGACCAGCATCGGCGCCAGCCGCGCCAGCAGACCGTCGCGCGTTACCGTATGCACGAAGTCAAATTCATCAAAGCCGTCGGCGGCACGGTCGAATCTGCGGCGCACATCGTGTGCGCGAAGAGTCGGTTTGTAATTCGCCGGATGCATCGGCGCACGTTACCAGTTTTGTCTGCGAATCGTGCAGTTTAGCCGGGCGCGACGCGACGATGCAGCCGGCACAATGCCACGATGATCCTGCAACGTGTTGCACAACTTTTGCTGTCGCATAACTGTGTTTTTTGCGGCACGCGTTGCTCTACCCATCTGCCGTACATTTGCGCGGGCTGCCTGGACGACCTGCCCTGGCGTGCCGAGTTGTTCACCGAACATGAGCCGCCGTTCGAGGTGGCCGCGGCGTTGTTCGACTATGCGTTTCCTGTCGATGCTGCACTCAAGGCGCTCAAGTTCCGACGTCGACTCGACTACGTGCCGGCATTCGCGGTGCTGCTGGCACGTGTCATGCGCGACCTGCCGGATGATATCGATGCCCTGCTGCCGGTGCCGCTGCACTGGCGCAGGCACGCGCAGCGCGGCTTCAACCAGGCGGTGGAGTTGTGCGCAGCATTACAGTCGAGCACTGGGTTGCCGATGCTCTGCAACATCCGCCGCCGTCGGGCAACGCCGTATCAGTCCGGACTCGAGGCCGAGGCACGGAGCGCCAACCTTCGTGCGGCATTCGCGGCTCGGCGTTCAGCGCCGTCACGACACGTGCTGATCATGGATGACGTCATTACTACCGGGGCAACCTGCCGCGAACTTGCGCAGGCGGCGCTCGCCGCAGGAGCGGCGAAGGTCAGTGTACTCGCGGTGGCTCGCACCTGACCCCGACCCGGACTTCTATACGGGGTTGAAGGTGTAGTGCATAACGATGCCGCCGAACACCACAAGGCCGATCCAGTGATTGTGCAGGAAGGCGGCGAAACAGCCGGCCGGTTGCCGGTCTCGTGCCAGCCAGAGGTGATAGGCCATCAGACAGGCGGCGAAGGCGACCGATGCGTAGAACCAGAATCCCAGCGCTGCCCGCAACCCGACCAGCACTAGCCCGACCAGCATCAACACCTGCAAGCCGGCGACGACAAAAAGGTCGACCTCACCGAACAGGATAGCGGTGGACTTGGCGCCAAGTTTGACGTCGTCCTTGCGATCTACCATGGCGTAAAAAGTATCGTAGACAACGGCCCATACCAGCGCCACGCCGAACACCAGCCATGCGAGCTGCGATGTTGCGCCGGTCTGTGCCGCAAAGACCATCGGCACGGCCCAGCCAAAAGCGGCACCGAGGACAAACTGCGGAATCGATACGAAGCGTTTCACGAACGGATAAATGATGGTCAGCGCAGCGGCGGCGATGGCGAGTAGCTGCGCGGGCTTGTTCAGCAAAGTTGCAAGGCCAATGGCGATCAGGCCCAGTGCCGCAAACAGAATCAGCGCCTCAATCGGTGCCACTGCACCCGAAGCGATCGGTCGCGTACGCGTCCGCTCAACATACGGATCAATATTGCGATCGGCATAGTCGTTGAGCACGCAGCCCGCCGAGCGCATGACGAAAACGCCGACCACGAAGACGACAAACAATCCCTGGTCGGGATGGCCTTCACCCGCCAGCCACAACGCCCACAACACGGGCCAAAGCAACAGCCATATACCGATGGGCTTATCGATGCGCATGAGCTTCGCGTAATTGCGCAACTGCGTGATGACGCCGCGTGGTAACAGATCAGTGAGAAGCTTTTTCATGCGGCGTCAGTTTAGCCCAATGTCAGACCTTTCCGTAGCGCCCCGCGTCGCCCAGCCAGCGCCGCACAATTGCGGCGGCGATGGCCGGTGAACTTTGTCGAATGGATTCAGCGGCCAGCTGGACCTCTGGCATCAGCTCTGCATCACGGACCAGGTTGGCGATGCGATAGTCAGGCAGGCCGGTCTGTCGCGTACCGAGCAATTCGCCCGGGCCGCGTAATTCCAGATCGCGTTGCGCGACGACGAAGCCATCGTTGCTGTCGCGCAGTACGGCAAGGCGGCTGCGAGCAAGCTGCCCGAGCGGCGGCTTGTACAGCAACACGCAATGACTCTGCACCTTGCCACGACCCACCCGCCCCCGTAACTGATGCAACTGCGAGAGACCCATGCGCTCCGCGTTTTCGACAATCATCAGGCTGGCATTGGCCACATCGACGCCAACCTCGATCACGGTGGTCGCGACCAGTAATTGAATGGTGCCGTTGTTGAACGCACGCATACCAAGCTCTTTCTCGGCGGAGCGCATGCGGCCGTGCACAAGCCCGACACGCACGTCAGGCAGCGCCTCGCCCAGCATCGCGTAACTTGCCGCGGCGGCTTCATAGTCCAGTATTTCCGATTCCTCGATGAGCGGGCACACCCAGTAGGCCTGCTGGCCCGCCCGACAGGCAGCGCGCACGCGCTCGATAACTTCCTCGCGACGTGTCTCCGGCAATGCGACGGTCTGTACGGGCTGCCTGCCAGGCGGCAACTCGTCGATGATCGATGTGTCGAGATCGGCATAGGCCGCCATCGCCAGCGTCCGCGGTATCGGTGTTGCCGTCATCACCAGCTGATGTGGGTAGCCTTGTTCGGACACACCTTTTTCGCGCAGTGCGACGCGCTGGTGTACGCCGAAACGATGTTGTTCGTCGATCACCACCAGTGCCAGTTGGCGGAATCTGACGCCTTCCTGAAACAGGGCATGCGTGCCAATCGTGAGTCCGGCACTGCCGTCGGCTATGGCAGCAAGCGATTCATGCCGTGCGGCTGCTCGTTGACTGCCGCTCAACCAGGCCGGCCGCAGCCCCAGCGGTTCCAGCCACGTACTGAAACTTCGCCAATGCTGTTCGGCCAGCAATTCGGTCGGTGCCATGATCGCGGCCTGTAGCCCGGAACCGACGGCCCGCAAACAGGCGACCGCGGCGACCACCGTTTTCCCCGAACCAACATCGCCCTGAATCAGCCGCATCATGGGATGCGGTGACTTCAGATCTGCCAGGATTTCGGTAATGACACGCCGCTGCGCGGTGGTTAATTCGAAAGGCAGGGATTGCATAAACTTCGTGATCAGCGCATCACCGTCGCGGAGTGCGATCGCGTTTTCGCTGCGTGCGAGTTCGCGCAAATTGCGCAGGCTCATGTAGTGCGCCAGCAACTCCTCAAAGGCCAGCCGCCGCTGGCAGGGATGTTTGCCGGCCATGATCGCGGCGACATCGGCATCAGGCGGCGGTCGGTGCAGGTAGCGAATCGCTGCAGCGAGCTCGGGCACGGCGAGCTTCTGTTTGACGGCATCCGGCAGCAGTTCCTGCGGTGGTGCTGCCGCCATGATGTGCAGGGCCTGATCGGTGAGGCTGCGAATCCGTCCTTGTTGCACGCCTTCCGTGCCCGCGTAGATCGGTGTCAGGGTGTCGTTGCTGGCGGAGCCCTGCTCGCCACGCAGTAGCCGATACTCGGGATGCACCATCTCCAGCCCGATCGGCCCTTTTCGCACCTCGCCGAAACAACTGACACCGATACCACGCAGAAATTGCGCCTGTTGCTGTCGCGAAAAATGAAAAAAACGCAGGGTCAGCTGGCCGCTGCCATCGCTGATACGCACCAGCAGGTTGCGGCGACCGCGAAAAACAGTTTCTGCGAGTTGCACCTCACCGCTGACCAGGCAACGCTCGCCGACTTCGAGTGCGCCAAGCTTGACCCGCTGTGTGCGATCTTCGTAACGCAGCGGCAGCAGGAACAACAAGTCCTCGATGCGAAACAGGCCGAGCCGCTCGAGCTTGACCGCGAGTGCCGGCCCAACGCCCTTGAGCTCAGTGAGCGGCGCAGCGAGACCAGGCAAGGCCAAATGCTTCAGACCGCGAGGATCGCATCGGCCTCGACGTCGACCCCTTTCGGCAACGCCGCGACGCCGACGGCGGCACGCGCCGGAAATGGTTCGGTGAAGTAGTCCTGCATGACGCGGTTGACGGTGGCAAAGTTGCTCAGGTCGGTCAGAAAAACGGTCAGCTTGACGACGTGGTCGAGATCGCTGCCGGCCGCTTCAGCCACCGCGCGAAGATTGTCGAACACGCGTCGGGCGCGCGCTTCGAAATCACCAGCGACAACCTCCATCGTCGCCGGATCAAGCGGTATCTGCCCGGACAAAAAGACCAGATCGCCAACCCGGATCGCTTGTGAGTATGTGCCGATCGCGGCCGGTGCCTGGTCGCTATGTATGGATTGCTTGCTCATTGTCTTGCTGCCGCTCCCTTGTAAGTTGGCGTTACGCGCAATCGCGTGATACGCGCAGTACATTCGACATCTTGCGTACGGCACGCATGATTTGTGCGAGGTGCTGACGGTTGCGCACCTGCAATACAAATGAAAGTACCGAGCAGTCTTCATGTCGCCCCAGGACTGATACCTGTTCGATATTCGAGCCGTTATCGGCAATGGTCGAGGCAACTTCGGCGAGTACGCCGGGTTTGTTGCGCGTATCAACTGAAATCTGGCTGGAGAATTCGCGGTCGATTTCGTCCTCCCAGCCGACCGCGATCCACTTTTCCGGTTGCTTGCGGAAAATAGCGAGGTTGCCGCACTGGTTACGGTGAATGACGACGCCGCGTCCCGAGCTCAGGTAACCCATGACGTCGTCGCCCGGGATCGGCAGGCAACAGCGCGCGTAACTGACGACCATCCCTTCGGTCCCGGCAATAACAAGGCTTGCCTGGCCAACTCCGGGTTTGCCCGCCTGGTCGGCACCCATAAGAAAACGGGCCGCCAGCGGTGCCAGTCGCTCGCCGAGGCCGATCTGTTCAAACAATTCGTCGTTGCTACCGAGGCCGAGTTCTCCGATGGCAGTTTTCATGCGGACTTTGCCGAGCTTGCGCACGGATGAGCCGAGGTCCTTGAGCGACTGGTCGAGCAGGCGTCTGCCGAGATCCGTCGATTCGCTCGTGCGCATGGTTTTCATGTGATGGCGGATCGCGGTCCTGGCCTTGGCAGTCCGGACGAAGGTCAGCCAGTTGGGATTTGGTTTGGCGTCGCGGCTAGTCACTATCTCGACCGTCTGGCTGTTCTGTAGCTGTGTGCGCAGCGGCACGAGGTTGCGGTCAATCTTTGTCGCGACGCAGCGATCGCCGATGTCGGTGTGCACGGCATAGGCAAAATCCACCGTGGTGGACCCTTTCGGTAACGGCATGATGTCACCGGTTGGGGTGAACACGTAAATCTTGTCCGGGAACAGGTCGACCTTGACGCTCTCGAGGAACTCCTCCGAGGTGCCCGATCTTTGCAGTTCGGCGAGATTCTTCAGCCACTCGCGCGCCCGCCGTTGCGGTGTTGCATCCGACTTCTCGTCCGCCTTGTATTGCCAATGCGATGCGACGCCGGATTCGGCGACACGATGCATGTCACGGGTGCGAATCTGGACCTCGAGCGGCAAGCCGTTCGGCCCGAACAGTGTGGTATGCAGGGACTGGTAGCCATTGACGCGCGGAATCGCGATGTAATCCTTGAAGCGGCCCGGCATGGGTTTATACAGGCTGTGTACGAGTCCGAGCACCTGGTAACAGGTGTTCACATCTTCAACCACGATCCGGAAACCGTAGACATCGACCACTTCGTTCAGGGAACGTTTTTTCTCCGCCATCTTTTTATAGATGCTGTACAGATGTTTTTCGCGGCCTACTACTTCACCCTGGATCTCCTCGGTAGCCAGGGTCGCTTCAATCTCGTCCGAGATACGTTTGACGAATGGCTTCTGGCTGCCTCTGGAGCGCTGTAACGCGTTGTTCAGCACGCGGTAGCGAAACGGATACAGATAGCGAAAACCGAGATCCTCGAGCTCAACTTTGAAGCGATTGATGCCGAGCCGGTTGGCGATCGGCGCATAGATATCCAGCGTTTCGCGGGCGATGCGGGCTTTCTTGGCGGCGGGCATGGCGTCCAGCGTCTGCATGTTATGCAGGCGGTCGGCCAGCTTGACGAGGATGACGCGAATATCCTCGATCATCGCCAGTATCATCTTGCGAAAACTTTCGGCTTGCGCTTCGGCGCGGCTGTGAAACTCAATCTGGTCGAGCTTGCTTACCCCATCGACGAGTGCGGCAACATCAGGGCCGAAATCCTTTTCGATATCGGCGAGGCTGACGGCCGTATCCTCGACGACGTCGTGCAGGATCGCTGCCGCGATCGCCTGCGCATCGAGCCGCATGTCGGCCAGGTCTTGGGCAACAGCCACCGGGTGCGAAATGTAGGGCTCGCCGGTCTTGCGCGTCTGGCCGCGGTGTGCCGCTGCAGCAAACGTATACGCGCGCATGATCATGTCGACCTGTTCTTTCGGCAGGTAAACCTCAAGGGTGTCGAGCAAATCGCGCAAGCCGAGGTCGCGGCGCGACGCACCCGGCAATTTGGTTAGTAATGCTGCGGCGTAATCCATGCCCCGATCATACCCGCGTCAGCGGGAAGCTGTCGCTGCCGGGGCGGGCCGGAGTTGGCCGTGAATCAGTCGCCTATCGAGATACCGCACAACGGCAGGTCATCATCCATGACCTCGGGCGGCATGTACTCGCTGGCCTTTGGAATCTCGATCTCGGTCAGGATAGCTGGCGTAACAAGGCCCGCCGCAATCTCACGCAGGGCAACGACGGTTGGTTTGTCGTTCTCAAACTCGACCATGGGCTCGGCACCGTGTGCGACGCGGCGCGCACGCTTGGCGGCGACCAGCACCATTTCAAATATGTTCTCGATGTTGTCCAGGCAATCTTCAACGGTAATTCTGGCCAAGTTGGGGCTCCCAAGTGAATGCGGCCGCTAAGGTAGCCTTTATTCGGGTAGCCTCACAACGGCTTATTCCAAACAGTTATAAACCAAGGATTGCGACGATCCTGGCGCGTAGCGCGGCATTGTCAACGGACTGGGCGTCGCCGCGACCCGCAAAGACGGCATCGAGATCGGCGACCGCCCGGTCGAGCCTGTCATTGATGATGACGTAGTCGAACTCGTCCCAGCGCTGCATATCGCTGATAGCGTCCCGCAGGCGGCGCGCAATAATGGCCTCGCTATCGGTGCGGCGGTCACGCAGCCGCCGTTCGAGTTCGGTCAGTGACGGCGGCAGGATGAAAACGGTGACGCATTTCGGCATGGACTCGCTTACCTGGCGCGCGCCCTGCCAGTCGATTTCGAGCAACACGTTGTGACCGTCGCCAAGAATTTTCTCAACCTGTTCGCGGCTGGTGCCGTACAGGTTGTCGAACACGGTCGCCCATTCGAGCAATTCGCCTGCTGCACGCAGTTTCTCGAACTCATCGCGGCTGACGAAAAAGTAATTCACACCGTCGGTCTCGTTGCTGCGTGGCAGGCGCGTCGTGTAAGAAACCGAAAAGCGCAAGTCCGGGTAGTGCTGAACCATCGCATGCACGAGCGTCGTCTTGCCGGCTCCGGACGGAGCCGCAAAAACAAACAGGCGCGATGGTGAATCAGCCATGAGTCCGGTCACTCGACGTTTTGTATCTGTTCGCGCATCTGCTCGATCAACACCTTGAGCTCAACCGCTGCTTTGGTCGTTTGCGCGTCGGCTGACTTTGAGCCCAGTGTGTTGGCTTCGCGGTTCAGTTCCTGCATGAGAAAATCGAGCCGCCGACCGACCGGCTCGCCGCTCGTCAATGCCTCGCGAATCTCGGTCAGGTGGCTGTCGAGCCGATCCAGTTCCTCGTCCACGTCGAGCTTCTGCGCAACGAGTGCGAGCTCTACCTCGAGACGCGCGGGATCAGCCGCGACATCGAGACGTTCAATACGCTCGCGTTGTTTGTCCCGCACCGCGAGCAGAATGTCCGGCATACGTTCGCGCACGCTCGCCGCAATCCCAGCGATGTCATCGCAGCGCGATATCAGCATCGCCGCTATGCGTTCTCCTTCGCTGGCGCGCATGCCTGCCAATGCCGCGAGGGTCTCGTCGAGCAATTCTGATGCCGCGGCCATCAATGGCTCGGCGTCGAACTCCGTCTCTGCGATAACGCCTGGCCAGCGCAGGACATCGAGCGGATTCAAAGGCGCCGCCGCTGACAGATTGGCGGCAACTTCGGCCGCGCGCTGGCCAATCAGTTTGACCAACTCCATATTGATCCGCAGGTCGCCCTGCCGTGCATTGGCGCGTTGCAAGTGCAGGCCGCCATCGACTTTGCCGCGATTGAGCGCCGCACTGATCTGTTGCTTGAAAACCTGCTCCTTGGGACGCAGCTCGTCCGGCAGGCGAAATTGCACCTCGAGATAGCGATGGTTGACGGCACGCAACTCCCAGCTCAGGGTGCCGAAAGCCGTTTCGGCAGACTGTCGCGCAAAGCCTGTCATACTGTGTAACATCGTCAATCTCCAGTTTGTGTAGCACCAGTCACGCCCGCCGCGATTATTTCATGGCAGCATGGCCGCCGTCAGTAAACAGCGATAAACACATGCAAATCGAATACGCCAAAGTCTCCGCGTTGGGTGACCGTTCCGACAATCAGGACCGGGCTGCCGTCGTCGTTTCCGAGCACGCGGCACTGATGCTTGTATTCGACGGTATGGGCGGCCACTCGGATGGAGCACGTGCCGCCGAGACCGGATTGAAGTCCGTACAGGACATGTTCATGGAATCGACCCTGCCGCTCTTCGATCCGCAGGGTTTTCTCTATATGGCATTGTCGCGCGCGCACGACGCGGTTGTGCGACTCGGTCGTGATGTTGCCGTCGATTTCCGCCCGCGTGCAACCTGCGCGGTCTGCCTGGTACAGGAGGGCGGCACCTTTTGGGCGCACATCGGCGACAGTCGCATCTACCAGTTACGCGGTGGCGAAGTTTTGTCACGTTCGCGCGATCACAGTCACGTCGAGGTGTTGATTCAGGAAGGGGCGATAACGGAAGAGGAAGCACTCGATCATCCGATGCGCAATTTCGTTGAGTGCTGTATTGGCGGCGATGCGGCCGTGCCGGACATGAGCATTACAGACAAGAAGACCCTGCAGCCCGGTGATGTGTTGCTGGCGTGCTCCGACGGACTCTGGTCGGGGCTGACGGACTCCGACATGGCGCAGATCGCGCACGCGCGCGACGAGAACCTGACGGAGAATCTCAAGGACCTGAGCTTGCAGGCGCTGCGGGCCAATTCACCCTATAGCGACAATACAACCGGAACCGCGCTGCGCTGGCTCGGGCCCTGAACACAGGGGTCAGGGTCCTGGAGGGCACTAACCTCGAAAACCTAAGGAGAACAAAATGCGCCCAAGTGGCCGCGCCGCCGATCAGATGCGAATCGTGCGCTTTACCCCCGATTTCACACGCCACGCCGAGGGCAGCGTGCTGGCCGAGTTCGGCGATACGCGGGTCCTGTGCACGGCGAGCGTCGAAGGGCGCGTGCCGCCATGGTTGCGCGGCAAGGGTGGTGGCTGGGTGACCGGCGAGTATGGGATGTTGCCGCGGGCGACCAATACGCGTACCGGTCGCGAAGCCGCGCAGGGCAAGCAAAGCGGCCGCACGCTGGAAATCCAGCGCCTGATCGGCAGGTCGCTGCGTGCCGTCGTTGATCTAAGCGCGCTCGGCGAACGGACGGTGACGCTGGACTGCGATGTAATCCAGGCCGATGGTGGTACGCGCACCGCCGCAATCAGCGGTGCCTACGTCGCATTGTCGATCGCATTGCAGAAACTGCATACGGCAAAAACAATCAAGAAAAATCCGCTCCACGGACAGGTCGCTGCGGTCTCTGTCGGCGTTTACAACGGGACACCCGTGCTGGACCTGGATTATCCCGAGGACTCGGAAGCGGAAACCGACATGAATATCGTCATGAACGATGTTGGACGATTCATCGAAGTGCAGGGCACGGCCGAAGGTCATGCATTCAGTGACGCCGAGCTCGGCGCCATGCTCGCGCTCGCCCGCAAGGGCATCGGCGAAATCATCGTCGCGCAGAACGAGGCCTTGCAGCGCTGAACAGGATCGTGATGGCAAGCAGCAACCCGGGCAAGTTGCGTGAGTTGGCGCGGATACTCGGCGAACTCAACTTCAGCGTGCTGCCACAGTCCGACTTTGCCATTCCCGATGCCGACGAAAACGGTGCGACGTTTGTCGCTAACGCGCTGATCAAGGCACGGCATGCCGCGATACTCAGTGGCCTTCCCGCCATTGCCGACGACTCGGGCCTGGTTGTCGATGCGCTGGACGGCAGACCCGGCGTGCACTCCGCACGGTACGCCGGAGCAAACGCCAGCGACGCGGAAAACATCGACAAGCTGCTGCACGAAATGGCCAACGTTGCGGACGCCGATCGCGGCGCCGCGTTTCATTGCGTCGCCTGCCTGGTGAGGCCGGACGACGATGATGCGCTTATCGCTGAAGGCAGCTGGCGCGGCGTCATCGCGCGGCAACGCCACGGTACCGGCGGGTTTGGCTACGATCCCGTATTCATTGATCCGGCGCTTGGCGTTAGTTCCGCCGAGCTCAGCGCCGAGGAGAAAAACCGTCGCAGTCATCGCGGCAAGGCGCTGGCTGTGCTCGCACGGCAGATCAAAGCCCGCCAATGAGCATGCCGCCACTTGCCCTGTACGTGCACCTTCCCTGGTGCGTGCGCAAGTGCCCGTATTGTGATTTCAATTCGCACACGGCGGGCACCGATGCGCCCCGCGCACGTTATATCGCAGCGCTGCTCGCGGACTTCGATGTGGAAGCAGGTCGCGCGGCCGGCCGACCGCTGACCAGTATCTTTCTCGGCGGCGGCACGCCGAGCCTGTTTCCGCCGGCCGATATCGACCAGCTGCTATCGGGTATCCGTGCACGCTTTGAGCTCGGCGCCGACCTCGAAATAACAATGGAGGCGAATCCGGGTACCGTCGAGTGCGGCGATCCGGAGGGCTATCGCGCCGCAGGTATCAACCGGCTGTCGATCGGCGCACAGAGCTTCGATGCGGTAATGCTCACAAAGCTTGGTCGCATTCATTCGGTGGACGACACAGCGCGTGCGGTCGACGCGGCCCGCACAGCCGGATTTGCGAACCTCAATATTGATCTCATGTTCGGCCTGCCCGGGCAGGATATCGACGGCGCAATGGCCGATCTGCGGGCGGCCTTCGCGCTGCGACCGTCGCACCTGTCCTGGTATCAGCTGACGCTGGAGCCAAACACGGTATTTCATTCGCGGCCGCCGCCGCATATGCCATCGGACGATCTTTCCGCCGACATCCAGGCGGCAGGCCAGGCACTGCTCATCGAGCACGGCTTTGAGCAATACGAGGTATCCGCCTATGCACGCAACGGGCAGACCTGCCGCCACAACCTGAATTACTGGTCGTTCGGCGATTACCTCGCGGCGGGCGCCGGGGCTCACGGCAAGATCACCGACAGCGCGGGCATCTGGCGTTATGCGAAAAAAGCCAATCCGCTGGGCTACATGCAGGCACTCGAATCCGGCGAGGCGGTCGCTGTCCTGTCCGCCCTTGACGAGCGCGAACTCGTGTTCGAATTCATGCTCAACGCATTGCGACTGACGCACGGCTTCGAACTGGGCCTGTTCACGAGCCGGACCGGGCTGCCGGCAGAAGTGCTGTCCGAACGCCTGCTGGCCGTCAGCAATCGTGGACTCATGGAGGAGCCGGTAAGCGGGTTTTGGCGTGCCAGTGGGCTCGGCCTGCGTTTCCTGAATGACCTGCAGGCGGAGTTTTTGCCCTAGATCGTGACAGGGGCTTTATGCACAAAGGCAGGGTAAGCCTATATTTTCAGTACAAGAGCGACCACTATTCACTTTGCTTGTCCGGAAGCGCTCTTAACCTTTTGTTTATAAAACAAATATCAAAATGAACACAAAATAGGCAAATTGATGCGCTTCGTTGAAAATCCGCACCTTAGGTGATCCACTCAATTTTCTTCCACAGAGTTATCCACAGGATCTGTGGATAAGGCCCGCAGCCCGCGCAGGGCTTGCGGCCCCGCCCGCATGCGTTTATATTACGCGCCCTTTTAGCACCAAGGCGTGCAACCGGAGAGCATCGATGAAAGCCGACATCCATCCTAACTACAGCGAGATCAAAGTGACCTGTAGCTGCGGCAACGAGTTCAGCACGCGTTCGACGCTTGCGGAAGACCTCTCTGTAGAAGTGTGCTCGTCCTGCCATCCGTTCTATACCGGCAAGCAGAAGATCGTTGACACCGGCGGCCGCGTTGACAAGTTCCGCCGCAAGTACGGGATCAGCTCCTAGCAAACCGTTGCCCTCTGCTATGCTCGCATGAACAGCCGCGAACCATAGCAAGAGGACAACAATGACCGAGGATGCATTCCGACTGACCGGCCCCGACGGCAAAGTAACCACTTTGCCCGTCCGCAAGGGATCAGTAGGCCCTGATGTCATCGACATCAGCGCTCTCTATCAAGAGCAGGGCGTTTTCACCTACGACCCCGGTTACCGCGCGACTGGCAGCTGCGAGTCCGATATCACCTATATCGATGGTGAGCTGGGCATTCTCATGTACCGCGGCTACCCCGTGGAACAGCTCGCGGCGAAGTCGAATTTCATTGAAGTATCGTACCTGCTGCTGCACGGCGAGTTGCCTACCGCCAGTGAGCTCGAAAAATTCGACAACACCATTCGCACGCACACAATGTTGAACGAAGGCATGCTGGCCTTTTTCAAGGGCTTTCGTTACGACGCGCATCCGATGGCCATGTTGTCCGCCGTGGTTGGCTCAATGTCGGCTTACTACCACAACGAGATGGATGCGAAGAATCCCGAGCATCGCGACATTTTTGCCCATCGCATCCTGGCCAAACTGCCAACCATCGCGGCCGCAGCCTACAAGCTGAATATTGGTCAGCCGTTCATGTATCCGCGCAACAACCTGAACTATTGCGAGAACCTGTTGCATATGTTGTTCGCGGTCCCGGCCGAGCCGTACCAGATTGGCCCGATCGCAGCCGAGGCGCTCGACCTGTTATTCATCCTGCACGCGGACCACGAACAAAACTGTTCGACTTCCACGGTGCGCATGGCCGGCAGTTCGGGCGCCAATCCCTACTCAGCGATTGCAGCGGGAGTAGCCGCGCTCTGGGGCCCGGCGCACGGTGGTGCGAATGAGGCGGTGTTGAAGATGCTGACGCAAATTGGCGATGCCAGCCAGATTCCAAAGTTCGTCGCCAAAGCCAAGGACAAGAATGATCCGTTCCGGCTCATGGGCTTTGGGCACCGTGTGTACAAGAACTTTGATCCACGCGCGACCATCATTCGCGACATGTGCTACAAGGTTTTGAAGCACCTGGGCAGGAGCGACAATCCCATGTTCGATCTGGCTCTCGAGCTGGAGCAGGTCGCACTGAAAGACGAGTACTTCATCGAGAAGAACCTGTATCCAAATGTCGATTTCTACTCGGGCATCATCTATCGCGCGCTCGGTATTCCTACGTCGATGTTCACCGTGATGTTCGCGATTGGACGCTCGGTGGGCTGGACCGCGCACTGGCGGGAAATGATCGCCGACCCGGCCGCTCGAATCAGCCGTCCGCGACAGCTCTATACCGGCCCAAAAGAACGCAGCTACGTCGGTATCGACCAGCGCTAACTGCCTGTCGGGGTCAGGGCCCTTATTCTAAAAGGGCTCTGACCGCTTTAAGGTCGGCACGCTGCATGGGATTGCCGTCGATCGGCGAGATCGGCGCCTGGCGAATGCCGTCGACCGGAAACACCGTCGCCTCTATTGATTCGCCTCCGTGGACAAACGCGAAACCCGCATACGCATCCGGCCTGACGTCGCGGCCACGGCGCCCTTTCAGGCGCCGCTCATAGAGTTGGCAGGGAATATTCTCACCGTCGAGAAACATCGCGACCGCCTCCGGGCTGTCGGCGAACAGGTGCAGGTTGATCACCGAGTTGTCATCGGCCGTGCCGGCCAGAACCGGACCAACAAGCCGTGGCGAATACTCTGCCAGCAGGGTCATCGCGGCTACCGCCGCACGGCGCAGATCCGCCAACAATTGTGTGTGAGCGTCGCCGCTGAACAACAACAGATGATCAGTGACGGCCCGCTCGATCTCGGCATTGCCGGGCAGGGCGCCGTGAGTGTTCATGCCAAGGCGTTCGGCGGCCTTGATCTTGGCAACGCGGTAGTCGCGGATGCCCTGGTCCACGATGATGCGAGCGGCTTCCTGTGCGAGCACTCGCCGGTCCCGATCATCGCCGTTTGATGATTCGCGGGCCATGCGCTCAGAACAACGACTCGTCGCCCTTAACCTCTTCGTCGCTTGTTGTCGAGTCGGTGCCGGAGGCGTCATTGAAGATGTCAGGCAGGTCGGCGGCGGTGCAGGTCGGGACGTGGCCTTCGCGAAACATTTCGAAAATCGCGTTTTGTTGGCCGGCGCGGGCAGGGCAGCCGGTCGTGCTGTCGATGCGTACGGACACGATGCCGGCGGGCATCGGCATCTGGTTTTCCGGCACGTTGCGCAGCGCGATGCGCATGAAGTCGATCCAGAGCGGCAACGCCGTTCGCGAGCCCTCCTCCCCGGGGCCCAGCGGCAGGTCATCGTCGTAGCCGACCCAGGCAACCGCGGCGAGGTCGGAGTTGAACCCGGCGAACCACGCATCGCGAAAATCATTCGACGTACCGGTTTTGCCGGACAGGTCTCTGCGACCGAGTGCCAATGCGCGTCGGCCTGTGCCGCGCCGGATGACATCACGCATCATGTCCTGCATCAGGAACGCGTTCTGTTCGCTGATCACCATGGGCGCCGCATTCACCTCAGCGAACAAATCCGGATCGGTGCTGGCGTTGGCTCGACATTCAAGCGCGTTGTCGGACAGGAATTCCAGCGACTCGGTCGCGCCGGTTTCTACTTCGCCGGGCTGCGGCGCGTCGGGATCCGGCAGAGCGAGGCATTGCGGGCAGACGATGAGGGGGTTGGCGCGATACTGCAGCTCGCCTGTCGCGTCATATATCGCGTCGACAACATAGGGCTTGACGCCGTAGCCGCCGTTGGCAAACACGGCGTAGCCCTGTACGAGGTCGAGCGGCGACAAGGAGCCGGCGCCCAGCGCAAGCGAACCATTCCTTGGCAGCGCCGCATCGCTGAAACCAAATTTCGCGATGTGCCGAAGTGCATTTCCAATGCCGGTCTCAAACAACAGCAAACGCACGGACACCAGGTTCATCGATCGAACCAGCGCTTCGCGAACGCGAGTAGGGCCGTAAAAGCGACCTGAGTACTCGGTCGGTCGCCAGACCGCCTCAAGCTCTGATGAGCTGATGACCACCGGCGTATCGAGTATGACGGTGGCCGCCGTACTGCCGTATTCGAGTGCGGCAGAGTAAATGAACGGCTTGAACGCCGAGCCGGGCTGCCGATACGCCTGCACCGCTCGATTGAATTTGCTCAGCGCAAAATCAAAGCCGCCGGCAAGGCTGCTGATGGCGCCGTCCATCGGGTCGACCGAAACGATGGCGCCCTGAACCTCAGGGACTTCTGCGAGCGCCCAGGTGCCGGCGGTCGTTGGCATGATGTGAATGAGATCGCCAACGGCGAGCACATCCGTCGCAGACTGTGGCGGCTCGCCGGTGGTTTGCCGGTCGATAAAAGGCTTCGCCCAACTCAGGCCCGCCCACGGCAGCAGGTCGCGCGTGCCATCGGCGAGGACAATCCCCACACTATTATCCGGGTTCACGGCGCTGACCACGGCCACCGACAAGCCACCAGGTGCGGACTGCCGCATCAGGTCCTGCGCATCAATCGGCCAGTCGTTCAACGGGCTCGCGATGGTTTCCGCCGTCAATGCGAGATTTGTGAGCCGCCCGCCGTAGCCGCGACGACGAGTGTATCCGAGCAGGCCATTTCGCAGTGCGTAGTTGGCGGCTCTTTGTAACCTCGAGTCGAGCGTGGTGACCACCTGGTAGCCGGCCGTGTATGCATCACTGCCGAAGCGATTCAGCATGTCGCGACGCACCATTTCCGCTACGTAATCGGCATTGAGTTCGATCGCAGCGCCATACAGGCTCGACACCATCGGCTCGGCCATTGCTGCTTCATATTCGCGTGTATCTATGTAGTCGAGCTCGAGCATACGACCAAGCACGTAGCCGCGGCGCACTGTCGCTTCCACGGGATCTGTAACAGGATTCTTGCGCGACGGTGCCGGCAGAACTCCGGCAAGGGTTGCGGCTTCGGCAATACTGATGTCCCTAAGGTTTTTGTTGAAGTAGACCTGCGATGCGGCGGCAACGCCGTACGCGCGCTGGCCGAAGAACATCTTGTTCAGAAAGAACGTCATGATCTGCTCTTTGCTGAACTCCTGCTCGATCCGGTACGCAAGAAACGCCTCTCGCATTTTTCGAGCAAACGACTGCTCAAGCGACAGGAAATACGATCGCGCCAGCTGCTGTGTCAACGTACTGCCGCCACCGGATATCTCGCCGGTTAATACCAGCTGCACCACGGCACGCATCACGCCGCGATAATCGATTCCGTGGTGCACAAAGAAGCGCCGGTCCTCGGCCGCTACGAACGCTGCCACGACATGCGCGGGGACGTCCTCGTAGGTAACGGGGATTCGTTTGCGTTCACCGACTTCGCTGATCAGGTAGCCGTCGCGGCTGAAGATGCGCAGCGGCACTTCCAGCGGTATCTCGCGGATCGCTTCGGCGGCGGGTAGGGCCGGCGACACATAGTAATAAGCGCCGATGACGCCGGCGATGCCACCGACCGTGATCGCGCCGCCGAGGCCTGCAGTCAGGATCAGCGCCCGCCACAGCCGCCGGTGTCCCCGCCGGCCTGTCTTGCGCTGCGATTTGCTTGTCTGCTGCATGTCTATCCGTGTCTCCGCATCAATAGCGTCCAGCGGCATTGTCCGCCCATTCTATTAGTAAGGATGAAGCTGTCCGATCGCTGCGGGAAATGTGGCAATTCAGGGGCAAAACGCCGCTGGTCCGTCGGGTCCAGGCTGGCGATCATAGCGAGCCTGGGCTTGTGGCCGCAATGGCGTAGCCGTCGCAGCGCGAAAACCCCCAAAAACGGACTATTTGCTCGGTTCTTGACACTTGTCACGGTTGTCCCTCCGGGGCACGAACCAGTTCACGGAACTGCGCCAACAACACTCGTACCATACGGATCGTTGGATCGTGAACAAAGTCATGTAGATTTGCATCTAAAAGTGACCCACGTGTAACCCTCTACCTGCCGCGGTTCGGCAGGAGATTGAAGGAGTG
>JAQCGO010000003.1 GCA_027618995.1 Pseudomonadota bacterium | reverse complement strand
CTGCGACCAACCGCGCTAAACAGCATGCCGACGCGTGAAAGTAAACGAACTAATCAAACGGGACACTAGCGCGCCGGCGATCCAATCAGCAGGTAGTACGTCCGTTCGCCACCCTCGGCAAATCCGGCCGCAAAATAAATCGCACCAAAATAGGCATCGAATGCGGCAAACAGGCTGCCGCTCGTCACCGACGAATCAAAACTCATATCGGAACGCGACTGCCAGACGCCACCCGCTTCGAGGGAGCCACCGAGATAGACGGGAACATCGAACAGGCCTCCGGTGTAATCGCTGACCAGCCGATAATAAATCAGGCGTCCGAGCGCCGCGTGCGGGCCGCTGATTCGCCCGCGCTCGAGGCCGGACAAGCGCAGAAAACCGCCCATCGGGAAGTACTCCTGCGGCAGATCGTCCGCGTCGAACGTCGTGGCATAACTCAGACCCAGTTGCAACGTGCTCTTGCCCCGGCTCCATGCCGACAAGTAGTCGGCCTCAAGTGTTTCGAAATTTCGATCAGCACCCAGCGATTGCCGCGACATGTCCCAGTGAAGCGTTGCCCTGCTACCGCTACGCGGAAAGCGTGAGTCGTCAAACGTATCCAACTGCAGCTCGGCAAATACGCCGCCTGTATCGTATTCATTTTTCGGCATCCTCGGATCACCGATCTTTATGCGCGACTCGCCGCTGCCACTGTAGACACCCGAACGAAGCTCACCAGTAGCTCCGAGTTCCATGCCAAAATCGAGACCGAATTCGTCGCTGATTACACGCAACTGCGCGGTCGCCTGGTCGTCGACGAATATGTTCTGGTTACGCTGTTGCAGATCAACATACGGCGCGACAAAGTAATTGAGGCGCGCACCAAACAGCTGGTAATACTCCGAGAATAGCGACAAATCCGTACCAAGTTGAAAGTCAGTGCGCCACTCGGCTCCCCTGCTGTTCAGGCCTGTGCGAGTCAGGCGGCCCAGTACATTGAAGCCTGTGGAGCCGTCGGAATCGTCCTCTACTGAGACACCTATGTTGACGAAGTCGGGTCCCCAGCTCTTCGCGACAGCGGTATATATGACCCCGACTTCACCGTCTTCCTCGACCAACTGATAGCCGACTCGCTGATACAAATCGAGGGCGTACACGCGACCTGCGCCGGCGGCCAACGCCTGTTCATCGATAGCGTCACCCACGAACACACCCAGTCGCGACCGTAACAGCGAAGTCGCTATCGGGTCGTCGTGCTCAATGCGTACGAATGCGAGCGACTCCAAAGCCCTAGCAGCCGGCTTGCGGCCGGCGCTGTACACAACAAAGGCCTGTTCATCGACAGCCAGTTCCTGTAAACGACCTTCGGCTTGAATTGCGGCGGCAATGCCTTTCGAGATTGCGTCGGCCGAAGCGGAAAAATCACTGGACGAGAGTGTGCCCAGCTGCGGCCTTATAAGAACATCACTGGGTTGCAGGGTCGCAATCTGCCTAAGCGTCTCCTTGCGCGTCAGAATCGTGAGCATCTGTTCAGTGATTGCGGTTGCCGACTGCAACTCTTGCGGCGAGTACAACGGAAACTCGACGTCCACGGCGATAATGATGTCGACATCCATGCTGCGCATGACATCGATGGGCAGGTTGGCCACGATCCCGCCGTCTACCAGCAATTTTCCATCGAGTCTGATGGGAGCGATCATTCCAGGAACCGACATACTGGCGCGAATCGATTCCGCAAGATCACCGCTGGCCATGACATGCACATCACCGGTTTCAATATTCGAAGCCACCGCCCGAAACGGGATGGGCAAGTTGTCGTAGTTTTCGATGTGCGCGACGCCAGCCGTCAGGTCGTGCAGCAGCAACCCCAGGTTTTGACCTTGCACTAAACCCATAGGCAGAACCAGGGTGCCGTCTCGTAATCCGAGCTCCAGTTCGACCGGGTATTGCACGTCATCCTGCTTGCGCCTGAAATTGAGGTTGCTTCGCTCCGGCGTGTCCGACAGCACCCTGGCCCAATCGAGTGAATTGACGAGCTGCTCCAGTTCGTCGGCGCTCATTCCCGAGGCATACAGGCCGCCGACAATGGCACCCATGCTGGTTCCCGCGATTGCGTCGATTGGTACACGCAGGCGTTCCAGCTCCTGCAATACACCGATATGTGCGGCCCCGCGCGCGCCACCACCACCGAGTACAAGGCCGACACGCGGGCGATCGCTGTTTTTGGATTGATTTGCGACTTCGGCTTGTGTGGTTGTGCTCGCAACGACAATCGCCAGCGCGAGCAGTACTGACAGCCCGCGTACATTCAGACAATTCGACATCATCGACTCTTTGTTGGTTGGTGCTCAGATGGGTCGAATTATAATGACCCGCCGCTGCTACAGGCGCAAAGAATTGCCATAGGCACCGAGTGCCGCGAGTTCCCGCGCCTGCCGAGCGGCATCCCACAGACCTTCGGCCGCGGCAAGGGCGGCGATCGCCGCATACGTTGGCCGACCCTGATCTGCGCGCAGCCCCAGCATCAGCCGGCGATAGACAATGTCGACCAGCGTGCACGCCATTTCCACGCGCAGCGCGAACACGGCTTCGACGGCCAGCACCGTGTTGTCAGCATCGATGCAGCGCAACAGATCCGGCTCGCCAGCGGCGAACTCCATGAGTTCCAGCGCCCGCCCGCCGTAGATATTGAGTAGCCGCTCAACGCCGGCCGTTGACAGCGATGGCGTGATAGTCAGCGACTCCAGCCTGGCACGCGCCGCGTCGATTCGATAGGCACCGGGCAATAGTGTTTCGCGCGTCCGGGCTTTGGGCAATTTTCGACCCAGCTCCTTCGCGAGCCGGTTTACCGTTTGCTCAGCCAGATTTCGATAGGTCGTTAACTTGCCACCGATAATCGACAGCAGACCGCGTGCGAATTTTCGGTGCTTGCGAATGATATGCCGTCGCGTAATGGACGACTCAGGCCCACGATCCTGTCGCGGCAATGGCCGCACACCCGCGTAACTGTAATGAACGTCGGCGACGCTCAAGTGCGCGGCGGGAAACACGCGATTCGTTTCCGCCAGCAAATAGTCGACCTCGTCCCGCGAGGCACGTATGGCGGCGAGATCGCCATCAAAACGAATATCGGTAGTACCGATAAGGTATTGCTCGTTCCAGGGGATAATGAAGAATGGCCGGCCATCTGCCGCCGCTTCAACGTAGAAAGCATCACTCGGCGCACCGGCAAATTTCCCTACCACGACATGGCTGCCCTTGGTGCCCCCGATCTGGCGCCGCACATCGTCACGAGCAACGGCCAGAACTGAGTCAACCCAGGGGCCCGCGGCATTAACGATGCTTCGCGCCGCAACTCGCCGCGATTGCTGCGACATGAAATCGATGCAATCGAGCGAGCTGACCTGGCCCGCGTCAATATTGATACGCGTGACGCGATGGTAGGTCAGAATCTCGGCGCCAGCCGCACGCGCGGCGAGCAGATTCTCGAGCACCAGTCGCTCGGCAAATGCGACTTGCGCATCAAAGTAGCGTGCAGCGCCCAGCAGCCCGTCGTGCGCCAGTCCGGGCTCTGCGGCCAGAATTTCCGCCCGGTCCAGCATGTCATGGCCCGCGACGGATTTTCCGATGGACAGCAAATCGTAAGCGATCATGCCGAGACGAATCAGGCACTTGCTGCGCCGCCCCGAGGCATAGATCGGAATGGTAATGCGCAGCGGTTTGACCAAGTGTGGCGCGATCCTCCGCAGCACGATGCGTTCGCGCAACGACTCGAATACCAGCGGAAATTCACCGAATTCAAGATAGCGTAATCCGCCGTGAATCAGGCGACTCGACACCGCTGAGGTACCGCTGCACAGATCGTCCTGCTCGATGACGACGACGCGCAGTCCACGCAATGCGGCATCGCGGGCAATGCCGGCACCGTTGATGCCGGCACCGATGATGGCGACATCGAAAGGCTCGTTCTGCATCAGGCCCGCACCTGTCCGCTGCCACGCACCACGTATTTGTAGCTCGTCAACTGCTCGGCACCAACCGGGCCGCGTGCATGTACACGCCCCGTCGCAATGCCTATTTCGGCACCCATGCCAAATTCGCCGCCATCGGCAAATTGCGTCGACGCATTGTGCAATACGATGGCGCTGTCCACCTCGCGGCAGAAACGGGCCGCCGCCGCCGCGTCATCCGTGACGATGCATTCGGTATGTGCCGAACCATATTGCCTGATGTGCTGCATCGCGTGCTCAATGCCGTCGACGATGCGAATCGAAATGATCGCATCAAGATATTCGGTCGACCAGTCGGCCTCAGTCGCGGGGGTCGCCTCGGCAATCATCGCGCAGACAGCCGCGTCCCCGCGCAGCTCGCAACCGGCTTCGATCAGTGCGTTGGCAACTGGTGGCAGTACGTTTGACGCATTGGCCCGATCAACCAGCAGTGTCTCCGCGGCACCGCAGATTCCGGTGCGCCGCATCTTGGCGTTGAGCGTGATCGCACGCGCCATGTCGAGAGCGGCCGCCGCATGCAAATAGACATGACAAATGCCCTCGAGATGGCCAATGACCGGCACCCGCGCATCCTCCTGCACGCGCCGGATCAGCCCCTTGCCGCCACGCGGCACGACGACGTCAAGCCAGCGACTCATCGACGACAACAGATAGCCAACGGCGGCGCGATCGGTGGTCGGGACGAACTGCACGGCATCCGCAGCGACGCCGACCTCGCTGAGACCTTCCCGCACACACTCGTACAACGCCGTATTGGATCGAAAACTCTCGGAACCACCGCGCAGGATCACGGCATTGCCCGATTTCAGACACAACGCCGCGGCGTCGACAGTAACATTCGGTCGACTCTCGTAAATTATGCCGATCACACCGAGCGGTACCGATACGCGCTGAATCGACAGGCCGTTGGGCCGCTGCCACTCACTGCTGACCCGACCGATCGGATCGGGCATCGCGGCAATCGCCTCAACGCCTGCCGCCATTGCTTCGATTCCCTTCGCATCCAGTGTCAGCCGATCAAGCATTGCAGCGCCAAGATCCTGCTGCCGCCCGGCATCCAGGTCTGCCTGATTCGCGGCAAGGATCCGTTCCGCAGCAACGCGGATTTTCGCCGCAATTGACCTGAGGCCGCGGTTGCGATCTTCGCCCGAACTCAGCGCCAATGCCGCAGCCGCGTGGCGCGCTGCCCGGCCAAGGCCATCCATGAGATCTGCCACGGTCGCTGCGGTATTTGAATCAGCGCTCATTGCCGAACAATACCAGTTCATCGTGATGCAGCATGACCGACCGACCGCGGTAGCCAAGCCGGACTTCGATTTGATCGGACTGGCAGCCTGCGATCAAAGTCGCTTCATCGCTCGAATATTCTGCCAGGCCGCGGCCAAATTCCGTACCGTTGGTGTCGAGCACGGAGACCACATCGCCGCGCCGAAAGTTTCCGCTCACCGCCACGACCCCAACCGGCAACAAGCTGCCGCCGGCACGCAATGCGCGCGTCGCGCCGGCATCCAGGTGCAGCTCACCGCGCACCTCCAGTGCGCCGGCCAGCCACTGCTTGCGTGCCGACGCGGGCGTTCCCTCGGCCCGGAATATCGTGCACCGGGCACCAGCGGCGAGCGCGGACAACGGTCTGTCGATCGCACCGCTCGTAACAATGGTCGAGCAACCGGCATGTGTGGCAATACGCGCCGCCTGTACTTTGGTCGCCATACCCCCACTGCCAACATCCGATCGCGTCTCGCCGGCAATCGCCAGGATTTCATCGCTGATCTGGCGTACCTCGGCAATGTGCACCGCATCCTTGTTCTGCCTCGGATCCGCGCTGTACAAGCCATCCACATCGGACAACAGGATCAACAGGTCCGCCATGACCAGCTGTGCGACCCTGGCCGCCAGCCGATCGTTGTCGCCATATCGAATTTCTTCCGTCGCGACCGTGTCGTTCTCATTGATGACGGGCACAACAAATCGTTCCAGCAGGCGAGACAAAGTGCTGCGCGCGTTCAGGAAACGCCGACGATTTTCGGTATCACCGGGCGTCAGCAACACCTGCGCCGCAATAATATTGTGCTCGCCGAGCACTTCCTGATAGGCGTGCACCAGTTGCACCTGCCCTGCGGCCGCGGCCGCCTGCAGATCCTCGAGCCTCACGCGCCGCTTGTTGATCCCCAGTATCGTGCTGCCAATGGCTATTGCACCCGACGTCACGATCAACAACTCATGCCCCTGGCCGTGCAGCGTCGCGACATCATCGGCGAGTCCTTCGAGCCAGCGACGATGCACATGGCCATCGTCACCGATCAGCAGCGAAGACCCAACCTTGATAACCAGGCGGCGATATTTCTCAAAACTGAAATCGGACATGGATCAGGCAGAGAGCTGATGGTGGGCGTCGAAAGACGACAGGATCACCTCTCCCTTAGATACAGCGACACTGCCACTGCGAGCGACGGCAGACAGCTTGCCGATAGCGCCGGCAGCAGCGACAAACTCATCGATCTCTGCCACCCACCCGGTCAGTTGTATCGTGCAACTGACCGCCTCCTCATCGAGAATTGTCGCGCCGTATTTCTTCGCCAGCAGCAACGCCTTGGCAAAGCCACCAATGCCCAATTTGAGTTTGACAATGACGAGTTCCTGCTCGAAGTGCTCGCCAAGCGTCATGTCATGAATGTTGACGACATCTATCAACTTCGCGAGTTGTGCATTCAGTTGCGCTATAGCGGCATCTGAAACCGTGGTTACAACGGTTACTCGAGACACGGTAGGGTCGTCCGTCGGCGCGACATTCAGCGTGTCGATATTGTAGCCGCGGGACGAGAACATGCCCGTCATCCGGGTCAGCGCGCCGACCTCATTCTGCAGTAGAACTGATATTACGTGCCGCATGAAAGTGCTTCCTGAGCTGCCTGATACATGCAATTGAAACTAAATAATCGTTCGCGCGACGTTCGTTGACGCCGCGGAGCGAGTATTGCAATGCCCGGTAGATTAGTAAACACTCGCTGAAAATCCGGTACTTACGCAACATTACGGCAGCAGAGTGAGCGATCAGGCCAAACCCGCAGGCAACACACAGCACCCGCTCGCGGGCGCACGGATGAGTGGTGCCGATATCGTTGTGCAAGTGCTCGCCGACGAAGGTGTCGATACAATTTTCGGTTATAGCGGCGGGGCAATCCTGCCGACCTACGACGCCGTGTTTCGTTACAACGCCACACACAAGCGCGCTGACGGCACGGCTGCAATGCCGCTGATCGTTCCTGCCAATGAACAGGGTGCCGGCTTCATGGCCGCCGGCTACGCGCGTGCGAGTGGCAGAGTCGGCGTTGTCATGGTCACGTCCGGTCCGGGAGCGACCAATACGGTCACACCTGTGCGCGATTGCATGGCCGACTCCGTGCCGATCGTCGTGATTTGCGGCCAGGTGCCGAGCGCCGCAATTGGTACCGACGCTTTTCAGGAAGCGCCGGTGTCGGCGATCATGGGTTCCGTCGCCAAGCACATATTCCTGGCGACCGATCCGGCAAAACTGGAAGACACGATTCGCAGCGCCTTCGAGCTGGCGCGCACGGGCAGACCAGGCCCGGTCGTCGTCGACATACCGAAGAACGTGCAGAACTGGGAAGGCGAATTCAAAGGCCACGGCGGGCTGCCGTTGCCGGGTTATCGCAGACGCCTGGCGTCCGTACTCGGCAACAAATTGAGCGACGCGCATTGCCAGCGCTTTTACACGATGCTGGCACAATCGGAACGGCCGCTGATCTATGCCGGTGGCGGCGTCATCAACGGTAATGCAACCAAGCCAATGCGCCGATGGGCGGCCGAGTATGGCATTCCGGTGACCACGACGCTGCTTGCACTTGGCGCCAGTGACACAACGCACCCACTGGCCCTGCATATGCTCGGCATGCACGGTCTCGCGTCCGCCAACTACGCGGTCGAGGATTGCGACTTCCTGATCACCGTCGGCGCACGTTTCGATGATCGTGTTGCCGGTGACCCGGCGAACTTTGCGCCGAAAGCGAAGAACATAGCCCAGTTCGATGTTGATATTGCCGAAGTGGGCAAGGTAAAGCAGGTCAACTGGCATCAGGTCGGTGTGCTCGCTCGTGACCTCACCGATCTGCTCGCCTACGGCAGACGCATTGAATTCACCAGGAGCTTCGCCACCTGGCATGGGGAAATCGCAACGCTGAAGAAAGAGCACGGCCTGAATTACGATCGCAACAGCAAGCTGATCCAACCGTATGCCGTTATCGAGGAGATCAATCGCTATAGCAAGGGCGAAGCGATCATATCGACCGGCGTTGGACAGCATCAGATGTGGGCAGCACAGTTCTTCGATTATCGCGAACCCCGTCTTTGGCTCACCTCGGGCAGCATGGGCACGATGGGTTTCGGACTGCCCGCCGCAATCGGCGCACAATTCGCGGCACCCGGGCGTATCGTCATCGATATCGACGGCGACGCGAGCATACGCATGAATATCGGCGAACTGGAAACGGCGACGACCTACAAGTTGCCGATCAAGGTCGTCGTGCTGAACAATTTTGGCGACGGTATGGTGCGGCAGTGGCAAAAACTGTATTATAACAGCCGCATGTCGGGCAGCGACAAATCGCTGCATAGCAAGGATTTCGTCAAGGCGGCGGAAGCCGATGGCTTCAAATTCGCACAGCGATTGGATCGCATAGAAGAACTGCAATCGACCATTCGCGCATTCATGGAGTTTGCAGGACCTGCTTTCCTCGAGGTCATCATCGATCCCGATGCGGGTGTCTATCCAATGGTCGGGCCGGGCCTGAGCTATTCGAAAATGATCACGGGCGACTACATCAAGAGTCGCGAGAAACCTACCGACGTCATGCCCGGCCCCAGCGAGATGTTCTAGCCCGCACGCAACGTTCTTCAAGCTGGTATTATGTGAACTGGTGCAAGGACTGTCCGGCCGTAATACGGGACATTGATCAGTACCATGTTAATAACGCCGTCACGCGACAACTTGAACCGAATCGTGGTCCTCAATCCGAAAGGGGGTTGTGGCAAGTCCACGATCGCCACCAATATTGCGGCCTGCTACGCCGGCCAGAGCAGCGTGCCCGCCATCATGGACTTTGACCCGCAAGGATCGACGCTCGCCTGGCTGGAGCGACGCCCGAGCAACCTGCCACCCATTCACGGTATCGCCGCGTTCAAGAAATCGATGCAGGCGACACGCAGCTGGTAGCTGCGCGTGCCTAGCGAGACGGTGAACCTGGTTATTGACTCGCCGACCGGTCTGCACCATGACGATTTGCGCGAAATCACGCGTGATGCGACCAGCATCCTGGTGCCGGTATTGCCGTCGCCGATGGACATTCACGCGGCCGCGCGTTGTATCGCCGACCTGTTGCTGGTCGCCAAGGTCGACCGACGCGATCGCAAGCTGGCAGTTATTGCCAATCGAACCCGCAAAAATACCAAGAGCTTCACCAAGCTCATGCGCTTCCTTGATTCGCTTGGGATTCCGATTATCGCGGTCTTGCGCGACAGCCAGAATTTCGTCTATGCCGCCGAAAAAGGTCTTGGAATCCTTGAAATGCAACGTTCGCGCGCGCTGCCGGATGTAGAGCAGGTCAACAAGGTGATGCAGTGGCTTGACAGCTGGCCGGAGCGACGGCGCAATGCCAGCGACGAGACCGGGGCACGGCGTGGACCGTTTTCAAAAATCTCATTCCTGCACAAGCCTCAAACCGGTACGAGCTGAATCGACGCGAACAGTTCCGCATCGACATTACCCCCTGACAATACAACCACCGTGGTGCGATCGCGCGCGTCGATCTTGCCCGCGAGCAAAGCCGCGAGTGCCACTGCGCCACCGGGTTCCACCACAATCTTTAACTCCCGAAACGCAAATCGCATCGCGGACCGGACATCATCCTCGGTCACCACAAGACCACCGCTCACCAGGGTTCGCATGATGTCGAACGTAAGCTGTCCCGGCGAGCCGGTCAGCAGTGCGTCACAAAGTGACGGCACGTTGGTCGGTACGCTGACGCGCTTGCCGCTCCGGAGCGATTGCAGCGTGTCGTCATAATGTTCCGGTTCCGCCGTATAGACCTGCACTTCGGGCAGGCGAGCTTTGAGCGCAACAGCACTGCCAGCGGTCAGACCGCCACCGCCACAAGGAATCACGACCTGGTCGGCCGGACAACCCAGCGCAGCCGACTGTGCGGCGATCTCCAGCCCGACTGTTCCCTGCCCGGAAATGATCCCCGCATGTTCGTAGGACGGTACGAGCTCAGCACCCCGTTCGGCTGCGAGGTCGCGGGCAATCGCCTCACGATCGCCGCTGTAATGGTCGTAAGTTATGACCTCACCACCAAGCCGCCGTGTGTTTTCCAGCTTGGAGCGTGGCGCATCCGCAGGCATGACGATGGCGGTGTGAATGCCGAGCATCGTGCCCGCAGCAGCAACACCCTGTGCATGATTTCCTGACGACCAGGCAACCGCGCCACGCCTTGCCTGCTCTGGCGATAGTTGCTGCAGCAGATTGTACGCGCCGCGAATCTTGAACGAACCGGTGCGCTGCAGGCATTCGGCTTTCAACAGCACCCTGCCACCCAAAAGATCGTCGAGCGCCGCACTTTGTAGCAGCGGCGTCAGCACCGCGACGCCTGCCAGCCGCGTCGCGGCGGCTTCGATATCGGCAATCGTCGTCATGACTACCGGTCGTCTGCGAGCAATCGATCGACTTTCGCGGCGCAAATGAAGTCGTTGCCCGAAAGTCCGCCGATCGCATGCGTCGTGTAATTGACCACACAGCGACTGTAGCTGACCAGCATGTCGGGGTGATGCCCTTCCGTGATCGCTATCCACGCCACCGCATTGGCAAAACCCAGCGAGCGGCTGTAGGCGGGAAAGGTAAATTCGCGACTGATGGTGCGGCCTTCCTCCACCAGGCGCCAGTCGGCATGCAATGTGTCGAGTAAGGCCTGCGCATCGCTCGACGACAAAGGGTCCACACCGCCCTCGCACGGATTGCAATGCTTGTCTGCGAGATCGCATTTCATGAGCAGGAATATAACCTGAATTTCGCCCGCATGGCGGCCTCCCACTGGCAAAGACATCAATTTCCCCCGCATGGCGGCCTCCTGCAGCGAAAGGGGTCAGAGCATTTTATGAGGGAGTCAGAGCCGACGCCAATGTTCTCCTCACGCGATGCGCCAGCATCGTGCCAGGTCAGCGATCAATCGTGATGAATTGTGGCCGTTTAGCTGCGGGGATCAGACAACGCGACGAAAGTGCCGCCATTACGATCGCAAAGAATGCGCATCAGTTGCGCGAAGCGGCGCGCCGTTTCGGGAATTTCGCGACCACCCTCGAAAAAGTACGGGAAGCCCACAGCATGAATGCGCACCATCCGATTTCCTGCGGCATCGGCTCGGTTCACCGAATCAATCTGGCGCACGACATTTTCTACCGATCCGCCGCTGAATTCATCGCCGAATACGTAAACACTGATCTTCTTATCGGCCGACCAGAATGTACTGATCGCATAAATGATGCCGTCGACCGGGTTACTGTCGCTGAACGGCCGCCAGTTACGCATGGTGTTGATAATGGCCTCGCGACGTCCCGGCGTGTCCGGGATCCACTTGCCGGCGTACTGCTGAAACATGAAGCTGCCGTTGTCATTCATGATCTGAATGCCCTTGACCTGCGGATAGACATCCAGTGTCTCGTTGAGCTTTTGTATCGCCCGTTCCCAGTTGTACTGCTGCATGCTGCCTGACGTATCGACGATGAATATGACGTACTCACTGTCTACCGGGATACCGGCTACCGCATCATCCGAGGCTCGCCGATAATAAGGCGCGAGCCTGCGCATCTCTTCGGTCAGCCGCTGCTTCGTTACTCGCAGCGCGCCCTCGTCGATCTCTGCTTCGGATTCACGGATGGTTGCCTTATATTGACCGCGCACCGTACTGAGCTCGCCCTGTAGCCGTGCGAGTTGCAGCTTGCTGTCGGAGGTCTGCATGCGTACATCCTCGAGATCGCGATTCAGTACCGTGGTCTGGCCGCGAATGTCGAACAGCTGCTGCTGCAACAAGGCAATCAGTGATTCCAGATCATCCTGGGTTTTTTCGATGATAACTGGCTCGTAGATTTTGCTCAGCACAAGCAACAGAATGATTGCGCCAAAGCCGCAACAGATGCAGTCGAGGAACGACAGGCTGAATGCTTCAATATTGCGGCGACGTCTCACTTATGGCGCTCCATCATCCTACGGCCAGTCACGACTGACACTTATCATCGCGCCGCTGGTTTGAAACGCCAGCTGCCAGTAAAGAATCGGCGCATCGTAGTCCCCTTCCATCGGATACAGGAAAACATTGACCGGGATACCGGATGGCAGCTCACGTATCGCCCGAAAATGCAGATTAAAACGTTCCTGCCCGCTGACCGTACTCCGATCAGCCGTCGGCCCGTCCATGGTCGGCAGGCCGTCAACAAACAGAATGATGTTATCGGGACGCGGTGACAGCTGCGCCGCAATCTCGTAGGCCGCCTTCATGTTGGTACCTTTCTCGGGCGGCGTGAGGCGCAAAACACGGATGGCCTCGTTGATTTGCGTTGCATCATCGGCCTTCAGCCATACGCCTTCTGTGCCTTTGATAACCGGCACAGCCTCGTTATTAAACATGTATATCTGGAAGGCGCTACCTGGCTCGAACTGCGTCGTCAGCCAATCGACGCTGGCGACCACCTGACGCCATTTGACGGCCGCCAGCTTGTCCTTGAGGCTCATGTTGCGCCGTCGAATGATGTTGACAATCGTATCGTCGAGCATGCTGGCAGATCGGTCGACAAGAATGAGGGTATGCCGTCCACGCAGCCTGAGGCCCGTCAGGTACTGGCGGTCACCGTCGCCCTGGAATTCGCGCAGTTTGTTGCCGTCCGCCTGTTGCTCGGCCGCCATGGCAAGCAGACGCTTGACCTCTTCCTGCAA
This sequence comes from Pseudomonadota bacterium, assembly GCA_027618995.1. Lineage (GTDB taxonomy): Bacteria > Pseudomonadota > Gammaproteobacteria > Steroidobacterales > Woeseiaceae > UBA1847. The sequence goes on along the minus strand of JAQCGO010000003.1, from coordinate 157,869 downwards.
CGATTCAATATCGCTTTCCAGCTGTTCGACGCGCTCGACCTTGGCCAGAGTATCGTCGTCGTACTGCGCAAGTTCGGCCTGCAGTTTTTGGATCAACGCAATGATCTGCGCGATTTTTCCTTCCGCGGTGTCGCGCTCGGTGTCGAGCTGCTCCACGGTATTTTTTGCGAGCACGAGATCCTTGCGTCCGTCGAGAATCTCGATCTCCAGTTTCCTGGTCTCGGCCATCAAATTGCTCGGGTCGTCTTCCGTGGTCTGCTTGACTTGCGCATTGATGATCATGAAAAGCAGAATCACCGCACCAAAGCCGCAGCTCATGCAGTCGAGAAACGACATGCTGAATACTTCGAATGGGCGCCGCTTACGAGCCATGCGCCTCTTCCGTCGTGATCAGGCGCAATTCGAATCCCGGTGCGCCAAGCCGGATGAGATCACCGACCTGCAATACGGCAGACCCATCGATGGCGTGACCATTAAGGAACGTGCCATAACGGCTGAAATCCCGCACGACGCATTGGCCATTCTCGCGCTGCAATGTGCAGTGCCGGCGCGATACGCCCGGCATGCTGGTCCTGAAATCAATCCAGCGTGCATCGTTTTCCGGCTGCGACCCCATGTTGATCGGCTGGTCGTCGATCTCGTAGGCAACGTGCTCGAATAACACGTGCGTCGGCCGTCCGCCCTGTTCGGCGCGCCGCACTTTTTGCACACTGATCGCGGACTGATCCCAGGGCAATGTGCGCAACAAGCTGACGCCGCCCGCGGCTGACGTCATGTCGCGACACCGGGTGATCAGACCACGAGCCGTCGCACCGGCCTCGAGCAGAAAAACCTGGCCACCGACGCGCGCCACGAGCATGTCGGCGAGGCCGGGCATTCGCGCCGCCCGATCGCTCAGCTGTATCGCTGGCGTCTCGTCGGCGCGATACAGAGCACGCAACCTGCTGATGATGCTTTGATAGACGGGTGCCGCCGCGGCCAGCAACGCCAGCGACTCAATAACCGCCGTATGCACAATTCCGTGATAGTTGATTTCCATCTCGACGCTATCGTTGGCCGACGCGGCGAAAATCCAGGACGCCAACTGGTTCTGCAGTACCTGTTCTGTTTCTGCCGTGTGCAGCGGATCGAAGCGTGACTGCTGCACGAAAGCCTCCGCAATAGCCCGCAGCCAGCTGTCGTTCAAGGCCAGCAGCCCGCTTTCCTCCACGATCTCGGTGCGCTCTGCCTGTGCCTGCCCTGGCTGCGCAATCCTGGTGAGCATGGTTGCATGCAGGCTGAGGTCAACGTGCACCGGCACCGCGTCTCGATATTCGCGCCGGGTTGCCGCCACCGCCGCATCGACCATGGCAACAACCGGCACTCCAAGCTCGGCAGCGATGCCAAGAAGGAGCGCGAGCTGATTGCTGCCCATATAGGCGGGTACCGCCACGACCAGTCGGTCACCACGATGTGCCACTGCTGCCCAGACCTGCTCAAGCTGCCGACTCACGAGATCAGCGGAACTCAGGTGGTGGAAGCGTCGATCGCCGAGGGGCGTGGTTTGCAGGTCAGACCAGAATCTGTTTTGAATGCACCGCGGCTTGATTCTGGCATTCGCGAAAGCCGCATGTCCCGTCTTCAGCCCATCGTCGTCCAACAACGCGAAGCCGGGTTCCCGATACAGAATTCGTTCACTGTCGAGAACTGAAATCCCGGCATCGTTAAAATGTGCGGCTAGCAGGCTCAATGTGAGTTGCCGCTAGTCCGCCTTCATGTGGCGGATCAACTTGTCATTCACGTAATTTTCGCTGTCAAACACCAGCCGCTCCTGCAACAACTGCAGCTGGTGGACAAGGAACATCAGAACAATACTGATTAACAACGCGATGAACGTTGAGTTGAACGCCACACCCAGGCTCTGCGTTACACCGGCGATATCCCCCAGCATGGCTTTGTCGGCTTGCGCGAGCGCCTCGCCGATACCACGCACGGTACCGATAAAACCGATGGAAGGAATTGCCCACGAAATGTAGCGAATCATGGATAACTCGGACTCAAGTCGCTCCGCTTCATTTTCACAAATTGTGTGCGTGGTACTCGATACGTCCTGAATGTTCCGTGTCGAACTGAAGCGCCGCAGCGCGCCAAGCAGCGCGCGTGGCAACAGCAGATCCTGGCGATCTTCGGGTAATTGCTCGACCTGGCGTGCGAATTCGCGTGTGTCCTCCGGCAGTATGCGCATACCGTCGGCCACCGGTACGAGGTCGACATCCAGCAGGCGGCGTTCGCGAACCGTCAGGAGTCCCTTGTATCCCATGATCGCGAACGCCCAGATGCCGAGAATGAAACACGACTCCTGCTCAGGGTCTTTGATGAGCACCGAGACCACTCGTTCACGGACGTAGTCCGGGTCCGCCTTGGCTGCAAGGTTCTGCTCTTCGATGGCTTGTTTGGCATTCGGAAGCACAACCGACACATAATATGCATGCACCACAATAATCGCGATGATCAGCGCAAAAAGCTGGTAAACGAATTCGAACGGTATTGTCTTCTTTTTCATAGGTGTCAGTTTGCGCTAGATATCGCTGGGAAAGGTAATGGATTGGTCGGCCGGGATGTCTTCGCTGGGACGAAAGTCCTTGTCGTCGACATCCTGGTAGAACACATCGTCAACGACTGGCTCTTCCGTTGTCTCCGGCTCGACAGCGGGCTCCGTTTCGACGGTCGCATCCTCAGTTGCCGTCGTCTCCGATACACCGTCTTCCTGAGCCCAGGCCGGCAGACCGAGCAATGCAACAGACATCAGCAGCAACATCGAACGCATGCGGATCCCTCCTCGTAATTCACGCTATAACCCATAGACCGTCAGCGACGCCGATTGTCGCACGAAATTTCAATCCAGGTTCCGGGCTATGCGAAAACCCACGTCGCTGCGTGCCTCGTTACCGTAGTCGCGGTAACTGAGCCGCAACTCGGTTTCGCCGGCGTGCCGCCACGATGAACCACGGATAACGTAGGTTTGGCCCTGTTCCGGACCCAGTGGATCCCGCAGCGGCGTCTTCAGGCCCGGTGTCGGCACACTGTAGAAGTCATTGACCCATTCAGCAACGTTGCCGCTACCGTCATAAATGCCGATGGGGCTGGCCGTGAACAGGCCGGTCGGCGCCGTTGCGGCGAATCCGTCATCGAATCGCGGGATGATGGTTGGCACGAGATCGGAGGCCGAACGATCGGCAAAATTGCCGGAGCTGTTTTTAGGCGGCATGGACGGACCCCAGGCAAACCTGGGGGCTGTTACGGTACCGGAGTAACGAATGGCCCAGACCCATTCGGCTTCAGTCGGCAGCCGGTAGCCATTGGTCAGCGGTCGAATCGCCGCCCACTGACCGAACTTTTGCTCGTACGAGGGCTGCAGACCTTCGATTGCGCTCAGCCAGTTACAATATTCAGCGGCATCGGCCCAGGTCACTTGTGCAACCGGGTTCGCATCGCCGGACATGGCCGCGTGAATGTCGCTGCCCGAATCGTGATTGGCACGGAACTGCGAAAACTCCTTGTTACTGACCTCGCGCACGCTGATCAGGTAAGGCCGTGAAATAGTGACCGGCACCAGTACCTCGTTGGCGCGACGCCCCGGGTCGGCACGCGATGAGCCCATGGTGAAAGTGCCCGGTTCGATGCGTCGCAGAATCTGCTCCGACGCCGTCTTTTGTGTCAGTTGAATTTTCGCGCGCTCGATTTCCTGCAGCGAGCGCAAATGTGCGGTCAGCGTCTGCGGGTAACCGGGTCGCGGCGTCACCGAGCGCGACCAGCTTTCATGACCGTCTTTCTTCACAACAATCGTGTGCGGCGCCGAACTCAGGTCGAGCGTGACCGAACCCTGGCTGCGCGCCGCGCCATCAACGTAGATCACCGCATCGGCGGGCGACACGTTGACGGTAACCCTGCCCGTACGCGCCGACAAATCCACGGTGATCGAGTCGCTTGCCGCCGCCGCGAGGCGTACCTTGCGACTCGCCGAACCGTAGCCCGCCTTGGACAGACCGATCACGTAGTCGACGCCGGGCGACAAAGCCAGGGTAATTGGCGACTGACCGCGGTATCGACCGTCGACGGTCACGTTGGCAGCGCGCGGAATTGTCGTGACCTGCAACCTGGCATTGGCCGGCTGCAGGGCAATGGGTGGCAACGTCTGTGCGACGTTCGGGATTGCCGTGACGACGCCATCCCAGGCGGCGAAACCAGCCAGCAGGACACTGATTTGATGCGTACCTTCGAGCAACTGGATCGTAGCCGGGGTTACGCCCAGCTCGGCATCGCCAACATATATCGAGGCGCCGGCGGGATCGGAGGTCAGAGATACCTCCGACCAGCGCGGTACCAGTTGCACGGTCAGCAGCTCTTCCCGGTCCAGCCCGGCAATCTCGATGACATCATTAAACGGCAAAAAGCGATCGGCCTGCACGCTGATGCTGTGCTGGCCGGGCTGCAGTTCGGTCGGTCCATAGGGCACCTTGCCGATGGGTCCATTGTCTATCGACACGGCAGCATCGACGAAGGGTTCCGTGGTAACGGCGAGGCGGCCTGGCAAACGACGCATGCTTAGCACAATGCGCATACTCGGCTCGTCGCCGACCGTGAATGCCTGACTGACGTCATAGTAGCCCTGCTTCCGGACATTGGCCGTGTACTCACCACGGCGCAACAACACCCGATCACCCAGCGGCAAACGGAACCAGCCGCCCGCGATATCAATATCGTCGGGGCTCTCGGGGTCAACATCGAACTGAATCGACCGCGCACTAAAGAGCAGATAGGACGCGATCAATAACACGGCGAAACCTCCACCGACGATGGTTTTCAGGGGGCTGTGGCGTGCAACGACAATGCTTGCCTGCGTTTTGCTGGCGCGCTGAAAAGCGGTCGGCGCGATCGTCTCCTCGGTGGTCGTTGTCTCCGCATCGGCCAGTTCTGGCGGACGCGTAACGTAGGCACTGTCCTCAAGGCGCACCTCGAGTACCAGCCGCCCGTCCGTTGCAAGCACACGAATTCGACTGCCGAAAAACTCAAGCTGATCGGCATTTTCGAGCCGGCGGCTCGACAACAACGGCTCGCCATTAAGCTGCAGGCTGGAGTCTCGACCAACAGGCTGCACAAATGGCGCACCATCCAGCAAGTCGAGCAGTACGATCGGTCCACCGCCAGGCCCTGGCAAGCGCAATTCACAGTCACTGCCCGTGCCGACTCGCAACGGCAGGCTGGCGGCAGCTACGCGTCGTTCGCCGCTGACGTCCTTGATAATCAGGTGATCGAATCTCAAATCGCTTCCTCACAGCGAACGACTATTGGCTTTGCCTCAATTTCCGGCCCGACACTGAATTCGATGCGCACATCGCGAAATCCTGGCCGGCTGCCAACCACGACGTACTTGCCGGGCCGCAGCTCCAGCGCATGCGCAGCAAAGTGGCCGAGTTTAGCAACTTTGTAGACCGAGACATCGGTGGCGTTGTCGGACACAAGCTCCACGCGCAAGGGCGTCGCGGCGCGTTTCAGCAATCGCGACAATTCATCGCGCTGGTCGGCCAGGCGCGCACCGACGACCGGCATGCGCGTGATGTCGACGACCAGCGTGGTCGCCCTGCGCATGGTTGCCGGCGCACTCAGGCCGTCCGGGTCCGCGATGTATGTTTCGAGTTGATTATGCAGCGCCAGCATTTGCTGCGCCCGAACCAGCCCCTGCTGTGCGAAAACCAGGTTGGTATCAATCTCGAGAATGCTCTCGTAGGTTTCGACAGCGGTCTCCCATTGTTCGTTCTGCTCTTCCGTTTGTGCCTGCTGCTCCAGCACCCGGATTCGATCGAGGTGGATCTCCTGGTCCACCTGCATCAATCCGTCAGCCGGTTCAGGCGACGCCGGATCGAGTGCCTGCGCCATGCGGAATGCGGCGCGCGCCACCTCGAACTGAGCATCCGCAATGGCATTCAATCCCTCGGTCATGCGCAGGTCGAATTCCATTTGCCGCAGGGTCTCGGTGACGCGCGCAAGGGCATCCTGCGCAGGCTGCCACTCAGGATCGATGGTCACCGCGCGTTCGAAGTTTTGCCGCGCCGCGGATAACTCCAGATTTCTCTCGAAAGCGAGGCCCTGCTCAGTCAAAGACAGCACAGTGTCGAGGTTCCTGGCGCGCACGAGACCTGCCTGCGCACCCGCATGGCCCGAACTGATTGCGGCGGCCAACTCAAACAGGCGCAACGCATCAGCCGTATTTGCATTTTCGAGCGCCTGTCCGGCTGCCGCATAAGTACTTGCGAATATCGCATCCACCTCGTCGAGCAGAGGCTCGACCACAGCGATCGCTTCGCGATAGTGGTCGCTGGCGGTTGCGTAGTCGCGCAGCAGATAAGCGGCATCGCCCGCCGCATAGATTTCCTGTGCCTGCTTGTAACGCAGCCCGCCCCAGCGCTGCACGGCGCGGCTCTCAAGTGTTGCCATCATTGACAGCAGCTGGCCCAGGATAGCTTCGGTCGAACCGCGGGAAACCACGCGCTCGTCGCGCCCGGGCGTGGCAGGCGGCGCAGCCTCTATTGCCTGCGGTTCGACTTCCGTCGTGCCTGCGACGGCATCTTCGCCTTGCCCGGGAACCGAATCGTCCGGCACCGTGTTCGGCAATATGAAAACAACGCCCAGCAGAATCACCAAAAGGACGGCCAGGCTGATGCCGAGAGTACGCGCACTGATACCGGATGAGCGCTGCGTCGTTGCCGCAGCGCCGCTCTTCACAGTGAGCGTCGGTTTTGAACGTGCCTGTGTTTGCGCCGCGATAATTTCCGGGCCCGCGGTCGGCGCACCGCCGACGTATTTCGCGGGCGCCGGGGCGCCCGGGTACCCGGCCAGTGATAGTTGTTGCACCACAGTGGCGGCATCCGGACGGACTGCAGCGTCCATGGCCAGCATGCTCTGCAGCAATGCCTGCAGATCCGGGCTTATCGGCTCGCCCGAGGCCGCGATCAAGGTTGGCGGAGTCACGTGCCGAATATCGTCGGCCGTATTTGCTGACGAATACGGCGAACGGCCCGCGACCAGTTCGTAGATCAGCCCGCCCAGCGCAAAAATGTCGTCCGCCGGGCTGGCCGCAGCGCCATCGATGCTCTGCGGGCTGGCCGCAATCAGCGAGCCACCCGCCGCCGACGTCTCCGCAAAAATCGCTGCGCCAAAATCACTCAGATACGGCGCACCGTTTCGATCCAGCAGGACATTGCTGGCTTTGATATCGCGATGTACGAGGCCTTTGCGATGCACATATCGCAGCGCGTCAGCCAGCAGGGCCAATGACGGCAAAACGTCGGCCAACGGCGCGCCGCTGAGTGCGCTGATATCAGCGCCATCGATGAACTGCAAGCTGTAAAACGTGCAGCCCGGCTCATCGTGGAATTCAAACACGCGCACAATATGCGAATGCATAAGACGCAGGCTGGTTTGCCATTCCTTACGCAATACTTCGGGTGAAATACGCTCGCCGCGGCGAATCTTTAGAGCAACTGATGCGCGCGTCATGCGATCGGTAGCCAGCCAGGTTTGCGTGTCCGCACCTGTCCCAAGCGTTCGCAGCAGCGTATACCGGCCGGCGAGCTCGGTGCCTTTTTGCAGGTCTGGTATCACTCCGATCGCTTATCCCGTGGGTTCGGGGATACGCTCCGGAGCACTATCTTCGGCGACCTCAACAAACCCGGTCTCTGATTCGTAGATTTCTTTCAGAATCCGGCGCCAGCTTTCGTACTGTGCGGCCGCGGTGCCGGTAAGCCGCCGCGACTGGCCTTCCACGGTCACGGCCATTGGCGCCGCCTCGGCACCGAATGATTCCGACAGCTCGGCAATAGACTCGAGATGCATGCTCGCTTCCGAGCGGCGTGTGAACCCACCCATCATCGCTTCGAATCCCTGTTGAATGCCGATTGCCTGCAAGTCTCTGTTGACCTGCTGCGAGCTCCGGCCACCGGAATCAGTATCCACTGCCAATGACCCGGCGAGAATGACGGCCCCCATCAGCGTTTGCAATGCAGCTGAACGCTTGACTTGCCGATAGTTGATCGACTCCTCACGTGAGGTCTTGCGCCAGGCGCTGTACGGGATCGCAATTCCATAGTAGAAATTCGCGTAGTGTTCGTTGAGTGTGTCAACGACAAGTCGGTCACGTTCGCGAATTTGCCGCAGGCGATCCACGGCAGGATCATTCTCCGCTGGCAGACGTACGGCCTTGACGATGCCGGTCTCGTCTGTTGCCAGGTGCTCGCCGTAAGCCTGTGGCGACATGTCGGCAAAAAACTGTAACTCCGACACCTGCTGTATGGCCGTAACCGATTGCGGCGGCAATTGCGCGACGTAAGCACGCAGGTCGTTCGCAATATCGTTAAACACTTTTTGATACGGATCCATGCGTCGATCCCGATTGATCGAATAGGACGAAACACCGGTTTGAGTCGCGTAGGATTTGCGGTACCAGGCCTGCCCACGCGCATCGCTGACGCTGACATCAAGCGTAATAAACTCTCCGTCCGACTCTTCGATCCGGCCGTTGATGATCACATCGGTAAACGCACTGCTCGAAGGAACGACCCGTACGGCACCCCAATGACCTGACCCCTGCAGGGTGGTCTTCAGGTGATACGCGAGATAGCGCGACTCGGCCGAGCGAATTTCTTCATACACGCCGCTGTCCGCCGGGTCGTTGTCTTTCGCGATACCCTCGGCAAACGGAATAATGCCAATATCCAGCAACAGCTCCTCGGCCGGCGCAGCTTCCGCGACGACCAGCTCTGTTTCTTCTGCTGTTATAACTTCATTGACGGCGCAACCAGGCAACAGGAAACATGCCGCAAACGTAAGCGCCGTTCGATTGATACTTTGCAAAGTAACTCCCTACATCCCCTTGTACTTGCGATACTCCTCCCATAGACGTTCACGAAGCGCAGGATCTTCTTCTGCCAGCGCGGATTCACGCAACTGTCTCGCAATGATGTCGTCGTCGACCATGGTGGCGACATCGTCCGGGGTTCGACTGCTGATTTCTTCGTCACTCATGCCCGCGGTGGGTGAGGTTCGCGCTCGGCCGGTATTGGCGATCGTAATACCGCCGCCGGACCCGGCTGCCTGCTCACCAAGACTGATGCCTCCGCCGCTACCGTCGCCCGCACCTTCGCCAAAGCCCTCTGTGTTGCGACCCACTGCAGCCATTTCCTGTTGCTCTTCCATCAGGACCTCGTCGAATCCGCCGATGGATTCCTCGAGCTCCTTGCCGAGACGCTCAGCACGTTCCTCGGCACTTTCTTCCGGAAACTCTCCAGCGCTGCCGGCACCACCGGTGCCTGCCATGCCGCCGTTTGCTGCACCGGCTTCGCCTGAAGCGCCGCCACCGGCTGAACCGGCATTGCCCTCGCTGGCAGCGTTTTCATTATCCGCTGAGGATGATCCGCCGCCTATGCACTCCCCGGCCTCACCCATACCGCCGATGCCGCCGGGCAATGCCCCGGTGTCACTGCATTCGGCACCGGCCTCACCACCGGCCTCACCGGAGCTGTCGCCCTCGGCACCATCGGCGCTTTCGCCGTCGCTCGTTTCGCCGCCAGCGCCGCCAGCGCCACTCTCACTGGGCGGAGGCGGAACGCCCTCATCCGGGGGGAATGCGCCGACGCCGCCCGAACCTTGATCACCGCCATCCGAACTACCTGTAGTGCCATCGCCCCCGGACGAGCCACCATCGGGCATGGGCATACCGCCCCCGGGCATACCGCCGCCAGATGGCGGGGGCGTGCCACCACCGGAAGAACCGCCGCCAGACGGCGGGGGCGTGCCACCACCGGAAGAACCGCCGCCAGGCGGCGGGGGCGGCATGCCGCCACCTGGCATACCACCCGGCGGAGGTGGTGCGCCACCGCTCGAGCTGGTCTCAGACTTGCAGGCACCGATTAGCAGCGTGGCCACTGCAGCCAGCAAGAGCGGCTTGATCCAGCGGAGTACCGACGTAATGTTTTGGCTGTGCTTCATCGTCCTGCCCTCTTGAACCGATATGTAGTGGCGTCACGGAACCGCCGCAATATATGGGTTTGAGCTAAAAATGCGTGTCTGAGTTCCATCGGGGACAATAATACGCGCACGGCATGCGATCAACACCCCCCGAATGCTGCAGAAAACGGATTCTACGCGCCACGTTGACATAATTTTGCAATCTTGAATTCAGGGTCGGCCGGGCTTGCGAAACAGGATCAACGACAGGTCGTCAGGTTTGCTCGGCTGCTCCACGGCAGTGCCGTTCATGCGCCGGCGTGCAAGAGCGATAATGGCGTCCGCGGCCTTGAGTAGCGGGCCTTTGCGGGCACGCTCAATGATCTCGGCGGTATGCACGTTGTCCAGTAAGCCGTCGCTGGCGAGGATCACCGTGTCGCGCGGTCGCAGTCCGATTTCGGCTCCCATATCAATGCGCATGTTCGCACTGCCCAGGAAATTCGATACCAGGTGGCGATCGTGGTGGTGAAGAGCTTCACGCTGATCCAGGAACCCGGCCTCTACGGCGTGCCCGGTTGGCGAATGCGAGAGAGTTTGCAGACGAATAATGCCGCGCTGGCCAACGATGATCGCCTCGGAATCGCCGACTTGGTAGGCACGGGCCGTCAATCCTTCAATCGTGATCACGGTAAACGTCGTCGCCGAACCGTTGCCGAGACCCAGAACCGCCGCATTGGCGGCCTCTATGCCATCAAGAATAGACGTGCGCAATATGATGGTCTTTTCGCTGGCCGATTCGAGCTCGGCGATCAGCGCCCTGACCGCCGTTTGCGAGGCGAGTCGCCCTGCCGGTAGTCCACCCGCACCATCTGCAACAACGAAGACCGCGGCCTGCGGGCCGTACGGAATCACTGCAGCCGCGTCCTGGTTTTCCGTATCTGCATCGGGCGTTGGCGCGCAATAGGCGAGCAATTCACCGCCGCCAACGAGCACGTGATGCCGATCCGGCGCAGTCGCCCCGTCCAGCAGCAACGGATCGATGATTTGCGCTTCAGGCACGCCGGATCGCCTTCTTGCACCAGGCACAATAGTTCCAGAATTCTTTCGCGATGCTCCAGTGACACGATGTGCAGTTGTCTTTGTGCCCGGCTATCTTCCACGGCTTGCGCACCTTGCTATGGCACCATGGACAGTAACGCATGAACGGCATAAGCAGTCCCTTGCATCGGGCATTACTGCAACGCGACGTATAGCGCTTGTCCGAATAAACGCGCGTCGTCTCTTCTTCAAAGCCGGGCTCATAGCACCACGCACAATAGTCCCAATCGTTTTTCACGCCACGCTCGCAACGCGGGCAACTCGATGACATCGGCGAGTCCGACCCGCGGGTCGGATTGTCGGTGTGGCACCACGGACAGGCGAGCATCGACTCGGCAACCGGCCCCGAACACTTGCGACACTGATGCCGGGTATCAAACTTGCTGCGAAACTGTCGCTGGAACTCGCGCCATTTCAGACCTCGCCAGGAATCGCTGCTACCCACCGCTTTTTTCACCTTGGCTCGTTTTGCCTTGCGCGCCGGTTTTTGCAAGCGCTTGAAATCCGTCTGCATTTGAACCGCACTGGAATATCGCTTGTTCGGGTCGAGCTGAATCGCCTTTTGCAACATCGCAACCATGCCGGGCGGTACGCGCGCGCTAAGTCGATCATGGCCTGCGAGCGGCCAGGTGAATGGCCATTCCGGCAGGCGACCCGAAAACATGCGGTACAGGACGAGACCGAGAGAAAATACATCGGACTGAAATTTCGGTCGACCCATCGCCTGTTCGGGCGCAATGTATTCAACCGTTCCGGATCCGGACGCCTTCAAAGTACGCAAGCTGAGTTTCGCAAATCCAAAATCCGTCAGCTTGAGTTGATTGCCCGGGAATACGATGTAGTTCTCGGGCTTGATGTCGCAATGAATGAATTTGTGCGCGTGTGCATACGCCAGTGCAGCGATCGCCTGACCTGCCAGGTCCATGGCCAGCGCCGTCGACAGCCTGCGTTCGATCCGACCTGCCAGCGATTCGGTTCCCAGCTCCATGGCGATGACAAAGCGGTCCTCGACATAGCTCGCATTCATCACGGACAGGATATTCGGGTGCTGCAACCGGGTCGCGACCTGCACCTCGTGCAGAAACTCGTTCTCGCCGATGTTATGTGCGCGCTTGGGAATCTTCAGTGCTACGCGCGTGTTCTGGATAGTGTCGAAGGCGCGATAGACATCCGCCAGCGAACTGGATGCGATACGCCCGAGTATCCTGTACTTGCCAATTTTCTGCCGCGCTTTAAGCACTGCTTCTCACCCGCTGCACCGCTGTCTTCCAGGCGGCCAGCAACGCGCCACGCTGATCATCACCCATTGCCGGCGTGAACACCCTCTCACTTTGCCACATTGACGCAATCACGTCCGTTGATCCATATACCCCTGCACACAATCCAGCCAGGCAGGCTGCGCCCAGCGCCGTCGACTCGACATTCGCCGGGCGCTCGACGGGCAGCTTGAGAATATCGGCTAGAAATTGCAGGAACCAGTTATTTTGCACCATGCCGCCATCGACCCGAATCACTTCAGGGGCAAAACCGTCATCCGTCATCGCTTCGATTAGATCTGAAGTCTGCAATGCAATTGCCTGCAAGGTCGCCGTAACAATCTGCTCGCGGCCCGAACCTCGTGTCAGACCCAATATCGCACCGCGCGCATACGGATCCCAGTACGGAGCGCCGAGCCCGGTGAATGCGGGCACCACGCAGACATCGCTGACAACGCCGGTTTTGCGCGCAATTGCTTCCGACTCGGCCGCCGACCTGATCAGGCCAAGTTCGTCGCGCAGCCACTGCAGGGCTGAACCGGCGACGAAAACACTGCCCTCCAGACCGTAACAAACCTTGCCGTCCAGTCGTGATGCAACGGTCGTCAGCAACTGATTATTCGATTGCAGGGCTTCGCCGGCCGAATTCGCCAGGACGAAACATCCCGTGCCGTAGGTGCTCTTGGTCATGCCCCGCCAAAATCCGGCCTGCCCGATCAGCGCGGCCTGCTGATCACCGGCAATGCCGAGCACCGGGACGGTACCGCCGAGCGCAGCACAGTCAGCATCACCGAATCTGTGTGCGCAATCGTGCACCTCGGGCAGCAGATTTCTCGGCACAGCAAACAACGCGAGCAGTTCTTCGTCCCACTCCTGCGTATGGATATTGAATAACATCGTGCGTGACGCGTTGCTCGCATCCGTCGCATGCACGCGACCCTTGCTCAGGCGCCAGAGTATGAAGCTGTCGATCGTGCCAAACGCAAGCTCGCCCGCGGCCGCGCGCTCGCGTGCACCGGGTACGTTGTCCAGCAACCAGGAAATCTTGCTGGCTGAAAAATACGGGTCCAAACGCAGCCCGGTCCTGGCTGTAATCATTGCCTCCGCGCCGTCCGCCTTCATGGCGTCGCAGGCACTGGCAGTCCTGCGGTCCTGCCAGACAATTGCATTGTAAATGCAGCGCCCCGAGGCCCGTTCCCAAAGCACCGTTGTCTCGCGCTGGTTAGTGATGCCGATGCCCGTAATGTCGCTCGCGGCGGCCGCCGCCGACTGCATCGCCTCCGCCGTTACTGCCTGTACGGCCGTCCAGATTTCTTCGGGATCATGCTCGACCCAGCCCGGCTGCGGATAGTGCTGCGCGAACTCCTGTTGCGCGCTCGATACGACGCGAGCCTGGTGGTCGTAAATAACCGTGCGCGTACTGCTGGTACCCGCATCGATTGCAAGCAGGAACCGGCCTCGCATCAGTCTGAGCCCGCCGCGCTGAACAACGGCTTCACTATACGCATCGTGCGGCCGGCGTCTTCAGGGTATGGCCACGAACCTTGCGCAACTGAGACGCGTTCGATGGCCTGCAGAATTTCGCCAGGCCACGGCGACACATGGCGTGTTGTCATGTCCACGTGCAGATTCAACCATTCCGCCGACGCCGCCAGGTAACCCTCGGTGGCGTGATACATGCGTTGAAACTGGTGAATGCGTTTCTGATCAAACGCGAGGATCTGCGATGTCACGACAAACGAATCGTCCAGCAACAACTCCCGCCGATAAATGACATGCGACTCGACCGCAAAGGTCGAACTGTTGTTCGCCCGGATGTGTTCGTTGCTGAGGCCGAAATCGAACCACAAGGTGTCAACGGCGAGATCAAATGCGAGGACATAGTAGGCAACATTCATATGGCCATTAATATCGATCCACGCCGGCAGCACTTTGCCGCGACTGATTTCGACTCCCAACATTTCCGCATCGGCCAGCATGCGCTAGTTCTCGCTCAGTTCTGCAATATTCCGAAAATGCGCCAAGGCTTCCGGATTCGCCAACGCTTCAGTGTTACGAATGGTCTCGCCATGCACTACCGAGCGCACAGCAAGCTCGACGAGTTTGCCGCTCTTGGTGCGCGGAATATCGCTGACGGCAATGATTTTTCCCGGTACATGACGCGGCGTTGCTCCTTCGCGTATAACTTTGCGAATGCGGTTACGCAGTTCATCATCCAGTGCAATACCCGATCGCAACACAACGAACAATACGACTCTGATGTCGTCCTGCCATTGCTGACCAATAGCAATACTTTCGACGATCTCGTCGAGCTTCTCGACCTGGCGGTATATTTCGGCAGTACCGATACGTACTCCACCCGGATTCAGGACCGCATCCGACCGGCCGTGGATGACCATGCCGCCGGATTTTTTCAGTTCGGCAAAATCACCATGGGCCCAGATTCCCGGGAAGCGCTCGAAGTATGCAGCGCGATAACGCGCACCGTCCGGATCATTCCAGAAGCATACCGGCGTAGACGGGAACGGCTTGCTGCAAACCAATTCACCTTTTTCTTCGACGAGCGCGTTGCCATTCTCGTCGAAAATCTCCACCGCCATGCCCAGGCCACGGCACTGCAACTCGCCACGCCGCACTGGCAACAACGGATTGGCGGCCGCGAAACATCCCAGCAGATCGGTACCACCGGCGATCGAACCAAGCAACACATCCTCTTTGATGGCTGCGTAGACGAAATCAAAACTCTCCGGCGCCAGCGGCGACCCGGTCGACAGAATCGTGCGCACGCTTGCAATATCAAATTCTTCGCGCGGCCGTAGCCCGGATTTCTCGAGCGCAGACAGGTACTTCGCACTGGTGCCGAAAATCGTAATTTTTTCGCGCTCTACCATTGACCACAAATCACGCCCGGCGCCTGCGAACGGTGCGCCATCGAACAGCACGAGCGTGGCACCGCCAAGCAACCCGCTGGCCAGCCAGTTCCACATCATCCAGCCACAGGTCGTGAAATAGAAAACGCGGTCATCGGCTCTGATGTCCGTGTGTAGCAACAATTCGCTCGCGTGTTTGAGCAGCGTACCGCCATGGCCATGCACTATGCATTTGGGGACGCCGGTCGTGCCTGACGAAAACATGATGTACAGCGGGTGAGCGAAGTCGACTGGCGTAAATGTGAGCTCATCTCCATGCACGAGGAATTCGTTCCAGCTTACGAGGTCGTCGCCTTCGGGTGCCGCATGGTCGTCAAGAAATTCAACGATGACCGTTGTCCTGATGCTGGCGATCCTTGCAACGATATTCTGCACGACGGGCAGACAATCAATGCGCTTGCCGTTGTAGTGGTATCCGTTGGTCGCAATAAAGACCTTTGGTTCGATCTGGCCGAATCGATCGACGACGCCACTAACACCAAAATCGGGTGAGCACGAAGACCATACTGCGCCAATGCTCGTCGCCGCGAGCATCGCAACCATCGCCTCGGGACAGTTCGGCAAGAAGGCTGCGACCCGGTCACCCTGCACCACGCCGGCGCGCCGAAGCCCGGTCGCGCATGCAGCGACCGCGCGGCGCAACTCATCTCGGCTCAGTTCACGCCGCGCCCCTTCTTCGCCGCAAAACACAATCGCGGCCTGATCACCCTGGCAGCGCAACAGGTGTTGCGCAAAATTCAGTTGGCTGCCGGCATACCAGCCGGCATCCATGATGTTGTCGGGCCGGGCCAAGACCTGATCACTGCCCGCGGAAAGTCGCAGTTCGAAGAACCGGCAGACCGCACGCCAGAAGCCAGCCAGGTCGGTGATGGACCACTGGTACAAATCCGTATAGTCATCGAAGCCCTGTTGTCGCATGAAGCGATACATGGCAGAGGCCCGCACACGATCGTTACCGGGCCGCCAGATAATCGGGTTCTCACTCATCGTCGACCCTAAAACGGCACGCCAACTGCCTTGCAAAGAAACTGCATATAGGGCGAACCGGCACGGAACGCCGTTTCAACCTTGCGTTGAAACTGCGGGCCAAGGCAGTCGTCCACATCAATATCCTTAACCGCAATGAAGCTCTTGCGTTTGATATCTGCAATGTACGGATGCTCTTTGTCGAAACCACGTGGCGGCCGGGCCAAAACTTCACCGCCAAGAGCGAACTGACGTTTGAATTTCGGATCGTCGATGGTCCGTTTCCACTCTGCCGGGCGCGCGGCGATACGATCGCGAATGGCGCGCAACGGCTCTGCATCCGGGCGCCACATGCCGACACCCAGAAACACTTGCTCCGGATCAATGTGCACGTAATAGCCGGGTGAATGCACGTCTTTGGCCTGCTCATGGCGAAACTGAATGCCGATGTTGGTCTTGTACGGCGTCTTGGTATTTGAAAATCGCGTATCGCGGTAGACACGCATGAGCGAGCCGCCAACGCGCGTCGCCTGCGCGACAAAATGCGGCGCAATGTTGGCCATTGGCTCCTGCATCGCCTGAATAAAACGCAAAGCGACATCCAGCACGGATTCCTCGTAGCGGCTTTTGTTGGCCTGAAACCATGCCCGGTTATTGTTCCTGGCAAGTTCATTGAGAAAGGCCAGTGTCGTCGACTGGAACCCCGGGAAGCGGGCTGTGGTCATCAACAGCTGACCTCACCCGATGCTGCGTCCGGATGCGGGAACATGTCAGTGTCATCCTCACCTTCGCGCGGAGCGAGGCAGGCGAAGTCTTTTTCCACGAGAATTCCGAGCACGGTACCGTCATCGAGTCGTTGTTCACCAACAATAGACACCTGCGCCGAATTGGCCCAGCCGAGGGCCATCGTTTCGGGCAGGCGCACGGTCAGGGTAACGTCCGAAAAAAAGGCTGCCGGGTTGACGATCGCCGGGCTGCTTTCGACCGCGTAACGAAATTCGCGGCCACCCGGAAAACCGGTGCGTGACGACACGATCCCGTTGTCGCGCAGGATATCGACTTCACCGCGCTCCAAACGCAGGCGTACTGAGTTATCACGTATTCTTAGTTTCACGGAATTTTGGATTGTTCAGATTGCGCACATTAAATCACGAAAGCCAGAGCGCAGTAAGATTTGCACAACAAGCTTCAGTACACTGACGGCAAATTGAGGACGATTCTTGATAACAGACCCCTGGTTTTACGCGGCCGCTATTCCGGCAGTTCTGCTGTTTGGCATCGCCAAGGGCGGCTTCGGCGGCGGTCTTGGAGTCGCGGCCGTGCCTCTGATGCCGCTGGTCATCTCGCCAGTACAGGTCGCGGCAATTCTGCTGCCGATTTTGTGCGTCATGGACATCGTCGCCGTGTGGAAGTTTCGCGGCAAGTGGGAATGGCCGGAACTGCGGATACTGGTGCCGGCGTCATTGCTTGGAATCGTCGTCGGCACCCTGTTATTCGGTTACATGAGCGCGGCGATCGTCAAACTGATCGTCGGCACAGTTGCCGTCGCCTTTACCCTCCACCACTGGACCAGCACGCGACGTACCCGCGATGCAGCGCCGCAAGATTGCCCACAGTCCCTAGGCTGGATGGCCGGGTCGGTGCCGATAACCTCGCGACCTCCGCGGCTCTGGTCGTACTTGCGCCGATTGGAGTCCTGTCGGGTGCCTGGCTGCATAAGCGCGTAAGCGACCGTATTTTCTTTGCCCTGATTTACGCGCTGTTGCTGCTCGTCGGCACGAAACTGATCGTCGACGGCATCCTGAGCTATACCTAACGAGTAACGAGAGAATCACGCAATGCCTGGACGTTCGGGTCAGTGGGCCATTGCCGCGCCAGTTCGTCAGCGATTTCCCGGGCCGCTGCGAGATCACCGCTGTCGCGGGACATCGTCGCCAGCGCCCATGCGATGTCGAAGTCCTGCGGAAAGCGTTGCCGCGCCTCGTGCAACGCGCGCAGTGCCGCGTCGGCCTGACCCAGAGAATGCAACGCGACCCCGACGACAAACGCGAAACGGGGATCATCGGGCGCAAGTTCGGCTGCTTTCTGCAACGCCACCAGACCATCCGCCAGTCGCTCGGTGCGCACCAGCAAAAGGCCCAGTAAATGGTGCATTTCCGCACTCGTCGGATCCAGCGCAAGCCCATCCTGCAGCAGTTTCTCAGCGCCCGACTCGTCACCAAATCGCCGCAACGCGTCCGCGTAATTCAGCCGTGAGGCGACGAACCCAGGATCCATCGCGAGCGCCCTTGCGAAATGTTGCACCGCCTGATCCGGGTTGCCCATTGCCGCTTCAAAATCGCCCAGCGCGATATGTGCCTCGGGTCGGCTCGCCACGGCCTGTTGCGCTGCGCGATACTCGTTCGCTGCGGCGGCGAATCCGGAATTGCCGGACAGGTATTCACGCACCGCGGCCAACAACAACGCGGCTTCAATGCGCACGCTGCGTACCACATCGCGCAGCAGCGGCGATGCGAGTTGCAATTGCGCATCCGGCGGCAGGTGGCGAGCGGCACGCAAAGCGGCCACGCGCAATATTGGATCCGGGTCGTTCAGGCCATTCTGGATTGCCGCCGCGTCGGCCTGCGCGAAAGGTTCGGACAGGCGCGTCAGGGCCGCCGCCCGCACTATGCCGGGCAGGCCGGTATCACCGGCCACTGCATGCAAAGGCGGATTTGCTGCGCCCTGACGAGCCGCCGCGAAAACCGTTGCAAAATGCGCACCGCCCGCATCCCACCATTCAGTCGCCGCCGTGGCAGCCCATGTCGCGTCGCGACTCGTGTGGCAGCTGTTACACGCATTCGGCGCATTGCTCACAAGACTTAAGTCCGGCCGCGGCACGCGAAAACTGTGATCACGCCGTGGATCGACAACCATATAGTCGCGAGCCGGCATGTGACAATCCACGCACGCAACTGCGGCCGGTTCGTGATGGTGATGTTCGGTGACCGCAAATTTTTCCGGCAGATGGCAGCGCGCGCAAACATCGCTCGGCTCTGATTCAGGCCCCGATAGCAATTGCAACGAGTGCGGATCGTGGCAGTCGCTGCAGCTTATGCCAGCGCGATACATCCGACTCTGTACGAATGAGCCATATTCATACACCTCGTCATGAATCTGGCCATCATCAAAGTAGAGCGAGGGCTCGAGTAACGCCACGCGGTGCGTATCGGCCAGCGGCTTGCCGTACTCATAGTGGCCGCTGATAACGCCACGCCGAGAATGGCAGCGACCACAGGCTTCAGGCTGCCGCGTCTGTTGCAACGCGAGCTCACTGCGCTCGGCGATGCCGGTCTGCATGTTCATCTGCCAGATGGCGCGGCCGTGATCATCGAGGTTCAGCTGCAGACCTTTGTTTGCCGAGAATTTGTCGTTGCGAGCCTCGGCCACGTGCACGGAAGCGGGCCCGTGACACGCCTCACAACTGACGTCTATCTCGGACCAGGTCGTGTCAAACGTGTCGGTGTCGACATCATAATTGGTTTGCAGATTGGTCGAATGACACTCCGCACACATGTAATTCCAGTTATGTTGCCGACCGGTCCAGTGCAATTCATCGCCCGGCGCGATGTTTTCGTCCGGATACAGGTGGAACCAGCGCTGGCCGCCCGCCGCTTCGGGCCGCGTATCCCAGGCAAATGGGAGCGCCTGCAGGCGACCGTTCGGGAATTCAACCAGATACTGTTGCAACGGACTTACGCCGAACGTATGGGTTACGTGGAAATCTTCAGTTTGTCCGCTGGCGTTGGCGGTACGAACGAGGAAACGGCCGCTATCCCGGTAGAAAAAAGTCTCGCTGCCAAAATAATTGAATGTCGCCTGCTCGAAATCTCCAAGCACCGTTGCGTCGTCGGCAGGCTGCATCGCGAGATCGTGGTGCGAACCAGTCCAGGCGGAATACTGCGACGAGTGACAGTCAACGCAGGTCGAGTTGCCTGCGAATTGCGCGGCGGTCGGGAGTGTTGATGGTGGTGGTGCCGGTTTTTCCGCACAAGCCAGCAGTGCGAGCGCACCGCTCACAACCAGGCACCGGAAACTAAGGCGTATTATGACCGCCTGCAGCGCAGGCGGTGAACAAAAGAACAAACCGAATCGGCCACCCAAGGATCCGCGACCGAAGCTGCAAAACCTAAGCGGTCGTTACATTTTCGGCTTGTGGGCCCTTCTGACCCTGGGTCACTTCCATCGTGACGGCCTGACCCTCTTTAAGAGTCTTGAAACCTTCCATCTGGATTGCACTGTGGTGCACAAATACGTCCTGACCACCTTCACGTGCGATAAAACCAAATCCCTTGTCGTCGTTGAACCATTTTACGGTCCCCGAAACTCTTTCACCTGCCATAATTACCTCGTAACAATTACATCGCCCTAAGGCGCTTGGCCGCTCGCCCGACAGGGCAAAGCTGTGCACATACTACTCGGAAATCAGTCGCAGGGCGATAGCTTAGACTTGAATTAACGCGGGGCGTGATGCCGCACGAACTGCGTGCTGAGTTCCTGTGTCGCATTACAGCCAACCAAAGCCATCGTTCGCTCAAGTTCGGCGCGCAGCAGGCCGAGCGCTCGCTCAACGCCGTTTTGACCGTCTGCAGCAAGCGCGTACAAATAGCCGCGACCAATGCTGCAAGCGTTCGCACCGAGGGCCAGCGCTTTCACCACGTGATTGCCACGCCGGATTCCGCCGTCACAAATTATTTCCAGTCGGTCGCGCAGTGCATCTGCAATGGCAGCGATACAGTCGATCGGCGCTGGCGCCGAATCGAGCTGCCTGCCGCCGTGATTGGAAATCATAACCGCGGTCGCACCGGCATCGACGGCCTTGCGACAATCGGCAACAGTCTGCACGCCTTTGATAACGAGCGGGCCACCCCAGCGCTCGGCAAGCCACTCAACGTCACGCCAGGTCAACGAGCGTTCGAGTTCGTCGTCGATGAAGTTGCGCACACCAGCGGCAACCGCGCGGGCTGCCTGCTCGCTCGACGTAATGTTGACCATGTCGAGATCTTTTTTGATAACAGCCCGATACAGCCAGCCCGGGTGGCGCGCGAAACTGAAGACCTGTCGAACTCGCGAGCGCGGCGGCATGGCAAAACCCTGTACCAGATCACGTTCGCGGTTGCCTGGTACCGGCAGATCTACGGTTAAGGCCAGTGCTGCATAACCACTGGCCTTGCAGCGAGTGATCCATTCCTCGGTAAGACCGCGGTCTTTGAAAATATAGAGCTGATACAGCTTCGGGCCGTTGCTGGCACTCGCAATATCCTCAATGCTGGACGTGCCGAGCGTAGAGAGGCTGTAAACCATGCCAAATTTTGCCGCGGCCCGCGCTACCGCCGGCTCACCCTCTGCATGAAATAATTTTGATGCGCCGGTCGGCGAGATCATGACCGGCCAGTCGACGTCCCTGCCAAACAAAGTCGTGCGCAGGTCGATTCGACTGACGTCGGTCAATTGCGATGGCAACAGTTCATAGTCATTGAATGCTGCAACATTGCGCCGCAAGGTAATTTCGTCGTCGGCGCCGCCATCCATATAGTGGAATACCGGCGCTGGCAACCGTCGGCGCGCGAGACACCGAAAATCCATGAGGTTATTGCACTTGCTGACACGCATCGGCTGAGGATATTACGTACTGCTTTTCCTCCCTGGGCTGATATGATTGCCGCCCAATGAGCCACGCCTTCGATAATTCTCCGGTCGCCCCAACAGCCGCGCAGCGCGCAATCGCTCATTGGTTGTTGATTTGTTGCGCCCTGGTATTTGCCATGGTCGTACTTGGCGGCGTTACCCGTCTGACGGGCTCCGGTTTATCGATGACCGAATGGCGTCTGTTGATGGGAATCCTGCCACCGCTGAACGACATTGAGTGGCAACGTGTTTTCGAGTTGTATCAAAGGACGCCGGAATTTATGAAAGTAAATTTCGACATGGATGTGCATGGCTTCAAGAATATATTCTGGCTCGAATACCTGCATCGCCTGCTGGGCCGACTGCTGGGCTTGGTATTTCTGCTTCCCATGCTGTACTTCGCGGCGCGTCGATTTATCAGCGCACGCGAAATCCCCTGGTACCTGCTCATGCTTGCGCTCGGCGGCGCACAAGGACTGATCGGTAAGGTCATGGTCGCCAGCGGCCAGGTCGATGCGCCGCATGTCAGCCAGTATCGACTGGTTCTGCACCTCGCGGCCGCATTCATCGTCTACGCCATGATGTTCTGGCGCTCGCTATCGCTGTTAAGGCCAGTTTCGGCCGGGTCGCGTCATCCCTGGTATTCGCGAACGCTGGCATTGACCACGCTGGTCGGCGTCACCATCCTGTCCGGCGGTTTCGTCGCCGGCCTCAAGGCCGGCCTGATTTACAACACGTTCCCGATGATGGGCGCTTATTGGATTCCACCTGGCCTCACAGCACTTGATCCTGCCTGGCGAAACCTCTTCGACAATGTGACAACCGTGCAGTTTGACCATCGACTGCTCGCAATCTCGACATTCATCGTGGTCTTGCTGTACTGGTGGCGCGCGCGCAGCTCGTATTTGCCCCCGCGCGCGGCAAGAGCGAGCAACGCTCTGCTGCACACCGCTATCCTGCAGGTCGCGCTCGGTATCGCAACCCTGGTCCTGAAGGTCCCTGCCATGCTTGCTGTTACACACCAGGCAGTGGCCATGCTTCTGTTTACAGTCGCACTGATTTTGTTGCACGACCTGCGGAAAGTACCCATGTAAAGCGCTTCAGGAGTCGGTCACGATACCGCTTATGTATGCTGCCGATTCTGCCGAGGTCCGATTTGACGCAAGCCTGATTGCGCGTTACGACGCCCGTGGCCCGCGCTACACGTCCTACCCCACCGCGCTACAGTTCACGGACCAATTCTCGGCCGACGATTTTCTTCAGTTCGCGACGCAAAGCAATACCACGCATCGTCCGCTGTCCCTGTATGTACACATCCCGTTTTGCCGGTCACTCTGCTACTACTGTGGCTGCAACAAGATCATCACGCGCAACCAGGATCGTGTCAGCCGTTACCTCGATCGCCTGTACCGCGAAATCAGCCTGCAGGCCGAATTGTTCTCACCCACGCGGCGCGTCGAACAACTGCATTTCGGCGGAGGCTCTCCAACCTACCTTGCCGCGCCGCAGTTGGCGGAATTGATGGGACAACTCGAGCGGGCCTTCGCGTTTGCATTGCCGGATGAACGTGAATTCTCCATCGAGGTCGATCCCCGAACAGTCGACGACAAAGCCATTCGCTTTCTGGCGGCGCTCGGCTTTAATCGCCTGAGTCTCGGCATCCAGGATTTTGACCCGGCCGTACAACAGGCGGTGAACCGCCGGCAAGACGAAGCCGAGGTTCAGGCTCTTCTCGACGCGGCGCGTTTTGCAGGATTCAAATCGATTTCATTCGACCTGATCTACGGCCTGCCGCTGCAAACCGCGGCAAGCTTTGACCGGACCCTGCGTTCAGTCATCGAGATGCGGCCCGATCGCCTCGCCGTTTACAACTACGCCCACCTGCCCGCGCGATTCAAGGGACAACGCATGATTCCGGCGCAGCAAATCCCGCTACCGGAAACCAAGCTGGAGATCCTGCAGCAAACTATTGAGCAGCTGTGCGCGGCCGACTATCACTACATCGGCATGGATCACTTCGCATTGCCGGATGACGACCTGGTAAAGGCGCAGCTGAATGGTACGTTGCAGAGAAACTTTCAGGGCTACGCAACTCACAAACGTTGCGATCTGATCGGCTTCGGCGTCAGTGCTATCAGTCACGTGGGCAACAGCTTCGCGCAGAACGCGACTACAACCGAGGCTTACGAGTCGTTGCTTGATAGTGGCCAATTACCGATACGGAAAGGCCTGGCGATCGACGACGACCTCGTCCGCGCCGATGTCATGCAAGCACTGATGTGCTTCGGCGCAATTGAATTTGCTGAATTTTATCGCCGCTACGGCATCGAATTCGCTCGCTATTTCAAAGCCGAGCTTGACCGCCTCGCCGGGCTCGAGCGTGACGGTCTCTTGCGGCGTTGCGCCTCGCAAATCACCGTAACACCGCGTGGACGATTGCTACTGCGCAGTATCGCGATGGTTTTCGACCGTCATCTCACGGACGTCGGCAACAGCGAGCGTTTTTCGAAAGCTATCTAGCTGTCGCACTCAAACGGCGGTCAGCCAGCCGTGCGTGTCCGGCGCATTGCCGGTTTGCACCGCTTGCAATGCCGCACGCAGTTTTTCGGCATGCGGTCCCGGATTGCCATCGCGAACCTTGATTTCCTTGCCGTTGTACACAAGGCATCCGACGGGCGACAACGTCGCCGCCGTTCCGGACAACACGGCTTCGTGCGTTGCGACCCGTTGCAGCAATTCGGTGACGGTAATGTTGCGCTCGCTGATCCGATAACCCAGGTCGGCCGCTAGGCGAAGAATCGAATCGCGTGTAATGCCATGCAAAAACGAACTATCCAGCGGTTTGGTAATCACTTCCTTGTCGCCAAGCAAGAGGAAATTCGCCGCACCGGTTTCCTGTACGTCGCCATGCGGGCAAAACAGCACCTGGTCGACACCGTAAGCGGCCTTGGCGTCAAGCGTTGGTCCAAGCGCAGCCGCATAATTGCCGCCGGTCTTGGTACTGCCAAGCTGCTCGGTCGTGCGGGCACGTTGGTCATCAACCAGTAACTTCAGTGTCTTCGCGCCCGCGGCGAAGTAGTCGCCAACCGGCGATGCGAGAACGAATAGCAATGCCTCCTGCGACGGGGCCGCCGCGGCACCAATATTTTTGTCTGTGCCAATCAGCGTGGGTCGCAGGTACAGCGAACTTGGCGGCGGCGGAATCTCACTCGCATGTTTCGCGACCAGATCGATGACCATTTGCGTGAGCTTGCCTGCATCCGGAACCGGCAGTCGCAGCGACGCGGCGCTCCTCTGCATGCGGGCAACGTGGTCGTTGAGACGAAATAGGTGCGCCCGGCCGTCGGCCCGGCGGTAGGCCTTGAATCCCTCGAAGCAGGTGCTCGCATAATGAAAAACATGCGAGGCCGGGTGCATCGGAATCGGCCCGGTGGGTCGCATGATCGGTTGCTGCCAGGCGCCGTCACGGTACTCGACGCTGACGAATTCATCACAAAATACCGTGCCGAACTTAGCCATGAAAATTCTAATCTAGATTAAAAAATGGAGCCGGACACTTTGCATCAAAAGCTCGGCGGTGTACAGGCCGTAATGAGTTCGCAAATCTCACTACCCGAATTCCGGAAATGGTGCGGCTGCTCGCTGCGAAAATAATACGCATCGCCCGCCGTCAAGACGGCAACTCGATCGCCAACGGTGACCTCAAGTCGACCTTTGAGCACGATGCCGCACTCCTCGCCTTCATGAGTAATGGCATGCCGGCCGGTGCCGGCACCAGGCTGATAGGACTCCTGCAACAGCTGAATGGATTTGTTGCGCAAATTGGCACCTACCTGGCGAAAGGACACGCCACCGTCGGCGATTTCGGTCAGTTCGGTCGCGCGAAAAAAAATGCGTTCGGCGGATTCGGCGTGATCGGAGAAGAACTCGCCCATGCTCATCGGAATGCCATCAAGCACTTTTTTCAGCATGCTGACCGTCGGGTTGAGCTTGCCCGCTTCGATCTGAGAGATAGTCGCGTTGGCAACGCCGGACACGCGCGCAAGCTGACGCTGTGACATGCCGAGCCGGGTGCGAATCGCCTGCAGCCGTTGGCCGATTTGCTGGTCCATGGCAAAGTTCCTGGAGAGTGTTCATTAAGCTAAACATTTTGGCTTAGCGTTCTAATTAAATCAATGGCTTATAGACTGCCAGATAACTAATTGTTTAACATAGCTATGCGACATACACTTGTGCGCCCATTCCTATACCCGGATCGCAAAACATGAGCTCGAGTGCCAAGAAAGTGGATGCCTACTGGATGCCGTTTACGGCCAACCGCGATTTTAAGAAACGACCGCGGATTATTTCGGGTGCCTCCGGCCACTACTACACCTCGACCGACGGGACGCGTCTGTACGACATGTTTTCGGGCCTTTGGACTTCGGGTCTTGGCCACTGCCATCCGAAAATCGTCGAGGCCGTGCAACGGCAGGTCGCGACCCTCGACTACTGCATCGGTTTTCAGATGAGCAATGACAAAGCCTTTGAGCTCGCAGAGCGCGTCGTCGCAATGGCGCCCGCCGGATTCAGCAACTGCTTTTTTACTAACTCCGGCTCCGAGTCGGTCGACAGCGCGCTCAAGATCGCACTGGCTTACCACCGCGCCAAGGGTGAAGGACATCGTACGCGCCTGATCGGTCGCGAGAAGGGATACCACGGTGTGAATTTCGGCGGCATGTCGGTCGGCGGCATGCTGGCGAACCGCAAGGTCTTCGGCGCCAATCTGATACCTGGCGTGGATCATATGCGGCACACGCTGGATCTGGAGCGCAATGCGTTCAGCCGCGGCCTGCCGGCACATGGTGCCGAGTTAGCCAACGACCTCGAGCGACTGGCCGCCCTGCACGATGGCAGCAATATTGCCGCCGTCATCGTCGAACCGGTCGTCGGATCCGCGGGTGTGATCCCGCCGCCCGTGGGCTACCTGGAAAAGCTGCGCGAGATTTGCGACCGGCACGACATTCTGTTGATTTTCGACGAAGTGATTACGGCATTTGGCCGCCTTGGCACAGGGACCGCGGCGGAGCGCTTCGGTGTGACCCCGGATCTGATCACGATGGCCAAGGGACTGACGAACGGCGTAATTCCGATGGGCGCCGTGCTGGTCCGGGACCACGTGTACGAAGCGTTCATGCAGGGGCCGGAACACGCCATCGAGCTATTTCATGGTTACACCTATTCGGGCCATCCGGTCGCCGCCGCCGCAGGACTGGCGACGCTGAACGTGTACAAAGAGGAAGGCACCTTTGAACAGGCGGCCGCACTCGAGGACACGTTCGCGGACATACTGCACTCGTTCGACAGTCACAAGAAAGTCATCGACGTGCGCAATTTCGGCCTGATGGGTGTTATCGAACTCGCGCCGCGACCCGGCGCTCCTGGTGCTCGTGGCCTCGAAATCCACAAGAAATGTTTCTGGGAGGAAAAGGTGGTGGTTCGCAACGGCATGGATCTGCTGCAGTTTTCGCCATTCCTGAATTCCACGGTTGACGAGATGCAGCAATCGTTCGAAGCTGTCCGTCGCGTCATCGATTCGGTCGCCTGAGGCGACTGCTGGAGGAGCAATATGAACGCACGACCCGCCGAGAAAATCGCCACCGCAGCCATTGTTGGCCACTTTATCAATGGTCGCGATGTCGCTGACAGCGCGCGCACGCAGCCAATCACCAATCCGGCGACCGGTGAAATCACGCGGCAGGTCGCGTTGGCATCACGCGCGACCGTTGAAGATGCGATTGCTGCCGCTGCAGATGCGTTCCCGAGCTGGCGCAATACGCCACCCGCCAAGCGGGCGAAAATCCTGTTTCGCTTCAAGGCGCTGCTCGAGGAGAACGCCGATGAGATCGTGGCGACACTAACCAACGAGCATGGCAAGGTACTTGACGATGCGATGGGCGAACTTCAGCGTGGCATCGAAGTTGTCGACTACGCCTGTGGCATCGCCGAGTTGCTCAAAGGTGAACATACGAAAAACGTAGGCCCGGACATTGACAGCTGGTCGGAATTCCAGCCGCTCGGCGTTGTGGCCGGTATTACCCCATTCAATTTCCCGGCTATGGTACCGATGTGGATGTTCCCGATGGCCATTGCCTGCGGCAACACGTTTGTATTAAAGCCATCGGAGAAAGATCCGAGCGCACCGATGCTTATCGCACACTTGTTCAAGGAAGCCGGCTTGCCGGACGGCGTATACAACGTCGTCAATGGCGATAAGGAAGCGGTCGACACGCTGCTCGAGGACAAGCGTGTGCAAGCCATCAGTTTCGTTGGCTCGACACCGATCGCCGAGTATATCTATACGACTGGCACCAGGAACGGCAAGCGAGTACAGGCACTGGGTGGCGCAAAAAATCATGCCATCGTCATGCCCGATGCCGACATCGACAACACGGTCAGCGCACTAATGGGCGCTGCCTACGGCTCTTGCGGCGAGCGCTGCATGGCAATTTCAGTCGCGGTCTGCGTGGGCGATGAAACTGCCGACACCATCGTAGCCAAGCTCAGCAATGAATTGCAGAAGCTCAAAGTTGGAAACGGCACCGACAGCTGCAACAACATGGGCCCATTGATCACGAAGGCACACCACGACAAGGTGCGCAGCTATGTGGA
Source organism: Pseudomonadota bacterium (assembly GCA_027618995.1). Taxonomy (GTDB): domain Bacteria; phylum Pseudomonadota; class Gammaproteobacteria; order Steroidobacterales; family Woeseiaceae; genus UBA1847. The sequence continues at coordinate 129,320 of JAQCGO010000003.1, read as the reverse complement.
TCTCGGCATCGAGGAAGGTGCCGAACTCGTCGTTGACGGCCGACCGCTCAAGGTCGCGGGCTATGAAGCCGGATTCTTCCTCGGCGGTTGCCTGTTCGACAAGGTGACTCCGGATATGCGAATCTATCGTGAGGAGATCTTCGGACCCGTGCTGTGCGTGGTACGCGCCGACTCGCAGGAACACGCGATGCAATTAATTAACGACCACGAGTACGGCAACGGTACCTGCATATTTACGCGCGACGGTGAAGCAGCGCGCTACTTCGCCGACAACATTGCGGTAGGCATGGTTGGCATCAACGTACCGTTGCCGGTACCGGTTGCGATGCACAGTTTCGGCGGCTGGAAGCGCTCGCTGTTTGGCGATTTGTTCGCCTATGGGCCGGACAGCATACGGTTCTACACGCGCCGCAAGACCATTACACAGCGTTGGCCAAAAGGCGGCGTCCGGGACAAAGCACAGTTCTCCTTCCCAAGTAATCAATAATAGTCGGGACCAGAGTCCATTCGGGCTCTGACCCCGAAGAAAAACAGGAGCGAAACAATGAAAAAACTGGCCCCGCTGGCGCTGCTATTGGCGCTCCCCGTCGCTGCCCAGGAATTGACCGCACTGAAGACTACGGATGTCGTTGACGGCATGTACATGGTCGAAGGCGCCGATGGCTTCGCCGGCGGCAATATCACAATGCTGGTCGGCGAAGATGTATTCCTGATCGACGATGGCATCCCACCTGCCGGCTCAATGCTGATCCAGCTAGCGGAAAAACTCGTGGGACGGTCCATTGACTATGTCGTCAACACGCATCTGCATGGCGATCATGTCGGCGGCAACGCAGCGCTCGCCGATGACGGCACACTGATTTTCGCGCATGACAATATTCGCAAACGCCTGCTTGACGACACGTCACTATCGGGCGGACCGGGCGGCCTGCCGACGATTACGTTTTCGGATGCTGTGACGTTTCACGTTAACGGCCATGAAGCGAATGTCGTGCATCTCGCCGCTGCGCACACCGATGGTGATGCAATTATTTATTTCCGTGACGTCAACGTCATTCACGCCGGCGATCTGTTCTTCAACTACCTGTTCCCGTTCATTGATCTTGACAACGGTGGTTCCGTCGCCGGTTTCAAGGCGGGCCAGCAACGAATTATCGATACGGCCGATGCCGACACCATTATTATTCCGGGCCACGGGCCGCTCGCCACCAGGGCCGACCTGCAGATAGCGCTGGACGTATTGACGGATAGCGAAGCGCGCGTGCAAAAACTTGTTGCTCAAGGAATGAGCCAGGCACAGGTGCTCGAAGCAAATCCGCTGGCCGACTATCATGAGCAATGGAACTGGGGTTTTATCACCACTGAACGAATGACAATTACTCTCTACAGGTCGCTGACTGATGGACAATAAGAAAGCCGCCGATTTTATTGGCAAGATTTGGGATGATTCGATCATTCCGCAGCTCTGCGAGTACATCAAAGTACCGAACAAATCGCCGACTTTCGACCCCGACTGGGAACAGCACGGTCACATGCAGCGCGCGGTGCAGATGCTCGCAGCCTGGGTTCGCCAGCAACCGATCAAGGGCATGCAGGTGGAGGTCGTCAGTATCAAGGGGCGTACACCGGTTTTGTTTATCGATATTCCGGGCGCATCTGACGAGGTGGTCTTGTTGTACGGCCACTATGACAAGCAACCTGAAATGACCGGCTGGGCCGACGACCTCGGTCCCTGGCAGCCCGCCATCAAGAATGGCAAATTGTATGGCCGCGGTGGTGCCGACGACGGCTACGCGACGTTCGGTTCATTGACCGCCATACGCGCATTACAGGAGCAGGGTGTTCCCCACGCGCATTGCGTAGTGCTGATTGAGGGCTGCGAAGAAAGCGGCAGCTTCGATCTCCCCTTCTACATTGATCTGCTGCAGGATCGCATCGGCTCGCCGGATCTCGTCGTCTGCCTCGATGCCGAGTGCGGTAACTACGACCAGCTCTGGTGCACCACGTCACTACGCGGCAACCTGACCGGCACTTTGCGCGCCGAGGTTTTGACCGAGGGCGTACATTCGGGCAGCGCGAGCGGCATTGTGCCTTCGAGTTTTCGGGTGCTGCGAAAGTTGTTGAGCCGCGTCGAGGACGAATCCTCCGGCAAGATAAAAACCGTGGGCCTGTTTGTTGATATCCCGAAGCAACGCACGGAGCAGGCGAAGAAAGCGGCCGAAACTCTGGGTAAGTCCGTCTATACGAAGTATCCCTGGGCCGTGGATGCTCCGACCCCCAGTGAATCACCCTACGAATTGCTTTTGAACAACACCTGGCGACCGACCCTGAGCGTTACCGGAGCGGACGGCCTGCCTGCCCTGGTCAATGCCGGTAACGTCCAGTTGCCTTACAACACGTTGAAGCTGTCCTTCCGACTGCCACCAACCTGCGATGGAAACGTTGCGGCCAAAGCAATCAAGGACACGCTCGAGAGCGACCCGCCGCCGATGAGCAAAGTTGCGTTTCAGGTTCAATCAACGATGGCGGGCTGGAATGCACCGCCTGTCGCCGAGTGGCTCGAAGCTTCAATGCACAAGGCGTCACAGGCATTTTTCGGCAAGCCATCCATGTACATGGGTACCGGCGGCACGATTCCATTTATGGGCATGCTGGGCGAGAAATTTCCTGACGCGCAATTCCTCGTTACGGGATTGCTTGGGCCCAGTTCAAACGCGCACGGCCCGAACGAGTTTTTGCACATAGAAACCGGCAAGCGTCTGACTGCCTGTGTCGCACAGGTAATTGCGGATCATTACGCACGCTGACAGCGCTCAGGACTTGCTGTAGGTCAACGCGGTAATCTGCTCCGAGATAAGGCCGATCAGGAATATGATCATGGCAGCAGTGAACATCAGCATGCTCATGTTGGTGAATCGGCCTGACGAAAAATACGTATATGCGTAGTAGCCCAGGCCGGTCGCAAAAAATACGCCACTGGCAGGAAGGAATATCTGTAGAACTGGGCGGAGACACGGGCTTGCGTGGCTACCCGCTGCGCTATCAAAGTGGCGATTCGAAACTGCTGTTTACCATAGAGCAGCGCTATTTCTCGGACTGGTATCCATTTCGCCTGTTCCGCGTCGGTGCCGCCGTTTTTGCCGATATCGGCCGCGTCTGGGGTGAAAACCCGGCCGGAGAGATCAATCAGGGATGGTTGCGCGATGTGGGCTTTGGCTTACGATTTGCGCCGACACGGAGCGGCTTCGGCAAGATCGTGCATGTCGATATCGCATTTCCGCTTGACGGTGACTCGTCAATTGACAGCGTCCAGTTCCTGGTTGAGTCAAAACGCAGTTTCTAGTTTGCGGCGGAACGGCACTTTCGGCGCCTAAATTGTCCAATTAAGCATGCGACCGCAAATAATTTTTGGCAGAATACGCAGCATGCAGATTCGTTACATCACAGGTTCGACTGCCGCCGCGGCATTGTTGCTGGTTTCGTTAGAAGCCTGTGTGACCGCACCGCGCACGGCATTTGCCCAAGCACCTGGTGCCGCGGACTGCGTGGTCCTGATACATGGCTTGAACCGAAGTTGGCGTGCCATGCAGCCCATGGCAGAAGCGTTGCGTGAGGCCGGCTTCTCGACGGTCAATGTGGATTACCCGTCGCAGGCCGGCTCGATCGAGATCCTTGCACCGATGGCGGTCGACACGGGACTTGCCGACTGTCGTGAGGCCGGCGCCGATCGTATTCATTTCGTGACCCATTCTATCGGCGGAATTTTGTTGCGCTACGCGCATCAGGCGTCACCGATTCCGGAACTTGGCAGGGTCGTGATGTTGGCGCCGCCGAATCAGGGCAGCGAAGTCATCGACATCACGCGCAACTGGCCAACGACGGAGATTTTTGCCGGCGAAGCCGGCCTGCAACTCGGCACCGATCCGGACAGCATCCCGCGGCAGCTGGGTCCAATCGACTTTGAGCTTGGCGTCATCGCCGGCACGGGTTCAGTTAACTTTTTCATGTCGGCTATGTTGCCGGAACCCAACGATGGCAAGGTGTCTGTTGCCAGCACGCGCATTGATGGCATGACCGATTTCCTGATCGTCGATAATTCGCATCACTTCATCACTGAAAGTGATGTAGTGATCCACAACACGAGTTATTTCCTAAAGCACGGGATATTTGCGGAATCGACGATGCGAGCAAGCAGCCAGTAGCGGAGCTCCGCTATTTGCAAAGCTCGTCTTTCCTGACACGCGTCTCGGCTATAGTTTTCGCAGCGTCCGCCTCACTAAGGTATACACGTTTACCGTGAGCATCGGTCGTGTACAGCTGCGGCGCCTTCACATAGGAATCGTAAATCTCGGTGGCGCGGGTACAGTAATAAGCTTCGGCGCGCTCTCGCTCCGCGCGCTGTTCGGCCGTTTCTCCCGGGTAGGCGTAGCCGCCGGAATCGGCCTTTTGGTCGCCATCTGAAACTTCTTCCAGGGCGTCCTTTGAAACCCAGACCAGCTGTACGGATACCGCGTTCCTGTGTTCCGGGTGGTCGGCGTAATGCACTTTGCCTTCTTCGTCTACCCAGGTATAGATCGGCCGCATGGTGTCAACAAAGTGAGTATTACCGAGCGCATCGACCCACTTCCAGACATCAGCCCACGCCGCCGGGCTGAGGCCAACCAGCAACACACCGATTACAAGTAGTTTCTTCATGCAGGCTCCAATCAGGGGAATTGTGGGCTTTCGCGGCCCCGTTTCCCTTGATTAGCGTCACAGAACCGATACTCAGTCGGGTACGTCAAGTCGCTCCTGCAGCCGTTCAATTTGCTCTTGCTGAGCCTGAATAACGCGCGCCAGCACCGCTACGATGTCCATCGTACTGAGCCCCTGACGATCGTTGCTCGCCACCAGGTCCGGCACATCTTCGGCAATGAAACCAACGTGCGCTTCAGAGCTGTCTTGCAAATAATTGAAATGCACAGGTTCAAGCGCCGCCAGCGCCGCCAATGCCTCGTCGACCGTCAGCTCGCTGATATTTTCTTTCAACGCTCGCGACGAGCTGTTCGTCCATGCGCCACCAGCCGTTACGTGCGCGCCGCTGGCCATCTCCAATGGATGTGCGGGCCGAGATACGCCGATACCGACATTGCCGTCACTCGTAATGGTTATCCGGTCCATGGACCCCGCCCCGATCGTCAGCGTACTCGCACGGTTGTGCATTACATAGCCGGTATCGCCGGACGACTGCGTCATCATCAGGCCGGCTACACCGCTGTTGCGATCATGAATCTGAATGCTGCCGTTAACTTCCAGGCGTTGTTTTGGTTCGGCCGTACCAATGCCGACTTTATTGCCATTGTCATAAATCTGCGAAGACGAACCCGTGGTCTCGTCCCTGAATTTGACGAGGTAGGCAGGATCACCCTTGATCGATCCTGTGCCGCCACCGCCAGCCGCACCCTCGGGTCCGGGCGGCCCGGCCGGTCCGGTTGGCCCTGGTGGCCCGCTCGGACCCGGCGGTCCCATGGGGCCAGGTACGCCGGCAACGATAGCCACGCCGGCAGGCTGGGACTGGGACTCCGGCTCAGGCTCAGGCTCAATAGCAACAAGCTCAGGTTCGGCTTCGACGACGACAGGCTCGGGCGCAGGCTCGATCGTCACAGGCTCCGCAGCCAGCAGCTCGGGCTCAACTACATTGGGTTCCGCCGCGACCGGTTCCGCATCGACCGGCGCGTCGACAACGACGACCGTCCAGTCGGCGCTGATAAAACCAGAAGTACCGTCGGCAAGTCGCACTTCATTCCAGCCATCGGCACTCGCGACGAATGGCAATGCCTTACCTTGCTCGAGGCGACCGACGACTTCGGCACCGGAGTTCGACGCGCGACGAATATTGACATGCGTCTCTACGCTGTCGACGGGCACGACGGTGTCCGCAAAGCACAGAATTGGCATGATCAGAATGGCACAGGCGAAAAATCGCTTCATGAGCTACTCCAAAGATCGGGCAGACAACCTTTGTGTCATATCCAATAACACATAAGGGTGACCCAGTGCTGCTCTTTGTTGTCGCTGTTTACCGACTCAGGCTGCGTTGGGCTGCACTTTGCCAATGAGACGATAAGCGTGCCAGAGTACGATCCAGATGCCGAGCATCAAGGTAACGCCCGACAGCGTGAAGACGATCAGAAACGGGCGAATCGAAAACATCATTTCCTGAAATGATGCTGCTGTGGACAGGCCCTTGCCGATACCAGCCAGAACCAACGCCGTAAAAAATACGGCAAGCGAGATATTCACAATCCAGAAACCGGATTGAACTTGCGACGAATACTTCGCATGCAGCTCCGTCGGCAATTCTTCGCGAATTACGAAAAATATCGAAGCCAACAGGATCATGGAATTGATGCCTATCGTGCTACCCATCGCATGCGCAACCGTGATGTGGGTGCCGTGCGTAATCAAATTCAGCGCCGGTACCGAAATGATCAGCGCCAGTCCAAGATTGACGAATACCCAGATGTCCGCCGCGAACAGGAAGCGATACGCATTGCAGTAGCGATTTTTTTGCCAGTCTTCGAGCGAGGCGCGCCAGTCCCAGATGATTTTGCCGAAGATGAACAACTCGGTCATGCTCACGAAATAGGCAAATGTTCGAATCCATGTCGCCGACGGTACCGGGTAGGCATGGTGCGCCCAGCCGAACATCAGGTTGAAGAGCCCGAGAAAGTATAACCCGAACGCCATTTTCGAGCGCGCATACTCGGCATTGCCACTGATGCGGGTCGCGAGATACAAAGCCGTGCCGTAGACCAGCATGTTCCACGAGCCGGTTAACGCACCATAGGACTTCCACTGCACTATTATTTCGCGAACCATAGTCTCGCGAAAATACGGGATCAGCCACAAGTGCGCTTCGGTGTAAGTGATAAAGAAGAACAGGATCCCGGTGCCCCACATCCAGTAGTACACGGGCCACGGTTCTTTCTCCTGGCGCACCGTCATGAAGTAATTGATGCCAAACAGTATCCATGTGAGGAAGATCGGGATACTCAGTATCGGCGGAAATTCAAAATACTCGCGACCACCAAACTTTCCGGACAGGTAACAGGCGAGTATCGCCGCACCGGTGACGACGAATACCCAGAAATGCGTATTGGCCAATCGCTCTGACCATAATTTATAGTGACAATGCCGCGGCAAATAGAAATAGATGCCACCGATGGCGATGAGAAAAATCCAGGATACAACCAGCGACACGTGCAAAGGTCGCGTTTTGGTAAACAGCAATTCGCGCAGGAATTCAGGGAACAGGAACTGGAAGCCGCCGATAACGCCAAACAACATGCCGACGGCCAAAGCGAGCATGCCGAGGCGCATGAACCGCAGGCCAACCACGGAATGATCCTGGCTTGTCACTGCGGATCATCCTGATAGGCGACCGACCCGGTCCACTGCACGTCGTAGTTTTCTGCCGGGTAGCGACCCGTCTTGTCGACAAACGCCAGATACGCGATGACCGCATCGATTTCGTCGGTGGCCAAACCCAGGTTGGGCATGGCAGCAGTCCCCGCCATGATAAACGCGCGCGCATAGCCTGCACCACGATTGGAAATTACGTTGGTAAGATCCGGACCCATGTAGCCACCCAGACCATAGAACTGGTGGCAGGCGACGCAGTTGTATTGTTGAAAGACTTCAGCGCCGCGGCGCTCGGCATCATTCATCGGAGCGATGTGACCGGTTTCGGTCCCCGCCGTGTAGACATAGCTCGAGTAGACCGCAAAGGCAGCAAAGAGACCACAGAATATCGCGCGATGGCGCATGACGAGAACTCCGTGCCGCCGGCACTGACAAGGGCTACCAGTGTACGGCAGGGCCAAGGAACAGGGTTTCGTATTTCCCTGGCATTTAGCCTATATTCGTATTTTTTCTCGATTTTACTTATACTTTTGAAATATTTTCCTTTTTTTCATCATTCCTATCGATCAAAGGACTTCGCGATGGATCGTATCGACAAGGCTGTTCTCGAAGCACTGCAAGACGACGCGACGCTCACCGTCGCGGAATTATCCGAGCGTGTCGGACTATCAAAGTCCGCTTGCTGGCGGCGCATCCAGCTGCTCGAGGAGCAAGGCATCATCGGCGCGCGCGTAACCCTGCTGAACCAGGAGAAACTTGGATTGAACCTCACCGTTTTTTCAGCTATTCGCACACACGAACATACGGCGCAATGGTTTCAGAAGTTTCACAAGATGGTATCGGCCATGGAAAATGTCATGGAAGTACACCGGCTAAGCGGTGACATCGACTACCTGATTCGCGCGGTTGTTCCGGACATGAAAAGCTACGACAAGATGTACAAAGAAATGATTGAGAAAGTGGATCTGTATGATGTCTCTTCGAGTTTCAGTATGGAGCGCATCAAGTACACTACCGCGCTGCCGTTGCATCATCTTCGAGCGGAGAACATTACGTGAGTCACGAGAACGAATATCCCGACAGCCTGATCAAGTGCCTCGAACTGATCTGGGGCGACGGCTACATGGCACCCGGTGGCCCCGGCAACGTCGCAAACCTGCTGGATAGCATCGACACGCATGGCAAACGGATTCTCGACATCGGTTGTGGTCTCGGGGGACCGGCATTCGAAATGGCCAGGACGCATGGTGCCGAAGTGGTTGGCATAGACCTCGAAGCACCGCTGATCGCGCGCGCACAGCGCGCTGCGAAAGTTCATGGTCTGGAAAACCGCTGCAGCTTTCAGACCGTGGAGATCGGTCCGCTGCCCTTCGACGACGGCTCATTTGATGTCGTCGTCAGCTCCGGAGCCTTTACGCAAGTTGCCGACAAGATCGGCGTTCTCGGCGAGAGCCTGCGGGTCCTGCGCCCCGGCGGTGAGCTGCGCTGCTATGACTGGTTGAAAAATGCTGGCGACTATTCTGACGACATGCAGTACTGGTTCGAGCTGGAAGGCATCACCTACGGACTCGAGACGCTCGAGGAATACGCACAGCATATTCGCGACGCTGGCTTCGAGCAGGTGAGCGCGAGAGACGCCACCGACTGGTACCGCGTCGAAGCACGGCGCGAATACGCTTTGATGCAAGGTGATCTCTACCCACGCATGGTCGAATTGCTCGGCCAGGCAGACGCCGACTACCGCGTCGAAAACTGGCGCGTACTGGTACTGGTCATCGACCAGGGCGAGATGCGCCAGGGATACCTGCGCGGTACTCGCCCCGCATTCGGTTAGCGCGACAGCTCGGCCACCAGTACGTGGAAAAATGCCGTTTGCAGAGCCCAGTCGCCGGGCAGGCTCGCCGCCTCCCGCGCACCGTGCTGGGCGATCACAACGTTGTGTAGAGGATCGATATGTATTGCCTGGCCAAAAATGCCCGACGCGGCGTAGCTGCCATTGCCCATGAGCCACCAGAGGTAGCCATAACTGGCGAGCCCCTGCGACGGCGCGGTGGACTCGGCCATCCATCCCTCGGGCGAGACCTGAGTTCCGTCCCGAAGCTTGCCGTTATTCAGCGCAAACAGACCGATCCGGGCGTAGTTCCTGAGAGTGGCGTTGAGACTGCTGCCGCCGAACTCGCCGCCACCGGCCTCGGACAGGTTCCAGCTCGCTGAGAATTCCATGCCGAAGGGTTGCCAGATTTTCTCGCTCAGGTAGGTCGACAGGTTGTTGCCGATCGCCGAACGCAGCAACGTACCGACCAGGTTCGTTTCCGCCGTGTTGTAATTGAAAACGTCACCGGCCGGAGCGAACCTCGGCTTGTGCCGCAACTACTCATAGACGCTCAACGTATCCCACTTGATCGTGTTGATATCCGATTGCGGGTCCGCGTAGTCCTCGTTCCATGCAACACCGGATGCCATTTGTAATAGCGCCCGGATCGACAAATCGTCATACGAAGAATCTTTCAGCCGCGGCAAATAATCGCTGACCTTTTCGTCAACGCTCTTTATGTACCCATCCTGAATCGCGGCGCCGACCAGCAACGAAGTCACCGACTTTGCAATGGACCACGACATCCAGCGGCTGTCTGCCGTATTGCCGAGTTCATAGCGTTCGTAGACTACGAAACCATCCTTGATCACCAGGAGGCCGGCAACGTTGTACCGCCGAATGTAGTCGTCGATCGACAACTCAGTGTCGTCGAAGACGAAAGTGAATCCGGACAGATCCGATTCCTTGCGTGGCAACGGATACGGGTTTGCGCCGGCGGCGATCGAGCGGGTCGGCGTCAGACTCGGCATGTTGCGAAATCCCGCCACTTTTTCCGGCACGCTCCAGAACAGGATGTTGTCGATCGTGCCGAAATTGGCCGCGTCGTCGTCCGGATCGGTGCCGGCTGCGTCGCCGCAGGCCACTGCCAGCAACAGGCTCAGTGCCGGCAGCAACAGGGCGTTGCACGTTGTGCGCAGGTGGGGCATGCAAGTCTCACGAAGTGGCCAGAGCGGTGCATGGTACCAAGCACAGGCCGAATTCCCAAATATCGGCTGTTTCGGTTGCCCGGCAATTGACGCCCGCGTCCCGTGGGCATTTAATGGGCCGAGTTCTTTTTTTGTTCGGGGGAGCAAGATGTACACCAATAAAACATGATTCCTTCCGTAAAAGCCGCGTGGACATCCATGTTGGCTATGCACTAAGCTCCGCTGCTGACTTTCACTCGCGAAACAGGCTCGGCGATGACTCCAGGCGGCAAACTCAAATCAGCTATTGCTGACGGCAAATTCTTCATCACAGCGGAGATCACGCCAAAACTGACGACCGATGCGGACGAGCTGTTGCAACAGGCAGAGCCGCTGCGCAACCGGGTCGTCGCAGTCAACGTAACGGATGGTGCGGGCGCACGCGTCACGATGTCGAGCCTTGCCGCCTCAGCCCTTTTGCAACGCAACGGCATTGAGCCGATCCTGCAAATGAACTGTCGTGACCGCAACCGGATCGCTATTTCGGCAGACCTGCTGGGTGCCGCAGCGCTGGGCATTGAGAATGTGCTCGTTGTGACTGGCGATAATCCCGGCGCCGGCGACGAGCCCGACGCGAAGGGTGTGTTCGACTTCGAAGCGAGCGAGATCATGGCGCTCGCCAAACGCATGAGCGAGCAAGGAACGATCGGCTCGGGTCGTGAATTGTCCCATCGCCCCAACTTTGCCATTGGTGGCGTCGACGCCCCGTTCGACCCGCCGGCCGATTGGCGCCCGACCAAGCTCGCCGCACGCGCTGCGGTCGGCATGCAATTCATCCAGACCCAGTTTTGCTACGACCCCGCTGTCACAGCACGCTACGTATCGCGGCTGCAGCAACACGGTCTGCTGGATCGCGTCGCGCTGATCATAGGGGTCGGCCCGATCGCATCGCTGCGTTCAGCACAATGGATGAACGAGCATCTGTTCGGCGTATCGATCCCAGATGCGGTCATGCAACGCCTGCAGGCTGCGGATAACCAGGCTGCAGAAGGTCACCGGATCTGTGTCGAACTCATCAATACTTACCGAGAGATGGCCGGCGTTTCCGGCGTGCATATCATGGCGCCGGCACAAAGCTCGCAGCGGATTGCTGACGTCATCGACGCCGCAGCCGTGGCCTAATCCTCAGCCACGAACTCCAGCAGCAACTGGTTGTTGGCATCAAGCAGCTGTAAGCGCTGGTCGCCGAGCTCGAATCGACTCGTCCTCTGCAAGGCCTGCAAGTAGGCACCTTCCCGGTCCATGACTGTCTCCGGGCAGGCCATACGCGTGGCGCCGAGCTCGCCGACCTTTATGCCACCCTCGGTCTTTTCAAGGGCGCCGAAAAAGTTATTGCAACCGCCGTTGCCATTGATGCTGCCATCCACTGCAAAAACCACATGCATGCCACTGTCGGCTGGCAGAATTTCCGCACCCAGCACGATGGGTCGCCATTCGTGCCCGGTCATGTCGGCACCACCTCCCGGTAGATTCTGCCGCGCCATCTCACGCCCCTGCAACATGACCAGCGCTATGCCGGCCAGGAACAGCAGGAAAAATCCGAACCTCACGATTGCTTTCATAAATCTGGCCTTTTGCTCAGTCGACGATATCGATGTTGCTCCAGTCGCCATCGACAGAGTCGAGCAGGCGACTGAGAGCTTTGCTTTTCTTGCGATAGTTCTGCGCGTTAAGATCCCAACGCTGTTTGACGCTGCGATGCACTGGTCCGCGAATGGTGCGCACCAGTTCGTCGCGCGCGAGATAGATTCCCTTGCGCTGGTTGTGTTGTTTGGCCGCCGGATCCGGTCTTACCGCATCAAGGAAATGCGCTTCAAACTGCAGACCGAACTTGTTCGCCTCATTCAGCATCCACTGACTCGCGCAGTTGCTCAGGCCGCTTTCGCGATAACCACCGCCAATATCGCTGTGCACACCAGCAAACCACACCTGCTGAATATCAACGCCTGGCTTGTCGCTCCAGAGCACCGGCGCGAAATCCTCCCGATTTTCATCAATCGCAACCGCATGTCGCGCATGCTGCACGATCTTGCTCGGCTCGGTGTCGTGAAACAGAAACTCGCGCTTGTTGAGGGTGCCCCAGAACGGCACCGGGATGCCAAGCGCACCGACCGTGTCCCAAGCGCCCACGAATTCGATCGGCGTAATATCGGCGACAGCGAAGTCGCTCCGGAACTGCGTCGCCACTGACTCATTCGGCCCGCTGGCGCTGCTGCGCTTGCGATACAGGCGAAATGCCTCGGGAATTCTGTGCACGTGTTTGCGGCCTAGCAGCCCGCAATTCCGGATCAGCCCGGCGAGCGAACGCACCGTATAAGCACCACGGCTGAAGCCGAAGAAAAACAGATGGTCGCCGACGGCATAGTTGTGTACCAGGAAGCGGTAGCAATCGAGGATGTTCTTGTCGATACCGGCACCGGTCAGGCCGCCGCTAATTTTTTAGCGGTCGGTGCCAACACCCCAGTCATAGAAAGCGACCTGCTTCGTGCCGGCCACATCGGGCCTTACCGCGCGTGCCATATGCAGCACGTTCGTGGCCTCACCGTCTTTCGGCGAATTCCAGGTGCCATCGGCAAAAATTGCGATTCGTTTCATCTGAAGCCTCCGGCCAAACGTACTAGACTTCAGACCTTGCGTCGACGGGCAACAGGACATGACCGAACCGGAACTCCACGACCTGCTTGTCGCTACAGTCTACGTGGCAGCCGGTCTGACCTTCATCGCGTTGCTTTTTGTCACCGCGCCCTACGGCAGGCACTTGCGCAGCGGCTGGGGCCCGACCATCCCCGCGCGTTTGGGCTGGATCGTCATGGAAAGCCCAACGGTCGTGTTATTCATTTGGATTTACGCCGCCGGCGACAACGCGACCAATTTGGTACCGCTGCTGTTGCTGTGCCTGTGGCAGTTTCACTACGTCTATCGAACGTTGATCTATCCGTTCCGGCTGCGAAAAACGACACACCGCATGCCCCTGTCAATCGTGAGCATGGCGATAGCCTTCAACGGCATCAACGCCTATGTCAATGCGCGCTGGATTTCGCATTTTGCTGACTATGACCATGCCTGGCTGGCAAGTCCCGCATTCATACTCGGCGTGGCGACATTCTTTTCGGGCTGGGTAATCAATCAGCACGCTGACCTGATCCTGTTTCGATTGCGCGGTGCGGACGAATCGGGCTACCGGGTTCCGCATGGCGGGCTGTACCGCTGGATCTCGTGCCCGAACTACCTCGGCGAAATGCTCGAGTGGATCGGCTGGGCCGTTGTCACCTGGTCTACGGCGGGCCTGGCCTTCGCCGTATTTACGGTCGCTAACCTGCTACCGCGCGCAGTTGCCAATCACCGCTGGTATCGGGCGGAATTCGCCGACTATCCAAAGAGTCGTAAGGCATTGATACCGTTCCTTTTATAGGAACTCAGTTGTCGCGGCGCCAGATCTCTACCGGTATTCCGCTGCTCGTTGCTTCCACGATAATGTCACCCTGCCTGCACGGTGCGATTCCCAAAGACTCCTCGCAGATACTCAGGCTTGCGAGGCGCTCCGCGTGGGACACCGTCGACGCAGCGTCCTCGGTAGCTGCGGCCGGCTCGTGCCACTGTCCGGCATTGCTGGCAGCCTTCACCGCGTCCGAACTTGCGTATGCCTGCACCTGACGCGCTGATGGCGCACAACCGGACTCCTGGCCGTTGACGATCGTAGTTGCCGACTGGTTCTTCAGCGCAATGAGCTGCTGCAACGCAACCTCACACTCGGCCTGCGCGAGAAACTGCATCTCGACTTCGTGCTCCTGACAAACCGTTTTTCCGGCCGGAGCGACGCAGTCGCTCAAAGTCAGAATGAACACCTTTATCCATACTGGATCCATCATTTTTTCCTTGCGTGCTTGCATAAAGACTAGCAGAAAACGGCTCCGGGGCTGCGCTTGTCCTTTTGCATGGGGCACAATCAGGCCATGTTCACGGACCTGAAAATTGCGGCCGGGCGACGGCCGCTGGCAGCCGCGGAAGCCCGTATTGCCACGATCCTCGGCACCCTGTTCGCATTGATGATCCTCACCGCGGCATTCGAGGAATATTCCGCACAACGCCTGAGCATCGCATTCATCATTTTGTTCTGGGCGCCCTTGCTGGTTTTGCACGAACTGGGGCACGCCCTGGCTGCACGGCTGCTTGGCTGGCAGGTACGCGAGATCGTCATCGGTTTCGGCCGCGAATTATGCTGCTGGCAAAGCGGTGCGACGCTTGTACGTATCAAGCTGGTGCCGCTTGAAGGATACATACTCCCGACGCCTTCGGACGCGCGGCAGATGCGACGGAAGAGCATGCTGATCTACGCCGCCGGACCGGGCGCCGAGCTGCTGCTACTCGCGGCATTGCTGCTGGCCCTTGGCTGGAACTACGTCTTTGGCACCGCGCTCGGTACTGGCCAGATAGCCGTGCAGAGCCTGGCTATCGCCATACTGCTTGGCGCAGGTTTCAATTTGTTGCCGTTCCAGACTGAAGGTGCGGTAAGTGACGGCCTTGGCATTCTCTCGAGCCCGTTCATGACGGACGAGTCCATCCAGCTACGTCTGCTGGGTTTCGAATTGCGCGCCATGCAGAAGCTGCTCGACTCAGGCGACAGTGAAGCGGCGCTGGCTTCAGGAGTGCAATGTTTGCAGCGCTTTCCCGGCAACCCTGCCCTGCGGCTCGGCTACGCCGCAGCTCTGGCGGCGAATCGGCAGACGGATGCGGCGCGCAATTATGTTCGTGAGCAATTGGCCAACCCGAATTTAGCGCTCGCGGAGCGCCGCGCATGGCTGCAGGCACAAGCCCGGATCGAACTTGATGCCGATGATCCGTCCTGGCTGGTCCTGGATCTCGCACTGCAGAAAGCGCTGGCTGATACAGGGAAAACCGCGGGTCTGCTCGCTCTGAAAGGTGCGGCGCTGGTAATGCGTGGGCGATATGATGAGGGTGGCGATCTGCTGGCGGATGCCTGGCGGAAGAACGACGGCGGCGCCAGCGATGCTGACATGCTGGCCTACCTGACCATCGCCGCGAATCGCAAGGGCGACCGAGCTGCTGCCGATCATTTCCGCGCAAGTTTCGTCGCCGTCAATCGATCCCGATGGCTGGCGCAGCGAGTGGAAAAACTCCTGAAGAATTAGCCGCTGTATTCAGCCACAGCCTGCCTGAGCTCCGCGAAACCGTGGACCTGCTTTGCGCGCAATCCACTCGCTTTCGCCACCGCTACGTTACTCACATTGTCGTCGAAAAAAACGATGTCTACCGGTGTGCAGGCAAAGTGCTGTACGACATCGAGGAAAGCCGCGGCCGCAGGTTTGGCGTTACCCGTCTCGAACGACAGGAACAAATGCGCAAAGCTCGAAAAAACGTCCGTCTGCGACAACACGTGCTGCCAGTGAATCTCATTGGTGTTCGACAACAATGCGATGTCGTTGGTCCCGGCGAGCGACCGAAGCAACGGCTCAACACCCGCAAACAGGGGCAAACTCCATCGGTCCAGACGGAGCCCGAAATCCGTAGCATCCGGAATGCCGACATCGGCACCAAAGCTCGCGAAAAAATCATCGCTATCAAGCTGCCCCGTTTCGAACTGATGCACGAGCGGCGAGGACAACCAGAGTTTCCAGAACTGCTCGTTGCTCATTGGAAGATTCATGTCACCGGCCGGGTCGCCGAGATCGACCAGCACACCACCAAGATCGAGCAGGAGAATCGTTTTTGGCATCGGCTAATCCGGCGACTTCGCGTTCCAGACAAAGGTTGCGAGAATCAGCGACACAACAGTGGCGCCGATCCACAACATGCCGGCTGCATCAAAGTCATACACCGTCTTTCCATCCACAACAATCGCGGCGTCGTTGATCAATCTGCCACTGATGATGTCCTGCACACCTGCCCCGATATAGCTCGCGACGCCGATTGCGCCCAACGCTGCGCCGGAAGCATCTTTGGAGCAGATATCCACCGCCATCAGGCCACCGAGGTAAACCATCAGCGCACCAACGCCAAGTCCGAACAGGACCATCGCCGCGTAGTCGGCGTAAAGATTGGCGGGACCGAGCACAAACCATGCCGTGCCAACTGCAAAAATAATCCCGAACATCAGGGCGGGCCAATTACGCTGGCCGTTGAAATACTTGTCCGACAATATTCCGGAAAAAAATGTTGCGAAAATTCCGGCGACCGCATTCGCTGCGAGGATTTGTCCGGCCGTAATTGTGCTGTAACCTTTTTCGGCTTCAAGAAAGAACACGCCCCAGCTGTTGATGGCGTAGCGTGTCACATAAAAACTCGCACTGGCGAGGCCGAGAATCCAGACTGCAGGGTTCTTGAAAACCGCCAACTGCTTCTGGCTCACGCTGTGGTGACTGGTCGAATCCGACTCCCGAATAGCGCTCGGCAGCCCATAAGCTTCCGGCCGCTCGTACAGGAATCGCCATATGAACAGGCTGGTGACGATACAAACTATGCCGGCAACTCGAAATCCCCACATCCAGCCGAACATGCTTACGATCACCGCCGTACCGATGAATGTGATCGCTTCGCCGATGTTATGGCTGCTGGCCCAGATACCGTAAAACGTGCCACGTTGTTTGCCGTCGTACCAATGTGTGATGGTGACAACACTGGAGCCGGCACCGAAGGACTGGAACCAGCCATTGGCTGCCCACAGCACCAGGAAAACGGTGAATGCCGTTGAAAACCCAAGGGTCAGATTGATGGCGGCGGAGACCAACAGGCCGGTCGCCATGAATTTGCGCGTGTTAACGCGATCTGCGAGCAGACCGTTTACCAGTTTGCCTATGCCATAGGCGAAAAAGACAGCGGACCCGATGAGTCCCAGCTCCTCGGCGTTAAACACACCCGCGTCCGCCATGGACTTCTTGGCAACACTGAAACTGAGGCGGCAAACATAATAGAAGCCGTAGCCAAAGGTTATGGCAAGAAAAGCCGACCATCTGCGTCGCCGCAACTCGCGCTGCACGGCCGGGTCTGTCGGGTCGCGTGGATCAACCAAGGCGCTCTTGGCGTAGTAGCCTGCTAGAAATTCGAACATGCCGGGTTAGCGATCCCGAACCAGCGGCCACAGCAACTGGTGCTGAGCACTGACCGGTGGAAGATTCTCGACGCCGACGCGGTCCGGAACGAGGAACAGCGCCACCTGGGCAACGAGCGGTATTCCACCAAGGCTGTCGCGCGCGTCCGGTGCGATCGCTGCTGCGAGCAGGCCGCCGGCGAGCAGCACCAATGGCTGGGTGAGCATAACCAGAGTCGCTGTACTGATGACCTCGACTACCCCATCCTTGCGCCGCTGCCGCACCTTGTGAAACAGGTTTGTGCGGACAAACTCGGCCAGTGCGAAGCCAAGGAATATTGCAGCGATGGCGATGGTTTCTGGTCTCACTAAATCCCCAGGCGTAATGCTATTGATGATATTTTGGCCGTCGCCGCAGTATACCTGCACTGGATTGCGTTGCGATTCCGGCAGTGGGTCCTTTCATTTGCCGCGCAAGCTGTTATAGTCCGCGGCGTCTTGGCGCACTTCGGTCTGCGCCAGCTACTCCGAACCGCGCTTTTGCGGGCCCCGGAGCCACTTGAAACACCAGCCTGGACCGAATCTTGCGTGGCTTTATAGCCGCCCTCGAGTCAGGCGCCTGGAGCAAAACAACAATGTTATTCAATCAGCTCGGCCTGACGGCCGAATTGCTGCGTGCGGTCGAAGAAAAGGGATACAAGACAGTTACCCCGATCCAGCAGCAAGCCATTCCTCTTATTCTAGCAGGCCGCGATGTGCTGGCCGGAGCCCAGACGGGTACCGGCAAGACAGCGGGCTTCACTCTGCCCATGCTGCAGCGATTGCAGCTTTCGCCGGACAACCGGCGCAGCATTCGCGCCCTGATCCTGACGCCGACGCGTGAACTGGCGGCGCAGGTCGCGGAAAGCGTGCGTGACTATGGTGCGCACCTGCCATTCCGGACTGCGGTCATCTTCGGTGGCGTGAGCATCAACACGCAAATCGACAAGTTGCGCAAAGGTGTCGACATCGTCGTCGCCACCCCTGGTCGGCTGCTGGACCATATGCAGCAAAGAACGATCGATCTGTCCAAGGTCGAGTTCCTCGTGCTGGATGAAGCCGATCGCATGCTCGATATGGGTTTTATTCGCGATATCCGCAAGGTCCTGAAGGCCCTGCCAGCCAAGCGCCAGAACCTGTTGTTCTCCGCGACTTTTTCCGATGACATCCGGCGGCTTGCCAGTGATCTGCTGAATTCGCCGACGGAAATTGAAGCTGCGCAGCGCAACAAGCCCGCCGATCTTGTCAAGCAGGTCGTGCATCCGGTCGACAAGCTCCGCAAGCGGCAACTGCTTTCGGAACGCATCGGCAACGAGAACTGGCGCCAGGTACTCGTGTTTACGCGCACCAAGCACGGCGCCAACCGTCTCGCGGAACAATTGACCGGCGACGGCATTACGTCGGCCGCTATTCACGGCAACAAGTCGCAAGGTGCGCGAACTCGCGCGCTGGCAGACTTCAAGGCAAACAAGGTCCGGGTTCTAGTCGCGACCGATATCGCCGCACGCGGACTCGATATCGACAAACTGCCGCATGTTGTGAACTATGAACTGCCGTTCGTCGCGGAAGACTACGTGCATCGCATCGGGCGTACGGCACGCGCGGGTCAGTCCGGGCATGCGGTATCACTGGTTTGTGTTGACGAGCAGCACTTGCTCGCCGACATTGAAAAACTTCTCGGTTGTGCAATCGAGAAGAAGATTTTGCCCGGCTATGAGCCCGACCAGCGCATCAAGGCAGAGCCCCTGACGAAAGGTCGTGGCAACCGTTCGTCAGGCAATCAGAACAAGAAGCCGCGCAGTCGTCGTGCGGGCCCACCACAGAAGTCCCGCCGGAAGCGACGCACCGGTTAGGTGGTAGAAGTCGATGCGATTACCGGTTACCGTCGCGGCCCCGCTGTGCCTGCTGCTTGCAGGCTGCGCAACCCAGCCGGTCGCCGATACCAGCACGCGCAATTTCACCGGCGGCATGCCGGTCGACCTGAGTGGTTCCTGGGAGCGCGACTATTCACGCGGGGATGATGCGCAGGCAGTTCTCAACAGCATGCTGCGACGCATCAGTCGCCCCCTTCCGGACTCCGGCTATCCCGGTAATGCGCCGCAACCGACGCAGGACTTCTCCAAGATCGTCGCGCTGGCGCGACTCGCCGAGCTGATTACACGCCCGGACGTCCTGACGATTGAACAATCCGAATACGAAATCAGTGTGTCCAGGAAAAATGACTTTTCCATGCTGTGTGAGTTTTACGAGGGCTACGCCAAACGAACGCAAAGTGAGTACGGTACCGAGGTGTGCAACTGGAACGGCAATCGCCTCGAATCGCATCTGATTCTGCCCGATGGACTGCTGATCAGTCACCGCTTCACGATTTCGTCGGATGGCCGGAACCTGCACGTCTCGACAACGGTTTCGTCCGGCTCCACCAGAACGCCATTCACGCTGAATCGTATCTACATGAAATTTGACCTGCCAGAGACCGACTTTAATTGCGTCGAAACACTGAGCATGAAACGGGTCTGCAGCACGGGTGAGATATTCCCTTGATGAAGGCAGCGCTCTGCATCGTCCTGTTATCGGCCGCCTGGCAACACGTGTTGGCCGATGTCGGACGCGATCCGACGCGATTGAATATTTCGATCGCGATATTTGACCCGGGCATTCCAGCGGATCGATCCTTGCACCGCAAGCTGCAGGTATTCCCTCGCGTACGCGAGATCGAAGCACTTTATCTGCCTTTCGTATTACACGACATGCTGGTCAGCGCGCGCGTGGGGGGCGCAGTGCGAGTAATTCCCGAGTCCGATCCGGCGGCTGAACTGCTGGTGTCCGGCACAATCCTGAATTCCGACGGCGAAACCCTGCAACTGCGCCTGCAGGTTACTGACGCCAGCGGAACCGTGTGGCTCAACGAAATTTTCAGCGGACCACAGCAGGACTTGTTTGCTGAGTTCGGCGCCAGTCTGATCGCGGCTCGCAGCAGTCGCGATATGCCGTCACTTAACACTGTCATCGAGGTTTCCCTGCTGCGCTACGGCCAGCAACTGGCGCCCGCAGCCTTCGACGGCTACCTTGAAAGCACAGCGGATGGCACGTTGCGCATTCGACGGCTCCCGGCCAAAAGCGACCCGATGCTGGCTCGAATCGAGCGCATTCGCGATGTCGAATACGTATTTACGGATGCCATCGATGCCAAATTTCGCGAGCTAAGCGCTGACATCGAGGTCGTCTATAAAGTGTGGCGCGAATATCGCCAGAAATTTTCCCGCTATCAGGCGCAGGAAGCGGAGCGCATTGCCAACGCGCAGAGCACCGCGCCGCCTGGCAGCTTTGAAGCTATCAGCAGCCACTACGAAAATTACAAGTGGGACCGGCAAGCCGTACAGGAGCAGGAAAAGTGGGCCGCCGGGTTTGAAAACGAAATGGCGCCAACGATCAACGCGATCGAGGCACGCGTCTTTGAACTCAAGGGCTGGGTGGCCGATCGCTACGACGAGTGGCGTCGCATCCTCGGCCAAATGTTCGAGCTTGAGACCGAGCTACCCGATTGAACAAGCCCTGTCAGGAGCCTCGCTTTGGCACGGCACCCGGTTTGAGGAAACCGGCCGCTAATGCCACCAGCGCCATCGTCCAGACGATAATCGCACCGGTCGGGAAGTCGAGTATTGCTGACAACGCGATGCCAACAAAGTACGAAACCGCACCGATGGCGTAGCCAACCGTCAGACGTCGGCCATGCTGCAGATGCTGCGTGGCCAGGGCTGGAATTATCAGGCTCGCAAAAACCAGGTAGATGCCAACAATTTGTACCGATGCCGTAACAGCGACGGCGAAGATCAGGTAGAAAGCCAGCGGACCGCCCCGTTCGCGCGTCGTAAACCAGATTACCAGCAGGCCGACGTATAGCGCTGCGATTGGCAGCAGTGATGTCCAGGTCGACCAGAGGATTTGCCCGACCAGCAGCTCTTTCAGGTGCTCGCTGCCATGCGGGTTGCCGGCGAGCAGCAGGATTCCACCCGTGGCCGCGAGTATGAATAGTATGCCGATCAGCGGCTCCTGGTTGCTCGCCCAGCGTTTTTCAGTCCAGTGCAGCCCAACCGCCGCGATCAGCGCCGCGCTGACGGCCGCGATCTGTACCTCGATGCCGTCCTGATCCCAGTTCATGCTATGCGCCGCGATCACACCAAGCCCGGCGATCTGCGCGATCGCCAGATCGATGAAGATGATGCCGCGCTTCAGAACTTCATGGCCTAATGGTACGTGCGTGCTGAGTACGATCAGGCCGGCCACAAATGCAGGACCGATGATGGTCCAGTCCAGCAACTCCAGGGTCACAACGTTGCTCCCAGTAATCGTTCAATAATGTCGTCAAACAACTGGAACAGGTCGGTCGCCTCGTCTGTTCCACCCACCGTCAACGGCAATACGATGGCCGTGATCCCGGTACGCTCCGCCAGCCACTCGGACGCGCGATCATCCTGGTACGGCGACCGGATAATGACATCCGCACCGCCATTCTCGAATCGCGCTACGAGTCTGCCCAGGTGACCCGCGGTCGGCGGCAGGCCAGGAATTTCCTCGAGGTTCGCGACTTCGACGAGACCCAGCCAACGTTCCAGGTAGACCCACGATTTGTGATGCGTAATGACCTGCTTGCCCTTCAGACCGGAAGCCCGCGATTCCCGTTGCAGAATAGCGGCCGCCCAACGCGATTGAAATTCGGCAAGCCCGGCGGCATAGATCGCAGCGTTCGCCACATCAAGCTCACGCATGCGGTCGGCCAGTACTATGGCAATCGCCGCGATGTTGTGCGGATTCGTCTGCACATGCGGATTACCCATCGGATGGATGTCACCACTCGCCCGGTCGACATTCGCGGTCGCGTCGACGCGCTCGACCATGCTGCTGGCCTCGAGGAATCCCGATGACCCTGGCATGACTGTCCAGTTATTGGCCTTCTGCAACAACATGGGCAACCAGCCGATCTCGAGGTCTGCCCCACTGCAAATGACGAGGTCCGCCGTGCGTAACTTTGCTATCAAGCTGGGCCGGGCCTGTATGTAATGCGGGTCCTGTAATGCGTTGGTCGCGCTATACGTGGTGACCTTGGCCCCACCAATCTCGGTCGCCAGAGCCGCCCACTCGGGTTCGCAGGCAAAGACGCTGATATCGGCCTCCGCGGCAATCGGCAGCAGCATGGCGAGCAACGCAATTCTTGTCGAGTTCATCGTCTGTCACCGAATCCTAGAAACTGTGTCCGCCATGGGCGCCGATGCTGAGGATGTACTGCAATCCCCATTGACTGTCGTCGCTCGGGCCTGCCTCGTCACGCGTGTATTGCAGGCGCAGGCGGCTGAACTCGCTATTCGACCAGTCGGTCATCAGGCTGAAGCGCAGCGGATCATCGTCCGGCGCGGCCAGCGCACTGCCGGCGAATACGGAATCGACCGGATCCATTGCGAGGCCGTCAACGCGCGTGCCGAAGCGCCAGCGCGGAAACGGTTGATAGACCGCCTGCAGGTACCAGCCTTGTTGCTCGCTGTCGTAGGTCAGCGGGGCCCGCCGGGCAGCGTGTAGTCACCATCTTCGCTGCGCCACATTGCTTCGCCCTGGATCGCGAGATTGCGCTGCTTCCAGTTGCCGTTCGGCGCCCACTTCCAGACGAAGTGCGCAATCGTCGTGTCCGAATCGCCGCTGAACAACAAAGGGTTGTCTTCATCGCCGGATTCGCGGTCAATGCTCGTCGCACTGAGGTGCGAAAGACCCGCGAGCCAGCTCGAGTTACTGCCAGCATCGCCGCCGATATTGACGAACAAGCTGTTCGCTCCATAGCCCGAATCAGCCGCGCCGGACGCCGGGTAGCGACTGCCACGAAACACCTCGGTACCGACTTCGACATAGAGGTCGGTCGGCGCAACCCAGCGCAGCTGCACCCCGTCATCGAGGAACTGATCGCCCAGAAATGCCTGGTACGGCAATGGCTGATCCGCGAAATCCCAGCTGTGCGCGTGTTTGCCGTTGAGGTAACCGATAGCGGAGAAAAAGCGACCAAAGCGCGCCGCCAGTCCGACCGGCAAAGCCAGGGTCGCAATCCAGGCCTCTTCAAGTTCTATGCCCGACTCGCCGTCTTCAACGACGAGCGGGGCCGTCAGCCATGCGGTGAATTTGTCATCGACGTTCGCACTGATATTGATCTCGGCCTCGCCGATCGCAAATCCTTCGTCGAACGGCCCGGCTTCGCCACCAAAGGGAAAGCCCTGCACCGCGTAGTCGCTTGGATCGTTTTGATAACTCCACCAACGAGTTCTGCTGCAAAGGAAAATAGCCCATCGCGAACAAGGTTGTTGCTTCCTGGTGAATGTCGGCGACGTCGTGATAAGCCTCTATCAACTCATCGACGTCGAGTTTCCCATACGCAGCTTCGCGCAGGCGCCGCAAAATCTCACTCAGGTTTTGCACGATGCGATGCGAGTCTGACGGCAACCCATGCTCGTTGTCGGCATTATCTTTACGGAATGCACCGAGAGTCTCCACCACGAGCACTGAGTGATGCGCCGTCATGGCCCGTCCGCTTTCCGAGATCAGAATTGGATGCGGCACACCGCGCGCATCACACACATCCATGATCGAGTACACGACGGCATTGGCGTATTCCCGTTGACTGTATTGAATGCTACCTTCCTCAAACGCGCCCGTGTAATTCACGCCGAGACCGCCACCGATATCGATGTAACGAATGGGCAGCCCAAGAATGATCAGCTCCGCATAGATCTGCGCCAACTCCTTGGCCGCCTGCTTCAGCTGGTTGATGTGCGATATCTGGCTGCCCAGGTGAAAATGCAACAACGCCAGTTTGTGTTTGGCCTTACTGGCTTGCAGCGCAGCGACAATCCGCATCAGCTCCGGCAGCGAGATACCAAATTTTGAATGATAGCCGCCCGAGTCCGCCCACTTGCCGGCACCCGCGGTCCGCAGACGAATACGCGCACCGAATTGCGTTGTCGCGCCAACCGCATCCGCCAGCGCGATCAGGTCTTCAAATTCAGTGAATTTCTCCATCACCGGAATGACGTTTTTGCCGAGTCGCTGGCTCGACAAAATCAATGCCAGCATCGACTGGTCCTTTACGCCGTTGCAGATCAGCAGAGTATCGTCGGATTCCAGATACGCCACGGTCGCAACCAGCTCGGCCTTGGAGCCGCACTCCAGGCCCAGATTGAATGGCTTGCCCGCATCCAGGACTTCCTCGACCACTTCGTGCTGCTGATTAACCTTGATTGGGTAGACTGCCTGGTAGACGTTTTTGTAACCAGCGTCGCGAATCGCATCTGCGAAGGCGTGGTTGAGCCGCCGCACACGCGCACGCAATACGTCCTGAAAACGCAGCAGCACGGGAAAGCGAACGTCGCGACTGCGCAGCTCCGCAACCACATCCATGATGTCAATGCTCAGTGAATTATCGTCCAGGGGCTGCACGGCCATGTTGCCGGCGACATTAACGGCAAAGAAATCGTCGCTCCACGCGGCGATGCGATAGTGATCAGCCACGTCTTCGGTACTCCAGGTCGTGTCGCTGGTGCTATTCATGCCGGTACGTTCCTGATTCAGAACGCGCATTAAACCATGGAATGCGGATCGTGATAATGTCTTGCCGATGAACCACGACCTGGAACGCTATCAACGGCAAATGCTGCTTGCCGGCATTGGCGAAGGCGGGCAACGGCGGCTGCTCGAGTCAACGGTGATGATCTTGGGATGTGGCGCGCTGGGATGCGTGGTCGCCGACCTGCTGGCACGAGCTGGTGTTGGGCATCTCATCATCGCTGATCGCGATTACATAGAACTGTCCAACCTGCAACGGCAGGTGCTGTTTGACGAACGCGATGTCGAGGAAGGAATTCCGAAGGCAGAGGCCGCCAGGAGACGAATCGCCAGCATCAACGCAGAAATCCGGGTCACGGCGATCGTTGACGACATCAACTACGGCAATATTGAACGCTACGCCGCGGGCGTCGACCTGTTCGTCGACGGACTCGACAACATCGAGGCCCGATATCTCGTCAATGATCTTGCCGTGAAAAGCGGCCGGCCGTACATCTACGGGGCCGCCGTGGGCACGACCGGCATGACGATGCCGGTTCTGCCGCACACGGCAAAGCAAAGCTCCGCCTGGGAGCAGCCGGACAACTTCGCAACGCCCTGTTTTCGTTGTCTGTTCGAGGAAGCGCCGCCGCCCGGCAGCAGCGCCACCTGCGACACGGTGGGTGTCATTGGGCCGGCGGTTGGCGTTATCGCTAATCTGCAGGTTGCCGAAGCACTGAAGATCCTGACCGGTAATTATGCTCGCGTCAGCCGCACATTGCTGACTCTCGATCTTTGGGCGAGCGAAATTTTGCAGCTCAAAGTGAGTGATGCCCGGGAGAGCGGCAACTGCCCCTGCTGCAAGCGGCAGCAATACGAGTATCTCGATGGCGTCGCGGGTTCGAGTGCCGATACGCTCTGTGGGCGCAACGCGGTCCAGTTGCGACATCGCCAGCAGGCTGGCGGTATCGACCTCGATGCACTGGCTACTCGTCTCAGAAAGCAGGGCGCGGTCAACAGCAACGAGTTCATGCTGCGAACCGAATTGACCGATAATGGTCAGAGGTTCGAGCTCACCTTATTCAATGACGGGCGCGCCATTATCAAGGGCACTAATGATGCCAGCGTGGCGCGCAGTGTATTCGCAAAATATGTAGGTTCGTAGAGAAGGAAAAAAACTGTGGCCGCTATTCGTGTACTGGTTGGCACTCGCAAAGGCGCATTCATTCTTACTTCCAACAGCAAGCGAAAAAAATGGAAAGTCGACGGACCGCATTTCGCTGGCTGGGAGATTTACCACATCAACGGATCGCCGGCGGATCCGGATCGCCTCTACGCTTCACAGACGTCGAGCTGGTTTGGGCAAATCATCCAGCGTTCGGATGATGGCGGCAAGACCTGGTCGCAGCCCGGCTCGGACGGCAAATCCGAACAGGCTGCAGGGGGCATACCGCAAGGCGAGAGCAACAAGTTCGTCTATGACACGTCCGAAAAAACCGGCAAACCGCTGACGACGCACCAGTGGTATGACGGCACCCAGCACCCGTGGGAATTTGCGCGTGTCTGGCGTCTCGAACCATCGCACGATGATCCGGACACCTGTTATGCCAGCGTTGAAGATGCCGCGTTGTTCCGCACCACGGATGGCGGCGTCAGCTGACACGAGCTGGCGGGCTTGCGCGGCCATGAGTCGGGACCAAACTGGTCACCCGGGGCCGGCGGCATGTGCCTGCATACGATCGCGCTGGACCCAGGCAACAAGGATCGCATCTTTTGCGCGATTTCCGCTGCAGGTGCGTTCCGCTCGGATGATAGCGGCATCACATGGAAGCCGATCAACCAGGGTTTGCGCTCGGAGCACATTCCAGACCCGACTGCCGAAGTCGGTCACTATGTGCACTGCATCGCCATTCATGCGGCCAATCCGAACACGCTGTACATGCAAAAGCACTGGGACGTTATGCGCAGCGATGACGGTGGCGATACCTGGCGTGAGGTCAGTGGCAATCTGCCGAGCGATTTCGGTTTTCCGGTCGCCATACACTCACACGACCCGGACACGATTTATGTCGTACCCATATTGAGCGACTCGCTGCACTACCCGCCCGAGGGCAAACTGCGTGTTTACCGGAGTCGCACGGGCGGTGAAAAATGGGAAGCATTGACGAACAGACTGCCGCAGGAACATTGCTATGTCAACGTCCTGCGTGACGCGATGGCCGTCGACAAGGCCCAACCCTGCGGCATCTATTTCGGCACCGCGGGCGGCCAGGTCTACGCGTCCAGCGACGACGGCTACCACTGGACGGCGATCGTTCGCGACCTGCCGGCTGTGCTGTCGGTTGAGGTGCAAACAATTTGATGATTCGCATCACGCTGCCGCATCACCTGCAGACGCTCGCGAATTGTGGTCGCGAGGTTTCGGTCGAGGTGCGCGGACCGCTGACGCAACGCAGCATTCTGGATGCGCTGGAGTCACGCTATCCGATGCTGAGCGGCACCGTGCGTGAGCACGTAACGCTAAAGCGTCGACCACGTGTGCGTTTTTTTGCCGCAGGCAGAGATGTGTCGCACGAATCACCGGATGCAGAATTGCCAGGATCGATCGCGAATGGCGACCAGGCCTTCATGATCATCGGGGCAATTTCAGGCGGCTAGTGGGAGTCGTTCAGGTCGAACAGCCAGTCGACGATATATTGCGCCGCCTCTTTGGCGCTCTTTTCCGTCGTATTGACCCGGATCTCGGCATTCAACGGTTCTTCGTAGGGGCTGTCGATACCGGTAAAGTTTTTCAGTTGGCCGGCTCTGGCCTTCTTGTACAGGCCCTTCACATCACGCTGCTCTGCGACTGC
This sequence comes from Pseudomonadota bacterium, assembly GCA_027618995.1. Taxonomy (GTDB): domain Bacteria; phylum Pseudomonadota; class Gammaproteobacteria; order Steroidobacterales; family Woeseiaceae; genus UBA1847. The sequence continues at coordinate 101,342 of JAQCGO010000003.1, read as the reverse complement.
GAGCGGCGTTTCGACAAACACCTCGATGAACTCACCCTCCGGCAGCATGGAGCGCACCATCTGGCGCTCGGCGCGAAACGGCGAGATGAATGCGGTCAGGACGATCAGTCCGGCATCGGTCATGAGTTTGGCGACTTCACCAATGCGTCGAATGTTTTCGACGCGATCCGCATCGGTAAAACCAAGATCCCGGTTCAATCCATGCCGAACGTTGTCACCATCGAGCAGGAAGGTGTGCCGGTTCATGATGTGCAGCCGTTTTTCCACTTCGTTGGCAATGGTTGATTTACCAGATCCGGACAAGCCGGTGAACCAGAGCACAAACGGTTTCTGATTCTTGAGGCGACTGTGTGCATCGCGGTCAACGTCTATGACCTGCCAATGTACGTTCTTCGCGCGTCGCAGACTGAAATGCAACATGCCTGCCGCGATGGTGGCGTTCGACATTTTGTCGATAAGGATGAAGCCGCCCATCTCACGATTGATCGCGTAGGGCTCAAAGACTATCGGTTTGTCGGTCGCGACTTCAGCCACACCGATACTGTTGAGCTTCAGCGTCTTGATCGCCAGATGTTCCAGGTTGTTGATGTTGACCTGGTACTTCGGTTGCTGCACATGTGCAGATACCGTCTGCGTACCGAGTTTCAGCCAATAGCTGCGACCCGGCAGCAGGGGCTCTTCCGCCATCCAGACTATAGTCGCTTCAAACTGGTCGGCAACCTCCGGCGGGTCATCCGCGGCCGCGAGCACATCGCCGCGTGAACAATCAATTTCGTCGGCCAGCGTGAAGGTCACAGACTGCCCGGCCACCGCCTCCGCCAGATCGCCATGCATGGTCACGATGCGTTTGATCGTCGAGGTCTTGCCGGAAGGCACAACCCGAACCTTGTCGCCCGGCTTGGCGGTGCCGGTCGCGATCTGCCCGCTGAAGCCGCGGAAGTCGAGATTGGGCCGGTTGACCCATTGCACGGCCATGCGGAACGGCTTGTCCTGATCCCGCGTGACGTTTAGCTCAACATTTTCAAGATACTCGAGCAACGGCGGGCCCTTGTACCAGGGCGTGTTGCCGGAGCTCTGCGTGATGTTGTCGCCCGCCAGCCCTGAAATCGGAATCGCCGTAAACGCGTCAATACCGATACTTTTCGCAAAACTCGTGTAGTCCGCGACGATCTGATCAAACCGGCTCTGCTCGTAAGCGACCAGGTCCATCTTGTTGACAGCCAGAACGATGTGTTTGATGCCGACCAGGTGCGCCAGGTAGCTGTGGCGGCGCGTCTGTGTAAGCACCCCCTGTCGCGCGTCGATCAGCAGAACCGCAAGATCCGCCGTGGACGCGCCGGTAACCATGTTGCGCGTGTACTGCTCATGCCCGGGCGTATCGGCGACGATGAACTTGCGCTTCTCAGTGGCAAAAAATCGATACGCGACATCGATCGTTATGCCCTGCTCGCGCTCGGCCGCGAGTCCGTCGACCAGCAGCGCGAAATCGATGTTTTGCCCTTGCGTGCCGACCTTCTTGCTGTCCGCTTCAAGTGCAGCGAGCTGATCTTCGAAAATCATTTTCGAGTCGTACAACAGCCGGCCGATCAGTGTCGACTTGCCGTCGTCGACGGAGCCACAGGTGATGAAGCGCAACATCGACTTGTGCTGGTGAGTCTCGAGGTAAGCGTCGATGTCTGCGGCGATCAGCGCATCCGCTTTGTATTTCTGTTCCTTACTGCTCATCAGAAATACCCTTCCTGCTTTTTCTTTTCCATCGACGCCGCGGCGTCGTGGTCGATAGCACGCCCCTGGCGCTCTGAGGTCGTGGTCAGCAACATCTCCTGGATCACTTCAGTGAGCGTCGTCGCCTTGCTCTCAACGGCGCCGGTCAAGGGATAGCAACCCAGGGTGCGAAAGCGAATTGAACGCAACTTTGGCTTTTCGCCCTTCTTGAGCGGAAAACGATCGTCATCGACCATGATCAACAGGCCGTCGCGCTCCACGGTTGGACGCTCAGCCGCGAGGTACAGCGGCACGATCTCGATTTTCTCCAGGTGGATGTACTGCCAGATATCGAGCTCGGTCCAGTTTGATAACGGAAACATACGGATGCTCTCGCCCTTAGCCTTGCGGGCGTTGTAAAGCTTCCACAGTTCGGGCCGCTGATTCTTGGCATCCCAACGATGCTTGTTGCTACGGAACGAAAATACGCGCTCCTTCGCGCGACTTTTTTCCTCGTCGCGCCGCGCGCCGCCCATCGCGGCATCGAATTCGTAAAGATCCAGCGCTTTCTTCAGGCCCTCGGTCTTCCAGATGTCGGTGTGTAGCGAACCATGATCGAAGGGGTTGATGCCGCGCTCGAGCGCCTCGGGGTTTTGATAAACGAGCAGCTTCATGCCCGCCGCTTTGGCGGCCTTGTCACGCAACGCATACATGTTCTGAAACTTCCAGGTCGTGTCGACGTGCAACAGTGGGAATGGCGGCACAGCGGGAAAGAAGGCCTTCCTCGCCAGGTGCAACATGACGGCAGAATCCTTACCCACGGAATACAGCATGACGGGGTTTTGCGTCTCTGCGACGACCTCCCACATGATCTGAATGCTTTCCGCTTCCAGGCGTTCAAGGTGGGTCAGGTTCATTGGGCAAACTCAAAGGAATTCAGGGCTATACAGCGGACGCAAGATAGCACAGGCGGCCGCGCCGATTGAAGCTCGCGTGACTTTGCCGCGAATGCAGTGCAAGTCTTTTTTATTCATTTTTTTCGAAGATACTGCAAATTATCGATAAGCTGCAGTTTACCTGGCAGTACCCTCCGGAGCGCTGACCACCTCCGCGGTAACCGTCGCCGCCACCAGGCTGATTTCCTCTCCGAGCCCCGGAATATCGACGCGGTCCACAGTCACATCGATATCTACCTCGTGACCGCCCATAATTTTGGATTCGTTTTGTGCGGTATCGCGAGCCAATTCACGCGCACGCTCGATTGCTTTGGGACCGGATTCACAAAGCTCCGGCTCGCCCAGATGGTGAATCAGATAACCGCCTGCTTCGCTGCTGGTGATTTCCACCACGGCGCGCACCTTGATCATGCCGATTGCCGCACCGATGGCGTTTGCCACTTCACTGCCCGGCGGAATTATGACCTCGGTACCGAGCCGCCTGCCAACCTCCGGATAAAATACCGCCGCCGGCCCGCCAACCGCGACAATCGCAATATCCGGTGTCAGGCTGATTTTCATATCGCCGACGCGGTGTTGGTTGTTGACCACCGCATTGACGATCGGATCATCCTTTGCAAACACTTTTCCGGACAAGCGCTCCAGCAGCAGCCTTGCACTTTTTGCCGCGACCGCATCGTGAACGTCGCGGGCGAACGCGGCTACGTCCGACTCAACCCGGGCGCCTTCTATCTTGCCACTGGCACGGCCCATCAACTCGCAGGCGAGGCGTGCACCTTTTTCTGACCATTGCGACTGCAAACCCAGGACATGGGCAGCGTCGCTCGGGGTAAATCCGGACACCTGGATGATGCCGCGATCGACCAGCCGGGGTACCCGCGAGCGATCCGCCGCGCCAGACACTACGTCGCCGTAGAGGGTTGGTTTATCGGTGTTGAGACGGTCCAGAAAGGCGCGATCGGCAGCGCTCAGATCGTCAGGAAACACCCCGGCCGAGGCGCCTTGGGGAAACAGGATGTAGTTGGTCGCCTCGCGCATTCCGCCGGTTTGGCCCAGGGCCGAGACCAGTTCGCTAAGGACGTGCGGCCATTGATGGGCCACCAGCGCCAGCGGCACCACGCGGTTGGTGCGCAACGACACGTTGCCCTTAAAATCGACATCGACCTCGCTGTCGCCGCCCAGACCGACCGTTTGCATATCAATCGCATGCACCATCGTTCGGAATCCCCCGACGTCCGAGCCATGTTCGTTTAGTGCCGGCCAGCCATTTCTTACGATAGCGACATCCGACGTTGTGCCGCCGATATCGGCGATGATGAAGTCGTTCTTGGCGGTCAGAAAACGCGCACCGATGACGCTGGCGGCCGGGCCGGAGAGAATTGTTTCGATGGGTTTGGCGATTACCGACTCCGCGGTGGCAATCGAGCCGTCGCCCTTGACAATCATGATCTGCGCATCGATACCGAGTCGCCGCATGCTGCTGTGTACCGCGCTCACGAGCGCGACGATCAGGGAAATAATTCGGGCGTTAAAAGTAGCCGTCAGCGCTCGGCGGGGGCCGTTTAGCGCATCGGACAGATCGGTGGACGCGGTCACCGGGCAGCCGGTTTTTTGCCGAATGATGTCCGCCGCGCGGCGCTCGTGGTTAGGATTTCGCACCGAATAGTGCGATGCCACCGCGTAGGCGTCGGCCTTGCCGGCAGCGCCGTCGAGCGCGGCCTTGATGGCTTCGATATCGAGCGGCGCCTGTTCCTGGCCGGTGTACAAATGCCCGCCGGCAATGCGCACGATCTGCGCACTCGGCACAGCCTTGTCTATTTTCGTCCGGCGCGTCATGCCGTCGTCAAAGCCGATCAAAAATGTAGCGACCGATGAGCCGTGCCCCTCCACCAGGGCATTGGTTGCCAGCGTTGTTGAGAGCGAAACCAGCGAGATGCGGTTGCGATCAAACGTATCGCCGACCGCCGCCAGCACTTTTTCCAGCGCTTCGCCGACACCGAGCGACAAATCACCCTTAGTGGTCAATGCCTTGGCGGAAGCGATCACCGTGTGGCTTTTTGCGTCGACGATGGCCGCGTCGGTGTATGTACCGCCGGTGTCGATGCCGATTGTGTAGCTACTCATGCAAACCTGGCTCTAAATTTGAAATAGAAAAGTCGGCCATTCTACCGCCGACAGCGGCGCGCGTTTTGTCAGTACCCAAACAAGACCACTTCAGCGCGAATTGCTACCCACTGTGCTACCCAAAGGAAAAAGGGTTACACCACTAGTGATGTAACCCTTTGATTTTATTGGCGCGCCCGGAGAGATTCGAACTCCCGACCGCCTGGTTCGTAGCCAGGTACTCTATCCAACTGAGCTACGGGCGCGTATTTTCGTTGCTGAAATCTTTGGTGGAGAGAGAGGGATTCGAACCCTCGAAGGGGTATTAGCCCTTACTCCCTTAGCAGGGGAGCGCTTTCGTCCTCTCAGCCATCTCTCCACATGGTCATGCCCATTGCACCGCGGGCCTCCGCGGGGCCGACATATTACTGACAGTGGTACATGAGGTAAAGCCCGAATCGGGCCAAAAGTCGACCGTCAACCGGGCTGTTCCGCCCCGCCGTCGGCTTTTTCACTCTGGATTCGCTCGTAGATCTCTTCACGGTGCACAGCTACGTCTTTCGGGGCATTGATCCCGATCCGCACCTGATTCCCCTTGACCCCCAGAACGGTGACGGTTACGTCGCTCCCGATCATCACCGTCTCACCAGCGCGTCGCGTCAGAATAAGCATGACTTCCTACTCCTGCCGGGGCTCCGCCCCTTCCCTTTTTGCGCGTCGTACGTCTGTAAACCACTGTAATACTAGTCTATTTTTGGCGCGAACGCCCATTATGTAATAAAGAATTTCAGCGAAGTCTTGCCGTTACCCACGCAGCGACGGACCCCAGGGCCGCATCCAGCGCAGCCGGGTCGTTGCCGCCGGCCTGCGCGAAATCAGGACGCCCGCCGCCCTTGCCGCCGACCATCTCGGCGATAGGTTTGATCAGATCGCCGGCTTTGATGCGCTCCGAATTGTCTTTCGTAACACCCGCGGCCAGCCGAACGACTCCATTGTCGACCGAACCGAGGACGACAATCGCGCTTTCAAGCTTGTCTTTGTAGCGATCCACAGCGTCGCGTAGCGTCTTGGCGTCGGCGCCATCAATACGCGTGACGAGCAGTTTGATGCCGGCAATTTCCTGCACGGTGTTCGATCGATCGTCGCTGCTGCCGGTCACAATCGCCTGTTTAGCCGCCGCGAGCTCCTTCTCCAGCTCCCTGTTACGTTTCAAGAGCTGCTCGACCTTGACGCCGACCTGGTCCGGTTGGCTCTTCAGCAGCCCTCCAATCTGACGCAGGGATTCGACGTGGCCTGCGAGCCAGGTCAGGGCTCCTTTTCCGGTTACGGCCTCAATTCTGCGCACGCCCGAGGCGACACCGCCTTCAGAAACGATCTTGAACAGGCCAATATCGCCCGTACGACTCACATGTGTGCCACCGCAGAGCTCGACCGAAAACTCACCGAAATTCAGCACCCGCACCTTGTCGCCATATTTTTCACCGAATAGTGCAACTGCGCCTGAGCCAATCGCGTCGTCGTAGTTCATGACATTGGTCACGGCAGCAACATTGCTTCGAATCTGCTCATTGACCAGGTCTTCAATGGCCTGCAACTCCTCGGCCGACACAGCTTCGAGATGCGAAAAGTCAAAGCGCAATTTGTCCGGCGTTACCAGCGATCCTTTTTGTTGCACGTGTGCGCCAAGCACCGATCGCAGCGCTGCGTGCATCAGGTGCGTTACCGAGTGATTTAGTCGGGTTGCCTGGCGACGCTCGGCATCCACGATGGCCTCTATGTTATCGCCAATGCATAACTCGCCCGCCTCGACGAGCCCGTAGTGCACGATTGCCTTACCGCCTTTCTGCGTATCGCTGACATTAAACAGCTTGCCGTCATCAGCAAGAATGCCGGCATCCCCGATCTGCCCGCCGCTTTCGGCGTAGAACGGTGTCGCCGAGAGTACGACTGCGCCCTCTTCACCTGCGGCGAGGACATCAACGGATGCGCCGTCCTTGTAAAGTCCGATCACAGTACCCGAGCCGTCAGTGCCCTCGTATCCGAGGAACTCCGATTCAGCATCAGTTGCGATTGAGTCGCCGCTCGACGCCGTAAACTTGCTGGCAGCCCTGGCGCGATCACGTTGCCCCGACATCGCCACCTCAAAACCGCGCTGATCGACCGACAAACCACGCTCACGCGCAATATCGGCTGTGAGGTCGACCGGAAATCCAAAAGTGTCGTAGAGTTTGAACGCGACCTCGCCGGGAATTTCCTTGCCAGTCACAGTAGCAATCGCCGCCTCAAGAATTTCCATCCCCTGGTCTAGGGTTTCGGCGAAGCGGCGCTCTTCTTTTTGCAATACCTTTTCTATGTGCGCCCTGGCCTTTTTCAGTTCCGGATACGCGTCGCCCATTTCCTTTGCGAGCGGCGCCACCAGCTTGTGAAAAAACGCGTCGTCGGCGCCGAGTTTTTTACCATGCCGTACGGCGCGACGGATGATCCGTCGCAGCACGTAGCCGCGCCCCTCATTACCCGGCAATACGCCGTCGCATATCAGGAACGAACAGGCCCGAATGTGATCGGCGATAACGTTGAGCGAGCTTGAGCCGTCGTTCGGCACGCCGAGCAGTTTCGCCGCAGAGTCTATGAGTCTGCTGAACAGGTCGATCTCGTAGTTGCTGTGCACACCCTGCATCACGGCGGCGATGCGCTCCAGGCCCATGCCGGTGTCCACAGACGGTTTCGGCAGCGGCGTCATCCTGCCATCGGCGGAGCGATCGAACTGCATGAAAACGAGGTTCCATACTTCAACGTAGCGGTCGCCATCCGCATCGTGCGAGCCCGGTGGCCCACCCGGCACGTCGGCACCGTGGTCGTAAAAAATTTCGCTGCAGGGGCCACAGGGTCCGGTATCACCCATCGACCAGAAATTATCTTTTTCGCCGAGGCGCGAGAATCGCTTCGGATCAATTTTGATTTCCTTGAGCCAGATATCGGCGGCCTCGTCATCATCCTTGAAAACGGTGATCCACAAGCGTTCCGGTGCCAACCCCAGAGTGCCGGTCAGGAACTCCCACGCATACCGAATCGCCTCGCGTTTGAAATAATCGCCGAAGCTGAAATTGCCAAGCATCTCGAAGAACGTATGGTGGCGAGCCGTATAGCCCACGTTTTCCAGGTCGTTGTGCTTGCCGCCGGCGCGTACACAGCGCTGCGAGGTCGCGGCACGGTTATAGCTGCGCTCGTCGCTCCCGAGAAACACGTCTTTAAACTGCACCATGCCCGCGTTCGTAAACAACAGTGTTGGGTCATTACCGGGCACAAGCGGCGAGCTCGCGACCACCTCGTGCTGCTGGTCGCGGAAAAACGCCAGGAAAGACTGGCGCAGCTCGTTGCTGGTCATAATTTTCATCGGGGGATTCTAAGCTTATTCGGTAGGCGCTGAAACAGCTGCCTGAATTTGGTCCGTATCGAATCCGCGTGATTGCAGAAAACGCATCTGGCGCGCTTTGTCCTTGAAGTCAGCTGGCCGACGCGCGCCGAATTTTTTTCGCCGCACCTCGAGCGCCGCTGCATGCCAGTCGTGTGCAGCAGCTTCGAGTCCCTCGAAGATCGCTGCATCGGCGATGCCGCGCTCACGAAGATCCGCACAGATTCTCAGTGGGCCCTTACCCTGGTTGATGCGCGCGGCAATGAATGCTTCGACAAATCGCGCATCGCATTGCAGCCGGTCGGCAACCAGCCGGGCTACGGCTTCGTTGACGGTATCGTGCTCAAAGCCTGCTCGGCGTAGCTTGTTGATCAACTCCTCGCGCCCATGTTCGCGACGCGCGAGGTAGTCCATCGCCTTCTTGCGGGCTGCAATCGGGTCGGAAAATTTGTCGTCTTTCAAGAGGGAGCCTTGTGGGAAGGAGTCTTGTGGATTGGGATCTTGTGGATTGGGATCTTGTGAGAGGGGGTCTAGTGGGAGGGGGTCCCTCCCACAGGGCTGCCTCCCACAGGGCGGCCTCCCACAGTGCAGCCTCCCACAGGGCTGCCGCTAGGCTTCCTCTGCCACTTCCTCCGAATCGTCCACCGCGGCAACCGGCGTAACGGTTGTACCCGACAACAGCAACGCACGAATCTTGCCCTCGATCTCCGCCGCCATGGCCGGATTCGCTTTCAGGTGCTCGCGGACATTTTCCTTGCCCTGGCCGATACGATCGGAACCATAGCTGTACCAGGACCCGGCTTTGTCGATGAGGCCATGCTGTACGGCCAGATCAATTATCTCGCCCTCGCGCGAGATGCCGAATCCGTAAAGAATCTCAAATTCGGCCATCTTGAACGGTGGAGCGACCTTGTTCTTGACGACCTTGACACGCGTCTGGTTGCCGATGACTTCCTCGCCCTTCTTGATAGCGCCGATGCGACGAATATCCAGGCGTACCGACGAATAGAATTTCAATGCATTGCCGCCCGTCGTAGTTTCCGGGCTGCCGAACATCACGCCGATCTTCATGCGAATCTGGTTGATGAAAATCACCGTCGCATTCGATCGTTTGATGTTGCCGGTCAGTTTTCGCAACGCCTGCGACATCAACCGTGCCTGCAGACCCATGTGTGAGTCGCCCATCTCGCCTTCAATTTCGGCCTTCGGTGTCAGCGCCGCGACGGAATCGATGACAATGACGTCAACGGCTCCGGATCGAACCAGCATGTCGGTAATTTCCAGTGCCTGTTCACCGGTATCGGGCTGCGACACCAGCAACTCATCGACATTCACGCCCAGCTTCTCCGCATAGCTTGGGTCCAGCGCGTGTTCCGCGTCGACAAACGCGGCCGTGCCTCCCATCTTCTGCGCTTCAGCCACGATCTGCAGCGTGAGGGTCGTTTTGCCGGACGCTTCGGGACCGTAAATCTCAACGACGCGCCCTCTCGGCACGCCACCGACCCCGAGCGCTATATCGAGCCCGATTGAACCCGTTGAAATGACTTCGATGTCGCGCGACATGGGGTTGTCGCCGAGACGCATTACGGAGCCCTTGCCGAACTGTTTTTCGATCTGTCCCAGGGCTGCAGCGAGAGCTTTCTTACGATTGTCATCCATTATTTGTGGCCATCCTGTGGGTATTGAGGCGGGAATCCAGAAGTACTGTGTTTATGAACAGTGATTATTCCACAAACACTTTAGTTTCGTCAGCCTTTTTTTTTGGCCAATTTCGGCAGTATTTGAAGAAATCCGGGGAATTCAGCCGAAACCCCAGGTCTAGCGGGCGATAGGTTGTGCTGCCGCGCTCCTGCAGCACCTCGAGCAGCTCAAAACCCGACCAGTCCGTACTGGCGGATTGCGGCAGGCGCTCGGTCTCGAAGGGCCGGGCATTGCGCACCACCGTGACATGCGGCCGTTAGACTCTTTCCTGGGTTTCAACGCCCGCCGCAAAGACGATGCCGCTCAAATCCTGAACGAGCCTTTCAAGTTCGGGGGGAATTGTCGGCGGTACCATCGCCGCAATCTTCGGCCGTGGCCAGAATTCCATGCGATCGAGGCGCAGCCGGAAAGGATCAAACCGGATCGCCTTCGCAGCAGCCTGCAATTCCGGGATATGACGCTCGTCGAGGCCGCCGATGTAGACCAGCGTGATGTGCCATTCGCGGCGCTCGACCGCGCGCCCGTCGATGAGCTTGGTCACCGGCACAATGAAATCGCGCATTCGATCCCGTTGCCGGTCATCGGGCCATAGCGCGAACAGCAGGGTTTTCGTGGTCATTTAACGATGCGTTCCCGAACACCCTGCAAGGCGTGTACCACGCTCAACTCACGAACCAGGTCGCGGTCGCCGTCAAAATGCTCACAACTCGTCGTCGATCGAAGTTTCGAACCGTCGCGGACCATCCAGGCGAACCAGACGGTGCCGACGGGCTTTTGTTCACTGCCGCCAGTCGGACCGGCAACGCCACTAACCGCGACCGCGATGTCCGCAACGCTCAGATTGAGTACGCCTTCCGCCATCTCGATGACGACGGCTTTGCTGACGGCACCATGTTCCTCGAGGGTCTCGTTGCGCACGCCGAGCAACGACTCCTTGGCGCCGTTCGAATAACTGACGATGCCGTAGTGGAATACGGCCGAGCTGCCCGCGATATCCGTGATGGCCTTGGCTACCCAGCCGCCGGAACAGGACTCCGCGGTCGAGACCGCCTTGCCCGCCGCCGTCAGTTCCTCGACCAGTGCCCGCGCCAGTTTTTCGATCGCCTCGTGATCAGCCATGCAATACCGCCTCGTACAGTGCGACGTGCTTGTCCGCCATCGTAGCGATCGAAAACTCATTTTGCATCCGCTCGCGACCGGCCTCGCCCATTCGCTGACGCATCGACTTACTCTCCAGCAAGGTGGCAATCGCATTTTGCAGCGAGATCACGTCTTCGGTGGCCACGAGGATACCCGTCTCGCCGTCAATCACCGCTTCGGACAAGCCGCCTGCATTGAAGCCAACCACCGGGACGCCGGCGGCGGCCGCCTTCAGCGTTGCGACGCCGAGCCCCTCTGACAGCGCCGGGTGCACGAAAATATCGAAACAGCCCATGAAATCGTCAAGATCGTCACGGAAACCCGCAAACTGCACCACATCGCCCAGGCCAAGGGCCATCGCCTGTGCGCGCAACTGGTTGTTCAGGTAACCCTCGCCAAAAATGATCAGCCGAATATTGCCGTACCGGCGCCGCAGACCGGCGACGGCCTGCAACAGGTAACGGTGCCCCTTGCGCGGAATCAACTGCCCCGCTGCACCCAGTATCAGTGCGTCCCGTGGAATACCGTACTCGGCACGAAATGCATGTCGGTCGGCCGGCGCGTCGAACTGGGCGGTATCAACGGCGCTGCGTATGACCTCGATGCGCTCGGGTGCGACATCGTGATCGCGCAGCACCGCGGCGATTGCTTCCGAGATCGCAATAATTTTGCGGAACGGCCGGTAGCGCAACGCGGCCATCACCCGCATCTCGGTATTGTCAACGCGCCGCGACACCACAGCGGGTACATCGGCAAAACTGGCCGCGAGGCCGCCGAGCATGTCCGCTCCACGGCGACTATGGCAATGCAGGAGGTCCGGCGCGGTTGACTGCAGGTACTGCGTCAGGCGATAGGCGAACGGCAGGCCAAGCTCACCGGCACAAAAGAGATTGCGCACCGGTATGCCGGCGGAGCGTGCCGCCGAATCGATGCCCGTATCCGGCGGGCAAAGCAGTGTGCAGTCGAGGCCGCGCTGCCGCAAGGCCGATACCAGGTAAACCACCTGTTGCGGCCCGCCGTAAAGATGGCGCCCGGTTTCGACATGCAGTATTTTCATGGACCAATAATACAGGACGTCGCCCGCATGGCGACCTCCTACGTAAAAGAACTCAATGACCGCCGATATCGCCGCCGTTCACACCCCGATGATGCGCCAGTACCTGGCCATCAAAGCCGAGTATCCCGACATGCTCGTGCTCTACCGCATGGGCGACTTTTACGAGTTGTTTTATGAGGACGCACGGCGTGCGGCGCGGCTGCTCGATATCACGCTGACCGCGCGCGGCAAGTCTGGTGGCAATGCCATACCGATGGCGGGTGTACCGTATCACGCGATCGAAGGGTATCTCGCGAGACTCGTGCGCAAGGGCGAGTCGGTCGCTATTTGTGAGCAAATCGGCGATCCGGCCAGCAGCAAGGGACCGGTCGAGCGCAAAGTAACGCGCGTCGTCACACCGGGCACGCTGACCGATGAGGCCCTGTTGGCAGAATCCCGCGACAACCTGGTCGCTGCCATCCACGCCGACACGAGCGGCGTCGGTATCGCCTGGCTCGATCTTGCGGGTGGCCGCTTTCGGCTGACTGAGGTACCCGATAACGAGGCCCTCATCGGCGAAATCGAACGCCTGCGCCCCGCCGAACTCGTCGTCGACGAGGAATTGGGGGTCGCGGACTCATTTGCGGCACGTATCCGGGTGACGCGTCGGCCGCCCTGGCATTTCGACCTCGACAACGCAACGCGTTTATTGTGTGCGCAGTTTGCGACGCGTGACCTCAGTGGCTTTGGCTGCGCGGAATTCTCGCGCGGCATCGTCGCGGCTGGTGCGCTGCTGCAATATGTGCAGGACACACAAAAAACCAGTCTGCCGCACCTGCAATCGATAGCGGTCGAACGACATGAAGATGCCGTGATCATGGACGCAGCAACACGGCGCAATCTTGAAATCGAGGAATCTTTAAGCGGACACAATGAGCACACGCTCGCCGGCATCATGGATCGCTGCAAGAGCCCGATGGGGTCCAGGTTGTTGCGGCGCTGGTTGCAACGGCCGCTGCGCGATACGGCGACGTTGCTAGGGCGCTACCAGGCTGTTGAAACATTGCAGGCAAGCGGCACACTTGACCGCGTGCAGGCCGTAATCGACGGCATCGGCGATGTCGAACGCGTCCTGGCACGCGTCGCACTGCGCTCGGCACGGCCACGCGACCTGCGCGCACTGGGCGAGGCGTTGTCGCGCCTGCCCGAACTGCGCCGGCAAATCGATGGGCTGCCCTCACCCGCACTCGCGGATTTGCGGGTACAGATCGGCGACCACCGGCAGCATTGCGATTTGCTGCAGAAGGCAATCATCGAAAATCCGCCGATGTTGTTGCGCGACGGCGGCGTCATCGCGGGCGGCTACGACGAACAACTGGACGAGTTGCGAGCGATCGCCGGCAATGCGGATCAGTACCTGCTCGACCTTGAGGCTCGCGAAAAAGCACGGACCGGGATTGCCACGTTAAAGCTAGGCTATAACCGCGTGCACGGCTACTACATCGAAATCAGTCGCGCGCAGGCCGACAAGGCACCAATCGAATACGTTCGTCGACAGACGCTCAAGAATGCCGAGCGCTATGTCATGCCGGAACTCAAGGAATTTGAAGACAAGGTGCTTGGCGCGCACGAACGGGCGTTGACGCGCGAGAAGTTTTTGTATGAAGGCCTGCTCGACGAAATCAACAACGAACTGGCCGAGCTGCAACAGTCGGCATTCGCGATTGCCGAACTCGATGTGCTGACATGTTTTGCCGAACGCGCCGGAACTCTGAACCTGTGCAAGCCTGAAATCGTCGCTACACCGTGCATCGAGATCCGTGGTGGTCGCCACCTCGTGGTCGAGCAGGTTATCGATGCGCCGTTCGTCGCCAATGACCTCAGCATGAACGATACGCAGCGATTGCTCGTGATCACCGGACCCAACATGGGCGGCAAGTCGACGTTCATGCGGCAGACGGCCCTGATCGCGATCCTCGCGCATATCGGCAGCTTCGTACCGGCTGAAAAACTCTGCATCGGCCCGATCGATCGAATCTTCACGCGCATCGGCGCATCGGACGACCTTGCCGGCGGCCGCTCGACATTCATGGTCGAAATGACGGAGACCGCCACGATCCTGCACAACGCGACCGAGCAAAGCCTGGTATTGATGGACGAAATCGGCCGCGGCACGAGCACTTTCGATGGCCTGTCGCTGGCCTGGGCTGCAGCACATTACATGGGCGAGACCGCCAACGCGTTTACGCTTTTCGCCACGCATTACTTTGAGCTGACGGCGCTCGCGGATGAGTTGCCCGCTTGTCGCAACGTGCATCTGGATGCGACCGAGCACAGGGGCGAACTGGTCTTTCTGCATGCGGTAAAGCCCGGCCCGGCCAACCAGAGTTACGGGCTGCAGGTGGCGGTTCTCGCCGGCGTCCCGAAGTCGGTCATTCAGCGAGCACGCAGTTATCTCACCAGGCTCGAGGCCATGCGCGCCGCGCAGGACAGCGGCCCGCAGGGCCAACTATCGTTCGAAATGCCCGCGGCAACGCAGGCAGCTGATGCATTGCGCGAATTGCTGGACGAGGTCGATCCCGACACGCTGACGCCGCAAGCCGCACTCGCCCTGATCTACAAGCTCAAATCCAGCTGATCAGGTGTCGCGCAGGAATTCGCCGCGCCGCAGGAACGCGGCAGCCTGATCGACCACTCCGCGTGAGAGCAGCATGCCGTTATGGCTGACCGGCATGATCAGGTGATCGCGAATCCCTGGCAACTGCGTTTCGGAGACGCCGACTGCGCCGTCATTGTCTTCATCGAATGCGGCCAGCAGCTGACCCAGACCGATGGAGGTTTTGCCGGCGATCACACCAATCTCGCGAGCCGCGCAAACATCCTTCGCCCATGCGATGGCGGGCTCGCTGATTACACCTTTGGATAACGAATGTCCGACGATAGATTCGGCCCAGTCCTGCCGGCCAAGAAAATCTGCGGCGCGCGACCCGGTCAGTGGCGAGCCCAGACACACAAGCCGGCCCGGCGCTGAATCCGGATAGCTGGCCAGCATGCGTAATGCCACTACGCCGCCAAGACTGTGGCCTATGATATGCGTGCCCGCGATGTCATTACGCGCTATGAAAGCGGCCAATGCGGCCGCGTTCTCGTCCAGTGTGCCGCGTACAGATGGGTAGCTGAACAGCAGCGCACGCATGCCGTACTCGTTTTCCAGGCGGCGCTTGATCAGGTACATGCCGGCACCGTGTGACCAGACTCCGTGCAGGCAGACGACCGTGTCGATGCCGTTCATCGATGCAATTTCGCGAGTGCGTCGCGATTGGTCCACGACCAAACCCGTTCCGTTGCCGCCGCAAACGGCAGCCAGCAATACTCAGAGTGCTCGTTGCTGCAGATCTTGATGTCCATGGGCGCGGGCAATCGATAATGCCACTCGAATTCAACGTTCTCGACCACGCCGGGTGCGAACTTGTGCCGCCAGCGCGAATCAATGGCAAATTGGCGACTCACGCCCGAGTAGGCGAGCGTTCCTTCGTCGCGCAGGCCGGTCTCTTCGAACAATTCACGCCGCGCTGCATCTGCGTGGCTCTCCCCGGACTGCAGACTACCCGTGACGGATTGCCAGAAATCGAAGGGCTTTACGCGACGCAGCAACAGCGCCTTACCGCCATCGGCATGGATGACGATGAGAACTGAAACTGGCGTGCGGTATTCCGTCACCGCCATGGCGTCATGCCTACGACGACTTCGGCGCACGCAGGCGGATACCGGTTTCCTTGAGTTGTTCCTCCGAAACCACGCCCGGCGCATTGGTCAGCGGACAGCTCGCGGTCTGCGTTTTCGGAAACGCAATCACATCGCGAATACTATCGGCACCGGCCATGAGCATCACGATCCGATCCAGGCCGAATGCGATGCCGCCATGCGGCGGGCAACCGAACTCGAGAGCGCGCAACAGGAAGCCGAACTTCTCATCCGCTTCGGCCTTGCTGATGCCGAGCAGATCAAATACCGCCGACTGGATCACCTGATCATGAATTCGAATCGAACCGCCGCCTATCTCCGAACCGTTCAGCACCATGTCATAAGCGCGTGACAGGGCGTGGCCCGGGTCGGCTCGCAAAGCATCGGCATCGCTGATCGAGGGCGCCGTAAACGGATGATGCAATGCACTCCAGCGCTTGGTCGCCGGGTCCTGTTCGAACATCGGGAAATCAACCACCCAGAGTGGCGACCAGCCGGCGGCGACGAGCCCACGATCCTGGCCGAGCTTGACCCGCAGCGCACCCAGTGCGTCGTTAACGACACGCGCCTTGTCCGCACCGAAGAAAATAAGATCACCGGTCGCTGCACCCGTGCGTTGCAGAATGCCATTGACCGCGTCATCCGGCAGGAATTTCAGGATAGGCGACTGCAATCCGTCGCGCCCGGCAGCGACATCGTTCACCTTGATGTAGGCAAGCCCCTTGGCGCCGTAACGGGCTACGAACGCCGTATAGTCGTCAATCTCCTTGCGACTCAGCTCATTGCCGGCCGGTAGGCGCAATGCCGCGACCCGGCCTTCTGCATCATTCGCCGGCCCCGAGAAAACCTTGAAGTCAACTGCCGCCATCAGATCGGACACGTCCACCAGTTCGAGATCGATGCGCAGGTCCGGCTTGTCAGAACCATAGCGATGCATCGCATCCGCATAACTCATTCGCGGGAAGGGATCCGGCAATTCCACGCCCATTACCTGCCGGAAGAGGTGCCGAACCATCGCTTCCATCTTGCCGGTGACGTCGTGCTCGTCGACAAAGCTCATTTCGATATCGAGCTGCGTAAATTCCGGCTGGCGATCAGCACGCAAATCTTCGTCACGGAAGCAGCGCACAATCTGGTAGTAGCGATCGAGCCCCGACATCATCAACAACTGTTTGAAGATCTGCGGTGACTGCGGCAGCGCGAAAAATTTTCCCGGGTGGGTCCGGCTGGGAACAATATAGTCGCGAGCGCCCTCAGGTGTCGCACGCGTCAACATCGGCGTCTCAACATCGACGAAGCCGTTGGCATCGAGGTAAGCGCGCATCGCCATCGTAACTCTATGCCGCAGGCGCAAATTGCCCAGCATGCTTTCACGCCGCAAATCCAGATAGCGATAAGTCAGGCGCAGTTCCTCGTTCACATTTTCGTCGTGATGAAACGGCGGTGTTTCGGAGCGATTCAGGACCGTCAGTTCATGCGCCAGGACTTCGATCTGCCCGGTCTTCATGTTCGCGTTGGTCGTGCCATCCGGGCGTCGTCGAACCACGCCTTTGACGGCCAGTACATACTCGCCGCGAATCCGCTCGGCGGCCGCAAAAATGGCGGCTCGATCCGGGTCAAAAACGACCTGCAACAACCCTTCCCGGTCGCGCAGATCGATGAAGATCACACCACCGTGATCACGGCGACGATGCACCCAGCCGCAGACGTCGATTTCCTGCCCTACCAGGCTTTCGTCAACTTCTCCGCAATAGTGGCTGCGCATCGTCATTTTCGTGCTTATGTGGCTGAAAAAGAGGCGGAATCTTACGGCCTGCCCGGTGAATATACAACCGCGTCCGCAGCCGTAAGCTGGGTATTTCTCTCCCTCATGGCTCGCTCCGCTGCGCTTTACTTCGGTCGAAAAACACCCAGCTTACGGCTGCTCTCCGGGTAATTTCAGGGGTAACTCGGCCGTTTGTCCCTTCGTCCACGTTGGAACGACGACGCCGAGTGACATGATGAACTTGGCCGCTTCATCGACGGTCATGTCGAGTTCGATGACGTCGGCTTTTGGCACTATGATAATAAACCCTGAGGTCGGATTCGGCGTGGTGGGCACAAAGCAGCAAGTGACGTCTTCGCCGGTCCGGCCCTGCACTTCTCCCAGCTCGCTGGCGGTTTGAAACGCCAGTGAGTAGATTCCCTTGCGCGGATATTCGACCAGCAGCACTTTTTTGAAAGCTTTGCCGGAATCCGAAAAAACAATCTCGGCAAAATTCTTTGACGCCGAGTAAATCGACCTCGCAATCGGAATGCGGCCCAGCAGAGATTCCCAGCCGCCGAGGAATTTTCGGCCAACGATGTTGGCCATCAGTACGCCCGTCAGCAGCAACACCAGTATCGTCAGGATGACTCCAAGCCCGGGGATACTCACACCGAGCAGAACTTCCGGATGATATTTCTGCGGCAGGAGGATCAGCGACCTGTCCATCAGGCCGATCAGGATTCGAAATATCAGGATTGTGACACCGAGCGGCAGCCAGACCAGCAACCCGGCTACCAGGTAACGCCGCAGCCGTAGCATCATGCCGAATCCTTGGTGTCGACTTTCCTGGTTTCGGCGGCCGGCGCTTTGCTTTCGGTTTTGCCGGGTTCTGACTTGCCGGCTTCCGGCTTGCCCGCTTCCGACTTACCGCCGTCAGCTTTCGCGGGCTCTTTGTCGCCGGCGATATTGCGCTGCTTGTCCGTTTTGAAATCGGTCTCGTACCAGCCCTGGCCTTTCAGCCGAAAGCGCGGTGCCGACAACAATCGCTGCAAGCTGGGCTCTCCACAGGACGGGCAGTCGGCCAACGGCGCATCGGCCATTTTTTGCAGTGCGTCCAGTCGGTGGTCGCATGCGTCACAGGCGTATTCATAAATCGGCAAGCGTCTTACTCCTCAGGTTCAGCGCATTATGCAGCATTTTGGAATGCGAGGCCGTTATCGGCAACACCAATCTCTATCACATCACTAGGCCGGAACTTGCCCGCGAGGATCTCATTCGCCAGCGGATTCTCGATCTGCTGCTGAATGGCGCGTTTAAGCGGCCTGGCGCCGTAAACCGGATCGAATCCGGCCTCGGCCAGGCGGTCTCGCGCCGCATCGGACAGATTGATGCGCATGTCACGCTCCGCCAGCCGCTCGTGCAGATAGCCGAGCTGAATATCCAAGATTTTGCGAATGTGTTCGCGACTGAGCGGATGGAACACGACGACATCGTCGACCCGATTGATAAATTCGGGTCTGAAGTGCGTGCCAACGATATCCATCACGGCGGACTTCATGTCGGCGTAGTTCTCCTCGCCAGTCATCTCCTGGATCACGTGTGAGCCCAGGTTCGACGTCATCACTATGACTGTGTTGCAAAAGTCGACGGTTCGTCCCTGACCATCCGTCAGGCGACCATCATCGAGAACCTGCAGCAGTACATTGAATACATCGGGATGCGCCTTCTCGATCTCGTCCAGCAGAATGACCGAATACGGGCGTCGTCGCACCGCCTCGGTCAGGTAACCGCCCTGGTCATAGCCGATATATCCGGGCGGCGCACCGATCAATCGCGAAACCGAGTGTTTTTCCATGAACTCGGACATGTCGAGCCGCACCATGGCATCGTCGGTATCGAACATGAAGTTCGCAAGCGCCTTGTTGAGCTCGGTTTTGCCGACGCCGGTCGGTCCAAGAAACAGGAACGAGCCAATCGGCCGCTTCGGATCGGACAGGCCCGCGCGGGAGCGGCGAATCGCGTTGGCAACTGCGGTCACGGCCTCGTGCTGGCCGACGACGCGACCCTGCAGCGCCGACTCCATCTGCAACAGCTTCTCTTTTTCACCCTCGAGCATCTTCGAAACCGGGATGCCGGTCCACTTGGAGACGATTTCCGCTACTTCTTCTTAGGTGACATTGTTGCGCAACAGCGTGGTCGCCACGTGCTCTTGCTACATGGCGCCGACAAGTTGCTTCTCAAGTTCGGGAATACGCCCATACTGCAACTCGGACATGCGCACCAGGTCGTTGGCGCGATGCGCGGTTTCGAACTCGAGTCGGGCGCGTTCGATTGCTTCCTTGATGTGCGTCGCACCCTGCATTGCCGCTTTTTCCGACTTCCAGATCTCTTCCAGATCCGAAAACTCTTTTTCAAGTTCCTCGAGCTGCATATTGATGTCACCGAGTCGCTTGCGCGAGGCATCGTCCGATTCCTTCTTCAAAGCCTCGCGTTCGATCTTCAGCTGAATGATGCGACGCTCCAGCCGATCCATCTCCTCCGGCTTCGAATCGATTTCGATTCGAATGCGTGACGCAGCCTCATCAATGAGGTCGATTGCTTTGTCCGGCAGCTGGCGGTCACTGATATAACGATGCGACAGGGTCGCGGCCGCGACAATGGCCGGATCCGTTATCTCGACGCCATGATGAACTTCGTAGCGCTCCTTGAGGCCACGCAAAATGGCGATCGTGTCTTCGACCGTCGGTTCACCGACCAGCACTTTCTGAAAGCGACGCTCGAGCGCCGCGTCTTTTTCCAGGTGTTGCCGGTACTCATCGAGTGTCGTCGCGCCGATGCAGTGCAGCTCGCCGCGCGCCAGGGCGGGCTTGAGCATGTTGCCCGCATCCATCGAACCCTCGGCCTTGCCCGCACCCACCATCGTGTGCAGTTCGTCGATAAACAGGATGATCGGCCCTTCCTGCTTCGCGAGATCGCTGAGCACGGCTTTGAGCCGTTCTTCGAATTCGCCGCGATATTTTGCACCGGCAATGAGCGCGCCCATATCCAGCGACAGGATACGCTTGCCGCGCAGGCCTTCCGGTACTTCATTGTTTACGATGCGCTGGGCGAGGCCTTCGATGATCGCGGTCTTGCCGACACCCGGTTCGCCAATCAGCACGGGGTTGTTCTTGGTGCGCCGCTGCAATATCTGAATCGTGCGGCGAATTTCATCGTCGCGGCCAATAATCGGATCGAGTTTGCCCTGTTCGGCACGTTCGGTGAGATCGATCGTGAATTTTTCCAGCGCCTTGCGGGTGTCCTCGGCATTCGGGTCATTGACCTGTTGCCCGCCACGCAGATCATCGATCGCTTTTTCGATCGCACCGCGAACGGCACCCGCCTGTTGCAGAATCGACAACAACGGCGACTTGTCATCCATCGCCGCCAGCACGAACAATTCACTGGAGATGTATTGATCCTCGCGCTGCTGCGCGAGCTTGTCAGTCAGGTTGAAGAGCCTGGTCAGGTCATTCGCAATATGTACATCGCCGCCCGCGCCCTCGACCTTTGGCAGGCGATCGAGCGCGTCGCCGAGCTGCGAGCGCAGCAGGTTCGCGTTGACGCCTGCCTTGGTCAACAAGCCGCGCACGGAACCACCCTGCTGGTCGAGCAAGACTTGCATCACATGCACAGGCTAGATGTGTTGCTTGTCGCGACCGACGGCCAACGATTGCGCATCAGCAAGCGCCATCTGAAATTTACTGGTCAGTTTGTCTAATCGCATTTGCTTCTCATTTGCCGATCATACCGGCGCCAGAACTCAAACTGAGGTGACGCCAACCTGCTGTTTTTCAAGGCCTTTGCGGAAAACCCATCGCTTACAGAGCCCCACCGGGCTCTGACCCCTACTTGCGGTAAATGAAGCTCAGATGCCGGCCGGTTTCGCCGTCGCGACGGTACGAGAAACAGCGTGCCGCGTCCGTGTAAGTGCACACATTCGCCGCGAAAATTGAGGTGATCCCCAGGGCGCGCATGCGGGCCCGCGCCAGCCCCACCAGATCTGCCTGCCAGCGGCCGCGCTCGTTGGCGACAAAATAATCAGCTGGATTGACGCCGAGTCCGCCAAATTGCTCGCGCACCTCGTCGCCGACCTCGAATGCCGCTTGCGAGATTGCCGGACCGATCCAGGCCAGGAGTCCTCGCGGTGGCTCGGAAAAGCGCGCGACGGCCGCCTCGATGACACCCGCAGCCAAACCGCGCCAACCGGCGTGCACGGCTGCGATCTCCTGCCCGTCCTCCGAACAGAGCAGCACTGGCAGGCAGTCCGCCGTTCGCACCACACAAAGATCCCCGGGCCGCCCGCCGATCACCGCGTCCGCCTCCGGCACACCTGCCTCGAAGTCCGGCGAACCGAGTACAACGGCGCGATTACCATGCACCTGTTTGAGCCATTGCGGTGGCGCCGGAAGATCTGCCTCACCGCCGTTGCGCAGCGTGGTTCCGGCCACGATGCTCGGCGGTGCCGGCCAGTCGGCCCGCAGTACCCAATCGTTCACGCGGCATCCTTGCGCAGTATTGCAAGCAAGGCCTCAAAATCGGCCGGCGGCGGCGCCTCAAGTCGCAACGTCTCGCCGCTGACCGGATGGATCAACTCCAGGCGCGTGGCATGCAAGGCCTGACGTTTGAAAGACCGCAACGCATCGATCAGTGCATCACTCGCCCGGGCCGGTAACGCAAGTCGCCCGCCGTATGTCGGATCACCCAGCAATGCATGCCGTCGATGCGCGAGGTGCACGCGGATCTGGTGCGTGCGACCGGTTTCCAGCGAGACACTTATATAAGTATGTGCACGGAATCGCTCCAGTACCGTATAGCGGGTAACCGCCGGCCTGCCGTCCTGCCGGATACTCATGCGCTTGCGATCGACCGGGTGCCGGCCGATCGGCTCATCAACCATGCCGCCGCCGGTCAGCACACCGTTGCACACTGCCACGTAGAAGCGTCCGATCTCGCGCTCAGCCAACAAACGCACCAGCGCCGTATGCGTCTCAAGCGTCTTACCGATCAACAGCAGGCCGCTCGTATTTTTATCCAGGCGGTGGATGATGCCGGCCCGTGGCAGCTGTCTGAGTTCGCTCGCATGATTCAGCAGTCCGTTCATCAGCGTGCCCCGGGGGTTGCCGGCGCCGGGATGGACCACCAGGCCGGCCGGCTTATTAATCACCATCAGCGCCTCGTCTTCGTACACAACGTCGAGAGCAATAGCCTCGGGCGCCGCCGCGACGTTCTTTTCCGCCACAATATTGACTTCGACCCGCTCGCCGCCGTCGACCGGATCGCGTGGCCGCGGCGATTTGCCGTCTACGGTGATCGCGCCCGACAACAACCAGGTCTTGAGCCGACTGCGGGAATACTCCGGAAACATCCGGGCAAGCGCCTGGTCCAATCTCTGGCCGGCAAATTGCGACGGAATCAACATGACTTTGGGCTCTGCTTTCATTGTGCTGCCAAGTCTACGGTATACTCGCCGATCGGAACGACCCAGAGGCAGGAAATCGTTGAAACAGAACACCCATTTAACTCGCTTTGGCCGGTTTCGGGCCAATCTGGCCATGCTCGTCGCGGGCCTTGTGCTGCTGGGTGCCTGTGCCGGAAATGATGAGCAGCAAACCGAGATCGAGAGCCTGTCTGAGGCTTATGCCGAAGCGCAGGAAAATATTGGGCTCGGTAATTACACGCGCGGTGTACAGATTTTCGAAGCCATCCAGGCGCGTTACCCGTTCAGCGACATCAGTCGCCAGGTGCAGCTCGAACTCATGTATGCCTATTACAAGTCGGGCAAGCGCGAGCAAGCTATAGAGGCTGCAGATACCTTCATCCGCGAAAATCCGATTCATGATCGGGTGGACTACGCGCTCTACATCAAGGGTCTTTCGTACTTCGAGCAGGATGCCGGATTCATCGAGCGGCGCTTCAACAAAGACGTCAGTCTTCGACCGCCCAAGGACGTCGAGGAAGCGTACTCAAGCTTGCGCAGACTGGTCGAACGTTATCCGGCCAGCGAATATGCGGCTGACGCAGAGCAACGGCTCCTGTTCCTGAAGAACCGCATGTCAGATTATGAGAATCACGTTGCGGACTACTATTTGCGCCGAGGCGCCTATGTAGCGGCATTGAATCGTGCCAAGAGCGCTCTCGAGAATTACAACGGCGCAGCGGGCAATGCGCGTTCGTTACAGATCATGGCAGAAGCCTACGAAGAATTGGGTATGCACGATCTCGCCGTCGACACGCGTCGTGTACTGGAAGCGAACTTCCCGAACCAAAGTTAGCGCAGGCGCAGGCCGGCCTCACTCCGGAAATTTGTAGCCGGACGTTATCGGGTAACGCCAGTCGCGACCGAACGCCCGACTGCTAATGCGAACTCCCGGCGGCGCCTGACGACGTTTGTACTCATTTCGCTTCACCATCTCAAGAATCCGAATCACTACATCACGGTCGAAGCCGCGCGCGACAATCGCATCGACGGACAAGTCTTCCTCAATAAATCCTTCGAGGATTGGATCGAGCACGTTGTAGTCGGGCAACGAGTCACTGTCTTTTTGATTCGCCCGCAACTCGGCCGACGGCGGCCGCGTAATGATGCGCTCCGGAATCACCGGGCTGATCGAATTGCGATACCGGGCCAGGCGATACACCAGCGTCTTGCTGCAATCCTTGATCGGCGCAAAACCACCGGCCATATCGCCGTACAGCGTGGCGTAACCAACCGCCATCTCACTCTTGTTGCCGGTTGTCAGCAGCATCACCCCGGTCTTGTTTGAGATCGCCATCAGCAACAAGCCCCGGCAGCGCGCCTGTATGTTTTCTTCGGTAACGTCCGGCTCGAGACCGGTGAACAGCTTGCCCAGCTGGGCTACGGACGCATCGTACAGCGGCCCGATCGGGACCACGTCGTAGCGAATACCCAACGCTTTTGCCAGCAGCGCGGCATCCTCCTGGCTCATAGTCGCCGTGTATTTGAATGGCATCATTACGCTTCGCACCCGGCTCGGGCCAAGTGCATCACAGGCAATCGCGGCAACCAACGCCGAATCGACGCCCCCCGAAAGTCCTATGATTACGCCTGGAAAACCGTGCTTGTCCACGTAGTCGCGCGTGCCGCGTACCAGCGCACCATAGACAATCGCTTCCGTAGATGTCGGTTCCGCGACCGCGCCCGGCATGATGGTTACGTCGCTCGACCCGCCATGTACTTCGATGCGGCACAAATTGTCTTCGAATGCGGCAGCGCGAAATGCGACGTCGCCGTTCGCCTGCATGCCAAACGATCCGCCGTCAAATACGAGTTCGTCCTGGCCACCGACCATGTTCAGATAGACCATCGGCACGCCGATCTCGCTGATGCGCGCGCGCGCCGCCGTTTCGCGACGTTGCTGACTATTCAATTCGTACGGCGATCCGTTGATCGAAAGAATGCATTCCGCGCCCGCAGCACGTGCCGCCCGCGTTGGCACCGTCTGCCAGATGTCCTCGCAGATGGTCAGTCCGAACGCGATACCGTTCAGGCGAAATACCGCAGCTTTCTTGCCCTTCTCGAAATAACGCTCTTCATCGAAAACGCTGTAGTTCGGCAGGCATTGTTTGCGATAACTACACAGCAACTGGCCGTTTTTCAGGACCGCACAGCTGTTGTAGATATCGTCATCCACGTACTCGGGAAAGCCGATCAGAATCGCGATATCGCGCACACTCGCACGAATTTCTGCCACAGCCTGCTCGGTGCGTTTGCGCAATCCGGAGTGAAACAAGAGGTCTTCGGGCGGATAGCCGCAGACACTCAGCTCTGGAAAAATTACAAGATCTGCCCGCAGCTCATTACGCGCCCGCGTCGCGTAGTCAAGGATCTTTGCCGTATTGCCAGCAACATCACCGACCGCTAGATCAATTTGCGCCAGAGCGATTGTGACAGTATTGGTCATGGCTTAGTCGCCAAGAATCTCCCGCATCTTGCTGCCAAGTTCGGACGGTGACCGGACTGTCGCAACGCCGGCCGCATCCAGTGCCTTGAACTTGTCCGCTGCGGTGCCCTTGCCGCCGGCGACGATGGCACCGGCGTGACCCATTCGTTTGCCGGGCGGCGCGGTAACGCCGGCGATGTAAGCGACCACGGGCTTGGACACATTCGACTGGATGAATTCAGCCGCAGCTTCCTCGTCAGTGCCGCCAATTTCGCCAACCATGATGATGCCATCGGTGTCCGGGTCTGCTTCAAACAGCTCGAGGCAATCAATGAAGTTCATGCCACGCACCGGGTCGCCACCGATACCGATACAGGTGGTTTGGCCGAGGTTGTTGACCGTGGTCTGATAGACCGCTTCGTAGGTCAAAGTACCCGATCGCGACACAACGCCAATTCGTCCGGGCTTGTGAATGAAGCCCGGCATGATGCCGATCTTGCACTGCTCCGGTGTGATGATGCCCGGACAGTTCGGACCAATGAGGCGACAGTCATAGTCGCGCAATGCCGACTTGACCCGAACCATGTCCATGACCGGGATGCCCTCGGTGATGCAGACGATCAGCCCGACACCGGAGTCCGCAGCTTCCAGAATTGCGTCGGCGGCAAATGGCGGAGGCACCAGGATCATGCTGACATCCGCACCCGTCTCGGCTACCGCCTCGCGCATCGTATTGAACACCGGCACGCCGATGTGCTGCTGGCCACCACGGCCGGGCGTCACACCGGCAACGATTTGCGTACCATAAGCGATACATTGCTCTGAGTGAAAAGTGCCCTGGCTGCCCGTGATGCCCTGGCAAACGATCTTGCTGTTCTTGTTAACGAGGATGCTCATCGTTGCTCACTTTCGGCCGCAGCAGCGACAACTTTCTTCGCAGCGTCGGTCAAATCATCGGCCGAAATAATAGCGAGCCCGCTGCCAGCCAGTAATTCGCGCCCCTTTTCCACGTTGGTGCCTTCCAGTCGTACTGCCACCGGCACGCTGACACCGACTTCTTTGACGGCGCTGATAATGCCTTCTGCGATCAGGTCGCAGCGTACGATGCCGCCGAAAATATTGACGAGGATTGCAGTTACATTCTGGTTGGACAGAATCAACTTGAATGCTTCAGCTACGCGCTCCTTGGTGGCACCGCCGCCAACGTCGAGGAAGTTGGCCGGCTCACCGCCATGCAGCTGGATCAGGTCCATGGTTGCCATCGCAAGGCCGGCACCATTGACCATGCATGCGATATCGCCATTCAGCGACACGTAATTCAGATCGTGGGCCGCCGCTTCGCGTTCTTTCTCATCTTCCTGCGTAATGTCTCGCAACTCGACCAGCCTGGGCTGGCGGTAGAGTGCATTGCTATCGATATTGATCTTCCCGTCCAGAGCAACGATATCTCCGGCCTTCGTTACGATCAGCGGATTGACCTCTACGAGGCTCGCGTCGCATTCCTCATACAGGCGATACAGCTTCCTGATCAGGTCGGTGAACTGGCGCATCTGGCTGCCGTTAAGGCCCAGCCCAAAGCCAAGCTGCCGGGCCTGGTAGTCCTGCAGGCCCGCATCGGGTGCGATCGCGACCTTAAATATTTTCTCGGGCGTCTCGGCAGCAACCTTTTCAATGTCCATGCCGCCCGCAGCCGAGGCGATGAAGGCCACCCTGCTCACCTCGCGGTCGACCAGCATCGACAGGTACAACTCGCGCTCGATGAAAGACCCGGCCTCCACGTAAACTACATTGACGGGCAAACCCTTCGGTCCCGACTGATGTGTAACTAATTGTTTTCCCAACATTTCCTTCGCTGCGGCATGCACTTCCCCGCGACTGCGCGCGAGCTTCACACCGCCCGCCTTGCCCCTGCCACCTGCATGTATCTGGGCTTTTACGACCCACAAGTCGCCGCCCAGCTCTTTCGCCGCGTCAGCCGCGGCATTCGGGCTCTTGACGGCGATGCCGCGTGGTACCGGAATGCCGTACTCGGCAAACAGCCGTTTTGATTGATATTCGTGGAGATTCATCGCTCGCTTTTCTTTATTGTCTTTTGGGGTGCACCGGGGCGCACGAACCGGCGTATTTTGGAGTAAAGCTCCAGTGGACGCAAAAGCAATTGCACATGGCGCCAGCAACAGGCAACAATCCCCGAAATGAACCGCGCATTTTCCGAACCCCAACTCAAGAGGACTTTTCGCGGCAGCCGCGAAGCGCTTCTGCAGCATGCTACCGAGGACCTTGACCTCACGAGGCGGGTGCTAACCACTCTGAATGTCGCGCGTGTTCTGATCGCGGCTGGCCTGATCGCATTGTTTCTTGTTGGTGGCGATTCACATGTCTTCGGCGCGACGTATCCGACGATGTTCCTGGCCACGGCCACCGGCTACCTGATATTCGCGGCAGGGTCGGCGGTGACCTTGCACAGGCGCTGGCTGCCTGTTGGCGTCCAATCGGTTATACAGTCACTGGTCGATATCGCGGCGATAGTCTCTCTGATGCACGCGAGCGGCGGCATTGAGAGCGGCCTTGGCGGCCTGCTGATTGTATTTGTCGGTGCCGGCAGCCTCGTGCTGCCGCTGCGGTTTCTGACGGTCCTTGCCGCGCTGGCCACGTTCGCCATACTGGGCGAGCAGGTTTATACCCAACTGACGGAGTTTTCTGCCAACATCAACTATCCTGCGGCAGGTATTCTCAGTGCCGTAATTTTTGCGATGGCGCTTGCAACCCGCCCGCTGGGCTGGCGCATTCAGGCCAGTGAAGCACTGGCAGCGCAACGCGGCATCGACCTCAGGAACCTGTCGCAGCTCAATGAATACATCGTGCAGCACCTGCGTGAAAGCATCATCGTGATTGACGCCAACAATGAAGTGCGTTTACACAACAACTAAGCGGCTCAACTGCTTGGCGCGACACAACTGGCGACGACGCCTTATTCAAGAACGTTCATTTTCACGGAGACAGACAAATGAAGAAGCAACAGGGTTTTACACTTATCGAACTGATAATCGTAGTCGCGATTATCGGTATTTTGGCGACCATCGCTATTCCCGCTTACCAGGACATCAGGATTCGCGCTCAGGTTTTTGAGGGCCTGAATCTGTCCGACGGCGCGAAAGCAGCCGTTACCAAGTATTACCAGGATCGTGGCTCCTTGCCGGTCGACAACACCATTGCCGGGCTGGCTCTCGCTGCGCAAATCCAGGGCAAATACGTATCGCTGGTTACCGTAGCCAACGGCATAATTACCGTGACCTATGGCAACAGTGCGAATACTGTAATCGCGGGCCAGACTCTCCAGCTCGCGCCGGTCACGGCGACAGTAGGCAGCGTTCAGTGGGTTTGCACCAGCGCTGGCGGGGTGATTTTAAACAAGCATCTGCCAGCGGCTTGCCGCACCTAAGACTTTACACTTAGTGCTTTTTGCCTAAGTGGTCAGTCAAGAAACCCCGGCCTGCTCGGGGCTTTTTTTCAGCCGCTAGTGGGAATCCAGTAACATCAAGCCCGGTGAACCCCATGAAAAATCTGAACCAAGGTTTTACGCTGATCGAGTTAATGATCGTTGTGGCGATCATCGTCATCCTGGCATCCATCGCTGTTTCGGCCTATCAGACCTACACAGTGCGTGCGCAGGTGGCGGAGGCGATCAATATGGCGGCCGGCGCAAAGGCGCCAGTCGTTGACGCATTCAATATGGAAGGCAGGCCACCCGCGGATCGATCGGCCGCCGGCATGACAGCAGCGCCCGCTGACACCCAGGGCAGTTACGTCAGCGAGGTCGACATCATTGATGGCCGGGTCCAGGTTACCTTCAACAATGACGCGCACCAGAATATTCAGAACGACACTATTTCTTTCACGCCCTACATGTCACAAAGTGGCAGCGTCATGTGGCGCTGCGGAGCTGCGGGCGCACCCGCAGGTGCCGTTGAATTGAGCGGTGGGGGTGTAAGCTCTGCTCACCAGGCACCGACCGTCGAAACGCGATACCTGCCGTCCAGCTGCAGGAATTAGGGCCTGAGTTACGTAGCAAAATAGTCTGTCCGGACTATTTTCGGGGTTTGACTTAATCAATTCCCTTAACTGTGACAAGCTGCACAAAATCGAGTTGATCCGGGGACTTGGATCAGTGAGACTGTAATGCTCACAGGCACGATCGAGCGGCATTTTTATAGGTCACATCCGCCACACAATTGCATTGCAACGGCGTTCAGAGGAAACTCCGAGCGCCGTTTTTGTTTGTGTCAGGTACGGACTTTCCGGAGCAACAGGATGGTTGAACTATTCTCCCAGTCACCCGAACTCTTTATCGCCGTCGCGTTCGTTTTTGCACTCCTGGTCGGTAGCTTCCTGAATGTTGTCATCTACCGGCTGCCGCTCATGATGCATCGCGAATGGCGCGAGCAATGTGCGGAATTGCAAAGCACGCCGGCACCGGAGATACCTGATGCTCCGTTCAATCTCATTTTGCCCCGATCCGCCTGCCCGTCGTGCGGCGCGCAGATCAATGCCTGGCAAAACATACCGGTAGTCAGCTACCTGATGCTGCGGGGCCGTTGTGCTGGCTGCAAACAGAAGATCTCGACACGTTATCCCCTGATCGAATCACTGAGTGCAATCCTGGCAGCGTCCTGTGCCTGGCAATTTGGCTTCGGCTGGGAAGCACTCATGGCGATCGGCCTGACCTGCGCGCTGGTTGCCATCAGTGTGATTGACTACGACCATCAACTGATTCCTGACTCGATTGTCGTGCCCATGGTCTGGGTCGGACTCGGTATGAGTTTGTTGCACCCGATGCCAGCCCAGTCCCTGTTCGTTTCGCCGGCCGATAGCATCCTGGGCGCGATGGTCGGTTATCTCAGCCTGTGGAGTGTGTACCAGCTTTTCAAGCTGGCTACCGGCAAGGAAGGCATGGGCTACGGCGACTTCAAACTATTGGCCGCCCTCGGCGCGTGGCTGGGGCTGGAAGCCGTGCCGATCATTATTCTGATGTCCGCCGTGGTGGGCGCAGTTGCAGGCATCGGCCTCATCGTGCTGCGCGGACGGGACCGGCAATTACCGATTCCGTTCGGGCCCTATTTGGCCGCCGCCGGGTGGATGACGATGATGCTCGGCGTCGATACGATCAAGAACGCCTATCTCGACACCATGATGTAAAGGCTCGACCATGCCAAAACCGCTACGCATTGGCCTGACCGGCGGGATCGCCAGCGGCAAAACGACGGTTGCCAATCTTTTCGCCGCGCTCGGCGTTACTGTGATCGATACCGACATTATCGCCCGCGAAGTCGTACAGGCCGGTCAACCGGCCCTGGCTGAGATTCGCGCTGCGTTCGGTGCGGACGTATTTGACGCTCATGGAACCCTGGATCGCAGCGCCATGCGCCGGCACGTATTTGCGGACGCTGCAGCTCGCCATCGGCTGGAAGCTATTCTGCACCCCAAAATCCAGCGGGAAACGATTCGCCGGATCGCTGCAGCCAACGGCGATTACCTGCTGGTCGTCGTACCGCTATTAAGCGAGTCACTGCTTCGGGAGCACGTTGATCGCATCCTGGTCGTCGATTGCGACGAGGACACCCAGATCAGGCGTCTGCTGGCCCGGGATTCAGGGTCGGAAGAACAGGCGCGGCGCATTCTTGCTTCGCAGGCGAGCCGCGAACAACGCCTGGCGATTGCCGATGATGTCGTTCATAACGACTCGGACGTCGAATCTTTATCGGCCCAGGTGTCGGGATTGCACGACACCTACACCGCACTGGCTCATTTGCCTGCAAGCTAGGGGTGGCGCAAAATAGCCCGATGCCAAAACCTGCGAATGACAAAACCGCGCCAGCGGTATCGGGCCAGCCGACCTACTACGAGCAACCCGTATCTGAACGCATGCGCATGTTCATGCGACTCGAATTTCTGTATCAGCAGATGCTGCATAACGTCGAGCAGGAAAACGACTGGGCAACTCGCGCGACGATCTCAGGCCTGTTGGAAATCATAGCGATCCTGTCGCGGGGCGACGTGCGTAGCGAAGTACACAAGGAACTCGATCAGCAACTGACTATGTTGCAGCGCTACCAGAGTCAGCCGGGTGTCGATACACGCCGCCTCGATGTGCTGGTACGCAACCTGATTCAGAGTCGCGCCGAACTCAGCGGCATTGGCGTTGCGTTCCTGCAACCCCTGAAGGACTCTGACTTTCTGAATGCGATCAAGAATCGCAGTGCAATTCCTGGCGGTACCTGCGAATTCGATCTGCCCGAATACAGTCACTGGCTACGCCAGTCTTTTGCCAGGCGTTGCAAGGATACGAATGCCTGGATAGGCGCAATCCGACCGCTATGCGATGCAGTTACGGAAGTGCTCTGGCTGATACGCGAAAGCGCGCAACCATCGAACAAGCTCGCAATCAACGGTATGTACCAACACAACACGCAAAAGGATGCGAATTGCCGCTTGTTGCGCGTGAACTTACTTGAGGCCAGTGCACTGTATCCCGAGATCAGCGGCAGCCAACATCGCTTCACGGTGCGATTTCTGGAATGGTCAACGGTTGGCAGCCGCGCCGTCCAGACCGGCCACGACGTACCGTTTCAGCTCAGCATCTGCTAACTGGGCTGTGTGAGGTCGCTATGCGGGCGACTATCTCTCTTGCAAGGCTATGACTATTGGGCCGTCGGCCGGCAGTAGTTCAGCGATGTCCAACTCGGCAACCGGGACCCAGCGGATACGCTGGCCATCGAGCCCGGATGGCTCACCCCGCCACTCGTCGACGAGAAAAAACTCAAGCTCGACAGAGCGATCCGGATAGGTGTGCGACAAGTTCATGAACGGAGCGACGGTTATCGCATCAACACCAAGCTCCTCATTCAGCTCCCGGCGCAATGCGTCATCAGGCGACTCGCCCGTGCGAATCTTGCCACCCGGAAACTCCCACAGACCGTTGTAAGGTCCGTCACAAAGGCGCTCAGTGATCAGTACCTGACCGGCCTCGTTGCGCAGAATGCCGGCTGCAACATGTAAACGAATCATGCGCCGCTGTGACTAGGCAAGTTTGCCGTGGCATTGCTTGAATTTCTTGCCCGATCCGCAAGGGCAGGCTTCATTTCGGCCAACCTTGGGTGATTCGCGCTTGAACGTCTCGACTGCTTCCGGTCGTTGCGATGCTGGCGACTGAGGTACGCCGTCGCCGAGCGCCGTGGCTTCCGCATGCTGGAATTTCAGGGCCGCCGCCGCGCGCCGCCGCTCGGCCGAATCATCGAGATCCTGCTCGCCCTGAACCCGAACTCGGGCGAGAATGCTGATCGTGTCATGCTTGACTTGTTCCAGCATCGCGCCAAACATTTCGAATGCCTCGCGTTTGTATTCCTGCTTCGGATTCTTTTGTGCGTATGAGCGTAGACCGATACCCTGGCGCAAGTGATCCATGCCGGCAAGGTGCTCTTTCCAATGGTGATCGAGCTGGCGCAACATGACCTGCTTTTCAACGTTGCGCATCAGTTCGCTACCGACCGCACTGGTTCGAGCCTGGTATGTTTTGTCGGCTTCATCGATACAGCGTTGCCGAATGCCGTCAGCGTTAAGCGACTTGTCCTCGCGAATCCAACGTGCCACGTCCACGTGCAGAGCAAAATCGGCGGTCAGGGCCTGATTCAGCCCTTCGGGATCCCATTGCTCCTCCAGGCTGCCCGGCGCGATGTATTGCTGCACCAGGCCGCCGACGACCTCGTCGCGAATTGCCGCAACCGAATCCTCGATCTCCTCTGCCGCCATCAGTTCAGTGCGCTGGTGATAAACCACCCTGCGTTGGTCATTGGCAACGTCATCGTACTCAAGCAGGTTCTTGCGAATATCAAAGTTGTGCGCTTCGACTTTGCGCTGCGCTCGCTCGATCTGCCGCGACAGCAGCCTGCTTTCTATAGCTTCGCCCGGGCGCATGCCAGCCCGTCCAAGCAAGGACTTGGTACGCTCCGGATCACCGAAAATACGCATCAGCGTATCCTCGAGCGAGAGGTAAAATCTTGAGGATCCCGCATCGCCCTGCCGACCGGATCGACCCCTGAGCTGATTGTCAATGCGCCGCGATTCATGTCGCTCGGTGCCAACTATGTGCAGGCCGCCAGACGCCAGCACGGCGTCATGGCGTAGCCGCCACTCGGCACGAATATTGTCGACATCGGCGCCCTCACCCGCTGCGGCAATTTCCGCGTCCAGGTTGCCGCCGAGAACGATATCGGTACCCCGACCGGCCATGTTGGTCGCAATGGTGATCGCACCAGGTCGACCGGCCTGCTGGACAACGATAGCCTCACGCTCGTGCTGCTTGGCGTTCAATACCGCGTGATCGATCTTGCGTTCGGTGAGCAGTTTTGACAGTAATTCCGAGGCCTCGACTGAGGTGGTTCCAACAAGCACAGGCTGGCCGCGCTCCCGGCAATCGACAATATCTTCAATGATCGCCTCAAACTTGTCTGTTTTCGTCAGATACAGCAGGTCCGGCGAGTCGATGCGAACCATGGCCTGATTTGTGGGAATTACGACAACTTCGAGCCCGTAAATCTGTTGAAATTCGAACGCCTCGGTGTCCGCGGTACCGGTCATGCCGGAGAGGTTTTGGTACAGGCGAAAGTAGTTCTGAAACGTGATCGATGCGACCGTCTGATTCTCCTGCCGAATTGCGACGCCTTCTTTCGCCTCAATCGCCTGATGAAGACCGTCTGACCAGCGGCGACCCGGCATCGTACGGCCGGTGAATTCATCAACGATGACCACCTCGCCGTCCTTGACGATGTATTCGACATCGCGCTGATAGATAGCATGCGCTCTAAGCGCTGCATTCAGGTGATGCAGCAAACGAATATTGCCGGCGTCGTACAGGCTCTCGCCTTCCTGCAACAGGCCCGCCCGCGCCATGAGCAACTCGACCTTTTGATGACCATCCTCGGTCATGTGCGCCTGCTTGGCCTTTTCGTCGGTCACGTAATCACCGCGCCGCACCAGCTTGCAGGCTACAGCCTTGCCCTCCTCACCGACCGCGACAACGTCCGCACCATGTTGATCGCCGATTTCTACAGCTTGCTCGAGACTCATGAGCTCGGATTGCTCGCCGTTTGCGCCCGCAACTTTGATCGCTTTACCTTTCTCGTCGAGCAGCGAAACGCGCTTCGCCATGATGTCGAAATTCTTTTCCGCTTCCGACTCCTCGTGTTTATTCAGCTTCGGAATCAGCTTGTTGATGTGGCCGTGCAGGTCCGTACTGGATTCGGCCGGGCCGGAAATAATCAGCGGCGTACGCGCTTCATCGATCAGGATCGAGTCGACTTCGTCGACAATCGCGAAATTCAATTTGCGCTGCACCTTGTCCTGCAGCGAAAACGCGAGATTGTCGCGCAGGTAGTCGAAGCCGAGTTCATTGTTAGTTGCGTACGTGATGTCACAGCTGTACGCGGCGCGTTTCTCCTCCTGCATCTGGCCGCTTTTGGACACGCCAACGGTCAGTCCAAGAAATTCGTAAACCGGTCGCATCCAGTCTGCGTCGCGTTGCGCCAGGTATTCGTTGACCGTGACGACGTGCACACCGTTGGAGCTCATTGCATTCAAATAGGCCGGCAGCGTGGCGACCAGGGTCTTGCCTTCACCGGTACGCATTTCCGCGATATTGCCGTCTTGCAGTACCATGCCTCCGATCAGCTGCACATCAAACGGACGCATTCCCAGGGTTCGCCGGGCCGCCTCGCGCGCGACGGCGAAGGTTTCAATCAACAGCTCTTGCAAGGTCTCGCCGTCCGCGTAGCGCGCGCGGAATTCGTCGGTCTTGGCGCGCAGACTCGCGTCGTCAAGTTCTTGCAGGCCAGCTTCGAGGGTATTAATGCCGCTTACGGTTTTAGAGTATTGGCGCAACAGGCGCTGGTTACGACTACCGAAAATTCGGGTCAAGAAATTTGCCACGTGGGCTCCTGAACTAATGGGCGCAGAAAGCCCGGTATTCTATCGAAACTGGCGATTTAAGGGCGATTTCCGGGATATCGATATGCCTGGCGGCGGCCAGGACTTGCGAACTACTTCGTGGATTCGCGGATGAAATTCACCGGATTGACGCGACTGCCGCCCTTGAGTACCTCAAAGTGCAGGTTTGGCCCGGTGGCACGACCGGAATCACCGATCCGCGCCACAGCCTGACCTTTCTTTACCTCGTCACCAACCTCGACGAGATTCTCGGAATTGTGTGCATAACGCGTCGAGTAGCTGTTGCCGTGATTGATTTCGACCATCATGCCGTAGCCGTAGCGATCGGCGGACCAGGTAACCACGCCATCGGCAACGGCGATCACTTCCGCCCCGAACTTGCCAGCGAAGTCGATACCGGTGTGGTTGGCCGGCTTGCCCGTAAACGGGTCGGTCCGTTTACCGAAATAGGATGAGATCCAGCCGGCGCCAACGGGGCGCCCTTGTGGATATACACGATCCTTGAGGTTCTGGTTCATCAGCATGCTTTCGAGTACGCGCAATTGCGATTCCCGATTGTCAAGTTGGTAGTCAAGTGCCTGCATGTGGTCGACAAGCCCGGGGACTGTAATGTTCGAACCCGTAGCGACGGGTTCCTCCGGACCACCCATCGCGGGCGCCGAATCGAAGTCGAATTCGCCATCGTCGAGATCGGCCATCCCCGTCAATCGACGTCCCAGCGCATCAAGTCGAATGACATGCGCATTCATCTGAGCGATGCGAATGGCCAACGCATCCAGTGTGTCTTCGCTCGACTGCCTAATCGTCGCAATATGCTCTCGTTGCAGGTCGAGTTCGGTGGCCAGACTTGCCACCTCGTTCTGGCTGACTCCCGAACCCGTCGTCGATGACAGCCAGTAGCCGCCGGCAAATCCTGCGGCAGATACAATCGCCGCCATACCAACCGCCGCCGCCCAGACCCAGAGGCCGGACAGACTAAGTTGCCTGGGCTTGCCGAAGCCCTTGCCGAAAATAACTACATTCATCGAGATAACCTCGAGCGTGCCTGCGTATCAATTGTTGACAATTCAGCGCCGCCCATAATGCGGCGTACTCTTATTGTTCTGGAGCTGCTGTCAATCTTCACTTCGGTAGCCCCGCTGTCGTAGGATCAAGTCCCTTAGACCGGTGGTTTTGCGTCCCCGTCTTTCAACGGGTTTGCCCTTATCGAAGGCACAATATGCATAATGTCGGTTTTTAATACAAGAAATCACAGCCCGAACCGGGCATTTAGTCGCTCTGGAGCCTGCAAAATCGCTAACTGCGTCACACTTCAATGACCGAAAAACGCCTCGAAAAGCTGCTAATGCTCAGCAATAACGGGGGCTTAGGAGACATAATCCGGCATGCCCGGGAGATGGGTGACCTCGTCCAGGCGCTGCAAAAGGCCCTGCCCGAAGATCAGGCTCTGGCTATTAGCGCCGCCAACATTCGCGACGATGGCACCCTGGTGGTTCTAGCCAGTTCATCGGCCTGGGCGGCTCGATTGCGTTTTGAAAGCGAGCGCCTGATGGCGGCCGCCCGCGGCTCAGGAAAAACCGTGCTCAGCTGCTCCGTACGGGTTGGCCGACACTAGCTCGTAGGAGGCCACCACGCGGGCGATGCCTGTGGGAGGCCGCCATGCGGGCGACGGCTAGGCGTAAGACGGCGTCGCGTAAGAAACTGGCGCCTTCTTCGGATCCTTGAAAGTCACTTCTTCCCAGGCCGATTCCTGCTCCAGCAGAGCGCGCAGCAATTTGTTGTTCAGGTCATGTCCGGACTTGTACGCGCGAAACTCGCCGACGACGCAATGCCCGAGCAGGTACATGTCGCCGATCGCGTCGAGAATCTTGTGGATGACAAACTCATTGCCATAGCGCAGTCCGTCTTCATTAAGAATGCGATAGTCATCGAGAACGATGGCGTTATCCATGCTGCCACCAAGCGTCAGGTTGCGCTCACGCAGCGCCTCGACATCACGCAGGAAACAGAACGTGCGCGCCCGGCTGACCTCTTTGAGAAACGAGGTCGACGAGAAATCAATACTCGCATGCTGCACCAGCTTGTTGAAAACGGGGTGATTGAAATACACCTCGAAACTCACCTTGAAGCCGTTGAACGGCAGTAACTCTGCCCATTTGTCGCCGTCTTCAACCCGCACTTTTTTCTTGATGCGAATAAACCGTTTGGCAGCATTTTGTTCTTCAATTCCTGCCGACTGCAGCAAGAACACAAATGGCCCGGCGCTGCCATCCATGATGGGCACTTCAGGAGCTGACAGATCGACATACACATTGTCGATACCGAGGCCCGCCAGCGCGGACATCAGGTGTTCAACCGTAGCAACCTTGACACTATTTTTGACCAGAGTCGTGCCCAGCATGGTCTCGCCGACGAGACGCGGGTCAGCCTTGATATCAACAGGGTGATCGAGATCGACTCGACGGAATGTAATTCCAGAATTTTCAGCCGCCGGACGCAAGGTCATATAGACCTTTTCGCCCGTATGCAGCCCAATGCCGGTTGCCCTGATGGTGGTTTTCAGTGTTCGTTGTCGCAGCATGGAAATTCGGAATCAGCGAAGTTGCGCAAGGTTAACATATACTTGAAAAACTCTTCAAGAATTCAGTCCCTTAGAGACGTTCTATCGGTTTCGTATGAAGAGCTGCTGTGTACCGGCAGGAAGGTTGCCGGCCCGGTCGAACCGGGCCGGCGAAGCGGAGGTCTGGCCGTACTGACGTAGCGGGTCGTCAGTCGGCCTGGCGCCTGAGGAAGGCTGGAATGTCCAGCAGCTCTTCCTGCAGTCCACTGTGGTCGAGGCCGTCGCCCACAGCCCGTTGCCGCTGCACAGTCGGCTTGTCGAGACCATGATAGTTCGGCTCGGCAACCGCGGTAGCCCGCCGCACGATGCGCATTGGCGACTCGGCGCTGACCACATTGTTGCCCAGACCGGTAGCAACCACGGTGACTCGAATACGGTCAACCATGTCCGGGTCAATCACGGTACCGATAACCACGGTCGCATCCGGGGCCGCAAATGCTTTGATCGTCCTGCCCACTTCCTGGAACTCACCGATCGAAAGATCCGCACCGGCCGTGACGTTGGCCAGAATACCCTTCGCACCGGAAAGATTGATGTCTTCCAGCAGCGGACTCGATATGGCCGCTTCGGCCGCCTCGTGCGCCCGGCCTTCACCAGACGACTCGCCCGAACCCATCATGGCCATGCCCATTTCGGCCATCACAGTGCGGACATCGGCGAAGTCAACGTTGATCAGTCCCGGCCGTGTAATCAGCTCGGCGATACCCTGCACTGCACCCTGCAACACCTGGTTAGCCGCGCGGAAAGCGTCCAGCAAGGTCGTTTCGCCACCGAGCACCGTCAGCAACTTCTCGTTCGGAATGGTGATCAGAGAGTCAACGTACTTGCCAAGCTCGGCAATGCCCTGTTCCGCAAGCAACTGGCGTTTCGTGCCTTCCATTTCGAATGGCTTGGTAACCACGGCCACTGTCAATATGCCCAGCTCCTTGGCGACCTGCGCAACAATGGGGGCCGCTCCGGTACCGGTACCGCCACCCATGCCGGCGGTAATGAACAGCATATCGGCACCCTTGATTGCCTCGTGTATCCGGTCGCGATCTTCCATCGCGGCCTGGCGCCCGATGTCGGGATCGGCACCGGCACCCAATCCCTTGGTAATGCTGCAGCCGATTTGCAAGGCCGTACGCACGCGAGCATTTTTCAGTGCCTGTGCATCCGTGTTCGCGCATATGAAATCGACACCTTCAATTCCGGCATCGACCATATGCGCGACAGCATTGCTACCGCCGCCGCCGACGCCGATGACCTTGATCACCGCACTCTGGCTGTGCGTATCCATTAATTCAAACATTTGTACTTCCTCCGCTATAGACCATTTTTTGGGGATTTCCCCGCTATCACTCGCCGGCAACCCGCTGCCGGTATTGCTAAAACTGTCCACCGAACCACGCCTTCATGCGGTCCCAAACATCGCTCACGTTGTTGCGAATCGGCGTTCCTCGCGACGTCCTGCGCGAGTTGCTTTCAAGGCCGTACAGCAACAATCCAACCCCCGTGGCGTAAATCGGGTTACGAATTACGTCCATCAGTCCACCAACGTATTGCGGCGCACCGAGGCGCACCGGCATGTGAAATACTTCCTCGGCAAGCTCCACCGCGCCTTCCATCTTTGCGCTGCCGCCCGTGATGACGACGCCCGCGGCAATCAGTTCCTCGAACCCGCTTCTACGCAGCTCGTCTCGGATCAGGCCAAACAATTCCTCATAGCGAGGCTCGACGATTTCGGCGAGCGTATGACGCGCAAGGCGCCGCGGCGGGCGTTCACCAACACTCGGCACTTCGATGGTTTCGTCCGAATTGGCGAGCTGCGACAGCGCGCAGGCGTACTTGATCTTGATTTCCTCGGCGTACTGCGTCGGTGTGCGCATGGATACGGCGATATCGTTGGTCACCTGGTCGCCCGCGATCGGAATGACTGCCGTATGCTTAATCGCGCCACCAAGGAACACCGCAACGTCGGTAGTGCCTCCACCGATATCGACCATGCAGATACCCAGCTCTTTTTCGTCGTCCGTCAACACCGCATAACTCGATGCGAGCTGCTCGAGCACAATGTCGTCGACTTCGAGCCCGCAGCGTTGCACGCACTTGACGATGTTCTGCGCGGCACTCTGGGCGCCCGTGACTATGTGTACCTTCGCCTCAAGGCGAACGCCCGACATACCGATCGGCTCGCGGATGCCTTCCTGGTTATCGATGATGAATTCCTGCGGCAGGATGTGCAGTATCTTCTGGTCGGCCGGAATGGCGACGGCACGCGCCGCATCGATAACGCGATCGACATCACCGGCACTAACCTCTTTGTCGCGCACACCGACAATGCCGTGTGAATTCAAGCTGCGCACATGACTGCCCGCAATGCCGGTGTACACAGAGTGAATATCGCAGCCGGCCATCAGCTCGGCTTCCTCAACCGCGCGCTGAATGGAATGCACGGTTGACTCGATATTCACGACCACACCCTTTTTAAGTCCGCGTGACGAATGCGAACCGATGCCGATAACCTCGATGCCGCCTTCATCGTTAATCTCGCCGACAATCGCGACGACTTTGGAGGTGCCAATATCGAGTCCGACGATCAGGTTCTTGTCACCGCGTTTGGACATTCAACGACTTCCTTGTAGTGCCAGCATGTTGTCGGCGTTTTGATCCGGATCGTTTACCGGTGTATTCGACCCATCGTTCCAGCCGATCGTGAAGCCATTGCTATAGCGCATGTCCACGTACTGGATTTCGGCGGCGCGGCCCGTAATGATGTCGGCGACGATGTCGAGGAACAGCTCGGTTCGCACTTCGATATCGCGCCGCCCGAGGCGAATTTCCACGCCGTTCTGCAAAGTCATTTCCCACGCGCCACGGGCGTCAAGATGCACACGACGCAGGTCGAGCCCAACCGGAATCAGTCGTTGCCTGACCTCGAGATAGCGGCGCGCCACTTCGGCCGCGCGATCTTCGGGGCCGCTCAATCTTGGCAGTTCTGCCGGCACATGCCGGACACTCCTGACGAACAACTCGCCGCGCACGTTGAGCAAACCGCTTTCGCCCCAGATTGCGGCCGGCACTTGCTCGGTAACGGTGATGCGCAGCCGGCTGGGCCAGCGGCGCGCGACCGTTGCTTCGTCAATCCACGGCAATCCGGTTATGCGTTGCTGAATGGTGCTTAGGTCCGCGCTGACGAAACCATTTTCCATTTCTTCGCTGATAGCCGCTTCAATTTCCAATGCGGTCACGCGCTGGAATGGACCGACGATTTCGATCGAACGTATCGGTTTGTCGAGGACGTTGGCACTAAGGTAATAGGTACTGACGACGACACCGACAACCATCAGCGGTGCGACTATCAGGCCGAGTCGCAATTTCGGCATGCGAATTCGCGAAACCTTTTTGGCTTTGCGCCGCTGCGCCTGCTTACGCATCATTCGCCGCGACCTCAGTGCGCGTTGCACTGGTATCTGAGCCAATGCTGGTTTCAAGGATTCGCCAGCACAATTCCGCGAAATCGATACCAGCCTGTTTGGCCGCCATGGGCACGAGGCTGTGGCTGGTCATGCCGGGCACGGTGTTGACTTCCAGGACTTTGGGCTCGTTGTCCGCGCCGGTCATGAAATCGACGCGTCCCCAGCCACTGCAGCCAAGTTCGCCGAACGCGGCCAGCGCGAGTTCGGCATACCGATTCTCGAGCGCGGCATCGTCAGTGCCCGGGGAAAAATATTGTGTTTGATCGGACTCGTACTTCGCGCGGTAGTCGTAAAAGGCGCGTGGTGTTTCGATACGAATACTCGGCAGCGCAACTCCCTGCAGAACGGCAACGGTCATTTCCGTGCCGACAATGCAGCGCTCTGCAAGGGCGATGCCGCCGTACCTGAGCGCAAGGTTCACCGCAGCACTAAGATCAGCGGCGTCGAACACCT
This sequence comes from Pseudomonadota bacterium, assembly GCA_027618995.1. Taxonomy (GTDB): domain Bacteria; phylum Pseudomonadota; class Gammaproteobacteria; order Steroidobacterales; family Woeseiaceae; genus UBA1847. The sequence continues at coordinate 59,326 of JAQCGO010000003.1, read as the reverse complement.
TGCTCATCCCCACGCTCGAACCTTCGCCGGCCGGTTTCAGGATCAACGGAAATCCGAGTTCTTCAACAGCCATGACCGCATCAGCGCGATGTCGAATTACCGCGTAATTCGGCGTCGGAATACCGGCAGCTTCAAACAGGCGCTTGCTGCGTACCTTGTCCATCGCAATGGCGGACGCCATGACACCGCTACCGGTGTACGGCGTGTCCAGCCACTCGAGCGCGCCCTGCAAGGCGCCGTCCTCGCCACCGGGACCGTGCAGAGCAATCCAGACACGCTCGAAACCCGCCGCTGCGAACTCACTCAGACTGTGCGCGGCGGGATCCCAGGGATGCGCGTCGACACCGTGATCCTGCAATGCCTTGAGTACCGCGGCGCCCGTTTTCAGTGACACCTCGCGCTCACTGGAATAGCCGCCCAGCATGACCGCGACCCGGCCAAAATCCCGCGCGGCCTCGACATGAACGCGGCGTTCGCGAAACGAAATCAGGCGCGTCATCGCGGCAGCTCCCCGATGATGCGAACTTCGTGCTGCAACTCAACACCATGCTGCTCGATCACGGTATGCCGCACGTGCTCGATCAATTCTTCAACCTCGGTCGCAGTGGCGTTATTGCTATTGATGATGAAGTTCGCATGCTTTGCGGACACCTCGGCGCCGCCGATGCGAAATCCCTTGAGACCAGCGGCCTCAATCAGACGTGCGGCGTGATCGCCGGGTGGATTGCGGAACACCGAACCGCAGCTCGGCAGTCCGAGTGGCTGCGTGGATTTGCGGCGCTCCAGTAAGGCATCAAGCGTCTCTTTGCTGGCAGTGACCTTTGGGTCGAAGCGGAAATTGGCCTCTATGAACCACTCGTTGCCCGGGCCGCTAACGCTGCGATAGCCGACCGAATATTCGGCCGGTGATCGATGATGAATCTCACCCGCCCGATCCATCGTACGAACTGACTCGACTCGCTCCCAGGTCTCACCACCATGCGCGCCGGCATTCATGGCCAGCGCGCCGCCGACCGTGCCGGGAATACCGGCAAAAAATTCCGATGGGCCAATATCCCAGCGCAAGCACTCGCGCGCAAGCTGGGTGCATGGCACGCCACTACCGGCTGTGACCAGAAACGGTGCAACGCGCTCAAGCGAGCGCAGTATTCGGCTGGCCGAGATCACGACACCACGAATACCGCCGTCGCGCACCAGCAGGTTGCTGCCAACGCCGTGCCAGAATATCGGTGTTGTTACGTCGAGCTCGCGCAGGAACTGCGCCAGGTCGGCGAGACTTGACGGCACGAAGAACTGGTCCACCGGGCCGCCCACTCGCCATGAGGTGTGCTGGCTCATCGGCTCGTTCGTCCGCAATTCACCACGACCCGTCGTCTGTTTCGCGGCGGCCATCATGAGTGCACCGTCAGGTTTGGCTTGTGCCGCAACAGGTCCGGCAGTCCGGCCGCGTAGGCACCGATATCCCCGGCGCCCATTGTCAGGACGAGATCGCCGTCGGCGACGAGTCCGTCGAGTACCGGCAACAATTCGTCCAGCGATTCAACAAACACGGGTTCGACCGCTCCACGTGATCGAATGGCGCGTGCAATAGCACGCCCGTCAGCGCCGGCAATCGCGGCCTCACCGGCCGCATAGACATCCAGCACAATGGTCACGTCCGCCTCGGACAGTACCGCGGCGAAATCGTCCAGCAGATCGCGCGTTCGCGAGTAGCGGTGCGGCTGAAAGACCAGGACGATACGCTTGCCGGGCCAGCCCGAGCGGGCCGCGGCCAGGGTCGCTGCGATCTCGGTCGGGTGATGACCATAGTCATCGATCAGCAACACTTTGCCGTCCGCCGTAGCTACTTCGCCGTGATTCTGAAAACGGCGATCGATGCCTTCAAACTTCTCCAGCGCCGCAACAACGGCAACATCGGCGACCTGCAATTCGTCGGCAACGGCAATCGCCGCGAGCGCGTTGCGCACATTGTGCAGTCCCGGCAATCGTAACGAGACCTGCAGCGGCTCGCGGTCGCCAGCGCGCAGCACGTCAAACCACGTCCGGCCTTCTGCAAATTCAATATTGATCGCACGTACATCGGCATCGTCGTTAATGCCGTAGGTCACGATCGAACGACCGATATTGCTCAGGATCGCGTTCACGCCCGGGTCATCGCTGCAAACCACTGCAAGGCCGTAGAACGGCAGATTGTGCAGAAAATCAACGAAGCCGGCGCACAGCTTTTCGATGTCACCATCATAGGTCGCCATGTGGTCGGCATCGATATTGGTCACGACGGCAAGCATCGGTTTCAGATGCACGAACGAGGCGTCGCTCTCATCGGCCTCGGCGACCAGGTAATCACCCTGGCCAAGGCGCGCATTGGCATCGGCACTCTTGAGACGGTCACCGATGACGAAGGTCGGATCGAGTCCACCCTCGGCGAGCACACTGGCAACCAGGCCGGTCGTGGTCGTTTTGCCATGAGTGCCCGCAACCGCGACCGAATAGCGAAAGCGCATCAGTTCGGCCAGCATTTCCGCCCGCCGAACTACTGGCATCAGCTTCTCGTGCGCGGCCGCAACTTCTGCGTTGCTTTCATCGACTGCACTCGAGACCACGACCGCATCGGCGGTATTGATATTCTCGGCGGCGTGGCCGATGAAGATTGTCGCGCCCTGCTCGGCCAATCGCTGGGTCTGCTTGTTCGCCTTCAGGTCTGATCCCTGCACCTTGTAGCCAAGGCTCAGCATGACTTCTGCGATGCCCGACATTCCGGACCCGCCAATGCCGACGAAGTGGACACAGTGAATGCGGCGCATTTTCTTGATCATGCCGCGACTCCTGCCTGTTCCAGGCACAGCTCAGTGATACGCAGCAGCGCGTTCGGTTTTGCGAGCGTGCGCGCCCGTTCCGCTTTGACCTGCAACTCGGCACGGGTCGACAACCAGTCGCGTAAGGTCATGGCCAGCACCTCGGCACTGAGCATGCTTTCGTCAATAATGACTGCGGCACCGGCATCCGCCAGTGGCCGTGCGTTGGCGGTCTGGTGGTCGTCAACGGCACCCGGATACGGCACCAACAAAGCCGGCAACCCGACCGCGCAGAGTTCGGCGACAGTGAGCGCACCGGAGCGACAAACAACCAGATCTGCCCATGCGTAGGCCGCCGCCATGTCGTCGATAAACGGCGTCAACTCGACGTCGAGATTCTGTTCCGCGTAGGCGGTACGTGCGGTCTCGAACGTGAGCTCGCCACTCTGATGACGCACCATCGGGCGCAGCTCGACTGGCAGCAAAGCCAACGCCTGCGGCAAAGCACGGTTAAGCGCGAGAGAGCCCTGGCTGCCACCGAGCACCAGCAAGCGTAACGGTCCTTGCCGCTCGCTAAAGCGCACAGCAGGCGGCCGGACAGCCGCGATGTCTTCGCGAACCGGGTTACCCACAGTTTCCGCGCGAACACTGGAATTAAAACTGCCCGGGAAGGCTTGCAGCACAACCCGGGCAAGACGCGCCAGAAGACGGTTAGTAAGGCCGGCGGCCGCATTTTGCTCGTGTATGACGAGCGGCCGACGGGTTAGCCAGGCAGCAAGTCCGCCCGGCCCGGATACGAAGCCGCCCATGCCCAGTACGGCAGAGGGACGGCGACGCAGAATGACGCTGATGGCCTGCAGCAGTGCCCAGGCCAGTTGAAAAGGTGCGACCAACAAAGCCATCAGGCCCTTGCGTCGCAGCCCGCGGACACTGATCCATTCGACATCGATGCCCGCGGCAGGAATTACGCGGCTTTCGATGCCGCGGTGCGTGCCAAGCCAGACGATGTCCTGCGCGCGCGCCTGCAGCGCGCGTGCAACTGCCAGCGCGGGATAGACATGCCCGCCGGTGCCGCCCGCCATCACAAGAATCGGCCGCTGCATGCGCTCTGCGTTCATGTTGCACCCCGCCGCGTGCGGTTGACCGGCTTCGCGTCAACTTCGAGTTCGTGATGGATACGCATCAGGAGGCCGACCGCCGCCATAGTGACGATCAGGCTGCTGCGCCCGTAACTGATCAACGGCAGCGTCAGACCCTTGGTTGGCAACAGGCCCATATTGACACCGACATTGATGAATGCCTGCAGACCGAGCCAGGTTCCGATACCGATCGCCAGATAGGCTTCGAAATAGCACTCCGCGTCGACAGCGCGACGCGCCAGTTTGAAAATGCGCCAGAGCAAAGCGAGAAACAGGCCAACCAGTAGCAACGAGCCGAACAGTCCGAACTCCTCGGCAAACACCGCGAACACGAAATCGGTGTGCGCCTCTGGCAGGTAGAACAGTTTTTGCACGCTGCCGCCAAGACCCACGCCAAACCACTCACCCCTGCCGATCGCTATCAGTGACTGTGTCAGCTGAAATCCGGAATCAAACGGGTCCGCCCAGGGATCGAGAAAAGCGGTCAGTCGCTTCAATCGATAAGGGGAGGTCAGCGCGAGCACCGTCATCGCCAGCAGCGCTGCGGAAAAACACAGCAGGAAGTCTCGTATACGGGCGCCAGCCACAAACAGGACAATTAATGCGGTCGCGAGCAGTACGATTGCCGCGCCGAAGTCAGGCTGTGCGAGCAACAAGGCACAGATCGTGATCAGCACCAGCATGGGCCGCAGAAACCCGACGAAACGCTCGCGCAGTTTTTTCTGCTGGCGCACGGCATAGCCGGCGAGATAAATCAGCAAGCATAAACGAGCGGGTTCAGAGGCTTGCAGATTCATGAAACCGATTCGCACCCAGCGCGTCGCGCCATTGACCTCAACACCGATGCCCGGCACCAACACCACGCAGAGCAGCGCAAGACAAACCAACAGCATGACCGGACTCAGCGCCTGCCAGACACGCATCGGCAACAGCAGACAACCGAATGCAGCCGCACCGCCCAGCAATGCCGCAAGTAACTGCCGCTCGACATAGTAGAAGGGTTGTCCAACGACATTGTCGGACACCGTTATCGAGGCCGACGCAAGAATTACGAAGCCTCCCAGCAATAAGGCGGCGACGATCAACAGCATGCAAGGGTCAATCTTGAACGATGTCTTGAGATGCGCCGGGAACGGCATGATGGCATTGGTCATCATCGCGGCAATGCCTCGACCGCAAGCTGGAATGCATCACCACGTGCACCGTAGTTGGCAAACTGATCAAAACTCGCGCAGGCCGGTGCGAGCAAAACGGTATCGTCACTCTCGGCATAAGCGGCAGCCTGTTGCACCGCGTCGACCATGTCGGTCGCGAAATAGACTGGCATGACAGTATCGAGCGCGGCGGCAATCTTGCCCGCATCGGTACCGAACAGAACCGCGGCCCGTAGTTTGTTTTCCAGCGCGGCGGCGAGCTCGCCAAATTCGCCGCCCTTGCCGAGACCGCCAGCCAACAGGACGATCATGCTCGCGACCGAGTCAACCGACGCGACGGCCGCCGCGACATTGGTCGCCTTGGAATCATTGATGTAGTTCACTGAACCTTTACGCGCCACAAACTGCATGCGGTGCGGCAAGCCCGGAAATTCGCTGAGCACCTGCAACATCGACGAGGCCTCGAAGCCCAACAGCTCACCGGCGGCAAGCGCGGCGAGAGCATTCGCGTGATTGTGGCGCCCGTACATGGCGATATCCGCGGTCGCTATCAACAAGGTATTGCCACGGGCGAGGTAACTGATACCGCCATCCTGGCGCAAGCCGTACTGGCCGTCGGCCGGCTCGTCCAGCCCGAAACTGATCAGGCGTTCGAAACGCCGCGTTTCCTTGATCGCCCGTTTGTCGGCGCGGTTGATCACAGCCGCCCTGGCCTCGCGAAACACGCGATATTTGGCGTTGCGGTATTCGCGCTCGCTGGTATGCCAGTCCAGGTGATCCGGCGATACGTTGAGCAGGACCGCAACGGCCACGGGTAAGGATTGCGTGCGCTGCAATTGAAAGCTCGACAGTTCCAGTACAAACAGGTCCGGCTGCGGCCGATCCAGCAGGTCGAGAGCAGGTTCGCCGAGGTTGCCACCCGCGAGCGTCTCTTTGCCCGCGGCGCGCGCCATGTGATAGAGCAGGGTTGTGACCGTGCTCTTGCCGTTCGATCCGGTAACCGCCGCAAACGGCGCCGCGGCTTCGCGCGCAAACAATTCGATATCCGATACGATTTCGATTCTCGCTCTGCGCGCTTTCTTCAACAGCGGTTCGTTGTCAGCAACGCCGGGCGACACGATGATTCGATCGACGTTATCAGGCAGACGCATCACGCCCAGCGCGACCTCGGCGTCCGGCCATGTGCTCCGCAATTCGTCGATACCGGGAGGATTGTCGCGGCTGTCTGCAAACTTCGCATCCATACCACTGCGACGCAGGTAACGCGCAATCGACAGCCCGGTCACGCCAAGGCCGACGACGAGATTCTTGTATGCCGTGTTGCTTTTCCCGATCGCGTTCATCGTAATTTCAAGCTCGCGAGGCCGACCAGCACGAGGATGACGGTAATGATCCAGAAGCGAACAATGACCTTCGGTTCCGCCCAGCCTTTCAGTTCGAAGTGGTGGTGCAGTGGCGCCATGCGAAATACGCGCTTGCCGGTCAATTTGAAAGAGACCACCTGGATGATCACAGACAGGGTCTCAATGACGAAGACGCCGCCCATGATGGCGAGCACGATCTCCTGCCGCACAACCACGGCCACCGCGCCCAGCGCAGCACCCAGCGACAACGCACCGATGTCGCCCATGAAAACCTGTGCGGGGTAGGTGTTGAACCAGAGGAAGCCAAGACCCGCGCCCGCAAGTGCTGCACAAAACACCATGATTTCGCCGGTACCTGCAACGTAGGGAATATCGAGATAGGCAGCGAAGTTCACATTGCCGGTGACGTAGGCGAACAAGCCAAGTGCACCACCGACCAGGACCGTTGGCATGATCGCCAGCCCATCAAGTCCGTCGGTCAGATTGACCGCATTACTGAAGCCAACGATAAACAGGTAGGTCACGACCATCTGCAACATGCCGAGCTGAATGGTCCAGTTCTTGAAGTAAGGGATCAGCAGCGCCGTTGCCGTATCCAGCGTGCCGTTCAGCTCGGCACAGTAGTACAGCGACACCGACGCAATTATTGCGGCGATCGACTGCCAGAAAATCTTCTGTTTCGCTGAAATGCCAGCCGGATTCTGCAGTATGAGTTTCTTGTAGTCGTCAACAAATCCGATGACACCGAATGCCAGGGTGACGAACAACACTATCCAGACAAACATGTTCTCCAGATCCGACCACAGCAAAGTGCTGACTGAAATGGATGTCAGGATCAGCGCACCACCCATGGTCGGCGTGCCAGCTTTGATCAGGTGGGTATCCGGACCGTCGTCACGCACCGGTTGACCGATCTGATTGCTGCTCAGCTTCCTGATCATGCGTGGACCAATCACGAACGACAGCACTAGTGCGGTAAGTGCGCCGAGAATGGCTCGCATCGTCAGGTAGTTGAATACGCTGAAGCCGGACTCGAATTGCGCCAGGTATTTTGTCAGGTAGAGCAACATGTCAGGCTTCCTGCCGCATCGGCTGTGGCGCCCTGATAGCACTCACGACTCGTTCCATGCGTGCCGAACGCGATCCTTTGACCAGCACGTTCACATCGGCGCGCAGTTCACTGCTCACACCGGCAATGAGTTCGTCAATCGCCGCAAACCATGCCCCGCCGACGCCAAACGCAGCGACCGTCTCGCGGCTCAGCAGGCCGGTCGCAAACAGGCGATTGATACCGGCCGTTTGCAATGCCGCACCGACGTCGCGGTGCAGCGCCGCTGCAACATCGCCAAGCTCACCCATGTCGCCGAGTATTATCCAGTTCTCGCCTTTTAGTGTTGCGAGAAACTCTGCTGCCGCGCAGACCGATACCGGGTTTGCGTTGTAGCTGTCGTCGTACAGCGTTGCACCGTGCAAACCGAGAGCCGGCTGCAGTCGCCCGTCCACCGGCGACAGCGACTCAAGGCCGGTTTTGATTTGCGCCGCCGATATCTTCAGTGCCACGGCAACCGCTGCCGCCGCGCAGGCATTGCGTACGTTGTGGGCGCCCACGAACGGCAGCCTTATGTCGATTGTCTCTGCGGGCAAATGCAGGCGGAAAGCCGTCGCGCCTTTGCCGGCCTCGACCGCGCTCGCGAAAACATCGGCCACGTCGGTCAGGCCGAAGCTGATTACCTCGACATCGTCGACCTGCGAACGCCAGTACTCGAAGAAGTTGTCATCGTTGTTGAGAATCGCGTAACGCGGGCGTGGCTCACCGCGCAGAATTTCTCCCTTGCCTTCGGCCACACCGGTAATCGAGCCGAAGCCTTCGAGGTGCGCGGTACCGGCGTTGTTAATAACAACGACCTGCGGCTGAGCGAGTGCGGTCAGGTACGCGATCTCGCCGCCATGATTCGCGCCCATCTCCAACACCGCGTAGCGATGCGTCGCGTTGATGCGCAGCAGCATCAACGGCATACCGATATCGTTGTTGAGGTTACCTGCCGTCGCGAGAGTTGGTGCGACTTGCGCAAGGCAGACCGCAATCATTTCCTTGAGCGTGGTTTTTCCATTGCTGCCGGTCACACCAACAACGGTCGCTGCGTGTTGTTGCCGCCAGGCTGCGCCGAGCTGGCCCAGGGCGAGACGCGTGTCGGCGACCTTGATTTGCGCGAGCTTCGCGCTCGTCGGCGCAGTCACAACGGCGCCCGCCGCGCCCTTCTCAGTCGCCATGTCGACAAACTCGCCGCCATCGAAATTCGGCCCGTGCAGCGCAAAGAACAACTGGCCGCGACTGATCGTTCGCGTATCCGTGCTGACGCCGTCGAAAATACGATCGGCGCCCTGCAGTGATCCCTGCATCGCCGCTGCTGCGGTTGACAGCATCGAATTCATCTCGTCACCACCGCGCGCAGCGCCAGATTTGCACTGGCCAGCGCCAGATCGGACTGATTGTTCTCATGCCCTTTGCCGGCGACGAGCACTACATCGTTTGCCGCCGCCGTTGCAATCGCCCAGGCAATTGCGGTGGCGCGATCCTCGATCACGACCGCCGCTTCCGGGTGCTGCAGACCTGCGGCAATAGCGGCAAAAATGTCGGCCGGTTTTTCGCTGCGCGAATTGTCGCTCGTGATGACCGCACGATCCGCACGATGCTCGACGATGCGCCCCATCTGTGGTCGCTTGCCCTTGTCACGATCACCGCCACAACCGAATACACACCACAATTGGCCGCGGCAATGTGCGCGCAATGCGCGCAGCACCACGTCCAGTGCTTCCGGCGTGTGCGCAAAATCCACATAGACAGCCGGCGCGGCCATGGCCCCGGGCACACGCTGCATTCGTCCGGGCGGCGCGCCGGCTTCGCCGAGCACGGCCGCGGCCTTGTCGATCGGCACGCCCTGATTCAACAGCAATGCCAGAACCATGGCTGCATTCGCTACATTGAAGTCGCCCGGCAACGGCAACGCGATCGTCGCTTCGCCCCATGAGCTGATTACTTTGACCTGTGAACCCGACGCATTTGCTACTACCGAGCGTACGAATACATACGGCCGCCCGTTTGCGACACGATCAAATTTCGTGGAAACGGTCACGACATCCTGGCCGCAACGCTCGGCCAGTCGGGCACCGAACTCGGAGTCCAGATTTATAATGTGTTGCTTGGCGCTGTATTCGGAGAACAGCCGGGCCTTCGCATCTCCATAGCTTTGCATGTCGCCGTGATAGTCGAGATGATCGCGGCTCAGATTCGTAAACATCACCGTATCGAATGCGACGCCGTCGACGCGATTTTGCGCCAGCGCATGCGACGATACCTCGAGGGCAGCAAAGGTAGCGCCGGCCGCCCGAAAATCGGCCAGTTGTGCATGCAGCTCGACCGTGGCCGGCGTCGTCATGCTCGCGTTCATATCGACCGTGCCAATACCGGCGCCGAGAGTGCCAATGTAGCCGCAGGTTTCACCCAGCCGTTCCAGACATTGCGCAATCAGCCAGGCAACCGTGGTCTTGCCGTTGGTCCCCGTGATGCCGATTACCCGAACACTTGCTGACGGTGACGCATAAAAGCGATTCGCAATCGTGCCGAGATGTTTGCCGAGGTTGTCGACCGCAATGACGGGGACACCTGGTGCACCTTCAGGTGCTGCGGCGCTGCTCGCGTCATATACGATAGCAGCGACACCGGCGGCGATGGCGGCAGCCGCGTAGTCAACGCCGTGACTGCTGATTCCCTGGCAGGCGAGAAACACGTCGCCGGCCTGCAGATTGCGGCTGTCACTGTGGATGCCATACACCGCGATCTCCGGCGCGTCGGCGAAGCCCCGCAACAGTTCGGTCAGAGTCATGGTCTGTTGCACGTATTCAGCCGGCATGCTCATCGACTCATTGCCTGCATGGCGCTGTTGGGGTCACGCGCCGGCAAAGCATCGGGAGGTACCGCCAGCAGGCGCAGCGAGTCTGCCATGATGTCTGCAAAGACCGGGGCCGCCACGTCGCCGCCGTAATACAACTCACCGCTCGGTTCGTCGATAACAATAACCGCTGCCAACCGTGGATTACTGGCCGGCGCGAGGCCCGCGAAAATCGCAATGTATTTGTCCTTCGAGTATCCGCCGGCCGCGAATTTCCAGGAGGTTCCCGTCTTGCCGGCGATTCGATATCCCGCAACAGCCGCACCCGTTCCCGTTCCGCCCGGCTGCACAACTTCTTCGAGCATGCGGCGCACAGCGAGCGCGGATTCTTTTGACACCAGCTGCGCGCCATCGCCGGCCTGATCAAGGGCAACCAGCGAGACGGGGTGCATCACGCCATTACTACCGAGCATCGCATAGGCCTGCGCCAGCTGCAGTGGAGTAACCGACAGGCCATAGCCGTAGGCGAGCGTCGCCTGACTGATCGGCTGCCAGTGATTAAAATGTGTCAACGTGCCCGCGGACTCACCTGGAAAGCCGCTTGCGGTCAATGAGCCCAATCCGAATTCCGTCATCGTCTGCCACAGCTGATCCGGCTGCAGCGACATTGCGAGTTTGGTTGCACCGACGTTGCTGGACCGCGCCAGAATTGTGGTCAGGCTGATGCGCCCAAGATTGTGCTTGTCTTCAATCGTCTTCGCACCAACCTTCACAAACCCGGGCGAGGTATCGATGACACTGCTTGGGCGATAGCGGCCACTTTCAAGTGCAGCGGCCACCACCAGCGGCTTGATACTCGAGCCGGGCTCGAAGATGTCGGTGATGGCACGATTGCGATAACGCTCCGGCAGCATCTGCGAGCGATCGTTCGGGTTGTACGTTGGCTGGTTCGCAATCGCCAGCACTTCACCGGTTTGTGTATCCAGCACGACTATAGACCCGGACTCGGCATTGTTCGCCTGGATGGCCGTTTTCAGTGCGCGGTACGCCACGTACTGAATGCGCAAGTCGATACTGGTGCGCAAGTCCTTGCCGTGATGCGGCGGACGGATGCTCTCGACATTCTCCACGGAACGCCCGAGGCGATCCTTCAGCACCCGCTTGGCGCCCGATTCACCGGCCAGCCAGTGATTGAATTCGAGCTCGAGCCCTTCCAGGCCCTTGTCATCGATATCAGTGAACCCTACGAGATGCCCGACGACCTCGCCGGCCGGATAGTAACGCCGGTACTCGCGTTGAATATTTACGCCGGGCAGTTTCAGCGCCATCACTGCCTCTGCCCTGTCCGGGCTCAGGTGGCGCCGCAGGTAAACGAAATCCTTATTCATGCTGAACGTTATCTGCCGAATGAGCGACTGCTCATCGAGTTCGAGCACTCGGGCCAACTGCGGTATCTTGTCTTCGGCGAGCGCCAGCTCTTTCGGGTTCGCCCACACACTGTCAACTGGAGTACTGATCGCGAGTGGCTCGCCATTGCGATCAGTTATTGTGCCGCGATGCGCAGTAATGACTTCTGTGCGCAGATGGCGCGAGTCGGCCTGACGGTTCAAAAATTCTGTATTAAATACCTGCAGATGTACCGCGCGCGCGACCAGCGAAACAGCCAGCAGCGTAAAGAATACACCTACCAGTGTGACCCTGCCAACGAAGCGTTGTGCAGTTTGATTTTTTGTTTCGGCGCCGCGTGTCATTGTCGTTCGATTACGAAAATTTCCGCACTGGTCGGTCGCACCAGTGACAAATCGTCGGTCGCGACCTGTTCGATACGTGCGTGTGTAGCCCAGGTACTCTGCTCGATTTGCAATTGACCCCATTCGATATTCAGGTCATCCCGTGCATGCGTCAGGCTCTCAAGTTCGACGAATAGCTTGCGCGACTCATGTTTTGTGTAAACCAGCGCAATTGCGCTGAGGACACAGACGAGGGCAAAGACGATCACCAGCAGGAATGGCTGTCGCCTGGTGGTTGCTTCCATCAGGTGCGCTCCGCTACACGCAACCTGGCACTTCGCGCACGGGCGTTGGCCGCGATTTCAGCACTCGCAGCGACGATATCCTTGCCGACCAGTCGCAAGCGCGGTTGAAATTCGGCCGGCACATTCGGCATACCGCGATACTGCTCGGTCTCACGCGAGGCATTCCGCATGAATCGCTTCACGATTCGATCCTCGAGCGAATGAAAACTGATAACACAAAGACGGCCGCCGCGGCGCAGGACGGTGATCGATTGTTCGAGCACGGCTTCAAGCTGGCGCAATTCGTCGTTGATGACGATGCGAATCGCCTGGAATGTTTTCGTTGCCGGATGTTTCTTGCGCGTATGCGCGGGCACCACCGACGCGACGATGTCGGCAAGGCGTCCGGTGGTATCAATCTTTGCCGTCGCGCGTGACGCAATAATGGCACGCGCGATGCGCGGTGCATCCTGCTCTTCACCGTATTGATACAAGACCTTTTTCAAGGTTTTTTCTTCCACACCGGCGAGCCAGCCTGCGGCGTCGAGTCGTTGCTGCGTATCCATGCGCATGTCGAGCGGCCCGTCGCGGAGAAAACTGAAGCCTCGATCGGCTTCATCAAGTTGCGGAGATGAGACGCCCAGGTCGAGGAGCAAACCGTCGACTTGTCCCGTAAGCCCCCTTTCCCCCATGCATGTCGCCAAGTTTGCAAAGTCGCTCCTTATCAATTGCACTCGCGGATCATTTGCCAGTGACGCTGCTGCTGACGTAATCGCTTGTGCATCGCGATCAATCGCGATCAAACTGCCGTTCACATTCAGTCGTTCGAGAATTGCGCTTGCATGCCCTCCGCGTCCGAATGTCCCATCGACGTAACAACCGTCCTGTCTTATATCCAACCCTTCCAGTACCTGTTCCAGTAGCACCGGCACATGCGTGTTACCGCTCATTGGATGACGTCCGCCCTAGAACGAAATTGATTCAAGATCCGGCGGCAGGTCACCGTCATCACCACCGGCCAGCCATGCATCCCGTTTTTCAACCCAGGCGTCTTCATCCCACAATTCAAATTTGTTGCCCTGCCCAATCAACATCGTGGCCTTGTCCAGTCCCGCAAAATCGCGAAGTTCGCGCGAGACAAGAATGCGTCCGTTGACATCCATCTCGACCTCGGTGGCGTAACCGACCATAATCCGCACAATATTTCGCGCGACTTTGTTCATGCTCGGCAGCCGTACCAGTTTTCGTTCAAGCTCTTCCCAATCCTGCAATGGATAGATCAGGAGGCAGTGATCCTTGTCGACCGTTACCACAATCTGGCCCGCACAACGGGAAGCCAGCCGCTCCCGATACCGGGTCGGTATTGCAAGACGCCCCTTGGCGTCCAACACAACTTTGCTGGCCCCTCTGAACACGATGACGCGGACGGCCCCGGCTCCGCTCTTCTGGCGCGAATCCCGGGCAACTTGCCCATTCCCTCCCACTTTTTTCCACTTTCCAACACTATAAGGTCGAGGCCTCCGAAGCGTCAACAAGCCTTGGCAATTATTTCTTGTTGTACAGGGACTTAGGGGCATATCGGTGGCCCAAATCGGGCAAATTGTGGCAAGGTCCTCGCCTATTAAATCATGCGCTTACGGGCATTTCTTCGATAAAGCCTGAGACTTGGGTCGGCGAGCGCCGACAGGGCTTGATTTCAGGACCGCAAGGACCGTATCAGGCGCGCTCGCGCAAAAGGCCAGTCGGGCTGCCGGAAAGTCCACGTAAGCCTTTGATTAGATGGGTATAGTTAAGGTCAGAGCCGTTTTACAACCCAGTTTGGACTGAAACCACATTAGGTCGGAAAAGGGCACTGACCCCGGTCGACGGCAAGACCAAGAAAGTCGGAGCCGACAGTAAGCCGGGTTCTGTCGAGAGCAATCATTCATCTGGGACAGCCGTCACCGACTGCCTCTAGCGACCTACCCGGGAGCCCGCTCGGAACCGGCGGTGCAGACTCTCTGCTGCTCCCCTATTTGGTCTTGCTCCAGGCGGGGTTTGCCGTGCCGCGAACTGTTACCAGTCGCGCGGTGCGCTCTTACCGCACCTTTTCACCCTTACCGGGCAGGGTCCGAAGACCAGTTCCGGCGGTATATTTTCTGTGGCACTTTCCATGGGCTCGCGCCCTCCAGGCGTTACCTGGCGCCCTGTCCGAAGGAGCCCGGACTTTCCTCTGCAACGTCTTGCGCTACAGCGATTGCCTTGTCGACTCCGACTTTCTTGGACCGCGGATTCTACACCCTGGCAGACGGCGAAACAGGGGCATCGGTCCGATCCAAAAGTCAGGGCCATTTTTGGCGAACCGTTACGGGCCCGGAGTCCACGTATGCCAACTCTGTCCCCCGCTTAGATGGCCGCTTTCGGGATCGTCGGGAGCAACATCGCTACTTGCGATCAGCCAGCATCAGAAGACGCCGATACAGATCATTGCGACTCTCGCCGGTCGCATTTGCGGCGATCTTCGCGGCTGTTTTGGGCGGTAAGTGTTCGGCCAGGTCACGGAGCAAATCGTCAATATCCAGGGACAATGCTGGCGTCTCATCGCTGCCGGTAACGATCAGGACAAATTCACCCTTCGCGGGAATATCACCCTCATCCAGCTGACGCAGAAGACCGGCCAGCGGCGCCTGGACACACTGCTCGTGCATCTTGGTCAGCTCACGGCCGACAAATGCCGGTCGGTCGTCGCCAAATGCGGCGACCAGATCGGCAAAGCAGTCTCGAATGCGATGTACTGACTCATAGATAACGATACTGCGAGATTCCCTAACCAATGCGGCGATTCGGTCGCGGCGCGCTTTTTGTTTCGCTGGCAAGAAACCCTCGAAACAATAGCGATCGGTCGGTAGCCCGGCCGCTGAGAGCGCGACTGTCACAGCGCATGGGCCAGCGACGGGCACAACGCGAATGGCGTTTGCATGCGCGCCGGATACCAGGCGATAGCCCGGATCGCTGATCAGCGGCGTACCGGCATCGGAAACCAACGCGACGCTCTTGCCCTTGATCAGTTCGGCCATCAGTGTCTGCACAACCTTCTCTTCATTGTGGTCGTGCAGCGCAAAAAGCGGTGTTTTCACGCCGAAATGCGATAGTAATCGACCGGTGTGGCGGGTATCCTCGGCGGCAATCAAATCCACAGCTTCGAGTGTCTGGCGTGCTCGCGGCGACAGATCTTCCAGGTTGCCAATCGGCGTTGCCACAACAAATAATGTGCCCGTCATGAAGGACCGTGTGCTTTGGCTATGAAAGTTTGGTTATGAATAAGTTCATCACTCCGAGATTAGCAAGAATTGCTTCAGTGTTGCTGCTATCGCTCGCGATTGGCGCATGCCAGACCGCGGGTGGAGGCACCAGCGGCACGCCCGGCGAAAGTCGCCCGGAGCGACTCGCTCTGAACGGGCAGCATCGTGATGCCGCCGCCGCGTACAGTGATCTGGCGTCGCGGACCAGCGGCCCGGCTCGCGACCGTCTGACCCTGTTGGCCGTCGAGCAGTGGTTGGATGCCGGCGATGCGACGCGCGCGCGCGAAGCCTTTGCCGACGTAGCGATACCGAGTGACACCCAGGCACGGCAACTCTGGAACACGAACTCAGCAGCGTTGATGCTGTATCGCGGCGACGCAGATCAGGCATTGCAGGTGCTTGAAACCATGAGCCGGAAACCGTTGCCACGTAGCCGCCGGCTGCGGGTAGACGCGCTGCGTGCCGACGCATGGATCCAGAAGCGGGACCCGGCCCGCGCCGTGGAACTCATGACGCAACGTGAGTCGCTGTTATCGAATCGCAACGACATCGAAGAAAATCGCTGGCATTTGTGGCAAGCGTTGCTGCTTAGCGAACCGAAGGACCTGCGTGCCGGCGCCGAGCTGACTCGTGATGCGGATACGCGCGCCTGGCTGTCACTGGGGTCACTTGCAACTGCGACCGGCCAACAGGGCATTGCCTGGACGAATGGGGCCGTCCGCTGGCGCGATAATCACTTCGGTCATCCGGCCATGGTCGTTATCAATCGACTTGAGCTACCCGAAGAACTCATTCTCGATTATCCGAAACAGATCGCGCTGCTGTTGCCGCTATCCGGTGGCGCGGCCAGAGCCGGTCACGCCGTACAAAATGGATTCCTGGGCGCCTATTTTTCGACCCTCGAAGGACTCGACGAGTACCAGACGATTCGCGTCTACGACGTCAACTCCGAAGGCGGAGCGAGCGCTGCCTATACGACCGCGGTTTCGGACGGCGCAGAGTTTGTTGTCGGCCCGTTGCTCAGGGACAGCGTTGTATCGCTGGCAAACGACACGCTGGTACCCGTGCCGCTGCTAACCCTGAATTACCTGCCGGATGACATGCTCGCGCCACCAGGCTTGTATCAGTTCGCGCTGGCGCCGGAGGACGAGGCACGCAGTGCAGCCGAACGCGCTATTGCTGACGGGCATTTACGCGGCGTTGCACTGGTGCCGAACAATGAGTGGGGCCGGCGCGTCCTGTCGAGTTTCACGACGGAATTCGAGGCGCTTGGCGGAACGTTGCTCGACTACCGCAGCTACACACCGGCCAACCAGGATTTTTCGAACACAATCGAAGACCTGATGGGATTGTCCGACAGCGTGCGACGATATCAACGGCTGCGAGCCAACATCGGGTCGCCGCTGCAGTTTGATCCACGCCGGCGTCAGGACACCGATTTTGTCTTTCTCGCCGCCGACGCACCCGCGGGACGATTGCTCAAGTCGCAATTGAAGTTTCACTACTCCGGCGACCTCCCCGCCTATGCCACGTCGTCGATCTACACCGAGGATGGTCGGTCCAACAGCGACCTCAACGGCATCATGTTTGCGGACACACCGTGGGTCATTGCGCCACAGGTCTGGATAGAACACCTGCCGCCGGTTTTCGAGCAGAATTTTCCGGATGAGCGCCGTCTTGGACGCTTGCACGCGATGGGCTACGACGCCTATCAACTAATCGCTGCCCTTTACGCGGCGAGAATAGGTGCAATGCCGGAGCTGGATGGTGCAACCGGCCAGCTCTACCTCGACCCGGATGGCCGCGTAAGGCGGCGCATGGCATGGGCGAAATTTCAGGGAGGGGAGCCCGTGCCCATGCCCGACATCGAACTTCCGGGCGGCCCGATCCGGGACATTGGTAATGCGGCCGAATTGCCGCAATCGACGACCGAAGATGACGAGTTGTGGTCCGGGCAAAGACAAGAGATGTAGGTGCGAATGCTGAAAATCTGGCGCTTACGTTCCTGCGGGAAAAGGGCCTGACTCCGATACAACGGAATTTTCAGTGTCGACTTGGCGAACTTGACCTCATCATGCTCGACGACAAATGCCTGGTCGTCGTCGAGGTGCGTTTCCGCGGCAGCAAATCGTTTGTTTCCGCCGGCCTCACTATTGACCGGCGCAAGCAACAAAAACTGATTCGAACTACCGCACTGTACCTGGCATGGAATCCGCGCTACACCAACCACACGGTACGGTTCGATGTTGTCGGCATAGACGTCAACGCCCACGCAGAAACGCACGTCGAATGGATTCGCGACGCATTCCGACCTGTGGATGCCTCTTTGTAGCGGAGCCTTGCTACTTGACGACGCGGAGGTGCGGGCGACGGCGTTCCGTAACCACGTCAGCCGTGGTTTGCACGGCCTGTTCGGCCGAAGTATCCAAATCGTGCGAAAAAATCATGCCCTGTCCGGTCTCCCGAGCATAAATACCCAGCACCGCTCGCATTGGAATCCAGACGTCAAATGGCACGCCTGAGAAGCGCGCGCGAAAACTGATCGCATCATTGTCGAGCTTGAGATTATGTGCGGCCGTGTCGCTGATATTCAGGATGATTTTGCCATCCTTGACATGCTCGCGCGGCACACTGACGCCATCGACACCAGCGTCCACCACGATGTGTGGTGTGTGCGCGTTGTCCCCCATCCATTCGTGCATGGCACGAATCAGGTAGGGTCTCTTCGAGCGGCTTGAATTTTTCAAGATTTTCTACGCCCGGTCATTATTTCCCCAGCGCCAAGCTTAACACTGTTTCGCGCGGCATGGCCGTTCGTGACATAAGCTGGCGCACAAGCCTGCCAGCGATAACACTAAATCCGCATTTCCTGTTCGAGTTCAGTCATGCTCTGGCGGAACGAACGGCGCGCGAATACACGGCTCATGTATTGCTCTATCGGCGCGGCCTGACCGCCCAGCTCGATTCCATACAGCGGCAATCGCCACAAGATTGGCGCGATGCTGGCGTCAACCAATGAAAACTCATCACTCAGGAAAAACGGGCGCGCGGCGAACAGTTCGCTGCTCTGCAAAATACTCTCACGCAGCAATTTGCGTGATTTGCTGCTGAGTTTCCCATCGCTGGTCGATTCCGTCTCTTCGGCGATTGAATACCAATCGGACTCGATGCGAAACAGCGCGAGTCGAAACTGTGCACGCATCACCGGATCTACGGGCATCAAAGGCGGGTGCGGGAAGCGCTCGTCCAGATACTCGATGATGACTCGCGAGTCATACAGAGTGAGGTCGCGATCGACCAGGGTGGGCACCGTGTGGTAGGGATTCAGATCCATCAGGTCTTCCGGCAACTCAGGCCCGAGAACACTGGCGATCTCGATGTTGATGTTCTTCTCTGCCAGCACCAGCCGCGTTCTGTGACTATGGATGTCGGTCGGCCTTGAAAACAAGGTCATTACGGAACGTCTATTGGCGATAACTGCCATCATGCTTTTCCTCGGAAATCCTACTGTTGACGCTGATCGAAGTGATCAGTGAACGTCTTTCCAGACTTGTTTCTTGAGCATGTAGGCGATGATCAGGAATACCAGCAAGTACATGATTACCCAAGTACCGATTTTGCGCCGCTCGGCGCGAATTGGCTCAGCAATATAGGCAAGGAAATTGACAGTATCGCGAACGAATTCATCGTAGTCGTCGGCAAGCGCGAGACTGATGTTTCCTTCGGTTACCTGTTCGAAGCCCTCGAAATGTACCGTCGTTACGCCAGCCTCGGTATGTTCCGAAAAATTGGCCCGCTGGTACCCCTGCAGATCCCACAGGACGTGCGGCATGCTTGTGCCCGGCAGATACAGGTTGTCTACGCCGGTCGGGCTATCCGCCTGCAGGTAAAAACCCTTCAGGAAACTGTAGATGTAATCGGCGCCCTTGGAGCGCGCCATCAATGACAGGTCGGGCGGCGCCTTACCATACCAGCGCTCGGCATCTGCCGCGGACATTGCAGCGACAATCGGCTCGAACGTTTTCTCTGCGTTAAACATCAGGTTGTCTATCAATTGCTCGTCAGACAATTCCAGATACTTACCGATGGTGTTGAACCGCACGTATTGCGCCGAGTGACACCCGGAGCAGTAGTTCATGAAGTTCCTTGCGCCACGCTGCAGCGAATTGATCTGGCCAGGATCAATGTCCACTTTTAGCAACTCAGCACCGCCGCCCGCCGCGAATCCTGGCGTCGCAAGAAAAAATACCGCGATTCCTGTGCTCGCTGCGAGTACGGCCAGCTTTATCAACTTGCTCATATCAAACCACCCTGTCCGGCACGGGCTTGGTCTTGTCGACTGTTGTGTAGTACGGCATCAACAGGAAAAACGCGAAGTAGATAACCGAAAATATTCTCGCGATGAGTACATAAGTTTCGCTGGCCGGTTGCGTTCCCAGCCAGCCGAGCGCCACGAAACTAACCACGAAAATGCCGAGCGCGGACTTGTATATCCAGCCGCGATAGCGAATTGACTTCACCCGCGCCCGGTCAAGCCAGGGCAGGAATACCGGTAGCAACACCGATGAACCAAACAGGATGAAGCCCCACAGCTTGTCCGGCACCGCGCGCAAAATCGCGTAGAACGGGGTGAAGTACCAGACCGGCGCAATGTGTTCCGGTGTTGCTTTCAGATTGGCGGGCTCGAAATTCGCGTGTTCGAGAAAGTATCCACCCATCTCCGGCGCAAAGAACAACACAAACGAGAAAATGATCAGGAAAATGATGATCGCGACCAGGTCCTTGGTCGTGTGATACGGATGAAACGCGACGCCATCCAGGGGTATGCCATCCGGCCCCTTGTGCTCTTTGATCTCGATGCCGTCCGGGTTGTTAGAGCCGACCTCGTGCAAAGCCACGATATGCACGAAAACGAGCCCGACCAACGCCAGTGGCAGCGCAATTACATGCAACGCAAAGAATCGATTCAGTGTGATATCGGAAATCGAGTAATCGCCACGGATGATCTCAACCAGCGCCTCACCGATGCCGGGAATCGCGCCGAACAATGAAATTATGACCTGCGCGCCCCAGTAGGACATTTGACCCCAGGGCAGCAGATAACCGGCAAATGCCTCAGCCATCAGGACAAAAAATATCATCATGCCAATGAGCCAGATCAGCTCACGTGGCTTCTTGTACGAGCCGTACAACATCGCCCGAAACATGTGCAGGTAAACAACGATGAAAAAGAACGAGGCACCGGTAGAGTGCATATAGCGAATCAGCCAGCCCCACTCCACGTCGCGCATGATGTACTCGACTGACGCAAATGCTTCGTCGGCCGACGGCTTGTAATTCATCGTCAGGAATATGCCGGTCACCAGCTGAATGACCAGAACGACCATCGCGAGCACGCCAAACACGTACCAAAAATTGAAGTTCTTGGAGGTGTAGTACTCGGTGACGTGATACTTCATCGTTGAAGTCCACGGGAAACGATCGTCGATCCACTGCATGAATCCGCCCTGCGGTTTGCCGACTTCTGCTTCGATTCTGGCCATTACGCTGCTCCCGTATCCTGCCCGATCAAAATCAGGTCGTCCCGGACGAATCGGTACGGTGGTACGCGCAGATTGGTGGGCGCGGGTACACCCTTATATACGCGCCCGGCCAGATCGAACTTCGATCCATGACACGGACAGAAAAAACCGCCGTGCCAGTTTTCGGCCGGCCGCAGGTCAAAATCTTCCAGTGGCGCGCAGCCGAGATGGGTACACGAACCCTCGACGACAAGGATTTCCGGCCGCAGCGAACGTGTTGCATTCACGGCGTACACCGGTTGTTGCCCGACCTCTGCCGAATCCGGGTCGCGCAGCTGGTCCAGGCCGTCGGCCAGGCGCTCCAGCATGGTAGCCGTACGTCGCAGTACGAATACCAGCCTGCCTCGCCACAGCACTCGTATCATTTCCCCGGGCTGCAGAGACCCGACAGCAACTTCAACAGGCGCACCAAGCGCCTGCGCCCTTGCGCTTGGCTTCAGTGAAGCCAGAAAAGGAAATGTAGCAAGACCCGCACCGACTACGCCGGTAGTGATCGTTGCTACAGTTAGAAAATGACGCCGGTTGCGATCAATGCGATCCACGTTGTCTTCGTTCATCAGGCACTCCCATACGTCCCGCCGTCTGGCGCGTTTTTGGTTTTATGTCGTTACTGATAGATTTGCAGCAATCCCGATTACTCGGCAGGATGATAAGTAGCCCGGACAGCTTGCGAAAATTGAGCGCGCATTATATACGGGGATATGCGATTTTCGCTAGGTCAACTGCCAAAACGGTTTGATTCTCAAGGTAATTTTGTTGTCAGGAGCAAAATCAGCGCTGTTGTTTGTGTTGCAGTCAATCATTGTTGGGTTGGCGGTGGCATTTCTCGTCGTTATTTTTCGCCCCGACCTGCTGCCAGAGCTCACGGCCAACAGCAGGCTGGCACCCGCCAGCTATGCCGACGCCGTGGACATCAGCGCCCCTGCTGTCGTCAGCGTCTACACGAAACGCCTGGTCGAATACAGCTCATCGGCCGATGAGCGGCCGCGATTTCGCATCGAATCCAGCGCCGGATCCGCCGTGGTTATCGACCCGGACGGTTATCTGGTAACCAATTTCCACGTCGTGAACGCCGTTGCCGAGATCAATGTGCAGTTCAGTGACGGGCGCTTCGCCGAACCCGAGGTTATCGGCGTCGATGCAGAAACCGATCTCGCGCTGCTCAAGGTCAATATGGGCCCGATTCCGGCTATCGCGCTCGGCAATTCCGGACAATTGCGCGTCAGTGACGTTGTGCTGGCTATTGGCAACCCATATGGACTGAGCAAATCGGTCACCCTGGGTATCGTCAGTGCGACCGGCCGTGGCGAAATCGATCTGAACACTTTTGAAAGTTATATCCAGACGGACGCCGCGATTAATGCCGGCAACTCGGGCGGCGCATTGATCAACGTCCACGGTGAATTGATCGGAATCAACACCGCCGTTCTACAGCAGGATCCGGGCACCGAAGGTATCAGTTTTGCGATACCCGTCGATCTGGTACGCGGTGTCATTGAAGAACTCAAACAGCATGGCAGGGTGGTACGTGGCTGGATGGGCTTCGAGCCGGACAGCCCTGCCGCAACCGCGGGACTGGAGCGTGGTGATGTGATCCTGGCAATCAATGGCGATCCCATAGTGTCGCAACGCTAGGCAAGATTGCTGGTCGCTGGCACGTCGCCTGGCGACACCGTGGATATTGTCGGCTTGCGCGCCGGCGAGAAATTTGCAGCGACAATAATAGTCGGCGAACGCCCGCCCGAACTTTAAAGGACGCGACGAATCGTCGCGCCTAGCTGCAGCAGTTTTTCCTCAATGCGCTCGTAGCCACGATCAACATGGTAGATGCGGTCGACGAGTGTCTGCCCTTCCGCTGCCAGACCAGCAAGCACGAGGCTGGCCGAGGCGCGTAAGTCAGTTGCCATGACGGGGGCGGCAGTCAGTCGCTCGACACCGGTGCAAATTGCTGTGTTTCCCTCGAGTCGGATATTCGCACCCATGCGCTGCAATTCGAGAACATGCTGAAAACGATTCTCGAAAATCGTTTCAGTAACCGTACCGGTACCGATCGCGACCGCGTTCAGGGCGCAAAACTGGGCCTGCATGTCGGTAGGGAACGCCGGGTACGGCGCTGTGCGAACATTGACGGCGGTTGGCCGCGCACCGTGCATATCAAGATCAATCCAGTTGTCCCCGACGGTGATATCGGCGCCCGCTTCGCGCAGTTTGATCAGTACGGCGTCCAGTGTTTCGGGTGCCGTATCCTCAACCCGGATATGGCCACCCGTCATCGCTGCGCCCACCAGGTAAGTGCCGGTTTCGATTCGATCCGGCAGCACCGTGTATTCAGTGCCGCCAAGCGACTGGACACCATGCACGGTAATCGTGCTGCTGCCCGCACCATCGATTCTCGCACCCATGCCGATCAGGAAATTGGCCAGGTCCAGAACCTCGGGCTCGCGCGCCACGTTTTCAAGGACCGTCACACCGTCGGCGAGTACAGCCGCCATCAACAGGTTTTCCGTACCCGTGACGGTAACCATGTCGAACATGATATTTGCGCCCTTGAGGCGCTTGGCGCGCGCTTTAATAAACCCGTTTTCGACCTTGACCGACGCGCCCATCGCCTGCAGGCCCGCCACGTGCAAATTGACCGGTCGTGCGCCGATCGCGCAGCCGCCGGGCAGCGATACATCGGCCTCGCCGAAGCGTGCCAGCAGCGGACCCAGTACGAGAATCGATGCGCGCATCGTCTTGACCAGTTCGTACGGTGCCTCAAGCCGGCTGATGTTTCTGGCGTCGACTTCAACACTCAGCCGATCACCCACCGTGACCTCTGCACCCATCGTTTGCAGCAGGGCGATGGTCGTTGTCACGTCCTTGAGATGCGGCACATTGCGGATCTGCACTGGCTCGGTTGCCAGCAGCGTTCCGGCAAGGATCGGCAATGCTGCATTCTTGGCGCCGGACATCGAGACTTTTCCGGACAACCTGACGCCACCGTCAATCAGCAGCTTATCCAACGCCGGTCATTCCGACTGTTGCCGCCATTCGTCCGGCGTGTAAGCCCGAATCGACAGCGCGTGAATTTCATTGCCCACCAGGGTACCCAGAGTCTTATAGATGAGCTGGTGTCTCGCCAGCGCCCGCTTCCCCGTAAATTCTTCGGCTACGACAAGCGCCTCAAAATGAGTGTTGTCATCGCTCGATACCTTGACCTCAGCTTTGTCAAAGCCGGCTTCGATCAACTGGCTAATGGCGGCAGGATTCATCGTTATGTTTCTGCATAGACTGGCTGGGCGCGCAGTGTACCGGGAAACCGTCGAGCTTCCCAACACCCTTCTGCGTTTGTGTATGATAACCGGCCCCGAACCGGTATTGGCAGGTCGAATTCATGCTTGGCTACGTTCTTCTCGTAATGTCCGGCCTCGTGCTCCTGGTCTGGGGTGCGGATCGATTCGTACATGGCGCAGCCGCAATGGCTCGCAACCTCGGCGTCGCCCCTTTGCTCATTGGTCTCACTGTCGTCGGGTTTGCGACCTCGGCGCCCGAGGTCATGGTCTCGGTACTTGCCTCGCTCCGCGGCCAGCCTGGCCTCGCATTCGGCAACGCGATCGGTTCGAACATTGTCAACATCGGGCTGGTGCTGGGCTGCTTCGCAGTCATCCGGCCCATCCCGATGCGCTCGCTGACCATGCGCCGGGAAATGCCCGTTCTGCTGGCCGTGACATTATTGACCGTGTCGTTGTTTCTCGACGCTTACCTGAGCCGCATCGACGGCGTGGTGCTACTGGTCGGCCTGGTCATCGTGTTGATCTGGCTGATCCGCATCAGTGTTCGATCGGCGTCAACGGACCCGATGCAGAGTGAATACGCGGCCGAAATTCCAAAAGACATTAAAATGGGCAAGGCAATAATCTGGCTGACGGTCGGTCTTGTCTCGCTTTTGCTCGGCGCGCACTTGCTGGTCAAGGGGTCGATTTCGATTGCCGAGTACTTCGAGGTCAGTGACCTTGTCATTGGCATTCTGCTGGTTGCACTCGGTACCAGCCTGCCGGAACTGGCTGTGTCCCTGGTCAGCGCCTTGCGCGGCGAATATGGGCTCGCAATTGGCAATATCGTTGGCTCCAATATCTTCAACCTGCTCGGTGTCGTCGGTGTGGCTGCGGTCATAGCGCCTATTGGAGTGGAGCAATCGGTTTTGTCACTGCACATCTTCGTCATGGTCGCATTTACGCTGGTTTTGTTCGCCATGACCTACGATTACGATGGCAAAAGCGAGCTGTCCCGAATTGAAGGTTTCGCCCTGCTTGCGGCTTTTCTCGCATACGATGCCTACGTTGTCCTGCAAAACGTTAGAATGCACTGACGCTCACTGCCCCGGGGCACGCTCTTGGCAGAAAAACTGACAAATGAACAACTCATAGCGCTGGCCGGCGACGTGCTCGACATCGAGGCTCGCGCCGTAGCTGGCTTGCGGCAACGCCTCGATGACTCGTTTGTGGCGGCCTGCCGGCTGTGCCTGGATACGTCCGGGCGCATCGTCGTTACCGGTATGGGCAAGTCCGGCCAAATCAGCAGCAAGATTGCGGCGACGCTCGCCAGCACCGGCACACCGGCGTTTTTCATGCACCCCGGGGAAGCCAGTCACGGTGACCTCGGCATGATCACTGCGCAGGATGTGCTGCTCGCAGTTTCCTATTCCGGTGAGACGGCCGAGGTAGTCACGATACTGCCCCTGGTCAAGCGCATGGGCGCCAAGCTCCTCTCGCTGACGGGCAATCCGAAATCGACGCTGGCCAAAGCCGCCGACGTACATCTCGATGTCAGCGTGGCTGAAGAGGCGTGCCCGCTGAATCTGGCGCCAACCGCCAGCACTACTGCGACCCTGGCCATGGGTGACGCGCTCGCGGTCGCGCTGTTAAAAATTCGCGGTTTCACGGCCGAAGACTTTGCAATGTTGCATCCAAGCGGCAGCCTCGGCAAGCGGCTGATATTGCGAGTGGCTGATGTGATGCGGATTGATAACGCCATCCCGGCGGTCGCGCCCGACGTTTTTCTGACCGATGGCCTGCTGGAAATGACGGAGAAAGGGCTTGGCATGACAGCCGTTGTCGACGCACAGGGCCGCATAGCCGGCATATTTACTGACGGTGACCTGCGCCGCGCGCTCGACGACGGTGTCGATGTACGTACAACCCGGATGAAGACGATCATGCACACGCACTGCAAGACGATCACCGCCGATGTGCTGGCAGTCGAAGCCGTTCGGGTGATGGAGGAAAACAAGATTACGTCACTGCTGGTATCTGACGCGGAACAACGACTGGTGGGCGCTCTGAATATTCACGACCTGTTTCGCGCAGGAATAATGTGAGCGTGCAACGCCCCGCAGCCGACCTGGCACGCGTACGGTTCGTCGCCTTTGATGTCGACGGTGTTTTTACGGACGGTCGTTTCTACCTGTCCGATACTGGCGTCGAATCGAAAGCATTTTGCACGCAGGACGGTTTTGGCATTCGGCGACTGCTAGCGGCCGGTGTTGAAGTAGCCGTTATCAGCGGTCGCAACTCCGCTGCAGTCGCTTTGCGCATGGATGACCTCGGCGTACGGCACGTCGTACAGGGTTGCAGCGATAAAATAGCGGCATTTGACAGCATGGTCGAGGCACTCGGTATCACGGCGGAAGAATGCGCTTACGTTGGCGATGACGTACCGGACTTGCCGCTGCTTGCCAGAGTTGGTGTTTCCTTCGCGGTCGCCAATGCCATGCAGGAATTGCACGATGCATGCGACTATTCGACGAACGCGAGCGGCGGGTTCGGCGCAGTGCGCGAGGTTTGCGACCTGCTGCTGAGTGCGCGTCAGCGGGAAGCTACGTGAGCCCACGAAACATTTTTGTCACCGTCGCGCTTACGGCAGCTGCGCTTGGAAGTTGGTACCTCGCGCGACAAGTTGAATCCGACGACACATCCAATACGGCGGTCGAGTCGCCGCACCGCGGCTATTACCTGAAATCGGCGCGCATTCTTGGCACCGGCCCCGACGGCGGACTGCTGTACGAGATCCAGGCGAAACATGCCGAACAACGTGGCGGCGACGAAATTGTGTTCACCGACGTACTCATCAACTACTCACCTGCCAGCGACGTCCCGTGGATCGTTAACGCGGATTCCGCCCTGCTCAATCAGGGTGAGCAGAGAGTTCGACTTAGCGGCCACGTTCGGGCATTGAGCAGTGAGGGTTTCTCAGGCAACGACACCGAAATACGCACGCCTTATCTGGAACTGGATCCGGTGAGCTACATTGCAGAAACGGATCAGCGCGTGCAAATCCGCATCGGCGCTCGCAGCCTGACAGCGACCGGCATGCTAGCATCGCTGCAGGAGAATCGGCTGGAACTGAAATCCAACGTGAACGGGAAATTCGCACCTTGAAGCGGCTTGGCCTCGCCTGCCTGCTGCTCCTGCCAAACCTGCTCGGTGCCCAGGTGGCGGACCTGCGGTTGCCAATTTCCCTTGACGCAGATTCGACGGACTGGGACGGCAAGAATTCGATGCTGATGTTTCGGGGATTGCGCTTATCCCAGGGGGAGATGGGCGTGTCGGCCGATCAGGGCCGCGCCAGCAAACTCGATTTTCAGGACAGCGTGTGGCGCTTTGAGGGCAACGTCATTATTGATGTTGAAAACGGTCATATCGAATGCGCGTCAGCCGATTTGAAATTCAGCGATCACACTTTGCGACTGGCATCCATCAAGGGATCGCCGGCGACGTTTGCTTTGCGGCGACCCGATAGTGATGAGATTACGTATGGCGAGGCGGGCCAGCTCGAATACGATCTCGCCACCGGCATTATGGAGTTTGCCGACAATGCGGTCATTACCGAGCGTGGCAACCGAATCTCGTCCAGTTACCTCGCCTACAACATCGTCGAACAACGCATTAAGGCGCAGTCAACCGGCAATGGCGACGACAAAGTAAAAATTATCTATACGCCGGGCGATACCCCGGCGCCAGACATTGAGGTTGAGGCCGGGGCCGCCGATCCATGAGCCTCCTCAGTGTTCAGGAAATCTCCAAGAGCTACAAACTGCGCGAAGTCGTCAAGACCCTGTCACTGGAAATAAGAAGCGGCGAAGTCGTGGGTTTGCTTGGGCCCAACGGTGCCGGCAAGACCACGGCGTTCTACATGATCGTCGGCCTGATCGCAGCGGACAAGGGCAGCATCCTGCTGGACGGCAAAGATCTCACGGCGTTGCCCATGCATCGCCGCGCCAAGTTGGGACTGGGCTACCTGCCGCAAGAAGTATCCATTTTTCGCAAGCTGACGGTGGCACAAAACATTCTTGCCATTCTGGAGTTACGCGAGGATCTGGACCGCGCCGGCCGCGAACAGGAACTCGAAAATCTGCTCGGCGAATTGCACGTGGGTCACGTCCGGGCAAGCATTGGCATCAGCCTTTCGGGAGGCGAACGACGGCGCGTGGAAATCGCCCGAGCGCTGGCTGCAAATCCGTCGTTCGTGTTACTCGACGAACCGTTCGCCGGAGTCGACCCCATTTCTGTCCTCGATATTCAACGCATTATCAAACACTTGTGCGCGCGCGATATTGGAGTATTAATCACCGACCACAACGTCCGCGAAACTCTCGGAATTTGCGGTAGAGCCTATATACTGAGTGACGGCAGTTTGATCGCTTCGGGCTCGCCGGCCGAGATACTTGAGAATCACCACGTACGTGAGGTGTATCTCGGACAGGAGTTTAAACTCTAGGCATATTGCATGGCATGTTAAAACTTTCGCTGCAACTAAAGCCCGGCCAATCGCTGACGATGACGCCTCAGTTACAACAGGCGATTCGGCTGTTGCAGTTACCCGTCCTGGATCTCAGCGCACAAATCCAGGATGCGCTCGAAGAAAACATAATGCTCGAGATGGAAGACCTGCCCGACGTGCCCGAGACCAACGGCGAATCGACGGCTGAGATCGAAACCCTACGCGCTGAAGACATCTGGCAATCACGCTCGGAACAAAACATTCAGGATGGTGGCTGGAACGGTGAAGCTCGCCCGGTCGCCGATTTTGCCGACGAATCGGGCCAGACCCTGCGCGAGCACCTGCTCTGGCAGCTGGAAATTGAAGATTTCACGGCACGGCAGGCATTGATCGGCGAAGCAATTATTGATGCGATCAACGACGATGGCTATCTGACGATGCCTCTCGAAGAAGTTGCCAGCTACCTCGACGAGGAAACCAATGTTACCGTAGGCGAAGTCGAAGAAACCTTGCGCAAGGTGCAACGACTGGATCCGATTGGTGTCGCCGCACGATCCGTTCCCGAGTGCCTGATATTGCAGTTACAGCAGCTGGATCCCGAAACCCAGGGTCTCGCGCTCGCAATTGCCATGGCCCAGGACCATCTCGACCTGGTCGCCAGTCGCGACTACGGCGAGTTGCGCCGTAGCCTCAGGGCGTCAGAGGAAGATTTACAGGACGCGCTGGCGCTGGTCAGGAGCTGCAATCCGAAACCTGGCCTGGCAGTCAGTGCTGCATCGACAGAGTACGTTATCCCCGATGTATTTGTGCGCCGGGTCGACAAGCACTGGCAGGTTGAAGTCAGCTCCCGTGGGATCCCGCATTTGTCCGTCAATCAGCAGTACGCACGCCTGCTTCGCGGCAGCGGCGATCACGCGGTGCTACGCACCCAGTTGCAGGAAGCGCGCTGGCTGATCCGGAGTCTCGAAATTCGCCACGAGACGCTGATGAAAGTGGCCACCTCGATTGTCTCGCGGCAGACGGATTTCCTGGAGCAAGGGGAAGAAGCGATGAAACCGATGGTCCTACGCGATGTCGCCGAAGAAATCGGCATGCACGAATCGACTATTTCCCGCGTTACGACCAACAAGTATATGCACACGCCGCGCGGCGTCTTTGAGTTCAAGTACTTTTTTTCCTCGCATTTGTCGTCCGCGGATGGCGAAGACCAGTCGTCTACGTCGGTTCGCGCAAAAATTCGCAAGCTGATTGGTGCCGAGAATCCGGCGAAGCCATTGAGCGACAGCAAAATCGCGAACTTACTTGCGGCAGAAGGAATATCAGTTGCCAGACGGACAGTCGCGAAGTACCGTGAAGCCATGAATATTGCCTCGTCGAGCGAACGCAGGCGGCGCCCAATTTAGGCCCGGGAAACCGTATCGAACACTACATAAGGAGGTTGACGGCTAGCTCTTCGAATATCGTCCAAGCAATCTTTAATTGGAGCAAATCATGCAATTGAATGTTTCAGGCCATCACATCGAAGTAACCGAATCTCTGCGTGGTTATGTAGAGAGCAAAATCGAAAAAATAGAACGGCATTTTGATCTTGTTTCTGACGTACACTGCATCCTTACAGTCGAAAAACTACGACATAAGGCCGAAGCAACCGTCAATCTGAATGGCGATACGATTTACGCCGATGCCGTTGAAGAAGACATGTATGCCGCGATTGATGATTTGATAGACAAACTCGATCGACGAGTGAGAAAACACAAAGAAAAACTTGTCGACCATCATGCAAGAGATTCGCAAAAGAGACGATTCGACTAGCGCCGTTCTCGGCCCGTGCGGTCAGCTATTCACGCTGCCGCACGGGCGCATTAGCCACAAGCTGCCCCCCCCGATCATGCTGCTCGAACAAATCATCAAGCTAGACAACGTCTTGTGCAATGCGCAAGCACGCAGCAAGAAGCATTGCCTGGAGATTCTCAGCGAACTCCTGGTACGGTCGCTGCCGGATATCGCCAGTGAAGATATCGTCGCACGCCTGATTGCGCGTGAGCGGCTTGGCTGTACCGGCCTGGGCCAGGGCGTGGCATTTCCTCATTGCCGCGTTCCGGGCCTGGACACGACTATTGCGGCGTTGATCAGGTTGTCGGAGCCGATCGACTTTGATTCATCCGACGGGGATTCCGTCGACATCGTTTTTGGCCTGGTAGTGCCGCAAGATATTGACGCGACTCACCAGGCCAATATTTGCAACATTGCGGACCTGCTTGGCGACCAGGCATTGCGCCAGAAAATTCGTGACGCGGATACCAGCAATCAGTTGTACGACTCGTTGATCAATAGCTATGTATCAAGCGTCGTCATTGACCTGAAGACCGCTGACGGGTCGTAGCAAAACACACAACGCGGACGCGACTTATGGCCGACGAAATGCGCTTGATCATCATCAGCGGGCTATCTGGTTCCGGTAAGACCATCGCGCTGCATGTTCTGGAAGACCTCGGCTACTACTGCGTCGACAATATGCCGGCGGCACTGCTCAACTCGGTCGTTGACGAAATTCGCAGCAGCAGCGACAAGCCTGTGCGGCTCCTGGCGGTCGGTGTTGATGCGCGGAACCGGCGCAAGGACGTCGAGTCGTTACCCAAGATGATCGCGGAGCTGCAGGCTGATGGTGTGCAGACCGAATTGCTGTTCCTGCAGGCCAGTGACGACGTCCTGTTACAACGCTTCGGCGACTCCCGACGTCGCCACCCACTGGCGGATCATGGCACTGAGCTGCGCACTGCGATTGCCAGTGAAAGAACTATTATGGCCGAGGTCGCCAATGCGGCGGACCTGATTGTCGATACATCGCGAATGAGTATCTACCAGTTGGCCGATGCAATTCGCGAGCGCATTGATAGGCGCAAATTACATACGCTGTCCGCACTAATCGAATCTTTCGGTTTCAAGAACGGCATCCCGGCCGACGCCGATTTCGTATTTGATCTGCGTTGCCTGCCAAACCCGTACTGGACGCTCAAATTGCGCGGCCTCAATGGGCGCGACAAGGAAGTGACTGACTTTCTTGAGGCACAGCCGGCGGTTATTGCCATGTACAACGATATCCTGGCATTCCTGCAGCGCTGGATCCCCGAGTACGACAAGGTACATCGCGGTTACCTGACGGTCGCGATCGGTTGCACAGGCGGCCAGCATCGCTCCGTCTTCATGACCGACAAGCTGGCCACCGCGCTGCGCACCACCCATGATCCGGTATTGGTGCGCCATAACGAGCTCGACAGACAGGCTATCGAAAGCCGGTAAATGGAAGCGCGCAAGCAAACTCCTGTGGGAGGCCGCCTGCAACCAGCCTAGTCACCGTGCAGGGAGCTGAGATCGCGCTGGATCCAGTCGGGAGCGAACAGGCGCGGAACGTCGGCGCCGGTGACGAAGGCCAGCAACTGATCTTTGACCTTCATCGCATCCTGATAGCCAAGATCAATCAATTCACGTGTGTACGACTGCTCAAACAGCAGAAAGCTCAGCAGGCGATTCTCGCTGGGCTTGCGCCCGCTGAGTCCACGCAACAAGGCGCGCAATGCAAACGGAAGATCCGCGCGATGTCGGGCGGCGATTACCCGCAGATCCTGACTGGGAACGACCAGCATGGTGTCAATCGCATGCATTTTGGCAAACGAGCCGCCGCGGTGCTCCGGGCTGACCGCGTCTATCAATTGATTGATGCGGGCCATGCGCTCGATATCAGAGTACAGGCCGTCCATGAACAGGGTATCGAGCATATAGCCGGCAATCTGCGCAAAATTCGGCGCCGACGGCGCGGCATTGCCTGACGGCGGTTTGTCAGCCGTTTCGTCACGAATACCGATTACGAGTATGCGGTCAGCACCCAGGTGGATTGCCGGGCTGAGCGGAGTGGCCTGACGCATTGCACCATCACCGAAATACTCGCTATCGATCTGCACCGGCGGAAAAATCATCGGTACCGCGATGCTCGCCATCAGGTGGTCGAGATGCAGCTCAGCCCGGACACCGACGCGACGTGTGCGTGCCCAGCCCTGGTGTCTGTCCGCAGCCTGGAAAAACGAGGTTGAACGAGCGGTTGCATAGCCTGCGGCCGTTACCGAAACGGCCTCAAGATAGCCATGGTCAATAGCATCCTGGATACGTGGAAATCGGACATTTCGACTCAAAAGCGAGCGCAGCGGCGAATTGTCCAGCAATGACCTGGGTGCGCCAACGAGAAAGCCGCCGAGCACGATTGACGCCATCCAGTGCAGGCTGCTCTTCAGCATGGTCACATGGTCGGTGCGGTATACCTGGTGGCAGCGGAAATTTCCCCATACGTGCTCCAGTTCGGCGACTGCATGTCGAAAGCGCTGCGCCTGGCTCGCCAGCACAACGGCGTTGATGGCGCCGGCGGAGGTACCGCTCAATACCGCGAACGGGTTGCGGGCGGCTTTTGGCATAAGCTCTGCGAGCGCCTTTAGCACCCCTACCTGAAATGCACCGCGCGCACCGCCGCCCGGCAGCACCAGGGCGACCCGCTGCTTGTCGATTGCGCGCTTCATGCTGGCGACATGCATAAATTGTCCGCTACAAATGATTAGCCATTATAATGTCCACGCTATGAAATACGCGATCTCACTACAACTCGTCCTTCTCTCGGTCCTGGTCGGCGCATCTGGCCATGCGGCCGCCGAGGAAATTACCGTTGGCATGCCAGCACCGGAGTTTGAGCTGCTCGATCAGACCGGTCAGCTGCACTCCCTCGAAGACTATCGTGACAGCTGGGTGGTATTGTATTTCTACCCGAAGGACGAGACGCCGGGCTGCACAACCGAGGCGTGCGAATTTCGCGACAATATTTTTGCATTCCGGGAAATCAACGCGCAGATTCTCGGTGTAAGTTTCGATGGCGTGGAGTCGCACAAGAGTTTTGCCGAACATTATGAATTGCCATTTCCGCTACTCGCAGATACCGACGGCAAAGCCGCCGACGCGTATGGCGTAAGAACCAAGATGTTCGGCTGGACGGTCGCGAAGCGCGAAACCTTCCTGATCGACCCTGCCGGCAACGTCGCCAGGCATTACAATTCAGTCAAACCCGATACGCATTCTGTCGAAGTGCTTGCCGATCTCAAGGCGCTCGGCGCGCAAGCCGCTCCAAACTAACGCAGCTTTTTCATACCTTCATCCAGGCCAGCAAGGGTCAGCGGATACATTCGATCGTTCATTAGTTGTCGAATGATCTTCGTTGACGGCATGTAGTCCCAGCGCCGGCGCGGCTCCGGATTCAACCAGATCGCCTTTGGGTAGGTCCGCAACAAGCGCTGCATCCACACGGAGCCCGGCTCTTCGTTCCAATGCTCCACGCTGCCGCCGGCGTACACAACCTCGTAAGGACTCATGGTTGCATCACCGACGAATATCAATTTGTAGTCGGATGCGTACTTGTGCGTGATATCGAGAGTCGCATACCGTTCCGCGTGTCGCCGCCGATTATCCTTCCAGAAATTTTCATAAATAAAATTGTGAAAATAGAAATACTCGAGGTGCTTGAATTCGCTGCGTGCGGCCGAAAACAGTTCCTCGCAGATACGCACATGATCATCCATTGAGCCTCCCACATCGAGGCACAATAAAATTTTCACCGCGTTGTGCCGCTCCGGCACCATGCGAATATCGAGCATGCCGGCGTTCCGTGCCGTCTTATCAATCGTATCCGGCAAATCAAGCTGGTCCGCAGCACCCGCGCGCGCGAATTTACGCAGGCGCCGCAGCGCCACCTTGATATTGCGTGTGCCGAGCTCGACAGAATCGTCAAGATTGCGATACTCGCGGCGATCCCAGACTTTGACGGCGCTGCGATTACGCGACCCGGACTGGCCTATGCGTACGCCCTCGGAATTGAAGCCGTAGGCACCAAACGGCGACGTGCCCGCGGTGCCTATCCAGCGACTGCCACCCTCGTGCCGCTCATCCTGCTCGTCGAGTCGCGCCTGCAATGCCTTCATCAGCTCTTCGAAGCCGCCCAGCGTCTCGATTTTCGCCTTCTCTTCGTCGCTCAGGTGCAATTCCGCCTGGCGCCGCAGCCACTCCTCGGGAATGTCCTGCAACAGATCGCGTAACGAGTCTTCCACCCCCTTGAAATAGGCAGAAAATATCCGGTCGAAGCGATCCAGCTGCGATTCATCTTTGACCAGGCAAGCCCGTGACAGGTAATAGAACTCATCAACGCTGTGCCGCGCGAGTCCCTCCCGCATGGCTTCGTACAGGGTAAGCAGCTCGGTAATAGACGTCTTCATGCCGCCGGCACGAAGTTGGTAGAAAAACGGAATCAGCATGGCCGCGACACGGCGCTGCTATCGGCCTGGCGTGTTGCCGCTGCGTCGATTCAGAAATACCAGCTGCTCAAACAGATGCACATCCTGCTCGTTCTTGAGCAACGCACCATAAAGTGGCGGAATCGCCGTTCGCGAATCTTCCGCGCGCAGCGCCTCGGGTGGAATGTCTTCGGCCAACAGCAATTTGATCCAATCGAGCAGCTCCGAAGTCGACGGTTTCTTTTTTAGCCCCGGTACGTCACGCACACGGTAGAACGCATTCAGCGCTTCGGCCAGCAGCGTTTTCTTGAGATTGGGGAAATGCACGTCGACGATGCTTTGCATCGTCTGCTGGTCCGGGAATTTGATGTAGTGGAAAAAACAGCGCCGCAGGAAGGCATCCGGCAATTCCTTTTCATTGTTACTGGTAATAACGATGATGGGTCGATGCACTGCCTTGACCAGTTGTTTCGTTTCGTAAACGAAAAACTCCATGCGATCGAGTTCTCGCAACAGGTCGTTCGGAAACTCGATATCGGCCTTGTCGATTTCATCGATCAGCAACACCGGTTGCTGGTCCGATTGAAACGCATCCCAAACCTTGCCATGAATGATGTAATTTGAAATATCGTGGACGCGATCATCGCCCAGCTGTGAGTCGCGCAACCGGGCAACAGCGTCGTATTCGTAAAGACCCTGTTGCGCCTTGGTCGTCGACTTGATATGCCATTCATGCAATGGCTTATGCAACGACGTGGCGATCTCCTGCGCCAGCTGCGTCTTGCCCGTGCCCGGCTCGCCTTTGATCAGAATGGGGCGCGCCAGCGTTACGGCCGCGTTGACGGCGATCGTCAGGTCGTCAGTCGCGACGTAGCTGCTCGTACTTTGAAATCTGCTGTTTGCCATAGCGGCCATGTTACCGCGTCATCGGTCGCAATATGAGCTCGTGTTGCGCGACGTCCGGCAGGAACGGCGTGGCCCGGCCTTCGACCCAGGCGCTGTGGCCCTGGCGGTAGAAATCCGACAGCGGGTGTCCGCTCTGGCCGCCGGGCATGTGCATCAGGCTGTTAGCCGCATCGCCGGGATACACGCTGAAACGCTCCGACGCGCCAAAGTTCGGGCCTTGCGTCTTTGGCAGGTCAACGTCGCCGTTCAGTTGTGCGGCGGGCATATCGAGCCAGGCAGACAAGGCCGGTAGCGCGCGGCTGAGCGGATGTTGAATCACGGCTGTATTGAACTCTCCCCAACTACGCTCCGCCAGCGGCCCGTCAAAATTCTCGTTTAAATACAGAATATTGGCGCGCACCGCCGCCAGCAGAAACTCGTTCCAGCTGTCGAATCCGGCCGGCAGCAGGTGTTCCGGTTGCTCAGTCAGCAGCGACCATAACGGTGCTTCAAACTGTTTGCTCATGCGCAGTTGCACGTCGTCGCCGTAGGCCTCGCGCACCGGTGTCATCAGCGCGTCAAATACGCGTTGCCGGACCTCGAGACGGAAGCCACGAACCAGTCGATAGCCGACCGACTCGGGAACCGCGCGCGGGATCCAGTTGGTGACCAGCCGCCGATACTCCGCGAACTCATCCGCGTCACCCAGAACCTCGACCAGTAACTTCTGCCAGCGGTCAAGAAACAGGGCGCGATCATCGAATTGTATTGCCAGCATGTCGCTTGGTTCGAACTGGCCTTTTGCGAACAGGGCATCGCGAATCTGGCCGGCGCGAGCGCCGAGGTCATAGCCGCCATCACCGATCAGTCGCAGTGCTTCGCCATCGACGACACGCGCGTTGGCTGTCCAGATGCGGCCACTCTCGGGGTTGACGATCCGCGGATAATCTTCGGCCGGCAGCCAGCCTTGCCAGCCCTGCGTTGCACTCCAGTCTGCCGGCAACAGCGGGTCATACCCTGTGCGATTCGGTATTCCACCTGCGATGGTCCAGCCGATGTTGCCATCAGCATCGCCAGTAACAAAATTCTGCGGCGGGATCGTGACATGGTTCGCGATGTCCAGCGCCTCTGCCACCGTGCCAGCCGTTTCCAGTTCCAGCAGACGCAGATTGGTCTCGCTCGCGTGATGCGCAATCCAGCTGACAGCGATTTCGCCGTCCGGATACGCAACGCCGTCGAGAACCGGACCCCAGATCGTTTCGCGCACGGTTTGCGACACGGGCTCACCGTCTTTCACAGCGATGATTTCTTCGTAAATCCGGAATGCCTGGTCGCCGTCCGGCGTTCGGTACGTGCCTGGCGCTTCGCCCGGTCGCAAAACGATCGCATCGGACCAGTCGCCATAACTGTTAGTAAAACCCCAGGCAACCCTTCCGCTGCTGCCGGCGATAACCAATGGTTGCCCGGGCAACGTAACACCGCTGACGTCAACCGCGGGCGTGCCGGTCGACACCAGCCTTGCGCGATAGTAAATGTTCGGCACATCCAGACCGAGGTGCATGTCGTTACTGACAATCGGCAACCCGGACGCCGTCAAGGCGCCGCTGACGGCCCAGTTATTGCTGCCCAGCAACGGAGGCGAATCGAACTCGCCCGCGGGCGACACCTTGAACCTGACCGAGCGCAACGAATACACGTCGGCGGACGGTATCGGTGCCGAAGCCCGCGCGTCACCC
This sequence comes from Pseudomonadota bacterium, assembly GCA_027618995.1. GTDB lineage: Bacteria > Pseudomonadota > Gammaproteobacteria > Steroidobacterales > Woeseiaceae > UBA1847. The sequence goes on along the minus strand of JAQCGO010000003.1, from coordinate 21,405 downwards.
TGCAGCGGCGCATCCCAGGACGTTCCGTCCGGGTACATCCAGGCAAACACCTCGGGTGGCAGGATTCTTGCGGCCAAGCCGCGTTGCACGTCGCGTTGTGCGATTTCATGATTCAGGTCGATGAACATCGCATAAGCAACCAGCATGGAGTCCTCAGGGACCCAGGGCTGCGGATCGACGCCCAGCACGTAATATTCGAACGGTTTGGCGTTGAGGCTGGCAAGCCCGGCGTTCACCCCCGCCGCATAGCGTTCAATGAGCTCCAGTTCGTTACTACTCAACGCTTCGATCGCCACCGTAGCGCGACTGCGAAACCGGTGCAGGCGCTTACGACGATCCGCCTCGATCGTGGCCGGTCCAATGATCGCCGACAATTCGCCAGCTGCATCGCGACGGATGAGATCCATTTGAAAGTATCGGTCCTGGCCATGCACGAAGCCGGTCGCGTAGGCAAGGTCAAGTCGATTGCCGGCGCTGATGGTCGGGATGCCCGCCGCGTCGCGCGTAATACTGACCGCCCCCGACAATTCGACCGCGTCTATCTCGCCGTCAAGCTGTGGCAGGCTCGCGCGCAACGTCAGCCACGCCAGAAGGCCGACCACAACGACGGCCGACACGAGCCCGAGCAACAGACGAATAATCCAGCGCCGCATGTGTTGCTAGTCCGCCGCCTTGACCTTGAGAATTTTCATCGCGTTGGTGCTGCCCGAAACGCCCTCAAGATCGCCCTTGGTGAAAATGACCAGGTCATCGACTTCGACCAGCTTGTGGCTCAACAAGGTCTTGAAAATACTCGCGTACAACTCTTTTCTTGTCGTTTCCTCGGGTTCGAACGCCACCGGATAGACGCCGCGATAGAGTGCAACCCGGCGACTCGTTGCCGCATACGGCGTAAACGCGTAGATCGGGATGTCCGATCGAATGCGTGACATCCAGCGCGCCGTCGATCCCGACTCGGTCAGCGCGATAATGGCTTTGACGTTGAGGTGATTCGCCGTATACATCACGGCCATCGCGATCGCCTCGTCGACATGTTCGAAATAATCGCCCATGCGATGGCGCGTGGTGCCTTCGGGCAAAGGATATTTCTCCGCGCCGGTACACACTTCGCTCATGGCACGAACCGCCTGCACCGGGTACTTGCCGACCGCCGTTTCGCCCGACAACATGACCGCATCGGTGCCGTCCATGACCGCATTGGCAACGTCGGAGACTTCGGCTCGCGTCGGGATCGGGCTTTGGATCATCGATTCCATCATCTGGGTCGCGGTAATCACGATCTTGCTGCCCTTGAGCGTCTTGCGGATCAGACTCTTCTGGATGCCGGTCAGCTCGGCGTAACCCATTTCCACGCCGAGATCGCCACGGGCCACCATCACAACGTCTGCAGCCGCGATGATCGAATCGATATTTTCAACGGCCTCGGCGCGCTCGACCTTGGCAACGATCAGGCCCTTGCCGCCGGCCGCCTGGAAAAGCTGTCGCGCTTCGTCGATGTCATCGCCGCTGCAAACGAACGATACCGCCAGAAAATCCATTTCCAGATCGGCGGCAAGCTTGATGTTGTCGCGATCGATATCCGTCAGCGCGGCAGCCGACAAGCCGCCGCCTTTCTTGTTAACACCCTTGTGATCCGACAGGATGCCGCCCATGGTCACTTTGGTATGGATGCGGGTCTTTTCAATGCGCTCGACAGCCAGCTCGATCAGACCGTCGTTCAGCAGCAGCGCATCACCGGCAACGACGTCCTCGTGCAGGGTATCCAGCGCGACACCGACGCCCTCCGCCGTGCCATCGTCGCCACCGAGGGCGGAATCCAGGAAAAAATTGGCGCCATCGTTGAGTACGGCGCTGTGATCCTTGAAGCGCCGGATGCGGATTTTTGGGCCCTGCAGGTCCCCCATAACGCCAACATCGCGGCCGCATTCGAGCGCCGCGTCGCGCAGCAGTTTGGCACGCCGCCGATGCTGCTCGGCCTCACCGTGTGAAAAATTGATCCGCGCCACGTCAAGGCCGGCGCTGATCATTTTGCGTAATACATCCGGGTTGTCGGTCGCAGGCCCCAGCGTCGCAACTATCTTTGTTCGTCTTTGCATGGCGGCGATTATTGCACAAGCCGGCACGGACCAACGGTGGAAAAAACATTGATATGGCTTTGGCTTGTCAGACAAAGGCGGTATTCTGACCCGTCACCTCCCCGAGCCTGGAGCACGGAATGTTGCAACGCCGCCGATTTTTGCAAAGCCTCGCCGCCGCGGCGGTCGTACCCACGTTGCCCGCTGCGATTCGTGCTGCGGAATCTCGATTCGGTGCGCTGCACCCGGACCCTCGTCGCATCCTCGATCTGCCGGCCGGTTTCAGTTACCGGGTCGTTTCGTCAGCCGGCCAACGGATGGATGACGGGCTGCGGGTACCGGATGCACATGACGATATGGCCGCATTCGCCAGCAAAGACGGCCGTATTATCCTGGTCTGCAACCACGAGCTGGCGATTGACGAACTCGCGGTCAGTGCTTACGGGCCCGATGTCGCGTCCATACCCGAATTTGTCTGGCCGAAATTGTACGATGCTGGCAAGCGCACGACGCCCTCGGCTGGCGGCACGACTACTACAATCTACAACCCCGCCAGCGGCAAGACTGAACGTCAGTTTTTGAGCCTGGCGGGCACCGAGATCAACTGCTCGGGCGGGGCAACGCCCTGGGGCAGCTGGCTCTCGTGTGAAGAAAGTTTCTCAAACCCTGGCAGTTTCCTCGGCCGGCACCGCGAGCAGCCGCACGGCTATGTTTTTGAAGTTCCTGCAGAGGCCAGCGGGCTGATCGAGCCGCAGCCGATCAAGGCGATGGGAAAATTCATGCATGAAGCGGCCGCGGTGCATGCCGCGAGTGGCATCGTTTACCTGACCGAAGACCGCAATAACAGCCTCTTCTACCGATATATACCGAACCAGCGTGGACAGCTGCTTGCCGGCGGCCGCCTGCAGGCGCTTGCGATTGTCGGCGAGTCGTCCTTTACGACCGACAACTGGTCGCGATTACCAGACCTGCGAGTCGGCGAGTCACTGCCAACACGTTGGCTGGACCTTGACCAGGTCGACCGTGATAGCGATGACTTGCGTGAAGACGGGGCGAACCTGGGAGCGGCGACATTCGCCCGCGGCGAGGGCCTGTGCGCGGCAGGCGACGACTTCGCGTTTTCCTGCACGATCGGCGGGCGCGCGCGTCTAGGCCAGGTTTTTGCCTATACACCCAGCGCGCACGAGGGTACCGCACAGGAAAACGACCGGCCAGGTGCACTCACACTGCTCGCCGAAGCCACCGAGAATTCGCTGCTACGAAATGCGGATAACATCACGCTTGCACCGTGGGGCGACCTGCTGGTCTGCGAAGATACCGGCGCGCACTGCGGTATTGTCGGCATCGGTCCGGACGGCACGCAATACGCGGTGGCTGACAACGCGTACTCGAACTCGGAACTGACGGGCGCGTGCTTTTCGCCGGCAGGCGACATCCTGTTCGTGAATATCCAGTATCCCGGGATGACGCTGGCGATTACCGGCCCGTGGCCCGCCGTGTAAGGATTTCGACGGCAGGCAGGGTCTTGCCTTCGACAAACTCAAGAAACGCTCCGCCGCCGGTGGATATGTAGGAAATCCCGTCCGCAACGCCGTACTTGTCGATGGCTGCCAGCGTGTCGCCACCACCCGCGATGGAAAACGCCGGGCTCGCCGCAATTGCCTCCGCCAGCACGCGTGTCCCGTTGCCGAATGCGTCGAATTCAAATACGCCGACCGGACCATTCCAGATAATGGTGCCGGCGCTCGCCAGGATGTCGGCAAAGTTCCTGGCTGTCGCGGGACCGATATCGAGGATCAACTCATCGTCCTGTACGTCTTCGACCGCTTTGACCGTGGCCGTGGCCGTGGCCGAAAATTCGGTCGCTACCACCACATCGGTCGGCACGGGTATTTGAGCTCTGTCCGATTCGTTAGTCGCCAGCCTCCGGGCCGTGTCGAGCATGTCGGCTTCGTGCAGGGACTTGCCCACATTTTGCCCGGCGGCCGCGATGAAAGTATTCGCGATGCCGCCACCAACAATCAGCGTATCGACGATGTTGGCCAGCGCATCGAGCACCGACAGCTTGGTCGAGACCTTGGAGCCGCCGACAATGGCCACCATCGGCCGCGCCGGATTGCCGAGCGCCTTTTCCAGCGCCGCAAGTTCTGCGCTTAACAGAGGTCCCGCGCAGGCAATCGCAGCGAACTCCGCGACACCATAGGTGCTGGCCTGCGCGCGATGCGCTGTACCGAAGGCATCCATGACAAACACATCGCAGAGCGCTGCCATCTTTTTTGCCAGCGCAGGATCATTAGCATTCTCTCCCGCCAGGAACCGTACGTTCTCCAGCAGCACGACCTCTCCGGGCCGAATATCCACGCCGTCGATCCAGTCGGTGACGAGCGGTACGTCGCGTCCGAGCATATCGCCAAGACATCTTGCAACCGGCAGCAGCGAGTATTTTTCCTCTGACTGACCTTCGGTTGGACGGCCGAGGTGCGACATCAGCATGACCGCGGCGGCGGCCTCGAGGGCGGCCTGAATGGTCGGCAATGCCGCGCGAATCCGCGCGTCACTGCTGACCACGCCGTCGGCGATCGGCACGTTCAGATCCTCGCGGATCAGCACGCGCTTGCCCGCCAGTTCCAGGTCGAGCATGTTGATGACGGGCATGTCGGAAATGTCCGGGGTCAGGCGTGGTAGAACGCGATCGCCGTATCCAGCATCCGGTTCGAGAAGCCCCATTCGTTGTCATACCAGGCACAGACCTTGACCAGCGTGCCCTGCATGACCTTGGTCAGGGTGGCGTCATAGATCGATGATGCCGGGTCATGGTTGAAGTCGACGGAAACCAGTGGCTCGTCGTTGTAGGTCAGAATGCCCTTGAGCGAACCCTCGCTCGCTTTCTTCATCACCTCGTTGATCTCGGCAATAGTGGTCTTGCGTGATGCGACGAAGGTCAGGTCCACGGCGGACACATTGATCGTCGGGATACGCATCGAAAACCCGTCCAGTTTGCCGTTCAGTTCGGGCAGCACGAGCCCCACGGCTGCGGCGGCACCGGTCTTGGTCGGAATCTGCGACATCGTCGCGGAGCGCGCCCGGCGCAGGTCCGAGTGGAACACATCGGTCAACACCTGGTCGTTGGTGTAGGCATGAATCGTCGTCATAATGCCGTGCTCGACGCCGATCTCATCGTGCAGTGGTTTGACCAGCGGCGCGAGGCAGTTGGTCGTGCAGGACGCGTTGGAAATGATGGTATCGGTCGACTTGAGAATGTTGTGGTTGACGCCATAAACGATGGTCGCGTCAATGCCTTCACCGCCCGGCGCCGAAATAATCACTTTCTTGGCGCCGGCTTCAAGATGCTTGCCGGCAGTGGCACGCGTCGTGAAAAATCCGGTCGATTCGAAGACCATTTCCACGCCGAGTTCAGCCCATGGAAGTTTCGCCGGATCGCGCTCGGTGAGGACGCGAATACGATCGCCATTAACGATCATGTAGTCGCCGTCGACCTCGACCGTGCCTGGGAACCGGCCGTGCGCCGTGTCGCGCCGCGTCAGGTGTGCGTTGGTATTCGCGTTTCCAAGATCATTAACGGCAACAATTTCGATCTCTGAGTTTTTGCCGCTCTCATACAGTGCGCGCAACATGTTTCGGCCGATGCGGCCATAGCCGTTAATTCCAACCTTGATGGTCATTCCTGTCTCCCGACTAAAATCATTTGTTTACAGCAACTCACGTGCGACCTTAACGACGTTTTCAGTCGCAAAGCCGAAGTGTTTGAAAAGTTCGTCCGCCGGGGCGGATTCGCCGAAGCAGTCCATGCCGATAACGCGACCGACCGATCCCGCGTAACGCCACCATGTGGCAGTGACGCCCGCTTCGATAACCACACGCACCGTGACCGCTACCGGCAATACCTGCTCACGATACTCGTTACTTTGCGCATCGAACAAATCGGTGCAGGGCATCGAAACCACTCGTACCGCGACACCGTCGCTCGCCAGTTTCGCCGCCGCGTCCATCGCCAACGCGACCTCCGAGCCGGTCGCAATCAAGATCAGGTCTGGTTGGCCTGCCGAGTCCCTGAGAATGTATCCGCCGCGCGCGATAGCGTTGATTTGCGTCGCATCCCGTTGCTGGTGCGGCAAGCTCTGGCGAGTCAGCACCAGGCTGGTTGGGCCATCACGGCGCTCGATCGCATCGCGCCACGCGATCGCTGTTTCAACCGTGTCGCAGGGCCGCCAGACACGCATGTTCGGCATCAGGCGCAGCGACGCGGTGTGCTCGACCGGCTGATGGGTCGGTCCGTCCTCGCCGAGTCCTATCGAATCATGCGTGTACACGAAAATATTCTGTATCCTCATCAAGGCCGCCATACGCAACGCATTGCGCGCATAGTCAGAGAAGGTCAGGAATGTGCCGCTGTAAGGAATGCAGCCGCTATGCAGGGCAATCCCATTACAAATCGCCGACATGCCGAATTCACGCACGCCGAAATAGAGGTAGTTACCTCGCGCATCGTCGCCCGTTACTACGGATGAAGTTGCGTGCCTGGTCAGATTTGAACCGGTCAGGTCTGCCGAGCCACCCACCAGCTCGGGCAATTTTGGCGCAAATGCGTTCAACGCCAGTAGCGAGGCCTGCCGCGTCGCAATCGATTTGCCGGCAGCGTCAATTTCTGCGATCGCTTTGGTCGCGAACTCTGGCCAGTCCGCAGGCAATAGCCGGTTCTGCCGGCGCTGCAACTCGGCCGCCAGCTGCGGGTGCGTTGCCGCATACTCGTCAAAACACTTTTGCCAGGCTTGCTCTTCTGCGGCGCCGCGTGCGTGGCCGTTCCAGGCTGCGCTGATATCGTCGGCAATCTCGAACGGCGCCGCCTGCCAGCCAAGCTCGGCCCGTGCGGCGGCAATTTCCTCATCGCCGAGCGGTGCGCCGTGCGTAGCCGCTGTACCCTGCTTGTTGGGTGCGCCGAATCCGATGATCGTTTTGCAACAAATCAATGTCGGTCGCGACGTGTCAGCCGTGGCCTGATCAAAGGCGGCGGCGATAGCGTTGCTATCGTGGCCGTCAACATCCGCGATGACCTGCCAGCCGTAAGCCTCGAAACGTTTTACCGTGTCATCCGTGAACCAGCCGCCGACCTCACCGTCGATCGAAATATTGTTGTCGTCATAAATCGCAACCAGTTTGCCGAGCTGCAGTGTGCCGGCCAGCGAACAGGCTTCATGCGAAATGCCTTCCATCAGGCAGCCGTCGCCCAGAAACACCCAGGTGCGGTGATCGACGACATCGAAGCCGGGCCGATTAAACTGTGCCGCCAGCATTTTTTCCGCCAGCGCCATGCCAACCGCGTTGCTGATGCCCTGCCCCAGCGGCCCGGTCGTCGTCTCTATTGACAGCTCGGGGTCGTACTCGGGGTGCCCGGCGGTGCGAGAACCGAACTGGCGGAAGTTTTTGATCTCTTCCAGCGACAGATCGTAGCCACTCAGGTGCAGCAAACTGTACAACAACATCGATGCATGACCGTTGGACAGCAAGAAGCGATCGCGATTCGTCCAGCGGGCATTGCCCGGATTGTGCTTGAGATAGTCATTCCAGAGCACTTCGGCGATGTCGGCCATGCCCATCGGTGCGCCGGGGTGGCCTGAGTTCGCGGCTTGCACCGCATCCATGGAGAGCGCGCGAATAGCATTGGCGAGCTCACGCCGTGCGGGCCGCACGACAGGCTTGATTTGTTGTGACATCAGGGTGATTTATTAGTCCGGCACAAGGGCCTTATGGTGAATCGGCTGAATTTTCGCATTTGCGCGCCGCGCATTTTGACTGTTTAGACCGCATGCCGCAAGTTGCAGGCGCGAAGCGCTATGGTTTCGTGCTCAAAGCTTGGGCTACAATGCGATCCCCCAAGCGAACTGTTGAAGCAGCGACATGAGAGATGCATTTCTGTTTACCTCGGAATCCGTATCGGAAGGACACCCGGACAAGGTCTCCGATCAGATTTCTGACGCCATTCTGGACGCGATCCTCGAGCAGGACAGGGGCGCAAGAGTTGCGTGTGAAACTTTGGTCAAGACCGGCATGGTGGTGCTGGCCGGCGAAATTACGACCAGCGCGGTCGTCGACTTCGAAAAGATTGTGCGCAATACGATTCTGGAGATTGGTTACAACAGCTCGGAGCTGGGTTTCGATGGCGCCAGCTGCGCCGTTTTGAATGCCATCGGCAAGCAATCCCCCGATATCAAACAGGGCGTCGACCGCGATACGGCCGAGAATCAGGGTGCGGGCGACCAGGGGCTCATGTTCGGTTACGCCACGAATGAAACGGATGTGCTGATGCCGGCGCCGATCACATTTTCACATCGCCTGGTACGCCGCCAGGCCGAGATGCGCAAGAACGGCACCCTGCCGTGGTTGCGTCCGGATGCCAAAAGCCAGGTGACCTTCAAATACAAGGATGCGGTACCGATCGCGATCGACGCCGTCGTATTGTCATCGCAGCACAGCCCCGATGTATCGATGGCCGATTTGCGCGACGGCATCATGGAAGATATCATCAAGCCCGTGCTGCCAAAAGAATGGATCAGCGCTGCGACCAAGTACCACATCAACCCGACCGGCCGGTTTGAAATTGGCGGACCGATGGGTGACTGCGGTCTGACCGGCCGGAAAATCATTGTCGACACCTATGGCGGCGCTGCACGCCATGGCGGTGGCGCGTTTTCCGGCAAGGACCCGTCCAAGGTCGACCGGTCCGCCGCGTATGCCGCCCGCTATGTCGCCAAGAACATCGTGGCGGCCGGACTTGCCGACCGCTGCGAGATCCAGGTGTCGTATGCGATCGGGGTCGCCGAACCGACGTCGATCAGTGTCGAGACTTTCGGCACCGGCAAAGTGTCGGATGGCAGACTGACGGCGCTGATTCGGGAGAATTTTGATCTTCGCCCCTACGGCATTCTGCGCATGCTCGACTTGCTGCGACCTATTTACAGGCCAACTGCCGCTTACGGTCACTTCGGACGGGAAGATCTCGACCTGAGTTGGGAAAGAACCGACAAAGCCGACGCACTGGCCGGCGCAGCCGCTGCCTGAACAAACATTTATCCAGGAGAAACCGATGAGCAGCAAAGCTGTCGCCATCAACACAAGCGATTACAAAGTCGCGGACATCTCACTCGCCGAGTGGGGCCGCAAGGAAATCCAGATTGCCGAGACCGAAATGCCGGGCCTCATGGCATTGCGCAAGGAATTCGGCAAAAGCCAGCCGCTGGCCGGGGTTCGTTTGACCGGCTGCCTGCACATGACCATTCAGACTGCTGTACTCATTGAAACCCTGCGTGCACTTGGCGCCGATATCCGCTGGTCATCGTGCAATATTTTCTCGACCCAGGATCACGCGGCGGCCGCCATAGCGGCGACCGGTGTACCCGTATTCGCCTGGAAAGGTGAAACCGAGGACGAGTACTGGTGGTGCGTCGAGCAGACCATCAAGGGACCGGGTGGCTGGACACCGAACATGATTCTCGATGACGGCGGTGACCTGACGATGGTCATGCACGACAAGTATCCGGCGCTGATGAAAAAGGTGAAGGGTCTGTCGGAAGAAACGACGACCGGAGTAAAACGTCTGTACGACATGATGAAGGACGGCTCGCTCGCCTGCCCGGCATTCAACGTCAATGATTCCGTCACCAAGTCCAAATTCGACAACCTGTACGGTTGTCGCGAGTCACTGGTTGACGGCATCAAGCGCGCGACCGATGTCATGATCGCCGGCAAGGTTGCGATCGTGTGCGGATACGGCGACGTCGGCAAGGGCTGCGCGCAGTCGCTGCGCGGACTCGGTGCGACCGTTTGGGTGACCGAAATTGACCCTATTAGCGCGCTGCAAGCGGCGATGGAAGGTTACCGGGTCGTGCGCCTGGATGAGGTTTGCGAACTGGCCGACATCATCGTAACGGCGACCGGTAACCACCATGTGGTCAGCGGCGCGCAGCTCGAGCGCCTGAAAAACCAGGCGATCGTCTGCAATATCGGCCACTTCGACAACGAGATTGACGTCGCGCACCTGAAGAAATTCAAGTGGGAGAACATCAAGCCGCAGGTCGATCACATTATTTTTCCGAATGGCAAGCGCATCATCCTGCTCGCCGAGGGTCGCCTCGTGAATCTTGGATGTGCCTCCGGCCATCCGAGTTTCGTCATGTCGAACTCTTTCTCGAACCAGGTACTGGCGCAGATCGAGCTGTGGCAAAACGCTGCGAACTACGAAAATCGCGTGTATGTACTGCCGAAGCACCTCGACGAGAAGGTCGCGAGGCTGCATCTCGGCAGGATCGACGCAAAACTCACTGAATTGACCGCCAAGCAAGCCGAGTACCTCGGTGTGGACAAGGACGGACCGTATAAGCCTGATCACTACAGGTATTGAGATTGCTTCGGGTCCTGCATCTGACAGACCCACACCTGTTCGCAGATCTGAACGGCAGCCTGCGCGGCACCGTAACTTTTGCATCATTATCGGCGGTGCTGGCGCATTACCAGGCAGGTAACTGGCGCGCCGACCTGGTCATGGTGACGGGCGACCTGGTTCAGGATGACAGCAAAGAGGCCTACGTCCATTTCCGCGCGCTGCTCAAGAGCCTGGATCTGCCGGTGTATTGTGTGCCGGGTAATCACGACGTGCGTGCGTTGATGCAGGCGGCGCTCAACGAGCCGCCATTTTATTATTGCGACACCGTCGTGCAGGACCGGTGGCTGATTGTCGGCCTCGACAGTTGCATCGCCGATCAGGCCGGTGGATCGGTTAGCGATGCTGAGCTGGCGCGGCTGGACGCCGTCATCGCTGCCTCGGACACGAGCCATGTCATGGTCTGCCTGCACCATCCGCCGGTCGCCATGGGCAGCAAGTGGCTCGATTCGGTTGGGCTGGCCAATGGTTATGCCGTTCTGGCACGGCTCGCGCGGTCCGGCAAGGTACGCCTCACGATTTCAGGCCACGTGCACCAGGACTATGAGGCTGAGCACGTCGGCATTCGCATCATTGCTACGCCCTCGACCTGCAGCCAGTTTGCGGTACGAAGTGACGAATTTGCGATCGACGATCATCCCCCCGCCTATCGTCGCATCGAGCTTGATGCTGACGGTCAACATAGCAATGAGCTGATCTGGGTTGCCAGTGGCTAAATTGCTGGCCGCCCTGGCTGGCTGCGATCACCGTACAGGAACTCCTGGCAATAGCGCAACCACAGCTGGATCGATAAGATCGTAGACTTTCTGCACGACGATGAGGACTACCTGATCGTCGTTGGCGCGGCACACCTGGTTGGGGACGGTGGTTTGGTCGAATTATTGGATGAACGCGATATCGCCATATCGCGCCTGGGAATTTCTGAATGAGCCTGTTTACCGAAGCACAACAAGTCATCGCCGGTGGCGTGAACTCGCCGGTACGCGCATTTAATGGTGTAGGCGACGAACCGGTATTTATCGCCAGTGCGTCGGGCGCCTGGATCGAGGCTGAGGGCGGCAAACGCTATATCGACTATGTCGGTTCCTGGGGCCCGATGATTCTCGGCCACAGCCACCCTGCGGTCATCGATGCAGTCGTTACGACCGCGCAGCGCGGGCTGAGTTTTGGCGCACCCTGCACGCTCGAAACGCGGCTCGCGGAAAAGATCCGCGCGCTAATGCCGTCGATGCAGCGTTTGCGCATGGTCAGTTCCGGTACCGAGGCGACCATGAGCGCGATTCGTCTTGCACGCGGCCATACCGGTCGCGACAAGATCATCAAATTCGAGGGCTGCTATCACGGTCACTCGGATTCACTGCTGATCAAGGCCGGCTCGGGCGCATTGACGCTCGGCGTGCCAAGTTCGCCGGGTGTGCCGGCAGGGCTCGCCGAGCATACGATTACGCTCGGCTACAACGATATCGATGCCGTCGTGACAGCGTTTGCCGAGCTCGGCGACCAGATCGCCTGCGTTATCGTTGAGCCGATCGCGGGCAACATGAACATGGTGCCACCGATTGAGGGCTTTCTGCAGATCTTGCGCACGGAGTGCAGCAAAGCCGGCGCAATCCTGATTTTCGACGAGGTCATGACCGGCTTTCGCGTGGCGAAAGGCGGCGCACAGGCATTGTTTGGCATCGAGCCTGACCTGACAACGCTTGGCAAGATCGTTGGCGGCGGCATGCCCGCCGCGGCATTCGGCGGCCGCGCCGACATCATGTCGAGTATTGCTCCGGACGGTCCGGTTTATCAGGCCGGCACGTTGTCGGGCAATCCGGTCGCAATGGCGGCCGGACTGGCCACACTGAATTTGATCGACGAGCCCGGATTCTATGCAGCATTGAGCGCACAAACCCGGCGACTTGCCGTGGGACTCAAAGCGGTTGCCGAAACCGCGGCAATCGACCTTGCCGTTGAATGTGAAGGCGGCATGTTCGGTTTCGTGTTCACTGCCGACGAACTTGTGCGCAGCTTTAGCCAGGTCGCCAACGCCGATACGGCTCGATTCAAGGCGTTTTTCCACGGCATGTTGCGCGCCGGTGTTTATCTCGCGCCATCGGCGTTTGAAGCCGGCTTTGTATCGGCTGCGCACGGTGACAAGGAAATCAGCATAACGCTCGATGCGGCACGGCAGGTATTCGCAACGTTGTAAATCGATCAGGGTCAGAGCCCCGCAGGGCTCTGACCTCGACGTGTTGGCTAGGAGTTGCGTGTCGCGTCGAGGACACGGCGCACGATTCGCAGTCTTTCGAGAGGATCACTTTGCTCGAGGCAGCGCTGTTTTTCCGCGAGATCAATCGGCAGAATTTCAACAAACCTTGATGTCACCCAGCCCGTGTCGTCGAATCGGCGGTCGAGGGACTCATAGAGTCGACCCAGATCATCAAGCACGCCGGCGAGTATCGTCGCGATTCCCTGATACTCGTCCGGCAAGGGCAATCGCGGTTCGTTGTCCAGAATTTCAATTTCACCGACATTGAGGCCGTCAACCTGACGCTGGCTCGAAATGAGCCGGAAGCGCTGCTCGCCGATGGCCGTGATACCGAGCAGCCCGTCACTGCCCTGATACCAGTCGCTGATGCGCGCGAGTGTGCCGACGTTGTACGTGGTTGCCGACCCGGTTTCACCACCATCCCGAATCAACAGTACACCGAACGGCGATTCGTGCCGCATGCAATGACTCACCATGTCGACGTAGCGCGGCTCAAAAATTCTCAGCGGGAGTGGACCACCCGGAAATAGCACCGTATTCAGGGGAAACAGCGGAACTTGCACGTTCGGACCCGACAGCAATACCTGCTTCAAGTATAGACGCTCGGCAGCCTCAACCGCCTCGGGTACGCTGCAGCACAGCCGTCAGCGTCTGGCGGGCGGACCCAAAACCGCCATTGCTCATGAAAATGACCTGATCACCCGGCATAACTTTGGTCGACATATCGCCGACCAGTTGGTCGTAATCGGCAAACATACGCAGCCGGTCGCCAAGCCCCGCCAACGACGCATCGAACCCGGCATCCATATCTTGCGGCCGGTACATCCATATACCATCGGCATCCGCCAGCGAACTGCCTAATTCGGCGTTATGCACGCCGAGCTTCATCGTATTCGAGCGCGGCTCGATGGCGATGATCACACGTTGCCCCGGGTAACGCCGCCGCACGCCGGCGATGGTGCGACGAATCGCCGTCGGATGATGCGCAAAGTCGTCGTAGATCGCGATGTTACCGACCGTGGCCGTCCTTTCCAGGCGGCGCTTGACGCCTTCGAAGCGCGCCATCGCCTGCAGCGCCTGTTGCAGTGACACACCCGCTGAGCGCGCCGCCGCTATCGCGGCAACGGCGTTCTCCAGATTGTGCGTTCCGCCCAATTGCCAGCGGGCTTCGCCGGACTGGCCATCCGGGTCGCTGACCTCGATCCGGCGCTCTGTCGCATCGGCGAACTTTGCCGTCCATCCTGCCAGCCCTTCGCTCGCAAACGTTTCAACCGACGTCCAGCAACCCGCCGCTATGACTTCCGACAAATTTTCATCGTGTGCGTTGACGATGACCCGGCCACTGCCCGGCACCGTCCGTAGCAACTGATGAAACTGCCAGCGGATCGCCGCAAGATCCGCATAGATGTCGGCGTGGTCGTATTCCAGGTTGTTCAACACCAGCGTCTGCGGTCCGTAGTGCACGAACTTGGCGCGCTTGTCGAAGAAAGCGGTGTCGTATTCATCCGCTTCAACGACAAAAAACTCCGACTCGCCGAAACTTGCCGACACGCCAAAATTGACCGGGATGCCACCAATCAGAAATCCCGGTGCGTGTCCCGAATCCTGCAGAATCCAGGCCAACATGCTTGCGGTCGTGGTTTTACCGTGCGTACCTGCGACGGCCATTACATGCCGGTTGCGTAACACGTTGTCCGCCAGCCAGCGCGGGCCGGATGTATAGGGAATGCCGCGATCCAGCATAGCCTCGACAACCTCAACGCCACGGCTCATGACATTGCCCACCACAACACAATCCGGCCGCGTATCAAGTTGCGCCGCGTCGTAGCCCTGGTGAACTTCGATCCCCAGATCGCGCAACTGCGTGCTCATCGGCGGATATACATTGCCATCGCATCCCGTCACGCGAAATCCTGCAGCCCGCGCGAGCGCGGCCACGCCGCCCATGAATGTGCCGCAAATGCCGAGTATGTGTATGTGCATGCAGTGTCTCAGGTCGCCGAGGTTACGAATTTGTTAGCCAGGCTTTGCAGGACGAAGATGGAAACCGCGATCGTCAGGCCGACGTACCAGTGCCGATTGATCGCACTGGCAATGATATGACCTTTGATGGATAGCGACCATAACAGAATAAGAGACGCGACCAGCGTCATCAACGCAGCGCCGATGAACGGCTGCAGCAATACATAGCCGGCGACCAGCGTGATCGTCAGCAATGCGCCGCAGCCGAGAATCGCCGTGATCGTCTGCGTCAGTCGCGGCCCCTGCCCCGAGGCAAGAACAATGGCCGAATAACAGACGACGGCAATGAGCACACTGAAAAATTCGAGCACCACATCGGGTTCGTCGAAACGATCAATGAGCACGAGCGCAGCCAACACCGCGACGACCCACAACAGGATCGCCAGCAGCAGCAGGATGCCGGAACGCGGAATATGCTGCGGCCCCTTACGCAGCATGGCGATATCGAACAATGTTTTAACGAATAGCAGCAAGGGCGTTACACAACAACGGTCGGTGCCGACAATCATCGCATGTTAGTCTTTGGTTCCGAAACCTCTGACCAGACAATCCGATACAACCTTCATGACTGAATACTCCATCGTCGATCAAGTCGAACAAATTGCCGGCGAATTACGCGCATCGACCTTCATAGGGCTGGACACGGAATTCATGCGCGAAAAGACTTTTTTCGCCGAGCTGTGTCTGGTACAGGTTGCGACGACCAGCGCCATCTATTGCGTTGACCCGCTGAGCAATACGGACATGCAACAGTTCTGGGATGCCGTGATGCAATCCGGCTGGGTGGTGCATTCGGCGCGCCAGGATATCGAAGTCATTTACCAGGCCGCCGAACGCATGCCGCCGCGATTGTTCGACACCCAGGTTGCTGCCGGATTACTGGGCCACGCACCACAACTTGGCTATGCGAATCTCGTCAACACGCTGTTCGGCGTCGCATTGCCAAAGTCGCACACACGTGCCGACTGGTCGCGGCGACCATTGGCCAGCGAAGTGCTGCAATACGCTGCCGAGGATGTGCAATACCTGCTACCGGCCAGAGACGTATTGGCGGAGCAGCTGGACAAACTCGGTCGCCTGACCTGGGCCGACGAGGACTCGGCGATGTTGTTGAACCCGGCGCTCTACGATATCGACCCGCAACAGGCGATCCATCGACTCAAGGGCGCAAGACATCTGCGCGGCCGGCGTCGTGTCGCTGCCTCGGAACTCGCTTCCTGGCGCGAATCCGAGGCATTGCGCGCCAACCGCCCGCGACAGTGGATAGCGAAGGACTCGGCATTGCTCGAGATCGCCACTCGCCTGCCGCAGGCCGTCGCCGAACTGGACGGCATCGCCGACCTGCCCGGCGGCCTGGTGCGGCGCTCGGGCAAGCAGATTCTTGATCTGGTGGCTGCCAGCCAGGGTGACGATGATGGTTACCTGCCGCCTGGGGCACCGGACGAGGCGCAGAAACTACTGTTGAAGAAGCTGCAACAGGTCGTTGCAGAATGCGCGGGCGAGCTGGGAATGGCGGCGGAAACCGTGGCATCGAAAAAAGAACTGACTGCGGTCGTCATTGACGGCAATCGCGAGTCCCGCGTATTCAGTGGCTGGCGAAACGGCGTCGTTGGCCAGCGCCTGCAACAGCTATTGTAGGGCGGCCGTAAACCTTTCGTAGACATCGTCGATGGAGCCATCGGCGTTTACGGTACGCAGCATGCCGCGCTTGCGGTAGAAACCGATCAGCGGCTCGGTTTGGGTTCGGTAGACGTCCAGCCGATTACGGATAACGTCCTCGTTGTCATCTTCGCGTTGCAGCAATTCGCCGCCGGCATTGACACAATCGTCAAGCTCCTGCTGGCTTGAAAAATGCACGTTCAGCAGCTTGCCGGTCAGCGAGCAGGTACGCCGGCCGGTCAGGCGCTTCATCAGGATGTCAAAGTCGACGTCCATCAATACGGCAGCATCGAGCGGCGTTCTCATTTCGTCCAGCAATTCGGCGAGATCCAGTGCCTGCTGCTCGGTACGCGGAAAACCATCCAGAATAAAACCTTCGCTGCCATCCGCCTCGGCGAGACGCTCGCTGATAATGCCCAGCATGATGTCGTCTGAAACCAGGTTGCCGGCGTCCATGATCGCCTTCGCCTTGACGCCAAAACGCGTACCTGCCGCAACCGCCGCGCGCAGCATATCGCCGGTCGAGATCTGCGGGATATTACGTTCCGCCATCAGATTCTTGGCCTGTGTGCCCTTGCCGGAGCCGGGCGCGCCGAGCAATACGATGCGCATACTTTTCTCTGTCTAATTAAGCGGGGCCGTACGCTACCGGCAATGAGCGCACAGGTCAATCAATGCTATCCTCGCAGCCTTGCAAATTATCGGAGCGGAGAAAGTCTTCATGTCAGCAGCAAACGCTTTTTATGCCCAGTCCGGCGGTGTGACCGCAGTTATTAATGCCAGCGCCTGCGGCGTGATCGAAACGGCACGTAAACATCGCGATCGGATCGCAAATGTGTATGCCGGACGCAATGGCATTATCGGTGCACTCACCGAAGACATGATCGATACCAACAAGGAATCGGCTCGCACGATCCGCGGCCTGATGACCACACCGGGCGGCGCATTTGGATCGGCGCGATACAAACTCCGCAGCCTGGAGGAAAACCGCGCCGAGTACGAGCGGCTCATCGAAGTCTTTCGCGCCCATAATATTTCGTATTTCTTTTATAACGGCGGCAATGATTCAATGGATACGGCGCACAAGGTGTCGCAGATTTCCAAGCAAATGGGCTTCCCCGTGACCTGCCTGGGCATTCCGAAAACGGTCGACAACGATTTGCCAGTTACCGACACCTGTCCAGGCTTCGGCTCGGTTGCCAAGTACGTCGCGGTCTCGACCAGGGAAGCAGCCCTGGATGTGCAGTCGATGTCGAAGACCTCGACCAAGGTATTCGTGCTTGAGGTCATGGGCCGTCACGCCGGCTGGATTGCCGCAGCGGGCGGACTGGCCGGGAACGGCCCCGCGGACGCGCCCCATATCATCCTGTTTCCCGAAGTTGCGTTTGACGAAAGCGCATTTCTGAAGCGAGTTCGGGATTGCGTGCGTGACTACGACTACTGCGTCATTGTCGTCAGCGAGGGCGCACGCTACGCGAACGGCACGTTTCTCGCAGAAGCGGGTACTCGCGATGCGTTCGGCCATGCCCAGCTTGGCGGCGTCGCGCCCGTGGTCGCCGGCATGGTGCGCGACAAGCTCGGCTTCAAATACCATTATGCCGTTGCCGATTACCTGCAGCGCTCCGCGCGACATATTGCATCGGCGGTCGACGTCGAACAGGCCTACGCCGTAGGCAAGGCCGCCGTACAGTTTGCCTTGCAAGGCAAGACGTCGGTCATGCCCGTCATCAAGCGGCTATCTGACCAGCCGTACCGCTGGCGCATCGAATCGGCGCCGCTTGCCCGCATCGCCAACAAGGAAAAAATGTTGCCGCGACGCTTCATTAGCAAGGACGGGTTCGGCATCACCGCCGCCGCGCGCCGCTACCTGCAACCCCTGATCAAGGGTGAGGATTACCCTAAATATATCAATGGTTTACCGGATTATGTCGCGCTCAGGGGTGTTGCTGTGAGGCCACGGCTAAAGACCAGATTTGTGATATGATTCGCGCCCGGCCCGGCCGGGGAAAACAATAAATCAGAGAAAAACTTCTCGACCCACGTACCCGTATGTCGGTGTTACATCAGGCGGCGGCGGGTGCGTTCTACATCCAGGAATTACGTCAGGAGACAGATGAATGACAGCGATCACTACTGAAATGGCTTTGTATCTGGCCATTGCTGCGGGCCTTCTTGCCATCGCATTTGGTGGCATTTCAACACGGTGGATTCTCAAGCAGCCTGCAGGTAATGCACGCATGCAGGAAATTCAGAAAGCCATTCAGGAAGGCGCCAATGCGTACATGAACCGCCAGTACCAGGCGATCAGTATCGTCGGCATTCTGTTGTTTTTGGTCCTTGGTTTCGCACTCGGCTGGCATACCGCCGGCGGCTTCGCGATTGGTGCTATTTTCTCCGGACTCGCTGGCTACATCGGGATGTTCGTGTCTGTTCGTGCTAACGTGCGTACCGCGCAGGCCGCAACACTTGGCGTAAACCCGGCTCTGAACGTTGCGTTTCGCGGCGGCGCGATCACCGGCATGCTGGTGGTTGGACTCGGCCTGTTCGGTGTCGCCGGTTACTATTATCTGCTGACGTCGATGGGCATATCGAGTGACAAGGCAATTCACGCGCTGGTCGGCCTGGCCTTCGGCGGCTCGCTGATTTCGATCTTCGCTCGACTTGGCGGTGGCATTTTCACCAAGGGTGCCGATGTCGGTGCCGATCTCGTCGGCAAAGTCGAAGCCGGCATTCCGGAAGACGACCCACGCAACCCGGGCGTGATCGCTGACAACGTCGGCGACAACGTGGGCGATTGCGCAGGTATGGCCGCTGACTTGTTCGAAACCTATGCAGTGACCATCATCGCCACGATGCTGCTTGGCAGCCTGGTGGTCGGTAGCTATGGAATCGAGGCCGTGATTTTCCCGCTGGTCCTCGGTGCCGTCTCGATCGTCGCATCCATTATCGGCTCGTTCTTCGTCAAGACTTCGGACGGCGGCAAGGTCATGGTCGCACTGTACAAAGGCATGATCGTATCGGGCGTGCTGGCCGCTGTCGCATTCTACTTTGTTATTGACATGATGCTGGGCGGCAACGCTGCCGCTGACAGTATTTTCTATTCCGCGCTGATTGGCCTGGCTCTGACAGCCGCGATGGTCGTCATCACCGAGTACTACACCAGCACTGAATACAGCCCGGTAAAGACGATCGCCAATGCATCGCTGACTGGCGATGCGACCAATATTATTGCCGGCCTGGGTATTTCGATGAAAGCAACGGCGCTGCCGGTTCTGGCCGTCTGCGCCAGCATCTGGGGCGCGTTCCAGCTGGCGCCGGAAGGCGTGCCGATGGGCGGTCTGTACAACATCGCGATTGCGGCGACGGCGATGCTGTCGATGACCGGGGTCGTGGTTGCGCTGGACGCGTTCGGTCCTATCACTGATAACGCGGGCGGCATCGCTGAAATGTCCGATTTGCCGCCGGAAGTACGTAAGATCACTGACCAGCTCGATGCGGTCGGCAATACGACCAAGGCGGTGACCAAAGGTTACGCAATCGGTTCGGCCGGTCTCGCAGCACTCGTGCTGTTTGCCGACTACAACAATGCCCTGGGTGAAGCAGGCAAGGGCGTGACGTTTCTCCTCAACGACTATCGGGTAATTATTGGCCTGTTCATCGGCGGCCTCGTGCCCTACCTGTTCGGTGCCATGGCCATGGAAGCCGTTGGTCGGGCGGCAGGCGCAGTGGTTACCGAAGTGCGACGCCAGTTCCGCGAGATCGAAGGCATCATGGAAGGTACGGGCAAGCCGGACTACAGCCGGGCCGTTGATCTGCTGACCAAGGCGGCCATCAAGGAGATGATCGTACCGTCGCTGCTCCCGATCGCGGTACCTCTGGCTGTCGGCTTTCTGCTCGGCGCCGAAGCGCTTGGCGGATTATTGCTCGGCACGATTGTTACCGGCCTGTTCGTCGCGATTTCGATGACCACAGGTGGCGGCGCATGGGATAACGCCAAGAAATACATTGAAGATGGTAACTGTGGTGGCAAGGGCTCCTACGCACACAAAGCCGCAGTCACCGGTGACACCATTGGCGACCCGTACAAAGATACGGCCGGCCCGGCGATCAATCCGCTGATCAAGATCATCAACATTGTCGCGCTCCTGATGGTGCCGTACCTCTAGACCACAGCGAATGTTCGCCATGCTGTAGAAGGAGGCCTCCCACAGGACTAGTGTCCCGTTTGATTAGTTCGTTTACTTTCACGCGTCGGCATGCTGTTTAGCGCGGTTGGTCGCAGCGATGATGGCGTTTGCTGATGCTGTCCAGCGAAAGGGTTTGGCAGTCTCAACATTGTGCGCCTTGATGAATTGGCGGATGGCTTCTCGCAACTCGGCAACACTGGTAAAGGTACCTCGTTGCAGCGCACGACGTTCCAACTGTGCAAACCAGCCTTCAACCGCGTTCAACCACGAGGCACTGGTGGGCGTGAAGTGGGTGTGAAATCGTGGGCGTGCCGTTAGCCATCTTTGTACAGCTTTGGTCTTGTGTGTGCTGCTGTTATCAAGAATAAGATGGACATCAAGTTCGTCGGGCACTGCCTTGTCAATTTGTCGCAGGAAGGCCAGGAATTCCTTGGCTCGATGGCGGCGTGTCACCCGACCCATGATCTCGCCTGACGCGATATCGAAAGCCGCGTACAAACTTGCTGTGCCATGGCGCGTGTAATCATGCGTGCGGCGTTCGATCTGTCCGGGGCGCAGAGGCAACATGGGCTGTGTGTGATCGAGCGCCTGGATCTGCGTCTTTTCATCGACCGATAGGACCATGGCATTGTCGGGCGGATTCATATACAGGCTCACGACATCGATGACTTTCTCGGCAAACTGTGGGTCGTTACTGATCTTGAACGTTTTTAACCGATGCGGTCTGAGATCGGCAGCCTTCCAAATCTCTCG
>JAQCGO010000045.1 GCA_027618995.1 Pseudomonadota bacterium | reverse complement strand
TTAGGATGAACAAAAACACTCTCTTAAACCAGAACTAATTCTGTCCCATAGGCGCTGACGTCATACAATGTAGACGTCATACAGCAAGGCAACTAAATGAACGACCAAGAAAGACGTTAGACTATGAAACACCAGCCGAACGTTTTAACCAATGTGTTGCGACGATCCATTGAATCCACATACGAGAGCGGACGTTCGAGTGTCTGTTTCTGAGGAGTCGCGATAGTCTGCTTTCGGCCAAGAGCAGACATCCGCGCCTGCGTCGGCTGAGCAAATCCTGAAACAAACTACATTTCGTCAAACACGTATTCGTGCTGTGCGTCGCGCAGAACAAGCGTACGCTCTGTGTCCGAGCCGACGACGAATTCGAAACCGTTAACCCCCGGGTCAATCGTAATAAATGATACTGTACCGTCAGGATTGTTACGCGAGGCGACCTCGCTCTTCCACTCGCCAAAGTCGAACACAGTCTCAGCGCCCGGGTGACTCACAGCGATCTCGCCAAGTGCATGGTTTGAGTAGTGCGCCGCAAGCTTGCCGGCATCGCCAGAATTAGCAGGTACGGCGAGTAGCTTGCGATCCGCAGCCATTTGGTCGAAGAACTGTTTGCTGTCGGCGGCCAGGGCCACGTCCGCTTCTGGTACACCGTCAAACAATACCTCGAGAAGTTTGCGCATGAATCGATCCCTAATTAACCAACCTGGATCTCCATTGGTGAGTATCACCGCACCTACGTTGTAATCGGGAAGCCACATCATGTCGCTATGGTATCCGATCAAGTCACCGCCGTGGTGAACGACGGAAACGTCATACGTCGTGTCAACGCCTAGTCCCATGCCGTATGCATAGTCATTGCCGATTGGCACTTTCGATTCACGCCGTTCGAGTAACGGTTCCTTCCCAATATAGCGCTCCTCGTTTGGCAAGGCTCCCTCGGCAAGCTCCATGGCGACATACTTCAGCATATCGTTAACGTTGCTCCACGCAGCACCCGCCGGACGTACCGGTATAGCCGAGTAGTTGAGATCGAACACGGCGCGTGCAGGATTGCCATCAATGTCTGGCGCATGTGCATCGGCGTGATTACCCGCCAGAGCGCGCCCGTAATCGAAGGTCGTCGCGTTCATACCAAGCGGATCGAAGACTGCTCTTTGCATCGCCTTGTCGTAAGCAGCGCCGAGTTCGAGCGTAGGGAACATTACGTGACCTGCTATGAAGCCTGCTGCACCGGCAAGCAGATTCGAGTATTGGAACAGGTCGCCGAAATCGCTCGTTGGCTGCATGGTCGCGAGCGTCGCCAGTGCGCCATCCGGCGTCACTCCGCTGTATTGAAACAGCCACTCCATGTCCTGCCGCGGCATTCCGGTGCATGCGCAAATCAGGTGCTCGACGAGTACACGGCTGGTCGTATCCGCATCGCCGACTTTAAATGTCGGCAAGAGGCTCGTGGCCGCAGTTTGCCAGTTCAGCTTGCCTTGGTCGACGAGCTTCGCGAGGAGTAAAGTGGTCAGGCCTTTGGTATTCGACGCGATCATGTAGAGCGTGTCGGCATCGACCTTGGTCGGCTTGCCAAGTTCGCGAACTCCAAAGCCACCGGCGAATACCACCTTTCCATCCTGGATAATGCCAACCGATACGCCGGGCACGCCGGTAGCCGTCTGACCGTCTTCTACAAACTTGGCCAGCATAGCGATCCGCGCCTTGTCGAGTCGGTTAGCCTTCTTGCCCGTGAACGTCTCCCGCGAATAGCCCTTTGGAAGCAACCTGTCGAATACGAGCTCCACCTGTGAGCCACGCTTTTCACCCACCGCGTGTGACATATCGTAGATCCAAACGGTCCACACATCACCAGCAAACATCACTCCGGCCAAGACGCTACGACGCTCGTTAGGTGAGGTTTGATATTCATACTGGCGCTGTTTCGACCAGCCGTCGTCATCCGGCAAATCGTTAACTAACTTCAATGGCCACTCAATGACCTTATAAGACGCCCAACCCGCCGCTAAAGCCTCATCGCCGTTCTTCGCCTTAACGTCGATCAACGCTATCCAGGAGTCACCCTCTGGGGCTTCAAGGATCGTCGCCGGGCCACGAACAGAGAGAGTCCATCCTTCAGGCGCGACGAATGCATTACCATGCGCTGTCGTCTTGGGCGAATCGGCGACGAGGAGTTCGCGCGGCGGTCCATCGGTGTTTTGCGCAATACAATTGAGCGGAACTGTAGAGAACGCCATACCAATAATAATTGGGCCTATACGTTTAAACATGACGCATCTCCTTTTTCAGTCGTCTATGATTCGCGGACGCGCAACTCCGCCAAGCAATTTCTGCAGTAAGTAAGCAATACATGTAGACCGCGATAATAGCCGTTTTGGGCCGGCTCTGGGCTCTAAATCCAAAGTGTAGACCGGGGGTTCTAATGTCTGCTCAGGGTCAGTTGCAGCCCCTCAGCTGATAATACCCGAACGCCCGCTTCCGAGGGTAAAGCGGATGATTAGACACAACAAACCATTGCTCGTAAACGTCGTGCCTTACCAACGAGGCGCCCTCGGAAGGCAGAAGTCGATTTCCTCATAGGATTTTTCCAAAAATAAAAAATTGCACATCCAGAGTCAGGGGTAGGTACTGGACGCCGGATCGATCTAGGCCCCCGACATGCGGATTCGCCTGACAGAGCGGGATGAGACTCTTTTTCGACTTCGATTTCTGATTTTCCCGACGCGGACGCCATTCTTCGGTGACGAACCCCAATCGTGAGCGACCTGGCCGGCTCCAAAAATGCAGATCCGATACACAAGATCAGCAAATGCTTGCCCGGTGCCTGAGAGGCGAGCCGCAAGCTAAGAGTGCTCCCACACCGCCTCCATTGGCTGCTGGCGGCCTATCGGCGCACTCACTGGCCCACAGGCCAGACGATCAGCGTCCCGCACGTTTACGGCCGCGGCCCGCCACTGGCGGTTGACCTGATCAATAATGTGGGGTTATTTGTGGGGTAGTAACACTATAAAAGTCGATAATAGTATATATATCAAATACTTAATCAGCATTAGTGGCGGAGAGGGTGGGACTCGAACCCACACGTTCTGGCCCTCGAAAGCTATTGATTTGCGGTGTAATTATACAACATTGGACAGTTGAAGTTCCCTCTGGGTACAAAGAGTTTGTACCTGGGCGGTGATCTCGCTGCCTTCGAGAATGATTCTCCGAGGGGGTGCCGGGGGGGACAGGGGTACCCTCCCCTAAGGGGAAACCCACCCTAATAAATTCTGCAGGAAATTCCTGGATTCGAATCTGATGTCTGCTTTCATTGCGGATTCAACCGGTCGTTGCAACATCTAAACTCTACCACTAGAGACGGAGGTGTTGCAGATGAAGCAGAGACCGAGAAGGTATTTTACACAGACAGAGATGGCAGAGGTCTGGGACCGCTGGGAGAAAGGCGAGTCTCTTTGCTCGATCGCCCGCAGTTTGGATCGAGGCCATTCAGCCGTTCAAGGCGCACTGGTTAGGACCGGTGGCATACGCCCACTTGAGAAGCAGCGATCGCATTTGGCGCTGTCACTTGCCGAACGCGAGGAGATCTCTCGAGGCATTGCGATGGGCTTGTCGATCCGCACGATCGCCGCACAGCTCGGGCGAGCACCGTCAACGGTGAGTCGTGAGATCAACCGCAACGATGGCCGGCGTCATTACCGTGCCAACAGGGCCGATGAAGCCGCCTGGCAACGAGCGCTTCGACCGAAAATCTGTAAACTGGCGGAGAGTCCTGCGCTGGCGCGCATGGTGGCCCGGAAGCTGATTAAGCGCTGGTCACCGCGTCAGATTGCAGGGTGGTTGAAGCGCATGTTTCCAGATGATGAGATGCTGCAGGTGTCCCACGAGACGATCTACAAAACCCTGTTTATCCAGGCCCGCGGGGCCTTGAAGAAAGAGCTAATCGAGCATCTGCGGCGCAGTCGCGCGATGCGGCGCTCACGGCACCACACCCAGAAGACGCCTGATCATGGCCGCATCGTTGATGCGGTATCGATCCGCGAAAGCCCGGCGGAAGTGGAAGATCGTGCGGTTCTGGGTCACTGGGAAGGCGCCGTGGATGTCGGCTGGCAGGGTCGTGCGGATGCGATCTCGGGTCGCGGCTACGTGGAACTGACCGGTTACGACGTGTCCAAATAGCCTGGTGTGTCACTAAACTACCGCAATGATTAAAGACCGCGCCCTGTACTCGAGCCTGGCTTTCGCCGGCACCCTGCCCTTTTTGGTGTGCGCATTGCTGCCGCTGACCGGCGTTTCGAATCTCGAACCATTCGGCCAGCTCGACCTGCTCGCTAACAGCTATGGACTCGCAATCGTCAGCTTCCTCGCGGGGATTCACTGGGCGATGGCGTTGATGCGTCCACGACAAGCGCCTTTCAATCTGCTGGTTGCCAGCAATCTCATACTGCTGGTTACCTGGTTCGCGTTCGTCCTCGCCGAAACCAGCTTGTCATTGATGACGCAGATCGCGGCCCTGGTCGTTCTGCTGTTGATCGACCGGCGACTTGCAAACAACGCAGTGATCAGCGAGTCGTATTTCCAGGCGCGCCTCGTTGCGACGGTGCTTGCCTCGGTAGCGCTCGTTTTGATCGCGCTGAACTGATCTCGTCGCATGCTCGTCATTCTTGGCAATCAGCTCTTCCCGCTCAAGCACCTGCCGCCCCCCGATGCAGGACCGGTGTATCTGGCGGAAGATGTCGGCCTGTGCACCTATGAACGACACCATCAGCAGAAGATCGTGCTCTTCCTGTCCGCGATGCGCGCTTATGCCGATGAACTACGCGCAGCGGGCTACGAAGTTATCTATCGCAAACTGGACACCGCCGACTCGCGCCCGTATGAGGAAAAACTCTTAGCGGCCATGGATAGCGCCGGCGTAGAGCGCTTCGTGCATTTCGAGATCGAAGACAAGCCCATGGAAAAGCGCCTGGTAGCCTTAGCCGAAGAGCACGGCTTCGTTCGCGAGGTGTTGCCGTCGCCGATGTTTACCTGTTCGCGCGACGCGTTTGCCGACTATGCCGACGGGAAATCGCGACTCCTCATGGGCGACTTCTACAAATGGCAGCGCCGACGGCTTCACGTCTTGCTTGATGATCAGGGGGAGCCACTGGGCGGACGCTGGAGTTTCGACGCAGACAATCGCAAGCGAGTGCCGAAGAACGTCGAACCACCTTGCATCGACTGGCCGGAGCCGGACACGCACGTCCTGGACGTGGTTGACACGGTGGCTCGTGAATTCGCAGACCATCCCGGCGATGCCGGCGAATTTCGCTGGCCGACGACACGCAAGCAGGCACTGGCGTGGCTCGACGACTTCGTCACCACCCGGCTGGCGGAGTTCGGGCCTTACGAAGACGCACTGTCACGCCGCTCGGAGACCGTATTCCACAGCCTGCTGAGTCCGTACCTGAACCTGGGAGTGCTGACCCCTGACGAGGTGATCGAAAAGATCGTTGCATGCGTCGATGAAGTGCCGTTACAGAGCATCGAAGGCTTCGTTCGCCAGGTGATCGGCTGGCGCGAGTTTGTGCGCGGTGTGTATCGGCAGCACAGCGACACCCAGGACACGGCGAACTTCTGGTCCCACGATCGCGAACTGACGAGCGCGTGGTACGCGGGAGCCACCGGCATACCGCCGCTTGACGATACGATCCAGACCACTCAAAAGCTGGGCTGGGCACATCACATTCCCCGCCTCATGATCCTCGGCAACCTGATGACGCTGTGCGAGATCCGGCCGCAGTCGGCACACCGCTGGTTTATGGAAATGTTTGTCGATTCATCCGAATGGGTGATGGGCCCGAATGTCTACGGCATGGGCCTCTTCAGCGACGGCGGCATATTTGCAACCAAGCCATACATCTGCGGATCCAACTACCTGCTGAAGATGAGCGATTATTCCAAAGGGGAATGGTGCGACACGGTCGACGGGCTCTACTGGCGTTTCATCGACAAGCATCGGGCGTTCTTTGCAGGCAACCCGCGGCTGGCATTGATGCCCCGGGCACTGGACCGGCTGGACGGCAATAGACGCGAACGCCTGTTCGCCGCCGCGCAGCGCTTTATCGAGCAATTCACGGCAGCCACCTGACGGCTGGCAACTTTTCGGCTTATTGATTGGGTCCGGTTTCTGCGCGGCGCATCGGCATAGTATCGATCAATGCATAGATGTCCGACATCGGCGTTACCGTATCACGCGCCAACTTGACCGAGCCATCCTTGCCGATGAGTCGTAGCGCAAACTCGTCCCTAGTGATTCCCAGCGCCGTGCGTGCCGTTGCGACCTCAGTCGCCGTGAGGGCCCGGTCCCCGGCTGATACTGGCGCGCTATCGAGCAGCGTCACCAGCACCATATCCCGTGATTCGAATGAGTCTCGGGTCGCCTCAATTGCCTGTTGCTGTGCTTGCAGGTCCTGGTCATCGGTCGATGTCGCGCTGAGAACGAGCACCCGTTTGTCCCAGCGGTACTGCGCGAGCTCGAAGGGCTGGTCGGCCGCGTAGGCACGCACGCCGGCGAGCCGCAGGTCGAAGGGGCCGTCCTGGTCGTCGTAAATCATGAGTCCCATACCTGTGATTTTTTCGGGGTCGAGTGCCGGGCCCTCGAGCTCATAGCCGCGGTACCTCGGAACGAAGCTTGCGAAAGGAATGTCGGCCGTGCTCCATATGCCGCCACGAGTCGCGAAATCGGCCCAATAGCTGACCGGTCTACCGCGCCAGCGCGCGTCGCTCGTCAGTCTCCAGGTGTAGCGACGTCCATCGCCCCGCACCAATAAGCGGATGCCGGAGTAATTCGATAGGTCCAACTGTAAATCGCTGGTACGGATAGAGCTGAAGCCGCCTCCGTTGGTGTTCGTTCGCCCGGTAAAATGCAGGCCGTCACGATCTTTCTCGAAACCGCCGTCACTTCGCCCCCCCATGACGGAATCGTTCACGACATACCAGCCCAGGTCGGATGTTGCTGCGGTGAAATCAGTGATCACTAAATCTTCATCGCTGCCATGGTTCGCGGCTTCAATGGTCGAACTGGCGAGTGTCATCAACGTTACTCCGGCTAGTCTCGGGATCGTCATGGCTGGTACTCGATGGATGTGCCGTGCCAGGCTAGGAAACTTCGGGCTCGGCCTGCACCGCCACTACGGATTCCGGCATGGCAGGGCTGGTGATCGCTGTCGTGTTTATGTTCTGATCGACAACCTGATCAGTCAGGGCTACCGTCACGGTGGTCGCGGCGATGGCGACAATCATCGACATCGCGGCAAACAATCTTGCTAACGGGTGTCTCAAATTCATGGTCTGGGTCTCCTTCCAGTTGGTAGAGCGTCAAAAGCGTGCTTCCTTCTCAAAACGATGAGCACAGATGGCCAGCAATCAGCACCTATCATCGGGAACGAATTTTCGCTGGTAGGAGGACTTGTTTGTGCCAGTGGACCCGCTGCCGGTTACTTTCGCAGGCCGCCAGCTAATCCGGCGCAGCAGGACAACGGTGTAAATTAACAATAAGCTCAGTAATAGCGCTTCCATTGCTATCTCCTTGTCTTTTTAAATCTTCTACTTGGCGGCCCAGACGCTGCACCAGCCACGCCCTGCCACGGCTTTGCCGGGCAAGATTGCACAGCCGGCCCAATCGTCCGTTTCGCTACCCGCATACAGTGCACAGTTGAAGCAGTAGCGATCTTTATCCGGCCGCAGTGTTTCGGCGACGGCCGACGCGTCATGCACATACTTCAAAGCAATGGCAGTCGGATCGCTTTCATCCAGTCTTGGCAGGCCCTCGGCGCCGGCGTTGGCCACCTGCATCCCGAAGGTAGACAGTGCAGCGGCACCGCCAACGCACTTGAGAAACTGACGGCGCGATGCCGCTTTGACTTCCTGACTCGCTCGAGCTTTCTTCATGACAATTAGCCTCAACTTCGATTTCATTGACCCAGATGGGCACGACGCCTCACCTGATCCGTTGCAACATGAGGCTACCAGCGGCTATTTTTTTGTCAATGTTTTGTCTAAGAAAAAACTCGACAATAATGTAACGATTTGTAACAGCTCTGCGCTGCTACAGGCTGATTTTTTCGGCTTTGACGACCTTTTCCAGCGCCATCTCGATAAGCGCCCTGGCTTCTGCGCAGGTCTGATGCAAGTAGTGATGAAGCGCTGCTTCGTCGGCGTCACGACTGGCGCAATGCGCGCTATAGACTTCAAATGCCGTGAGATTGTTGACGAGCTCGGCGAGATTCTGAGGGCATTCGCATTCGATACTGCTCGAGATACTGGCGAGATACGCCAGCTGTTGTTGTGTAAACCGCCGCGGCGCGATGGTCCCGGAGAATCGCCAATCGGACGCGCCGTTCGTTTCCGGTGGCTCGGCTTGGCCGCGCATTGTTTCTGATGCTGCAACAGGCAGGCGATGGATGGTCGAACGAATGTCGGGAGCGCCAACCGGGGATCTCAAAACCATGACGCCTGATTTGATCGCACGCTCAATCACACTCTTCTGACCGAAGTTATAGACGAGTAGTCCGCTTTGCGCCCGCCCGAGGGACAGGTAGGACTTCAATTGCTTCAGTGCTTGTCCGTCGAGGATGGCAGTTTCGACAATCACCACATCAACCGTCTGATGTTCGAGGTCCGTGACGAACCTTTCCGCGTCGTTGTCGGCAACCACGATCTCCAGTGCTCCGGGATTTTCAAGGATTTGTGTACGCACGAGATTGCCCAGGACGGCAACACGTACCGTGTCGGGCAACGATTTCGTCGTGACCTGCCCATGCTCGATGACGGCTTTCCGCAGGGCGGGATTGCTCTTGGAGGCAATCTTGCCGATGGCAATTCCCCGGTCGGTCAGCTGTTTGAGGAGACCCAGTTTTTCCACGTGGGCCGGCGTATACACGCGGCGGCCACTCTCGGTACGCCTGGCGACGACGGCTTTGTAGCGGCGTTCCCATACTCTGATCGTGTGATCGGTGAGGCCGGTGATCCTGGCAACGGCCCCGATGCCGTAACCGTCTTTTGCGTCTTGTTTCTTTTGAGCCATCGTGATTTCCTGGTTATTACCAAATCGCCAGTTGCGACCTTGACTATCATAAAGGTAGACAGATTCTAGACAAACAGTCTTTCTCATGACGAACCTGGCAGCAACCGGCATCCCGCTCGGTTGCAATTGGATACAATTTGAGACTGTTCTGAGATTCATTTCTTGCCGGGTGTCGGCAAGCTTCCCGGCATTGATGCGTCGACCGACAGCAATGGCAAACAACTCGATGTTCGCGGCGAAATCAATGCAGAGAGTTTCGATGTGCTGAGCGCAGAAGGATCAGCGACATTGCCGCGTTGTGTACAGACGTTCGCCTACTGGAATCCCGCCATTCTTGAATCGAAAAGTCTGCTCAACAGCCAGACCGGTGCTTACGAAGACGTCAGCGTAACCCTGGAAGGCGGCGAACAACTAGCCGTAGCAGGTGACCGTATCGACGCACTTCGATACCGGCTGTCTGCTAAAGCGGGCGACATAATTCTCTGGTATTCGCGCGAAGACAATACCTGGGTCGGCCTCGAGGCGCCCGCTAAGGGCGGCCGGAAACTTCGTTATCAGGCAGTTGTCTTTCCCGACAGCGACGCATCACAGCTGCTGGTCGCAAGAGGCAACTAACGTTTTAATGTAGCCGGCATTCCGACGGTTCTTGGGAAAAATGCGTTTCGTTTGGCCAATCAAGTCGGACTACCGTATTGTCTGCGTTCTTGCGCAAATGATACGAGAGCAAGGCTACGATACGAGCAAATTGACGCTCGTGCCGCAACAAATGGATGTCGAGTAGAAGGACAGTTACTAATCATGACCGATGTCAAGAAAACCAGAGCCCTTGACGGCATCATCATCAGTATCTCGGTGGGTGCGGCAATTGCATGGGCCGGCAGCGACGGCGGCGATCGGATCAACGCCGTACCCGTCTTCGCTCTGTGTGGGTTGCTCGCGTTTGCGATTAACTGGCTCGCGTTCATTCCGTCGGCGATCGCGCAGACGGAGCACTATTACGACCTTGTCGGCGGCATTACCTACATTACCGTCACCATAGTCGCAATTATGTTATCCAGCGAACTCGACCAACGCTCCGTGATTGTTGCCGGAATGGTGCTGGTCTGGTCAATCAGGCTCGCGACATTCCTGTTCCGGCGTATATCCAAAGCCGGCAAGGACAGCCGCTTCGATACGATCAAAACCAGGCCCGTTTCCTTCTTAATGGCATGGACCGTGCAGGGACTTTGGGTGCTACTGACTGCTGCGGCAGCACTGGCCGTCATTACGGGCGGCAACCGCGAGCCGCTCGGGGTCATTGCTTATCTCGGCATCGCAATTTGGCTTGCTGGCTTCATGATCGAAGTGGTGTCAGACAGGCAGAAGTCGAATTTCAAGGCCAATCCGGCCAACCAGGGCCGGTTCATCAACATCGGACTGTGGGCGTGGTCCCGCCACCCCAACTACTTCGGTGAGATCCTGATCTGGATCGGGATGGCCGTCATTGCGCTGCCCGTGTTGCAGGGCCTGCAGTGGGCCACGCTGATCTCACCGGTATTCGTCATCTTCCTGCTTACTAAAGTCAGCGGGGTCCCGATGCTCGAGCAGAAGGCCGACGAACGCTGGGGTGGTCAGGACGATTACGAGAACTACAAGCGCAACACGCCGATGCTCATTCCGCGGCCGCCGGTCTAGCGTACCCGCAATACCCTGTTACAAATCAATACATTTCTGAAACCAAGCTATTCGTGGCATGTGGCACCATCTGTGCTTCGACATTGACAACAGCAGTAAGCTGTCCTGAGACATCGGTGCAGGTATCCGTTTCTGAAACAGGTTAAACGGAAGCGTGGCATGCAGCGTGGAACAAATGTAGGCTTAGGTGTTTCCTGGCTCAGGATAGGATTGTTAAGAGCGCCATGAAAAATAGCATTTTTGTTTGATGGAGAAGGGCAAGTCTTTGCTGATTCGCTTATACCGTCTCTTAATAGTCATCGGCATTTTTCTGACCCTGGTTGGCGGAATCGGCTTGGTGCTTGGTGTTATTGGTTTAATCAATCTTGACGTGTTTGCGTTTGGGATATCTGCCGGCGTTCGTGTCGTCGGAACTGTTGCTGTGACGGGCTGCTTGCTAGGCGCAATCGGCTGCTTTGGGCTCGAGTTTAGTAATATTTCGTCTTAACTTACTGTCGGTGATCTATGTTCAATAAATCTGACTTTTTCATCATTCTGGCCGTGATGCTTTCCTTTTTCGTTTCGGCGTACCTGTGGTTTGTGCTTAACGACCGCGAACAGGCAATTTTTACTGCCATTTGGATTCCATCCATCTTTAGTTTCGGGATCTACTTCAAATTGTGCGCTTTGATGGGCAGAAAAAAATGATCTTTGATTTGATACATCCCGCGATAATCGTTTTTTTGCTGATGGTTGTTGGATTAGTTCTGACCACTATTGAATTTAACAAGCTGAACAGAGAAGAATCCGAAGGAAATGACCGGGCCGGGGCAGACCGCGGCAAAAAATAGCGTCCGGACGCTTATGACCTAAAATTCCAAATCGAAGTCCGCAGCACCGATGGTGACGATTCCTAAATGTCCGTCAACGGTTACGAGGTCGCCGTTCTGCAGAATCGCGGCCGCGTCTCGGACACCGTTGACGCAGGGGATCCCCAGTTCACGAGCGATGATAGCGCCATGGATGAGCATTCCACCTCGTCGTTCGACAATTCCTCCGGAAAGTGGGACGAGGTGGGTCATTGTCGGTTGAATCGCATCGCAGACGAGAATTTCACCCCGCCGGAACATGCCCAGATCGTCGCGTCCGGAAACACGGCGAACCTTACCCGTCGCGAGGCCTGGTGATGCCGGCTGTCCAATCAATTGCCTAGGAGTCTGGCCCGGCGACGTCAGAGACAATTGCGGTTTTTCTGACTTGATACTGTCCGCTATTGTGATTAGATCGGTCGACGACTCGCGCAGCGCGCGAACCAGCAGCACGAGATATGAGTCGTTAAGGTGTCCATTGCCGGTCAGTCGACCCAACTTTCGAAGGCGCTTGGCAGCCACGTCCAGAGCACGCAGACACTGGCTCTCCAATCGGGCCACAAGCAGATTATCGTCGTCGCGAAGCCGCCAACTTACTCGGCCGGTTTCAATCACATCCATCGCTTCGGCACGCCGCTCGAGACCGACCGCTGCGAGCAACTTCTCTTCCAGCTCCAGGGAACAATTGCTCGGAGACACGCGATGGCTTTCGGATGCACTCGACGGTTGGGATAGCTCGACCAGGTTGCTTAACAGACGTCCAGGTCGGTCGCGTAGCCGCTCGTCGTCGAATGTCACATCGAGAAATCGCTCGTGCAGGTCGTCGAATCCCTGCACAAATTCGTCCGCTGCAATACCCCCTTTCAACAGCTCATCGCGGAACGTCGGCCACTGAATTGAGCTGACATGTTTTGCAAGCAGTTCTTCGACAGCTGTTCGGAGCGCATGATTCGAACCGAGCTGCCGAGCAAGCTCGCTGATGACGTTGTTTCGTTGGGCCGCCAATAACGCTTGGTCGCGAAGCAGGCCGACGAACTCGTAAGGGTCATCCGGTTGCACGGCGTCGTTGTAATACGTTGCGAGCCGACGGACGCCGTGCGCGAACGGAATGAATTCGTCCCAGTAGATCTTCTTCCATCTGGCGAGAGTCTGACTCCGTTTCTCAATCGCATCAGCCAACTGGTGATTGTCAAGCAGTTCCAGCTGCTCGGCCGCAAAAGTCTCACCGGCCGCTGCCAATTCGGGGATCAGTTGTCCTGTTATACGCTGACGCAATTCTTTCAGACGAGCATCATTAGGTCGCAGCGTAAGATACCAGCTGCGCTTTTCATCCTCGTCGGGCACGGCCGTGGCGATGGGGCGAGCTTGCAAGACCGTGAGTGAATCAGAGCGTCCCGTCCACTCCATGTCAGGCGACCAGCGAAACAGTTGCTCGACCGAAAGCAACGTCTGCAAAATCGTTTGTAGATCCTGCGGTTCCAGGAGGGGTTTGTTGTCCGAGTCTTCACGCTGACCTGGAAGCCAAGCGACAACGCCGCGGGTTGCGCGATTCATCTCCCAGCGATCGGGATCTACCAAGCCATCGACGAGCAAACTGCATGGCCCCGGAACGGACTCGATGATTGCGTGATCTTTCCGCATGTCTCGAGGATCGCGCGCAAAGGCGACGCCGGAACGGTCGGAATTAACCATCTCCTGAACAACGACTGCCATGCGGCTTCGCGCCGGGTCCAGACCAAGTTCCTGACGATAGAGCAAGGCCGCGTCGGACCACAGCGAGGCCCACACCAGACGCACCGCGTCTTCCACGGCTCGCTCGCCACGGACTCCAATAATCGATTCGTGTAAACCGGCAAAACTGTGGCCGGCGGAGTCTTCACCGATCGCCGATGAACGAATGGCGAGCGGTACAGAAGAGTTGAAAAGCTGTAGGCTTTCTCTGACAGTTTCACGCAGCTGTCTGGAGAGTGGCTGCGCCAAGAACATCGATCGAATGCGTAAAGCCGCATCCCAGATTTCCTCCCACCGCATACCGTCCATCGATTTTCGGCCGAGTTCCATGCTAATCGCCGCCGTGATCTCCGCATCGATGACGAAGGCTTCATACGCCCAGGTCGTCAGGCAGAAGCCCCTTGGTACTGCAAAACCAGCCCGCATGAGTTGCGCCAGTTTCGCAGCCTTGCCGCCGACGATCCGATCGTCGGGTACCCCTGGCGCGTCAAGTGGTATCAGGAGCGGGCGGCCGGGATCCACTGATGGACCTCCTGGAATCGTGCGACGTGCAGAAAACGTACAATATCGACCCGGAACAACGCACACGTCTCCGCCCGTAGAAATGATCTCAGGTAGGGATGCCGAGAAATCAGCAAATCGGCCAACTCGTCGAATTCGCGCCCTCGGGCAATCAATTGCGAACGGCCCGTAGCGGTTACGGCTTCGACATCCATCAGCTCGTTCGCCCGATCTGGCCGATTGTCGATAACCAGGGCGACGTGATCACACTCGCACAACAAGCGGTATTTGCGAGTGGTAACCGGGGTGGCAAAAACCGCATGTCGCAGGTCCTCTGAAAACGCAAACGCTACCAGTGCACCGTAGGGCTGGCCTCCACCCTGAACGCACAGCACAGCATAGGCCTGTTCGTTCACTAAGGATTGGATTAGCGCTCGAAAAGCCGGACTCGCTGCTTCGCGCGATTCCGTGTCGGGGTTGCTATCAAAGAGTGGTTCGCCTGTGTTCATGATCGCCCTTCTGACCAAAAGCATTAATAAGTACGGTATTGACAAGTAACTCTTCAAGTCCTGCCACTCAGAGTGGTTTCCGACGCCTGCCTGTTCTGATACTAACGCCTGATTGCGGTCCGCAGGCTTACTCTACCTCGCAGCTCGTGTCATGCAGGATATGGCGGCTGCCGTCGCGCTCATCGACGAGTACGCAATCTGTTGATTTGCACTGAAATTTGATCCAATCCCGGCGCCAATTTGTATCGACGATTGACCCGTCGGGTTGGCACCGGGCGCCGACATGCACTGAGTTTCTGTGCGTGTTGATGCATTTCAGGGCGTTAATGCGTGACCTTGTTTATGTTGTTCTTACGATACTCCTAAGTCGTCTTTAATTGCGCTCCATGATTCATAATTTTTTTGTAGCAACTCTCCAAAGTCTGAGCATGCTCTATCAATAGTAGCGTTGGAGTTCAGTTCAACGCCCTGAATGAATAAAGCAATCAAGTCTGATCGTTTTCTTGTTTCGCTAAAATCATAGTTTTCTGAGAATTTAGAAAAAATAGCATTCTCGTTTTCTGAGAATTCAGAAAAAATAGCATTCTCTTTGTTGTATTTAAGTAGTAATTCAACACTCGATTTTCTTAAATGTTCTTTAACTATTATTTCATATCTTCGAAGGTCTTCTTGCTCATCAATTTCCCCATAAAATGTCTGAATAACATTAAGAAAAACAGTGTTCTTATAGAGTTCTAGGTAGTACTTCCTTTTAAAGTATGCTTTTACCATGTCTAAAAAATTCTCTAGACCTAGTTCCCCTCTGTCATATTTTAACGATGCTTTGAGAAGAAAATCATCACCACCATCAATCAATGATGAAGAATATGCCCAAACAATTATGTCTGAACATTCTTAAGAGACGTACTGCATAGAGATTTCTTCTTGCCTGAATAAAAAATATTGTCCTAGGAGTCTTCTAGATTGCCATTTTCTGCTTTTAGTTTTAGAAACCTCGTGAAGGGATGATCGAACTGAATCGAGAGCAAATCTGGGCAGATCTTCTGAGGGGAATAGTTTGGTGTAAAAAGGGGTTTTCTGCTCCATCTTAGACAAAATTGATCGCGAGGCATCATCAAAGCAATTTACAAGTTCATCTTCAGATAAGGGTTGCCCTAAAATTCTTTTGATTATGCTCATTCTTTAACCCTTTAATCACTGGAATATGTAAGATTAATGAAATCCCATTGCGACTGGGCACCATAGCGAATGGGTAGAATGCTAGTGCCCACCCCTGATGTCACGTATAGAGTAATATTCTCATCTTGATAAAGTCCACAAGTTGCATTTCGAGGCGCAATAGATGGAACCCAGATCGCACCTATTAATGGCAAACTAACTTGACCACAGTGCGTATGTCCTGCAATTACTAACCCTTCCATCTCCGAGTGAAATGCCCCTGCTGGGTCATGGGTTATGGTTATCCTTGGAAGACCTTCACATCCTAAAGGGTAATCGGCATAGGTAAATCTGTTGGTGAAACTATCCCCTAAACCTCTGATGCAGATAATCCCACTTTTTGTCTCAATGATCTGTGTTTCGTTTTCCAATATCTCTAAGTCTGAGTTAAGGAACTCTTTTCGCCACTTCTCTGGTTCAGACCAATTTTCGTAATTGCCCAATACAAAAACAGATGGGTAATGGCGTATTGATGCAAGCACATCAACGACATCTCTTCGATGTGCAGTGAGGTCATCAATAAATCGAGGGTTTGAAGTGTAGTCACCCAGAAAGAGAACTAGATCTGGGTCTGATTCCTTTATCTTGTCGAGTAAGTCGCGGAGTTTTGATAGAGCAGCACGATCTTCTCTAGTATGCATATCTCCAATAACGGCAATTCGAAATGACCGATTTACAGAGATATCTTTGAGGGATATTGAAATCTCGTTTCGTTGTGTCCGGAGACTATTTGTTACGGAAATCCAGAAGTGTGCAAACACCATTAAAAAGATAATAGTGATCACCGCTGGACGAATCTGATAGTTTCTGAATCTCATATGTTGGCAGTATGGGGAAGACTTCATCCGATCGAAAGTTAGACGAACAACGTATTCTATTGATTTTTGTCGAACACTAAACTAGGTGATCCGCAAAAAACTCATTAGTCAGTTACTGTATGACGTCAGCGCCTATGGGACAGAATTAGTTCTGGTTTAAGAGAGTGTTTTTGT
>JAQCGO010000076.1 GCA_027618995.1 Pseudomonadota bacterium | reverse complement strand
GGCTTCTCCCGGAGAGGCGACGTGCATGGTGAGATGGATTCGATGTCCTGATCGGAGCGACTCAACCACCAAATGCTGTATTGACGTCTTTACATGATGTCGCGCTATCTTTTCGCAGGCTCAGCGATGACATACGGATGGTGCTAGAAGAATTTGGTTTGATATCGGAAACGATTTCCACATACTTATCTTTCTGCCTGGCCCAAGCCGACCCATACCCATAAACCTTTACATCGGCGATTTTCCAGCCGTTTTTAAGCGATCGAAAAAACCGGCCGTAGACCCGAGTCGGGAGCGGGTTATGGTGTTTGATCGTACAACCGATAGTCTTATTCTTCGCGTCTGGAAAAAAACCTGCCTTGGTTCCCGGCGTGTTCGTCGAGCAGATAAATGTAAGGCCTTTAGTCCGGGCGATCTTGTAGGCCTCGAAGACGTTGACATTGCATATCGCTGCCTCTGCCGAAAAATGGACTATTGAAAGCAAGGCGAACGATAACCCCATCAGATTTCGTTTGTATTTTATGCTCGGCATTGTTCCCACTCCTTCAAGGCAGCGCAAAGTACACATTCGATAGATGAAACACAATGTCGGATGAAGTGCGTGGTTGCGACAATTCTGCATGGCGTCGTCCTTTATTCAGCAGCATGTCGTACCCGAGCACATCAAATTGCCACCAGTCAGTGTCCGATCATTGACGGCGCGCGGCGCGACACAAGCGTCCTCCCCGGCTATTCGAACCGCAGCGTCCGAAAACCGCTCTGCGCGATCACTTCGCCGGTGCGCGCGAGCGACAATACGCGCCACTTCAGCGCTTTCTCGGGACGTTCGCGCAGAAACGAGGGCGCGTCGTACTGGCCTGCACCCGGGCGCACCAACGCGCTGAACACGGTTTCTGACCCGGCCATGAATTCCACTCGGTAAAGGGCGACGTTGGGAATCTCGATCCAGCTCACCAGCATGCGCCCGGTCGCCGGAACCATCGCGCCATCCACGGGCAGTACCAGCGCGAGTCCACCTGAAGCTGATTTCGCCGCGTCGCCGAGACGGGAAAGCGTCTGCGCCGACCCCACGAAATAGCGGAGTGTGGGCATTGGAAATCCAGCGACACCGCCGCTGCGCACAACGCGCCCGCCGCCAGTGTTCGAGTCGCCTTCCTTGTCATTGCTTGCTTCGATGCGCAGCAACACCCGGTACGGTCCATCCGCCTGCACTGGCATACGGCGCGGGTCCGGCCCATTGATCATGGTACGACCGTCTGGCGTGAGGAACAGATCGAAGCGCTCGATCAGGGTGTAGCGTCGCTGCAGCGCGCGCTGCTCGATTGGCAAGGTTGCTTCAGTGAGCAGATCCCGTTCGCTGGGGTCCGGGTCTCCGGGCATCGCGACTTCCCAACGGCCCTTCAAGGTGCCCGAGCCGTTGTAGATCACGGCGGCGCTGAAGCGCGGAAGTGGCGCGCCGCGTGCCACGGCGAGCACTGGCGTGTCACCATTTGCCGTGTGGAAGGCAAGTCGAACATCGAGCAAGGCGAGCGGGCTGCGCGCACCACCACCACCCATGCGGCATGTAACGACAACAAACTTGTCGCCGCCCACACCGCCAGTGAACTGGCGCACATAGAAAAACTCGGACGACTGTCCGGCCTGTGCGTCCTGGAACGCGCGACGGGTGACAGCCGACGGAATCGTCATGATGTCGGTGAGGGTGCGAAACGTTCCGCTCGCCGAAATCTGCGACTGATCGTTTCGCAGGGGGAGAACGCCGTAGATCGTTCCCGGCACGCAGGGATTGACCGTATTCACCGAACCACCTGTCACCCCGCCGGTAACCGCGCCGCACCAGAAAGCCTGCACTGCGCGTTCGGCTGGATCGAGACTTTGGAACGTGAGAAAAACCGTGGTAGGCCCGTTGGAGCGCACGTTGACGCCGTTCGGATTCACGGTCCCCACGGCCATGCCGGGCCCGGCCCAGGACCACACCAGGAAGAACGCGATCCAGCGCGCTGTACGCATCGTGTTCACCAGAAGCTCCCCGTCATGCCGGTTTGTATCGACCAGAACCGTCCGGCCGTCAACAGCCCGAACACATTGTCGCGGTTGAAATTGCTGTTGACGGAATGCCGCAAGAATACTTGTCCCGGCAATTTGCGCTCGCCGTCCGGAGAGGGGAGCGTGAAGCGCCACGCAACCTGTGTCTGCGCCGACCAGCCGCTGGAATCGGCGAGACTTTTCGAGTCGTGCGCAGTGTTGAGGGCGTAATTCCCCGTGAGCGACCAGCGGTCGCGAAACTGCCAATCGAAGCCCAGCGAATAGTCGTAGCTGAAATTCGCGAGCGTGCTCTCGTTGGAGTAGTTCTCGGTGCGTCCGACGCCGGCGTTGAGGCCGAGGGTCGGCGTGAATCGGTAGCTGCCCTGTACATTGTGCGACGTATTGTGGAAATCTGCCATTTCGCGGCCTAGCTGCCGGTTGTCCTGGGTAGCGAGGTTGAAGCCGTAGGACAGCTGCCAAGCCTGGTCGCTCCAGTTCAGAGTGAGGCCGTGCACGCGGTTCAGCTGGTCAGGAAGGTGCGTGGCGTTGAACGCAGAGAGCGCTGCGATCGGTACGTTGATTGCGTACTGGTGGTTGGTCTCCCAGCGGTAACCCAAGGTGGGCAGCCAGCGCCGCAGGGCGTCGTCGGCGCCATGCCACACCTGGGCCAGGGGCAGGTTCACGTTGAGGCCCTGGGCCGAGGTCCGGGTCTTCAGCAACGTAGGAATGTTCTCCAGATTGTCCTCGCGGCGGCTCGCC
>JAQCGO010000075.1 GCA_027618995.1 Pseudomonadota bacterium | reverse complement strand
AGTCGGTCGCGAAGTACACCATCTCGGTGCCGCCGAGCTGGATGTCCATGACCTCGGCACCGGCGTCGCGTATGCCTTTCGCGACGGCGTCGGACAATTCCTTGCTGGAAAGGCGGATGTCCCGGCCCAGCACCATTTTCTTTGCGCCCAGGAACTGCGCCGTTGCATTGCCGACACGATAGGCCACGTCGGCATTCAGCTGGTCCGGAATTCGGCCGCGAATGTCGTAGGCTTTGAAGCAGTCAATCTTGATTGGCATTAGTTTGTCGCCCGCATGGCGACCTCCCACAGTGTCCTAATTGTCGCCCGCATGGCGGCCTCCCACGATTATGAATTACACCCGGCCACGGCCGATGGCGTAATAGGCGAGCCCGAACCGTTCTACGGTATCCGGCTCGTACAGGTTGCGGCCGTCAAAAATGACCGCATCCGCCAATGCGGCTTTAATCGCGCCCAGGTCCGAGCTGCGAAACTCCTGCCACTCGGTCATGATCGCGAGCGCATCGGCTCCTGACAGTGCCTCCGCTGCCGAGTCACAAAGGGCAAGACCCTTTTGATCCGGATGGAGTCTAGCCGTCTCTTCCATGGCTTCCGGATCGTAGGCTCGCACGCCCGCACCCGCTTTCCAGAGCGCCTCCATCAACACCCGGCTCGGTGCCTCGCGCATGTCGTCCGTGCAAGGCTTGAACGACAGCCCCCAGAGTGCGATG
This sequence comes from Pseudomonadota bacterium, assembly GCA_027618995.1. GTDB lineage: Bacteria > Pseudomonadota > Gammaproteobacteria > Steroidobacterales > Woeseiaceae > UBA1847. The sequence goes on along the minus strand of JAQCGO010000075.1, from coordinate 2,371 downwards.
GTCTTGCCCTTTAATTTACCGGCATAGTGCGCTTTGATCTTTTCGAACACGCGCTGCTTCTGGCGATCATTCACCGCCTCGACGGAATGCAACAAAGCCGCGTCATAGCCCTGATCCTGCGCCGAGCGCGCGAGCGCCCGCACATCCTTCGGGAAACACGAGCCGCCAAAGCCTGCACCCGGGTAAATAAAGTGATAGCCGATACGCGGATCCGAGCCGATACCGATCCGCACCTGCTCGATATCCGCACCGACGCGCTCCGCAATATTGGCCAGTTCGTTCATGAAACTGATCTTGGTCGCCAGCATGGCATTTGCCGCGTACTTGGTCAGCTCCGCGGAACGGATATTCATCGTAATCATGCGGTCATGATTGCGATTGAAGGGCTCGTACAGTGTCTTCAACAGCTCCGTGGTACGCGGGTTGTTGGTGCCGACGACAATGCGATCCGGCTTCATGAAGTCGTTGATTGCGGCACCCTCTTTCAGAAACTCGGGGTTCGATACCACATCGAACTCGACCAGCTTCTTGCGCGCCGCAAGTGCCTTATCAATTTCGGCCTTGACCCTATCCGCGGTACCCACCGGCACGGTCGATTTATCGACGACGATGCGGTACTCCTCCATGTGCTCGCCGATCGCTCGCGCAACCGCGAGTACATACTGCATGTCGGCCGAGCCATCCTCGTCGGGTGGCGTGCCGACCGCGACAAACTGGAACAGGCCATGCGCGACCGCCGCCGCGACATCCGTCGTAAATGTCAGCCGTCCAGCCTCGAAGTTGCGCTCGATCAGCGCTTCAAGACCGGGCTCATAGATCGGGACTTCGCCGGCATTGAGCCGGGCAATCTTGCCTTCGTCAATGTCGTAGCAGACAACCTGGTTGCCCATTTCCGCCATGCAGGCGCCGGTGACGAGACCGACGTAGCCGGAACCGAAGATTGTTAGTCGCATGATTGCACTTGGTCTGCTGAAATTCCGGCGATTATACCTGCCCGATCAGCCTGTTGCGTGACGGGGCTAGCGAAATGCGTTGCGACTCGCGAGTTTTTTGGCAGTCATTCCGCCCGCACGGCAAAGTTCAACCTGCTGAGCCCGGTGCCTCACCGCGATCGCGTGTATGACCTTGTGCTGCGTGAGCCCGAGCACAGACCACGCCGTGAACAACACGACGTCGGGCACGCCCGCGAAGTGCCCTGCCAGCGCGACCGCGGCGTAAAGCACCTGCAATCCGCCAAGAAGCGCGAGCTTTTGCCGCACACCGAATCCACCGCGTTGCAGCGTGTGGTGGAAGTGATCGCGGCCCGGCGTGAACGGCCCCCTGCCTCTCAGGATCCGCCGCACGAAGCAGGTCAGGCTGTCGAACACCGGGATGGCCGCGAACCAGAGCGCAGCGACGGGCGATATCAGTGCGCCCTCACCCTGGCAGACGCTCATCGTGACCCAGACGATCGAAAAACCGAGGAACACGCTGCCGGCATCTCCCATGAACGTGCGTACCTGCCGGTTCGAGCGCATTGGGAAGTTGAACAGCAGGAAAGCGATCACAGCCGCGAGCATGGTCAGCGCAATGACCGTCGAAAGCGCACCGGGGCCGCCGACGATCGCCACCGCGAGCAGCGCGATGGCACCCAGCACGCCGGCGAGGCCATCGACGCCATCGACGAGGTTGTAGGCATTGATCGTCGTGATCGCCACCATGAACGTTCCGATCAGAGCGAACGGTCCGAGCAGGATCTCGCCGAAACCGAACGGGTCGCCGATCGTATCCACCGAAAGGCCTGCACCGTAAACCATCGTCAGCACGGCCGCGGACTGGATCAGGATCCGGACCGTTGGCGATACGTGGTACTTGTCATCGAGGACGCCGACACCGACCAGCAACAGCGACGCGGCCGCCAGGCTCACGGTCTCGCGGCTGGGCTCGGCGACGAGAACCAGGCCGGCGAGCGCACCGAAGAACATCGCAATACCGCCGATGATCGGGATCTCACCCGAATGTCTTTTGCGGCCTCCCGGCTTATCGACGAGCTGTAACCTGAAAGCCAGCGGCCGGAGCGCGAAGAGAAATGTCACCGTGACCAGGAAGGCCACAACGAATGCTGGAATAATCTGAATGTCGTCCGACGTCACGGTTATTTTTGTCAGATCCAAGTCGTTAGACTGAGAAAAGTTGACTACATAGCTATCTTAGTGGAACAGCGCCTCTTTTGGGAAGAAAAAACCACCTGTTGCCTGCTACCTCTGGATGTGATGACAAACTCTCAAAGTAATGGATGTCCTAAAATGCTCGCCAGGGGCCTTGTGAAGTGGTCTACTAAAACCGGACACCGAGTTAAGGCGTTAAAATGCCATAACGAGGTGAATGATGA
>JAQCGO010000044.1 GCA_027618995.1 Pseudomonadota bacterium | reverse complement strand
AGGGTTTCGACTGGTCGTCACTGCGGGATTCCACCGCCAATCTTTCCCTGTTTGCCGAACGCCGCATTGTTGAGCTCCGTTTGCCTACTGGCAAGCCGGGGCGGGACGGTAGTCTGGCCATCGTCGACCTGGTGGCACAAACGGGTCCTGATCTGATGCTGATTGTTGTGTCATCCAAACTCGATCGCAGCAGCCAGTCCGCAAAATGGGTGAAGGCGATTGACGCGGCGGGCTCTACAGTGACCGTCTGGCCGATAGGACCGCGAGAGCTGCCGGGCTGGATCGGCGAGCGCATGCGCCGGGCCGGAATGCGACCCGATCGTGAAGCCGTTGCCATGATTGCCGATCGGGTCGAGGGCAACCTGCTCGCTGCCGGACAGGAAATCGAGAAACTGCGTTTGCTGCACGGCGAAGGAGCGCTATCGAGTGCGGATGTCAGCGCGGCGGTCGCGAACAGCAGTCGATTCGACGTCTTCAATCTGGTCGATGCGGCATTGGCTGGCGACGCTAAACGAGCGGTCAGAGTATTGTCCGGGCTGCAGGCGGAGGGTGTCGAGCCTGTGATCGTCGTCTGGTCACTGACGCGCGAACTGCGCACGCTGGCCGGTCTCGCCGACCTGATGGCGAGTGGCACCAGTCTCGCCAGCGCCATGCAAAAAGCAGGAATCTGGAGCAGTCGCGAGGCCCCGGTTCGAGCTTGTGTAGCGCGCCATCACGGCGGCGACTTCCATCGCCTGCTGAAGGCCTGCGGTCAGGCCGATCGTGCCGCCAAGGGACAGTTGCAGGCAGATCCCTGGCAGGTGGTCATGCCGATCATTCTGGAACTGGCGATGGGCCAGCGGAGAGCTGCTTGATTCCCGGCGGCGACGGGGTCATCGCGGGATGAACCCGATCGGGATTTTCGGCGGCACTTTTGATCCCATTCACTACGGTCACCTGCGAACCGCGTTCGAGATGCTGCAGGCACTGCGCTTTGCCGAGGTTCGATTCGTCCCAAGCGGCGATCCACCACATCGCAACAGTACTTACGCGCCGGCCTCGCTACGCCTTGAAATGGTTCGCGCGGCGACCGCCAATGAGACCAGCTTCGTTGTCGACGATTGCGAACTGCAACGATCCGGGCCGTCGTATTCGGTTGACACGCTCGCGGCGCTGCGCGGGCAACACCCGGCCGCATCCCTGAGCCTGATTGTGGGCATGGACGCGTTTCTCGGACTTACCAGTTGGTACCGTTGGGAGGAAATTCTTAACTATGCGCACATCGTCGTCGCGCACCGGCCGGGCTGGCGTGCACCTGATATCGGGGCGCTCGGAGAATTGATTTCGGCACACGGTACGCATCGCGTCGACGATCTGCATGAGCAAACCAATGGTCGTATCTATATTCACGCGGTCACGCAGCTCGAGATCTCGTCGACGGAAATTCGCGAACTCGTCATGGCGGGTCGGGATCCGCGATTCCTGATGCCGGACGTCGTACGCGACATCATCGTCAAGAGTCATTGTTATGCAACGGGAGAGTCAATTTGATTAATTGGGCGAATCAGGAATGAATAGCGAGAAGCTTTGTACCCTCATCATCGACGCATTGGACGATGTCAAGGCAAAAAACATCGTCACCCTCGATGTTCGCAATATGACCAGCGTCACCGACTATAAGGTCATTGCCAGCGGGACGTCGAACCGCCACGTCAGGTCGCTGGTCAATAATGTCGCCGAAAAAGCCCGTGAAGCCGGCGTTCGTCCGCTCGGTATTGAAGGCGAGGAGGGCGGTGAATGGGTATTGCTCGATCTGCAGGATGCGTTGCTGCACGTCATGCTGCCAACGGTGCGTGAGTTTTACAATCTCGAGAAACTCTGGTCACTGGGCGCAAGCAGCGATCTGGCGGCGATCGATCGCTAGTGCATATTCGACTGCTTGCCGTTGGTGAGCGTCAGCCGAGCTGGGTTGACGACGCTGCCGCAAACTACAGCGGGCGATTTCCAAGAGAATGGAAATTTCGCATCGACTGTGTGCCCACAGCACGCCGCTCGAAAAGTAACAACGCACAAAATGCAATGGATGTCGAAGCAGAGCAGCTGCTTCTGCGGATCAAGAGTAATGAGCAAGTCGTGTTGCTTGACGAAAAAGGCACACAGCATTCCAGTCAGGCGCTGGCCACTCGATTGTCCGAATGGCAGACCGATGGTCGCGACCTGTGCTTTATTATCGGTGGCCCCGATGGCGTCGCGGACGCGTGCCGGCAACGGGCCGATGCCGCATGGTCGCTCTCAAGCCTGACCCTGCCGCACGGCCTGGCACGGGTGCTGTTTCTGGAGCAGATGTACCGGGCCTGGTCGCTGCAGAATGGGCACCCCTATCATCGTGAGTGATCGCCGGCCCCTGTTGCATCTGGCGTCAGCATCGCCACGACGGGCCGAGATTCTGGACGCGCTTGGCATCGCGTTTACCGCGGCCGGTGTGGGCATCGATGAACGGCGCCGGGAGCATGAGGCTGCCGACGCGATGGTGCTGCGGCTGGCCTCGGAGAAGGCCGCTGCGGCGCGCCTGGAATATGCGGGCATCGTGTTGGCGGCTGATACCGTGGTCGTTGTCGATACCGACGTCCTGGGCAAGCCACGCGACCGGGCTGACGCACTGGCCATGCTGGCGCGGTTGTCGGGTCGCCGGCACCGGGTCATGACCGGTATTGCGCTGTCCTGGGGAAGCAACGAGCGAACCGCGCTGTCCGTGACCGACGTGACGTTTCGCGACATCAGTCCTGACGAGGCGATTGCCTACTGGCAAAGTGGGGAACCCCGCGACAAGGCCGGAGCGTATGCTATTCAGGGTCTTGGCGGAGTGTTCGTCGAGGCCATCAGCGGCAGCTACACCGGCGTGGTCGGGCTGCCGGTATTCGAGACTGTAAGGCTGCTGGCGGAGGCCGGCATTGAGGTTGTAAAGGGTGCAGCTGGATCATGAGTGACGAGTCGTCCAGAGAAGAAATTCTCATCAATGTGACGCCCAGTGAGGTGCGTGCGGCGTTGCTTGAGAACGGTGTCCTGCAGGAAGTGCACATTGAACGCGCGGCGCAGCGGGGTGTGATCAGCAATATCTACAAGGGTCGGGTAACACGCGTGTTGCCGGGCATGCAGGCCGCGTTTGTAGAGATCGGCCTGCAACGTACGGCTTTCCTGCATGTATCCGATATCGTCCGTCGTAACAGCGGCAATCCGACCGCCGCGGAGGAGAACAGTATTCGCGACGTCGTCAAGGAGGGCGACGAGCTGCTGGTACAGGTGGTCAAGGAACCGTTGGGCGACAAGGGTGCCCGGCTAACGACCTATATAACACTGCCGTCACGGCAGCTGGTCCTGCTGCCCAACGGTGAGGGGATTGGTGTCTCGGCGCGTATCGAGGACGAAACCGAGCGCGACCGATTGCGTTCAACCACTGAGTGGTTACTGGCGGAGCAAGGCGTAACGAGCGGCGTTATTGTGCGTACCGTCGCTGAAGGTGCCACCGAGGAAGCGCTGCGGGCAGACCTCAAGTATCTCTGTAAATTGTGGGAGGTCATTCAGCTGCGGTGCAGCAAAACGGGTGTAAAAACGCTGGTACATGAAGATTTGTCATTGCCGCTGCGTGTCCTGCGTGATCTTGTTACGAGTGATGTCAGGAATATTCTCGTCGATTCGAATGAGGACTTCGTTGCTATGCGGGAGTTTTCCGCGACCTTTCTACCCGAAGTAGCACCGATGCTCGAGTTGTACCAACGCCGCCGCCCGATTTTCGATCTGCACTCGATCGAAGAAGAAATAAAGCGCTCGCTGGATCGCAGCATCTCGCTGAAGTCAGGGGGCCACGTGGTCTTCGATCAGACCGAGGCGATGACGACGGTCGACATCAATACGGGCGGTTACGTAGGGCATCGCAATCTCGAAGAGACGATATACCGTACCAACCTGGAGGCTGCGGTGGCAATCGCGCGCCAACTCCGGCTGCGCAACCTGGGCGGCATCATCATTATCGATTTTATCGATATGGAAGAAGCTGAACATCGCGACAGCGTGTTTGCGTTATTGCAGCAGTCGCTGGAAAAGGATCACGCACGCAGCCAGATTACACCGATCTCGCCGCTTGGGCTGGTGGAGATGACGCGCAAGCGAACGCGCGAAAGTCTGCAGCACGTGCTGTGTGAGGATTGTCCAAGCTGCAGTGGCCGCGGGTTCGTATTGACGGCGGAGACCGTCTGTTTCGAAATATTTCGCGAGGTCATTCGACAGTCACGACAGTTTGAGTTCGATTTGGCGATGGTTCTCGCGCATCAGGATGTCATCGAGTTACTCCTTGACGAGCAGGCGCCGAGCCTGGGCAAGCTGGAACAACAAACCGGCAAATCGATCCGGCTGCAACCTGAAGCGCTTTACCTGCAAGATCAATTTGATGTTGTCTTGATGTGATGCGAAAAATTCTGCAACGGCTCTTCAAGGTGCTGGCCTACACGGCCGCCGGCCTGGTGATTTTCTTAGCAATCGCGCTTGGCCTGTTTCGCCTGTTCTTGCCGCGTCTGCCCGAGTACCAGGAGAACATCAAGGCCTGGGCAAGCGACGCGATCGGCATGGAAGTCCAGTTCTCAGGGATGAACGCTCGCTGGGGCTGGCGCGGTCCGGAAGTGGAGTTCTATCGTGCTGAGCTGATTTCGCTGGAGACGGACAGGCGTATTGTCGCGGCCGGGAAAGTCAGCGTGGGCATCGGCCTGACGCGATTTCTTACCGACCGCACGGCCGTCGTCGACCGTGTTGTTGTGCGTGAAACGACTATCGAAGTGCGGCAGCTTGAGAATGGTCAATGGTGGATCCAGGGTGGTCCGCCCGACCAGTTGCTGCCGAAACGCTTCGCGAGTGACCCCACAAAGGAACCGGCGAATGGCGTGTCAGGCGAGGGCGCGCGAATCGAGATCATTGGCGAAGATCTGACGCTGCAATTTTTACAACCGGGCGACGAGCGACCGCGCGATGTCCTGATTTCACAATTACTGATCAGTCGGGATGATGTACGGGTCAGCATCAACGCGCAGGTCGAGTTGCCGGGTGATCTTGGCGAGAGTTTGTCGATCACCGCGACGCAGATGTTTGTGCCTGCTGGCGAGCACCCGGACTGGCAAATCGTTGTCGAGGCGGAAGATATCGCGCTGGCCGGTGTTTCGACCCTGCACACGAGCGAGGTCGCGCAATTCGATTCCGGTCGCGGCGACGTCCGCCTGTCGCTACGGGCTACGGCAAACGGTATCAGCCACGCCGTTGCTGACGTTGATTTTGATCATGTCAGCGTTGCTGCCGCCGCCGCGTTTTCATTTGCAGGCCAACTCGAATTTCTGCGCGATGACGATGGCTGGCTGGTCGCGGCCAATCAGTTTCGCCTGGAAACGGCAAATGGTCTCTGGCCGCTAACCAACCTGCGCGCCGAATCGGGCACCACCAGCGATGGCAAGATCGACAGGCTCGATATTCAGACCTCGTACCTGAAGCTCGACGATGCCAGCGTGCTGCAGCCGTGGTTGCCGCCAGAGCAGCAGAAAATGCTTGCGGACTATGCGCCGGATGGCGTCGTGCGCGATCTCAAAGCAATACTCACTGGCCTCGATTCGGACCTGCCACGATTTGATATTGCGGTCGAGCTTGATCGTATCGGTTTCGCGGCATACGAAAAGTTTCCGGGCGTCAGAGGTTTTTCCGGTGTACTGCGTTCGGACGCCACGGGTGGTCTGTTTGAGATCAGATCGAACGATTTGTCGATCGCTGTGCCGCCGCATCTTGCTGAGCCCGTTTACCTGGACGAGCTTCGCGGTACCTTGATTTGGCGTCGCAGTGCCAATCGCACGACCCTGCTGTCCGACAGTATCGTTTTCGGCAACGCAGATTTTGACTTCGAGACCAACGTCGAATTGACCCTGGAAGACGGCGCTAGACTGCCGGTTGTCGATCTGGCGGCTACCTGGAGCATCAACAATGTTTCGGTAGCGAAGAAATACATTCCGTATATTCCACGGATTCCGCGAACCAGCGAGTGGTTCCAGGAAGGTTTGCTCGCCGGAAGCATCCCGCGCGGTACGGTGCGGCTGTATGGACCGATGGACAAATGGCCTTTCGACGGCGGTGAGGGTCGCTTCCTGGTTGAGGCGAACTTGCGCGACGCTCTGATTTTGTACCAGCGACGTTGGCCGGTGGCGTCGGTCGATGACCTTGATATCGTGATCGACAATACGCGCATGTACACCGAACGCAACGTCATCAATAGTGAAGGTAATGAAATTTCCAATGCTCGAATCGAGATCGGCGATTTTCGCGCTCCGATTCTTGAAGTCAGTGCCCATTCGGCGGGCCCGATGGACGCCATGCGGGCCCTGCTGGCGAATAGCCCGATCGGCACTGACGTATTCAAAGGCAACCTCGATCGCGTAACGGTGACCGGCGACGGCTCCTTCGACCTGAATCTCCAGGTGCCGATTCGCGATTGGCGGAACTTCGAATTCAGCGCTCGAGTGCAGGCGAACAACGCGACCATGCAGATGCAGGGCTTCCCGGCGCCGCTCACTGACCTAAGTGGCGTCATGACAGTGGGGCGTAAAGATATCAGCAGCGAATCGTTGGCTGGTACGTTTCTCGGCAGCCCGGTCAGTATCGACCTGCGCCCCGCGCCGGCAACCATGCCTGATTACCGGATCATTGCGACAGCAAATGGCACCGCGACCGCCGCGGCCCTGATTGACGAACTGGGCATTCCACTGGCAGGTTCATTGACCGGGGCGACTGAATTCGAAGCGCGAATACTATTTGCGCGTGGCGAACAGGAAGTGCCGAAGCCATTCAGCATCGAGTTGTCGAGCACGCTTGCCGGTATCGGCATCGACCTGCCACAGCCTTTCAATAAGGCGGCTGAAGACCTGTTGCCTCTCTTCGCGACCATCGAATTGCCATCGGCCAGCGACACAATCATAACCCGGGGAAGCGCGCAGGATTTCTTGTCATGGCGGCTCGCGTTCACCAAGGCGGAGGATCGCTGGGACCTCGATCGGGGCGTGGTTGCATTCGGCGACGAAGACGCTACGGAAGCGGACATACGCGGCCTGCATTTTCGCGGCCATGCGACGGAAGTACGGATGCAGGACTGGTTCGATCGCGCGCAGGGTTCGGACACGGGTATGGGCGATCGTATTCGCTCGGTCGACATGCTGATCGACGATTTGTACCTGTTCGGTCAACACATTGTCGATCACCGTGTGCGACTCGATCGCAGCGCCGAGGAGTGGCTGGTGCAATTTGAGGGTTCCGAGATCACGGGATCCGCGTTTGTGCCGTATGACTTTACCGCCGGTCGCCCGCTGGTTATCGACATGCAACGACTGGTACTGCCCGGGGATGATGACGATGCGGACGACAGGTCGTCGGTACCGGATCCACGACGACTGCCGCCGATCACGATCAAGGCCGGTGAATTCGCACTCGGTACACGCTTCCTCGGGGCCGTCAGCGCCACCCTGCAACGAACCGCGGATGGTCTCGAAACCGGTGACCTGATCACCACGGACAAGTCCTTCGAAATCGTCGGCAACGGTCGCTGGGTTGTGGACGAGGCGGATCCAGCGGGCAGCCACAGCTATCTGCGTGCGACGATGACGAGTACCGACGTCGGGGTGACGATGACGCGGCTTGGGTACGACCCGGGCATCGACTCTGACGATCTTTCGCTGAGCTTCGACCTCGACTGGTCGGGCGGGCCGCGCGACGACTTTCGTGATTCCCTGAACGGTGAGGCGCTGGTTTCAATTGGTTCCGGGCAACTCAGCGACGTCGACCCTGGCGCGGGACGAATGATGGGCCTGATGAGCGTGGTGGCACTACCGCGTCGCCTGTCGCTCGATTTTCGCGATGTTTTCGCCAAGGGCTTCGGCTTCGACCGGATTCGTGGTCGCTTCGCCTTGCAGAACGGCCAGGCGTTTACCTGTAACCTCTCGCTGGAAGGACCGGCGGCCCAGATTGGCGTGGTCGGCCGCGCCGGGCTCGTCGACAGGGACTATGATCAAACGGCGGCCATTAATGCCAGTTTCGGCAATGCGCTACCGGTGGTTGGTGCCGTCCTTGGTGGGCCGACGGTCGCCGCTGTAGTGCTGATTTTTTCGCAAATATTCAAGAAGCCGCTGGCCGAAGTCAGCCAGGTTTACTACGGTATCAGTGGCTCCTGGGACAAACCGATCATCGAATCGGTGACAGCGGCGGAGTTTGCCGAGCAGGGCGTCCGGGCCGGATGCATCGACAAGGCGGAGTAACATGCGTGTAGCAGCAATTCAAATGAACAGCGGTGCCGATGTTGACGCCAATCTGAAGCTTGCGGACAGGCTGCTGGCCGACGCCGCAGCTGACGACGTGCGGCTGGCGGTGCTGCCGGAAAACTTCGCATTGATGGCGAAAAAGAGTCGTGACAAAGCGGCGCATGCAGAAGTGCCTGATCGCGGTCCGATTCAGGAATTTCTGGCCGATGCATCCCGTCGCCACGGCATGTGGATCGTTGCGGGCAGCATGCCGCTGGTCTCGCCGGAGGCCGAACGCGTATTCGGCGCCTGCCCGGTCTATGATGACAGCGGCAAGCAGCAGGCCTGCTATTTGAAAATGCATTTGTTCGACGTGAAGTTGCCTGATCTCGAAGAGTCCTATCAGGAGTCCTGGTCGATGTATCCCGGTGATGCGCTGGCCTGCGTTGCCACCCCGCTGGGCAAGATCGGGCTGACCATTTGCTACGATGTCCGCTTTCCCGAAATGTTTCGACGCCTTGTTGACCAGGGCGCGACCGCGTTCACCGTACCCGCGGCATTTACCAAAGTAACCGGATTGGCACATTGGCACGTTCTGTTGCGCGCCAGGGCGATCGAAAATCTGGCGTATGTGATCGCCGCCGGGCAATATGGTGAACATCCGGACAAGCGAACCACGTTCGGGCATTCGATGATTATCGACCCCTGGGGCCGGATTCTCGCGGAGCAGGCCGAGGGTAACTGCCACGTTGCAGCCGAGGTCGACCCGCAATTGCCGTCGAAGATACGGGCAGAATTTCCTGCCCTGGCGAATCGGCGTTTGGAAAAAGCTTGAGCAATAACGATCCAAGTACCATTGAAATGGTCTTGTCGCGCACACTGGAACCGGCGGGGCTGGATGAGCGGGCATTAAACGCGACCCTGGGCTCGATGATGCAGGGTGGTGTCGACTATGCCGACCTGTACTTCCAGGTAAGCCGTCAGGAAAGCTGGTCGGTTGAGGACGGAATAATCCGCGAGGGTAGTTTCAGCCTTGATCAGGGTGTCGGCGTGCGTGCGGTCAGTGGCGAAAAGACCGGCTTTGCGTATTCCGACGAGTTATTGTTGCCGGCGTTGCAACAGGCGGCATCGGCGGCTCGCGCGATCGCGCGAGCGGGCGAATCGAAGTCCTTGCAGGCGTGGCGTCGCGATACTGCGCCGCCGATGTACCCGCTCACGGACCCGACCAGCAGCATATCGGACCAGCAGAAAACGGCGATGCTGGCGACTTTGGAGCAGGCAACCCGCGACCTCGACCAACGTGTCGAGCAAGTCATCATCAGTTTGACCAGTTGTCACGAGTTAGTGCTGGTAGCGGCATCCGACGGTACGCTTGCTGCGGATGCCAGGCCGCTCGTTCGCCTCAATGTGAGCGTGATTCTCGTGCAGAACGGCCGCCGGGAGCAGGGCTATGCCGGCGGCGGTGCGCGTACCGATCTGAACTATTTCCTGTCGGGCGAGATACCGCTGCAATACGCGCGCGAAGCCGTGCGCCAGGCAGCGGTGCAGATGGAGGCGGTCGCCGCGCCGGCCGGAACCATGCCCGTGGTGCTTGGACCCGGCTGGCCTGGCATCCTGTTGCATGAGGCGGTCGGACACGGTCTCGAAGGAGACTTCAATCGCAAGGCAACGTCGGCTTTCTCCGGTCGTGTCGGACAACGTGTCGCGTCCGATGAATGCACGATCGTCGACGATGGAACATTGCCGAATCGTCGCGGCTCTCTTGCCATCGATGACGAAGGAACACCAGGGCAGTACAACATACTGATCGAGAACGGCATTCTGCGCGGCTACATGCAGGACAAGCTTAACGCGCGCCTGATGGGAGTCGCCCCGACGGGCAATGGCAGGCGTGAGTCGTTTGCTCACATGCCGATGCCACGCATGACCAATACCTACATGCTGGCGGGTCCGCATGTCCCGGAAGAAATTATTGCGTCGGTGAGTAAGGGCCTGTACGCGCCAAACTTCGGCGGTGGGCAGGTCGATATCACCTCGGGCAAATTCGTGTTTTCGGCCAGCGAGGCGTACCTGATCGAAAACGGCAAGATTACTGCGCCGGTCAAAGGCGCCATGCTGATTGGTGATGGCCCGGAGGCGTTGCGTCGAATCTCGATGATCGGCAACAACCTCGAACTCGACAGCGGTGTCGGTACCTGCGGCAAAGAAGGGCAATCCGTGCCGGTTGGCGTCGGCCAGCCGACTTTGAAAATTGATGAAATTACGGTCGGCGGTACGGCTTGACATAAGCCGGCTCTGTTCGATTCACGGCCCACTCTGTGAGATCGCTCACTCAATTCAACATAGTGTTTCGGTACTGTGTTCCCGTCACATGGAGGGACACTTTAATGGCATTCGAAAATACAATTACAGAGATGGATCTCGACGCCAATTCCTCGCATTTTGTACAGGGGTTGCGCAAGGAAGGGCAAGACTACGAGCCAGATCTGACTGTTGATGGCATGTCCGAATCCATTTTATCGCGCTTGTTCAGCCTGTTCAGAATCGGTCATTAAGGTCTGGATTCGACGCTAATTCGCTGGACTCGACGGCAGCGGCTATGGACAATCCATAGCCATGTGGGTCTCCAAGCCAATTTACGAAAGCCTGCCGTACTTCTACCTGGTGACTGGCGCGCTCTGTCTGGGCGCATCCCTGTACGTCAATCACTGGTACTGGCCAACGATTTGCTTCGGCACGGGACTCGTGTGCCTGGTGGCGGGATTGGTGGTATTGCTGAAACGCCGCGACTTTCGGACGACGGACCGGCGCACCGGACACTAACGGAAGAGCTGTCAGCCGGCCGCTGACGCCTCGTCGCTGTCAGCGCGGCGCAAGTCCGTATAAACGAGGTCATGCACACCGAGCGAGATGATGTCGTCATCCTGCAAGCGGCATTTCTTGACCTGCTTTTCACCGACAAAAACGCCATTAGTGCTATTCAAGTCCTCAACCGTGCAGCCTTCATCATCGTTGATCAGCTGTGCGTGATGGCGGCTGACAAACTTGCTCTGGATGTAAATTTCGTTGTCCGGCAAGCGCCCGATAATGACTCGTCCGGGCCCGAATGATTGCACCGAGAGTGATTCACCTTCAGACCGAATCTCGATCTGCGTTAGCTGCGACTCGCCGCCAAGACGGGCCGTAACCTGGTGCAGCTTTTCATACCGGCCGGTATTGCTCTCATGCTCTTTCCAGTTCAGCTCGGTTACCGCTGCCATTATGTCATCGGCATTGAGTGATGATTTCTCATCGGCGAATGCACACAGGAGTGCTGTGTCGCACAAGGTGTTGATCAGTCGCGGCACACCGCCCGAATAACGATAAATAACCCCGAAGCAGGAATCATCGAATAGGTCGTTTGTTGAGCGGCCGGCAACGGCAAGGCGATGATCGATGTATTCACGCATGCCGCGCGCGTCCAGCGGACCAAGATGAAACCGCAGGCGGACTCGCTGCACCAGCTGCTTGAGGTTTGGCGAGTCGAGCGTGTCTTTCAGTTCCGGCTGGCCCGCCAGGATGATGCGCAGCACTTTTTCCTTGTGCGTCTCGATTCCGGAAATCAAGCGGATCTCTTCGAGCACCTTCTTGCTCAGGTTCTGGGCCTCGTCGACAATTAAAACCACTTTCTTGCCGTTCGAATATTGCTCGATCAGGAACATGTTGAGCGTGTCGAGCAACTCGACCTTGCGCTGGTTGAAAGGTTTGAAGCCAAACTCGGTGAGTACGGCCTGCAGGAATTCGGTCGGTGTCAGCTGCGTTTGAGAGACGACGGCAAAGACGACATTGTCGTCAAGTTCTGCCAGAAATGACTGCAACAGGGTGGTTTTTCCGGAGCCGATCTCGCCGGTGATAACAACAAAGCCGTCAGCCAGCCAGATGGTTGACTCCATATAAGCTTTGGCCCGGGCATGCTGCTTGCTCCAGTAAAGGAAGTCCGGGTCAGGCGTCAGCCGAAATGGCTGTTCGCTGAGATTGAAATGCTCGAGATAGGACATGATGCCTCGCTGTTTTCGCTCAGTTCACCTGCTTTTCCCCGTGACCGCCTACGGCACAGTACCTGAGACCGGGATGGATTCCGTCACACTCTCGCGGAGTTCCGCCAGCAGAGCGTCCCGAGCTGTGGCTGAGTCGCCGATGACCGTAATATGTCCAAGCTTGCGGCCCGGCCGTGACGCCTTGCCATAGTCGTGCAGCGTGGCTTCTGCCGGCAGGCGTAAATTCTCCGGCATTGTGCCAATCAGGTTCAGCATGCCAGCATGTCCCAACAGCCGTGGTTCAGGCAGGCTCTGGTCGGTGATCGCCAGCAGATGCGCTGTGAACTGGCTGGGTTCGGCGCCCTCGATACTCCAATGCCCCGAGTTATGTACCCGAGGGGCAAACTCATTGGCCAGCAATTGCTCACCTAGCACGAACATTTCGAGGGCCAGCACGCCAACAAAATCCAGATGTTCAAGCAGCGCGCTGATGTAGTGTTCGGCCTGGCTTGTCAGCGCCGTATCCTGCAGCGGCGCCACGGACGTTTGCAGAATCCCGTCCGCATGCTCGTTCCTCGTCAGTGGATAGCAAATGACCTGGCCGGATACATTGCGTGCGCCGATGGCGGAGACCTCGTAGTCGAAGTTGACCCATTGCTCGGCGATGAGTTCGCTACCGCCGCACAGCTGCCAGGCAACCGGCAAGTCGGCCGGCCGGCGGATAACAAATTGTCCTTTACCGTCATAGCCCAACCTGCGGGTCTTGAGGACCAGCGGCAATCCAAGTTTTGCAACCGCAGCTTCAAGGTCGTCAGGTGAGTCCACACGGTGGAATGGCGCCAGAGGAATATCCAGTTGCAGAAACAGCTGCTTTTCGGCGAGCCGGTCCTGCGCGTGACCGAGCGCCGCGGGTGGTGGATAAACCGGTACCCGATCCGCAATTTTCTGCAGCGCCGCGACCGGCACGTTTTCGAATTCATACGTGACTACATCACAACTCGCGGCGAGCCTGGCCAGTGCATCACTGTCGTCAAATGCGGCTTGCGTGACCGGCCCGCAAACGGCCGCCGGTGGGTTGGGCGTCGGGTCGATAAACTGGCATTGCATGCCGAGGTTTCGGGCTGCAAACCCGAGCATCTGGCCGAGTTGGCCGGCACCGATAATGCCGATTCGCATAGCTCGTGGTGTTATTCTTTGGGATCGGCGGCGGCGAGCACTTTCGTGGTTTGCTCGTGACGAAATTTGTCCAGCGCCGTGGCGATCGTGGCATCGTTGTTGGCCAGTATGGCCGCAGCGAGCAGCGCGGCATTGATCGCGCCGGCTTTGCCGATCGCCATCGTGCCAACCGGGATTCCGGCTGGCATTTGCACGATCGAGAGCAGCGAATCGACTCCCTGCAATGATTCTGACTGCACCGGCACGCCAAGCACCGGCAAACGCGTTTTCGCGGCAGCCATGCCCGGCAGGTGCGCGGCACCACCGGCGCCTGCAATGATGACCTTGAGGCCACGATCAATGGCTGTGGATGCGTAGGAGAATAATAAGTCGGGTGTGCGATGCGCGGAGACAACTTTGACCTCATGGCCAATGCCCAGTTTCTCCAGCGTATTGCTGCTATGGCGCATCGTATCCCAGTCGGATTGCGAGCCCATGATGATGCCAACGTCAATCGTCATTGCGCAATTCTAACCAGAATGTCATGTACGTGCCGGAAAACTTGCCGCTTCAGCGCTTTTTCGGTGCGTTCGTCAGGAGTCCTGTCCAGCTCGCTCAGCAACTGAGCAAGTTCGGCATCGACCACACCGGTTTCGGCAGAAAAATTGTCGAGCGCAGACTGACCGTCATTCAGCAAGCTGTCGCGCCAGCGTTCTGCTTTCGCAAATAATCGCTTTTCGTGCAGGTCACGAGCACTGAAATTTTCCAGGCGTGCCCGAATAAGGTCGGCATCGGCCTGTCGCATGAGTTTTCCAATCAGTTGCTTTTGCCTGCGCAATGCCCCATACGATTTTATCCTGGCGGCGGCTCGAACAGCAGCCAGCAGTTCGTCACTCAGGCCGATCGAATCCAATTCGCGGTTCGTCAGCGGAATCAGATATTCACCGAGTTCCTGCAGCGCGTGTTGTTCGCGCTTGCGCTCATTTTTGCTGGGCTTATCTATGGTCACCGGCTAAGCTATCCGAAGGTCATGAATCGATGGAAAGGGGCAATCTTCACAATGGGCAACATTGCCACAACGGGCTCGCCGGGTCAGCAAGAACTCGAAGCGCTGGTGCAAATGGCGCTCGACGAAGCGCGGCGCCAGGGCGTCGACCAGGCGGAAGTTGCGGCGAGCCACGACATCGGGTTGTCTGCGACAGCGCGACTCGGCGACGTTGAAAACCTCGAATATACCAATGACCGTGGCATTGGCATTACAGTCTACAAGAACGGCTGCAAAGGCAACGCCAGCACATCAGACATATCGGCAGACTCGATCCGTGAGGTTGTACTTAAGGCCTGCACATTCGCCTCCTATACCGCCGCGGATAAGCACGCCGGACTTGCTGACGCCGAGCTGATGTGCCGCGAAATCCGTGATCTTGACCTTGATTACGCCTGGCCCATCGACTCGACCGCCGCGATTGCCATGGCGATCGACTGTGAAAAAAGCGCGCTGGATTACGATCCGCGCATCAATAATTCCGAGGGCGCCAACGTATCGACCAACCGCGGTACGCGCGTGTACGGCAATTCGCACGGTTTCGTCGGCAGTTATTCAAAATCGAGCCATAGCATCAATTGCGTCGTACTCGGCTCCGCAAATGGCAAAATGCAGCGCGATTATCACTACAGCGCCACCCGAGATCCGGCGGATCTCGAAAGTGTTTCGGCTATCGGTGAGCTTGCCGCGGCGCGTACCGTGAGTCGCCTTGGGGCGCGCAAAATCAAGACCACGAAGGCGCCGGTGTTGTTTGTTCCGGAGTTGGCGCGCGGTTTTATCGGCCATGCCATTGGTGCCCTTTCCGGCGGTGCGCAATACCGTCGTGCGTCGTTCCTGCTCGATGCGCTCGGCGAAAAGATTTTCCCCGATTTTGTTTCCATTCATGAGCGCCCGCACTTGTTGAAGGGGATGGCGAGTGCACCCTTCGATGCCGAGGGCGTCGGCACCTACGATCGCGATCTCGTGGCGGACGGAATTTTAACCGGCTACGTACTTGGCAGCTACGCAGCCCGACGACTCGGCATGCAGACAACGGCGAACGCGGGCGGCACACAGAACCTGATCGTGGCGGGTAACGGCGGAGACCTGGCCTCGCTCGTAAAGCAAATGGGCACCGGTCTGATCGTTGCAGAGCTGATTGGTCAGGGAGTCAACGCTGTCACCGGCGATTATTCGCGTGGCGTGGTCGGGCAGTGGGTTGAGAATGGCGAGATTCAGTTTCCGGTGCACGAGGTAACGATCGCCGGTAATTTGCGCGATCTGTACTCGCGTATTGCTGCCATCGGTACGGATCAGGACCTTCGCGGTGGTATTCGCTGCGGCTCGTTGCTGGTGGAGGAAATGACCATCGCGGGCGGTTAGTCACCTTAGGTTGCTGCAAGATGCGGCCTAGTAGCGTTTTATTTCTTCGAATACGCGATCCGGCCGGTAGCCCTTGAGGAGGTCAATCGTGACGCCAGTCGTTAACTCCTGGGCGGCGAGCTGGCCAACGATGGGCGCGAGTGTGACGCCACTGTGCATGATGGCGAGATAGACATCCGGGCGTTCGGCGGAGGCTCCGATGACCGGGTGTCCGTCGATCGGCAACGGCCGCCAGCCGATATAAACGTGTTCGATCCTGACGCCCGCAATGCCGGGCGAATATTTTTCGGCGATTGCCAGGATTCTGGTCGCGTGCTGTTCTGCAATGGCCGGGTCCGGAAAGCGGTTTGGACGTCCCTGTAGTCGCACCGTGTGCGCGTCGTTATCGGGCGCACCGTCCTGCTCGCCGAGTACGATTCGTTCGTCATCGCGCTGATGCATATGAACACCAGGCGCGGAAATAATATGCTGCAGGCGCCGCGGGGCGGGATGCGTGACAACAATAACGCCCGGCCCTGATCGCTGCGGGATTTTTATGCCGGCAATCTGTTCCGGCAGGTTTTTTGCAGCTCCGGTCGCCAGTACGAGCCGGTCAGCCGGGATTGATCCGCTCGACGTAATGACGGATGTCAGCCTGCCGTTCGTCAGCAAGACATCCATCAACGTAGTCGGATAACGCAGGGTCGCGCCCAAAGCCTCAGCCGCAGCCAGCAGCCTGTGTGTTGCCAGCACGGGATCTACAGCACCATCATCGGGCGAAAAGGCGGCCGTTATCGACGCGCCGGGGCGGATACCCGGCTCCAGTTTCGTGAATTCTTCCGCCGAGACCATTCGTGCGGGCACTCCCCAGGCTACCTGTTCGGCGATCTGTGCGGCGAGGGTGTCCTGTCGGTCTGCGTTATCGAACCACTCGAGCGAACCGCCCCAGCGGACCGGCAGGTCCAGTTCCTGCTGCAGGTCATGCCAGTTCGCAACGCTCTCCTGGCTGAATGCGTGATAGCTTCGCGGCTGCTTCGCCCAGGTCGCGTTGATCCAGGCGAATGTGCCGCGACTGGCGTGGGTGGCCGGGCCCTCTTTGTCGATGATCGTGACCGCCGCACCGGCCTTGGCCAGGTGGAAGGCGATCGACGCGCCGATAATGCCGGCACCGGCAACGACAATCTTCAGTGGCGTGGCCGATTTGTCCCGCGTGTCGCAGCCGGCCAGCGCGGCCGCCGCCAGCAATTTCAGCAGGGTTCGTCGATCCACAGGGCCTTACTGGTGCGCTTCGGCAGCGAGTTGCCGCAGATAGGCTGCAAACGCCGGGTCTTCGCCGAGCAACAGCAACGGCATCGCTTCGCGAAAATCAGCGCGGCCACACCATTCCTGCATAAAGTCCTCCTACGACCGCCAACGACGCGCATCCCTGCCGGAAAGATTTGGGTCATACAGCAGCAGGTAGGCGCGCTCAAAGATCGCGATCAGCATGCCGAAGATTGCCTGCATGCGTTCGCGTTGCTCTTCGGATAAATCGTCGGTGCGTGCTACGGATAACAGCCTGAGGTCGGGGTTCTCTAGCGCCAGGCGCAAGAAGTCATGATAGCTGGCAGCGACGGTTTCGTAGACCTCCTCTTCTTCGGCCGCCCGTTCCTTGTGTTTTTCGAAAAGAAAGACGGCGACCGCAGCAGGCAGGCCGAGAACCGTTACGATGCGGCTCAGCAGTTCCCATGTTTCTATAGTCATGTGGTCTCAGGCTCGGTTGCAGGTGGAGCGGGTGAAGGGAATCGAACCCTCATTCGCAGCTTGGGAAGCTGCTGTCCTACCATTGAACGACACCCGCACGATGCCTGAAGTTTACTTGCCTACGAGGCGGCCCGCAGAATATTGAACGGTGCCAACTCGGGCAAGCGACAATCCTCCAGTTTCAGGAGGCCTGTATAAACCAACGCGTGCTGCCCCGACACTGATGCATGGCTGACCATGTCCGTCAGCACCATCCAGGCCGAAAAAGGCTGGAACCGAAACGTCTGGTGGCCCGCGGTGATTTGCTGGAACTCAGGTGTATCTTTCATATAGTTGTGAAATTTACGCATAACCCGGTCATACGGGCTGCTGTCAAGCATCGGCGCCATCGGCAAACCCGCGCCGGCAAGTCCGTTCAAGAGCGACGTACGCAATTTCCCGAGCATCCCACGCTGCAGCGACGGCGACAGGCTATCGTACAAACCCGCTTCGCGCCCGAATTCTTCAAAAAGTGCAGGGAAGTCTCCCTTGCTTGCCCAGATACGATCGACTGCCGGATTTACATTGACGAAGAAACGCAGAATCTGGTCTCCATTGGTTGCACCATACGCACCTGCATCGATATGAACGAGTTCGTTACTGGCGTGTGGTTTCAAATTTCGACCCTTTTCTTCAATCGGCCGAAAACTGCAGGTACCGACCTTAATGTTCCTGGAGAGCGTCGGCATCACCACCTGCAGGAATTCGGTGACTCGATTGCGGTGGCTCGAAAGCACCTCATGCGCGAGCTCGCCAATCGGTGAATTTTCGTCCAGGCCCGTTACCTTGTCCGCCTCGGGGTGGTAGCTCACATTCTTGAGCTTGAGCTGCTTCGGCAGTTCGGTTCGCAGGGTATGCAAGTTGTCAGCGGAGGGCAGCTGAATCGGACACGGAAAAAACTTCACAATCTTGCCCTGCTCCAGGGCATCGCCTATCTCATCGGGCGCAACTGTCGCCAGCCGTGCCGAGTCGTACTCTTTTAGCATGTTCAGCTCCTGATGAAGTCTGACAAACCTTTAGCATTGCATCCGGCCACGGCTTGCACCGGGTTCCTATTCCTGGCTCCTGCGGATAAACATTTGGACTCTGGCCATGAAAGAGTCTTTTTTGTAGCGACCCTTCACCACATGCCGAATCTGACACGCGCCGGGCACATCGAGCGCGACACCCTGCGTACCAATAAGCCAGCGAAACGCGCGATCTTCGTAAGTCTTTCGCCAGCGCTCGGATGGCTTTTGGTAAATGCCAATATCTTCACAATAACCACAGGCGCGCGCAACATCGCCGTGCATGATCTGGTAGGGGCCTTTGGCCTTGCGGCGCGGGCCACCGTAGGGCACGAAATCGGCCAGCGGAATCTCACGAATAGCCGGTCCTTCCCGACCTGCATTCAGGATATCCGCATCCTCTGACAAGAGCGATGTTCCGAGGCCAATTCGTGGAAAAACGAGAATATCATCGCGGCCCTGGAGTTCGTCGGCGAGAGTATCGAGACAACCGTCGTGAAAAATAATGTCGCAGTCGGTGAACCAGATCCAGTCAGTGCGGGTCGATTTCGCCGCGCGATTGCGGCCGATGCTGCGTCGGAAAAGCTGCTCCTTCGGCAACTCCACCCAATTCCAGTGAACGCCCGGCACGTCGATGTCCTGGAAGAAATTCAGAACCGTCGCAACCGACTCGTCACCCGGCGCATGATAAACCGACATCGTGATGTCCAGCTTTTCAGTGCGGTGATTGACCAGCGAGCTCAACTGATAGGTCAGAAAGTGGCCGTATTGCCAGCAGTGGCAGACGATTTCGAGACTGAGCTTGCCGG
>JAQCGO010000043.1 GCA_027618995.1 Pseudomonadota bacterium | reverse complement strand
CCCCGTAGGGCGTATGCGGTATTAATCCGGGTTTCCCCGGGCTATCCCCCGCTACTGGGTAGATTCCTAAACATTACTCACCCGTCCGCCACTCGACGCCTGGGAGCAAGCTCCCATCGTTTCCGTTCGACTTGCATGTGTTAGGCATGCCGCCAGCGTTCAATCTGAGCCAGGATCAAACTCTTCAGTTTAAAGCTATGAGCTTTATCTAAAGACGTGATCACCAATACTCAATTACTTAAAACTGACTTGGTATTCACGTTGATTTTGCCAATGCAAATTCCAACGCGAGCACCCACACAAATTATCTGATTAAATTTTTAAAGAACGGGCCTCGCTCTCGCAGGGCAGCCCACAACTATACAGGCCAAACGGGATTAATTAACAGCCCTAGCCTGTTGCGTCTTTCGTGTGGAGGTTCGCTGAAGGACACCGTACCTGCAGCGGACGGGCATTATAGCCGCGAATCGACACCCGTCAACACCTAAAACCCGCAATCGCATGAATTCGTTGGGCAGAGTCACCGAGTTGCCATTTTTTACTTATTTTTCAGAAACTTAGTATCTGGCTGATAAATCATGTACGTGTCCCCACGGGCATATTCGGAAAGCCCTGGTGGCATGCGACGAACGAAACCCGCGCGCTCGTACAATCCGATGGCCGTCGTCAGGCTGCTATGAGTTTCGAGATAGAGCATTTTGCCCGTGACCGCTTTGAAGCGGTCAATTGCCGCGAACAGCAGCGCACGGCCTACGCCTGCGCCTTGTTGCGGCGCGGTGACCGCCATTTTGGTGAGTTCGAAGATGCCGCCGCCAAAATGCTTCAGGGCCACAGTGCCAACCGCCTCGCCGTTGACCACTGCAAACAGGATATAGCCGCCTTGGTCGACAACCTCGGCTTGCGGATTCGAGAGAACGAGACGATCGATGCTCTCGACGCAGAAATATTTCTCCAGCCATTCCAGATTGAGTCTCAGAAACGCATCAGCGCGAGCTGGGGTGAAATCAATAATCTGCAGGTCGCTGCGCACTGCCAAAAAAATTACGGACGCCCATCTGCCCAAGCGGCGAACTCAGCTGAGGCCAACAGCGGCGCAAACGATTTGTCTCGCTCAAGCTCCACGCGGCCAAGTTTGTGGCCGTGCTCTTTCTCAAGCCTGTCGAGTGCTTCAATCGATCCCGTGTAATCCGCCAATGCAACCCGCGCTCGTAACGCTGACCACCATGCAAGTTCAAGACCTGGCTCGAGTTCGATCGCTCGTTGCGCGAAGGTGGACGCGTCTGTGGCATTACCCTTGGCCAGACTAATTGCCGAAATTCGCGCCTCCATCGCAGCATCATCGAATCCGAGCTGCTTGTACGTTGCCTGTAAAGCCGTTAACGCCTCATCGAGTTTCTGCGTGGGCACGTAGTAGTCAAGCAGCATCAGTGAGTACAAAGGATCAAAAGGATAGTACTTCGCCATTTGCGCCAGCGCGGTGCGAAGCAGGCGGCGATTCCGACTGAGCTTTGTCAGCTGCACGCTGGTCAGAACAACGATTCGTTCGCGCTGCAGCTCTGGGGTCAGGCTATTGATGATATTTATGTAGCGTTCCGCATCGCGGTCGCGCGCTGCTTTCAACAGCTCGGCAAACTGGAACATGTCCGCGTCTTTGACCGTTTTGTTTTCAATCAACTTGCGTGAGGCCTGCGTGCTTGGCGCCATCATTACGAGCGAGTTTCCGACACCATCCGTGAAACGCTCGCCTTGCAGGTAGTCAATCCAGTCGACGACGATCACGCGATCATCGGCATCGAGACGCAAATCATATTCGTGATAGGAATATTGCAAACCACCCAGATCGAAGCGTACGACAGCACGACCTCGATCACCCAGCGATTCGATGCCGAGCAAAGCCGCCTTAATGCTGTCTTTCGAGTCACGAAACCCGCCCCGAACCAGGCCCGTAAACTGTAACTTCATCTGCTCGGAAAAATCTCTCTTGACGCGCGGATCTATCAATCGCAAGCCGAAAATACGTGCGAGAAAGTCATCACGATCGATGGCGTTTGCAAATAATTCGTAGGAACCCTGATTCAGAGCGTCGACAATGATTTCAAAGCCCAGGACGAAAGCCGTCTGCCGCTCTTGCTCGCGACGCATATTATCGTCGATCTCATCAGACAGCGTGACCATACTCAACATCAGTGCTGTCGCCACCAGAACGAGTTTCGCCTGCCCCATTTCGCCCTCCGTCAAATAAGTTTGACCCGGCAGAATTTTCGTTTTCCGACCTGGTAGATGGCTTGGCTTCCAGCGCCAATCATGAGTGATCGATCCTCTACTCGTACACCATCGATACGAACAGCGTCTTGCTCGATCATTCGAAACGCTTCGGAGGTACTTGAAACCAATTCCGCAGCCTTCAGGAGATGCGCAATACCAAGCGTGCCATCAGCGCTGCTCAGCGTCAGCTCCGGAATATCCTCCGGCATCGCACCTTGTTGAAACCGGGCAATGAATTCTTCTTGTGCCGCGGTTGCCGCCGTTGCGTGGTGGAAACGGGTGACAATCTCGCCAGCCAGTTCAAACTTGACGTCACGTGGATTCATGCCGTCTGCAATGTTCTCTCGCAGCGTCGCAATATCCTGCATTTGGCGGAAACTAAGCAGCTCGAAATAACGCCACATCAGCTCATCCGAAATCGACATTATCTTGCCAAACATTTCCCCGGGAGCATCTGTAATGCCGACGTAGTTTCCCAGCGATTTCGACATCTTTTGCACGCCGTCCAATCCTTCGAGCAGCGGCATCGTCATCACGATCTGTGGCTCCTGACCAAAGTCCTGTTGCAGTTGCCGACCGACCAGCAGATTGAATTTCTGGTCCGTCCCACCAAGTTCAACATCAGCCTTGAGCGCCACCGAATCGTATCCCTGCACGATCGGATACAGGAATTCATGAATTGAGATCGGTTGGCCACCCGCATAGCGCTTGCTGAAGTCGTCGCGCTCCAGCATACGTGCAACCGTATGGTGCGACGCGAGGCGAATCAGACCGGCCGCGTCCATTTTCCCCATCCATGTGGAATTAAATTCGATACGCGTTGCCTGTGGATCAAGGATTTTGAAAATCTGCGATTGATAAGTCTCGGCATTCGACTTGATCTCTTCTGGCGACAACGGTGGACGGGTTGCGTTCTTGCCGGATGGATCGCCGATCATTCCCGTAAAGTCGCCGATCAGAAATACGACTTCGTGGCCGAGTTCCTGAAACTGACGCATCTTGTTGATTAGAACGGTATGCCCGATATGCAGGTCCGGCGCGGTTGGGTCAAAGCCGGCCTTGACGACCAGCGGCCTGCCGGATTTGAGCTTCGCTGCAAGTCTGCCGTCGGGCAGCACTTCCTCGGTGCCACGCAGCAACTCTTGCAACTGGTGTTCGATTTTTTTCATTTGGTTGTGCCTGGCTAGCTAATCGCCGCAGAACTTTAGCATTCCGGGGCAGGCGAATAGAG
Source organism: Pseudomonadota bacterium (assembly GCA_027618995.1). Taxonomy (GTDB): domain Bacteria; phylum Pseudomonadota; class Gammaproteobacteria; order Steroidobacterales; family Woeseiaceae; genus UBA1847. The sequence goes on along the minus strand of JAQCGO010000043.1, from coordinate 15,985 downwards.
CCAAAAATATCAGGTTCGAAATGGTCCCTTTAAGACTATGACTTATAACACTTTTCTTTGACCTGCACGAAACCTCACGGTAGAGTAGCGGCAACTTTGATCGAGGGAATGCCGAATGCATCGTTCGAGCAGCCCGTTGCTACGCGATTACAAACCGACGGCCGCGAAATCGCCGAGAAAATCGAAGGCTGTGCATTGGTTTGTGGCCGGCCTCGGCATTCCGCTACTCGGGCTCACGTTGATCTACACGCTCGAAGATTCTCCGGACGATTCGAAAGTTGCATCGCCGACGCCGGAAATGACCGCTATTCCGGCCGCCAGTTATTCGGGCGACGACTACCGGGCCGAACCAGCCATTGCAGTCTACACGGTAAGCCCAGTGCCGCTGGTCCTTGCTCCCGAACCCGAATATGAAATTCTGACGCTGAAAATCCGCCCGGGCGATACGCTCGACCAGCTGTTTCGTCGCAACGATCTCGATATCGGCAACCTGGCGACAATTGCGCGTCTTGATGTGGCAAAGACCCAGTTTCGTAAGATCAAGCCGGGCGACGTCTTCGAAATCACGCACGTCGATGGTCGGCTCATCAGCATATACACGACGTTGAACCTGACCAGTGCACTACAGGTTGAACAAAACGAAACCGGATATACAGCGAGCATCGTTGAGCGACCGATTGAGATGCGCAAGCGGATGGCGTATGGCGTGATAGATACGTCCCTGTTTGAAAGCGGGGCTGCCGCGGGACTGTCCGACAAGTTGATCATGAACATCGCCGGCATATTTGCCTGGGACGTCGATTTCGTGCTCGATATTCGGGCAGGTGATAACTACTACGTACAGTGGGAAGAAATCTGGCAGGACGACGAGTTTGTCACCGACGGCGAGATAATCATTGCCGAATTCAATAATAATGGTCGCACTAATCGAGCCATTCGCTTCATCGACGAATCCGGCCGAACGGACTACTTCACACCGGATGGCCACAGCGTACGCAAGGCATTTATTCGTGCGCCGGTTGACTTCACCCGCATCAGTTCGAATTTCAATCCGAACCGGCGTCACCCGATTCTGAATACGATTCGCGCCCATAAAGGTGTCGACTATGCCGCACCGCGCGGCACACCCATCAAGGCTGCCGGTGACGGCAAAGTTATTTTTCGTGGTGTGAAAAGTGGTTACGGCAATGCCGTCATTCTTCAGCACGGCGGCAATATCACGACGTTGTACGCGCACATGTCAAAGTTTGACAGTAAGGCCGCGTTGAGCGCGCGGGTCCGACAGGGGCAAACGATCGGATACGTCGGTGCAACCGGCCTTGCCACCGCGAATCACCTGCACTACGAGTATCGAATCAACGGCGTACACCGCAATCCCCGAACGGTCGATTTACCGCAGGCCAGCCCGATCGCGGATAAGTACCGACAACAGTTTCTGTCTGCCTCGGCGCCAATCCTCGAGGAACTCGAGCAGTTCAAGAGTACGCAGCTTGCGTCCGTCGCGCTGACGACTCCCTAGGCTGAATTCCGCAGGCTATGGGTGATCTTTATATCGGCCTGATGTCCGGTACGAGCATGGACGGCATCGACGCCGCCCTGGTCGATATCGGCGAAACCTCGATCGAAATCGTGCATACCCGGGATCAGCCCTACCCGGGCGAGCTGCGTGACGATCTGTTGGCAGCAATCGGAGTTCCACTGGACGAGGAATTGCCGCACCTTGCTGATCTGGAGCGGCGCACCGGCGAATGTTTTCGCGATGCCGCATTGGCACTGCTGAAAGATGCCGGCATAAGCAGCAATGCGGTAACGGCGATTGGCAGTCATGGTCAGACCGTGCGCCATCAACCGAACGCCGAGCGTCCGTTCACGCTGCAAATCGGCGACCCTGCGATTATTGCGACCGGCACCGGCATCACGACGGTCGCGGATTTTCGCAGCGCCGATATCGCTGTCGGCGGCCAGGGCGCACCCCTCGCACCCGTTTTTCACGAATGGCTTTTTCGCACACCCGGAGTCTACCGAGCGATCCTTAATATCGGAGGGATTGCCAATCTCACCCTATTGTCCCCCGGGCATGCGACGGTCGGTTTCGATACCGGCCCCGGCAACACATTGATGGACGCCTGGACCCGCAAGCATCACGCTGCGCCGTACGACAGGAATGGCGACTGGGCCAACAGCGGCACCCCGAATGCAACACTGTTGCGGCGCTTTCTTGAGGATGACTACTTCGCGACGGCGCCGCCAAAGAGCACGGGGTTTGAGCACTTCAATCTGCACTGGATCGCCGCGGCCAACGTCGCCGAAGTGGCGGCCGTCGATGTCCAGGCGACCCTCTGTGCCCTGACCGCGCAAACCATCTCGGACGCATTGCGACGATTCGCGCCTCGTACCTCGGAGGTGCTGGTCTGTGGCGGTGGGGTACACAATGCCGAACTAATGCGGCAAATCGGCGGGCGGTTGGCGGCGACCACCGTCGCTTCGACTGCAACCGCCGGGCTGCACCCCGACTGGGTTGAGGCAGTCGCCTTTGCGTGGCTGGCCATGCGCCGAATGCAAAATCTGCCGGGCAATCTCCCAAGCGTTACCGGTGCCCGCGAGGCAGTCACGCTCGGGAGCATTCACCGTCCGGCTTAATCTGCGAACCTCGTAGAGTTTTTGCCAGGCGCCCATTGCTATACTGATTTTTCCAGTTCCGCGAGACCGCTATGGACGCGCCAGCAAAGCCCGCCGCAGATTTGCACGTCAATCGTGAGCTCAGCCAGCTTGAGTTCAACAAGCGAGTATTTGCCCAGGCTTTGGATGCAACCGTACCGTTACTCGAGCGGTTGCGATTCTTGTGTATTACATGCACAAACCTGGATGAATTTTTCGAGATTCGTGTCGCGGTGCTCAAGCAACAAATTGAGATCGGCGCGGCGACCCAGGGCCCGGATAAACTGACGGCGCAGCAGGTGTTTGATGCATTGCGTCATAACATGCTCGATCTTGTGCAGCAACAGTATCAGCTGCTGAATGAAGTCCTGCTGCCGGAGCTTGCAGCGGCAGGCGTCAGCTTTGTCGAGAGCGCGGCATGGTCCGACGAGCAGCGTACATGGCTGCACAAGTATTTTCTGGAACAGGTGGTGCCGATCCTCACACCATTGACTTTCGATCCGTCGCGACCGTTTCCGAAGGTACTCAACAAGAGCCTGAACTTTATCGTCCGGCTCGAGGGCAAAGATGCGTTTGGCCGACGCCGCCATCGTGGCATGGTGCAGGCACCACGCTCGTTGCCACGAGTTATTCGCCTGCCGAACCACCTCAGCAGCCCCGATTGTCATGATTACGTTTTTCTGTCGTCGATCATTCGCGAACACATTGACGAACTGTTTCCCGGACTTGAGGTCGGTGGCTGCTACCAGTTTCGAATTACTCGCAACAGCAACCTGTATGTCGATGATGAGGAGGTCAGCGACCTCGTACATGTCCTTGAGGGCCAGCTCGAAGCGAGTCGATACGGTGCCGCGGTCCGCCTTGAAATTGGGCATGAGTGTCCTGCCGACCTGCAACAATTTTTGCTGGATCATTTTCAACTACAGCCACACGACATGTACCTCGTGCAGGGCCCGGTAAACCTGAATCGCCTCGCTACCGTATGTGATATCGAAAACTGCCCGGAACTTTCCTACCCTGCGTTTACTCCGGGCCAACCCAAGGAATTGCTCGGTAACGAGAATATTTTCTCTATCCTGGCGAAGAAGAACGTGCTGTTGCATCACCCATACCAGTCTTTCGCACCCACGATCGACTTCATTAGCTCGGCTGCAGCGGATGCCAGCGTCCTCGCCATCAAGATGACCCTGTACAGAACCGGACCGGATTCTCCGATTGTTGATGACCTGGTGCGGGCCGCTAGATCCGGCAAGGAAGTAACCGTGATCATCGAGCTAATGGCGCGGTTCGATGAGGCGGCCAATATTTCGCTGGCGAATCGATTGCAGGAAGCCGGCGCGCATGTCGTCTATGGGCTGGTCGGCTACAAGACTCACGCCAAAATGACACTGGTTGTGCGCTGGGAAAGCGGTCAGTTGCGACGCTATGTACACCTCGGCACTGGCAACTATCATCACGCCACAACCCGCGTGTATACAGACTACGGATATATGAGTAGCAGCCGTCGTTTAGGCGAAGACGTACATCGCGTGTTCATGCAACTGACCAGCCTGACCGCGGCCGGGGAACTGAGCCGGATGCTGACGGCGCCCTTCACTCTATACGACGCACTGATTGCCAAGATCAAACGCGAGTGCGATATCGCCAAGGCCGGCCGCCCGGGCCGAATCATCGTCAAGGTCAATGCGCTGAGCGAAGCCGGCATTATTAATGCACTTTACGAGGCCTCGGCTGCCGGCGTGCAAATTGATCTTATCGTCCGTGGCATTTGTATGTTGCGACCGGGAGTGCCCGGGCTTTCCGAGAATATTCGTGTGCGCTCCATCGTCGGTCGCTTTCTTGAACACTCGCGCGTCTATTTTTTCGCTAACGAAGGCAAGGGAGAATTCTACTGTTCCAGCGCCGACTGGATGGAACGCAATCTCCTGAAGCGTAACGAGTCTTGCTTCGAAATTCGCCAAAAGGCCATGACTAAACAGATCATGCATGATCTGGAGCTGTTTCTTGCGGACAACTGCCAGGCCTGGACCATGCAGGGCGACGGCAGCTATGAGCGCGTGCAGCTGGACGGGAACACACCGATCTCCGCCCAGGAGACGTTCCTGAGGACGCTGGCCGCCCCTAGCTGAACTGCAGGCTGTAGCCGACGCCCTGCAGGTGGCCTTGTTCGCGCTCCAGATCCGCGATGGTCAGCGGGTTTGAGGCCAGCCAGTCAGGGTCAAAACGCAATGCAATGCTTCGATCCTGCACAGCCAGTTGCACCGGCGGAATGGTTGTTTCGGTTCGACTGCGGTTCAACAGCACCGCAAGGCGCAACAGCAACGATAAACGCAGCGCCGGCTCGCGCCAGTCGCGCGGCAACGATTGCAGCAGACGCGACTCCGGCAGGTGACGCTGGTTGTGAATCATGTAAGCCAGAAAGCGCTGCTCCGCGCGCGGAAAGCCCGGCATGTCAGCATGCTCGGCGATATAGGCGCCGTGTCTCTGGTAGCCATCATGCGAGATATCCAGGCCGATCTCATGCAGTTCCGCCGACCACTTCAGAATATTCGGTGTCAGCGGCGATTTTAGTTGCCACTGGCTTGCACATTGCGCGTGCAGCAGCGTGGCCGTAGTGACCACCCGCTTCGCCTGCTCAGTGTCGATCTGGAAACGCGCTATCATCGCTCGCACTGACCGTTCGCGTGCGTCCTCGTGACGCAGCCGACCCGCCAGGTCATACAACAAGCCTTCACGCAGTGCTCCATCCGATACGGCCAGCTTTTCCACCCGCAGGGCGATAATCAGTTCGACGAGGATCGCCAAACCGCCCGGCCAGACCTGCGCCCGTCGTTCGGCCAAACCATTCAATTTCAGGTCGGCAATCAATTCGAAGGCGAGGACCTGCTCAATAAGTTGCTCGAGCACATCGCGCGTCAGCGTGTGGGAGTCGATCAGTCCAAGTGTCGTGCCGACATTCTCGGTCGCCAGAATCGTGCCGGACGTCCCGATCGACTCGACGCCGCCCGAATCGCGGAAGAATGATTTTATCGGCCGCAGCTCAAGCCTCGCTGCCCGTCGGGCAGCGTCGAAAGCCGCCAGCGTGATCCGTCCGTCCGGAAAGAACTGCTCGGTCATGGCTACGCAGCCGAGATGCAAACTTTCCAGTCTTTGCGGTTCCTGACCCTTGCCCAGAATCAATTCGGTACTACCGCCGCCGATGTCCATGACCAGGCGCAATCCATCGTTCGGCGGCAGGCTGTGCACAACGCCTTTGTATATGAGGCGAGCCTCCTCACGACCGGGAATAATTTCTATGGGATGACCCAGTGCAGCCTCGGCCTCGACCAGGAAGCCGGAATCTTCCTGCGCGCGCCGCAAAGTGCTCGTGCCGGCTGCGCGTACGTTTGCCGCATGTACCTCACGCAGGCGCTGGCCGAAGCGCGACAGGCAATCGAGAGCGCGAATCCTGGCCGCCGCAGACAGCTCGCCTTTTTTCGACAACCCCCCTGCAAGTCGTACCGTTTCGCGCAACCTGTCGAGCACGACTATCTGGCCGTGCCGCAGTTCGCCGACAATCATGTGAAAACTGTTGGAACCGAGGTCGACGGCCGCCAGGACCTCGGCGGACGTCTCAAACGGTGAAGGAGGAGCCACAACCACAAGTTGTTGCTGCGTTGGGGTTGCGAATTACGAACTGCGCCCCCTGCAAGTCTTCCTTGTAATCAATCTCCGCGCCCATCAGGTATTGCACGCTCATCGGGTCAATGAGCAGTGTGACACCCTGATTCTCGACCCGGCTGTCGCCGTCCTCGAATTTCTCGTCGAACGTGAAGCCGTACTGAAAGCCCGAACAACCACCGCCGGAGACGAATACCCTGAGCTTGAGCTCCGGGTTGTCCTCCTCTGCAATTAACTGGCTGACCTTATGCGCCGCGGCGTCAGTAAAGACGATTGGCGGAGGTGGCGCGGTACTGCCGATGACCGGGGCTTGCATGTTCATGATTTCGTGACTCAATTTTGTTACGTCGTTTTATGATTTCGCCGCTATGGCGGCGGACTCATCGATCCGGTTGGGTTGCGTCAGCAACGGCACCTTGCCTTGCGGTTGGTGGAGGAGCTTGCCGTTGATCTCGGCGCCAATCGCCATTTCGATCAGATTATAGTATACATTGCCAATGACCCGCGCGGTTGGCCCAAGTTCGACACGTTGCGTGGCAAACACATCGCCACGCACGATGCCATGCAGTACGACATAAGGCACCGTTACTCCGCCTTCGACATTGCCTTCCTCGCTGACACTAAGCGCGGAACTGCCGTCCGAATCAGCACTGACATTGCCTTTGACTGTCCCATCTATGTGGCAGCCACCCGCAAAATTCAAGTCACCGTTGATTTTTGAGTTGGCGCCAACCAGTGTGTCGACGACGGTATGCCTGCGTTGCTTGCGATTAAACATCTGTAACTCCTGCAGGCCCGACACGGGCCTGTACTGGTTCTTTAACCCCGGCTGCTTGCCCAGGAAAAACTTTCTTCAATACTGGCGATCGAGCGGGTCTTTGAATTCACTGCAATCTTGATTCGTTCCGGAACGAAGCCATCGGGCAGCACAATCTCGTGCTCGAAGTTCTGAAAATAGCGAAATGAAAACTCCCAGTCCGCACCGCCTTCTGCGGCCGACAGATCCGCCAACGGATACGCCGCTTCGCTGCCGTTCTGCATTCCCTCCACTATCAGGCCGACATCTCCCGAGACTTTGCGATCGTGCTGCAACAGCTGGACGAGCACCAGCCGAACATTGTACGCACGCTCACTGCCCGCACGCGTTAGTTTAAAGCTCTGCACGCGCAGACCGGCAGCACCATCACTGGGTGAGACGATGCCGCGATAGAAAGCGATGGCATCCGCCTGTTCCTGTATTTTCGCCTGCAGCGTCACGAGGTTCGATTCGACTTCCTTGTAAGCCTCCTTGTCGACATCGCGATCAGTTTCCAGCTTTGCAACCAGCTGTTTCAATGTCGCGATTTCCTTGTCCAGCTTGTCGATGTGGTCTTCATATGCCTGCCGCTCCTGGCTCACTGCAACGATATTGTAATTGGCCTGCATTCGACCATATTCGAAAGCGAGGTAGACGCTGCCAGCTAGCAGGATTGCGACAATGAAACGCGTTGCGAAGACGCGCCCGTGGCTGTGTAGTTGGAACGGTGAGTGTCTGGCCAAGAAATACTTCTATCAGCGCAAAGACGTTATGTTACGCGGTGACCCGGCCGGTGAGAAGTGCGCCAGCTCACGAACATGGCCTGGATACGTGACGAGATTCACAGGTTTAGGCATCATATCGCGATGACAGCACACTATCTGTGGCTCAAGGGCCTGCACATCGTTTTTGTTGTAACCTGGTTTGCCGGACTGTTTTACCTGCCGCGATTGTTCATCTATCACACGACCGCAAGCGACACGCTCAGCAGAGAGCGTTTTGTGACCATGGAAACACGCCTGTTCGCGATCATGACGATTGGTGGTGTGTTGGCGAGCGCGTTCGGAATCTGGATGTTGCTGGTCAATCCGGGTCTGTTGCAAGTGGGCTGGGTGCAGGTCAAGTTGGCCTTGCTGGTCGGATTGTTTGCTTTTCACTGGCGCTGTTTCAACTGGATGCGCCGACTGCGCAACAGCGCACCGACAACTGACACTCGCTGGTTGCGCTGGTTTAATGAAATCCCGACCGGGCTGCTGATCGCCATCGTCCTGCTGGCCGTGCTCAAACCTTTCTAGCCAGAGCTATATCCTTCTCGAAAACCGCGTGCCAGCGTTTCGGCCACCAGCGCGGGCGCGGCGGCATTTCGTGCGGGTAAACTGTTCCGCCCAGTTCATGCAGCGCCTGGGCGTAAACACGCCGCTTGAAGTAGATGACCTCATTCACCGGTCGCCAGTAATCGACCCAACGAATGCGATCGAATTCTGCCTGTGCACCAAGGTCGAAACGCAACTTGTCGCTCGGGCAATCGAGCCGCAACATGAACCAGCGCTGCTTCTGGCCGATACAAACCGGCGTGGTGTTGCGGCGCACGTATTTGTCCGGTAGTCGATATCGAATCCAGTCCTGCGTGACCCCAAGCAATTCTACGTCATCTTTCTCGAGACCGATTTCCTCGCGCAGTTCACGATACATCGCGACCTGCAAGTCTTCCCCGCACATCACCCCGCCCTGCGGAAACTGCCAGCCTTTATTGCTTACGCGACCCCCGAGCAATAGTTTGCCTGCAGCATCCGCCACGATGATGCCGACGTTGGCGCGGTAGCCTTCCTCATCAATCCAGTCGTTGCTCATGGCAAGCGATACGAAAACCGAAACTGATAATTACTTTACACCAATCACCCGCATTGATTAGCCTAAACCTCGCCCCGCGAATTCTGCGGCACACGCATTGGGAGAATTACGTTGAACACAAGGCGCCCCGTAGCCTTGCTGGCCGGACTGGGGATCACGGCAATCGCGATCCTCTCGGTCGCCCTGCTGTCCGGTAGCGCCGATATCAGTTTCGACGAAATGCTTGGCGCATTGCGCGGCAACGGCAGTAACCCGATTTTTGACACGGTCATCGACCTCCGGCTGTCGCGGGCATTGACGGCATTCGCGATCGGCGGCCTGCTCGCCGTCGCCGGCGTACTGATGCAGGTATTGCTGCGAAATCCGCTGGCCGAACCCTATATCCTGGGCACCTCTGGCGGCGCGGCGGTCGCCGCATTGCTGGCAATGATGCTCGGTTTCGGCAGCCTCATCGTAGACCTCGCCGCATTCGGCGGGGCGATGGCTGCAACCCTCCTGGTGTTCTCGATTGCGCGCGGTACGGGCAGTTGGGCGCCAGCCAAATTGCTGCTTACCGGCGTCGTGCTCGCGGCAGGTTTCAGCGCAGCAACCACGCTGCTGCTGGCGCTGAGCCCGGACAGCAGTCTGCGCGGTATGCTGTTCTGGCTGATGGGTGACCTCAGCTACGCATCGCAACCCGGGCGTAGCCTGATTCTTCTGCTCGTGCTGACCGGTAGCAGCATGCTCCTGGCACGCCACCTCAACGTACTGTCGCGTGGCGAGTTGCAGGCCGCCATTCTGGGCCTGCCCGTGAGCCAGTTTCGCTACCTCGTGTTCGCTGCCGCTTCGCTCGCAACGGCTTTGTCGGTGACCACGGTTGGTGTCATAGGCTTCATTGGCCTCGTGGTCCCACACCTGGTGCGGCTCGCCGTGGGCAGCAATCACCGCATCGTGGTGCCGGCCTCCGCGCTCGCCGGCGGCTGTCTGCTGCTGGTCGCCGACACCCTCGCCCGCAGCATGCTGGCACCGCGGCAGTTGCCGGTCGGCGCCATCACGGCCGCGATCGGTGTGCCCCTGTTCCTTATCCTGATGAATCGCAGCCGCGACAGTCGCTGAGACTAACAGTTACCGGTCAATGGTAGCGGGCGCGTTCTGCGAGTAAACGTGCCTCTTCTTCGCCGCTCGCGACCGCACCGACGTTATGTCGGTCCTGAACGTCACCGGTGACGGCAAACGAAGACACATGCGCGGCATGCCGGCGCTGCACATCAGGGTCGAGCAACCAGTCCACCAGGGCTGCCGCGCCGTCGGGGTTGCGGGCGTGCCGGGTAATCCCGAGCGCCTCAATATTCGAGTACACATCGAGCGGCGTATGCACCTGCAGGCGGGAGTTCGACGCCAGTCGCGCCACATCACTCGACACGATGGCAAGCGCACATTCGCCGGACTCCAGTGCAAGCAACAGGTTCTCTTCTGTATCAAAGGGCGGCAATGCCAGGTTGGCAACCCAACTGCGAACGGAGAGTTCGGTTTCGCGCTTACCCAGTTTTTGCAGCAACATCGCCAGCACACTGCGATTGACCGCCAGCGCGGACGTCGACAGACACAACTTGCGCCGATACTTCGCGTCCGCGAGATCTTCATAGCTTGCGAAATCGATCGGAGAGAATAGCTCGGGCGAATAGACAACGGTGGCGGTACGATAACTGAGGGCGACCCAATAATTGTCCGGATCGCGTAACCACGACGCGACGCCGGCAACGACGGGCGAGTAGTTCGGTCTTAATTGGCCCTCTTCCGCGGCTCGCCACGCGCCCGACACGGATGGCGTCAACAGGAGGTCCGCGGGTGGCACGACCCGGTCCTGCAAAACGTCGTCGATGATTCCCGGCACAGCGCCATTGCGGACGATGACCAGGTTGCCGGTGTCACGCGTAAATTCACTTAATAGTGTGGGCAGGTAGTCGCCGTCCTGATAGGCAGCGTACAAAACGACTGGCAGTGCCGGCTGCCCGTCGCCGGGTGGCGCTTCCTGCGTGCAGGCCGCGAGCAGCGTGACCCATAGCAGTGACACTTTTCTCATGTCGCGTCGTCGACTGTCTTGAGCGGATTCCATTGCCTGGCCTCGTCAGCCGCGCATCGCCATATATTCCTGCCCCTTGCGCATCAGCTCAACGAAGGCAGCCTCATTGCCGCTCGCAACCACATCGCGAATTCTGCTCGCGGCCTCACACATTGCGTCGAGCGGTCCCATGCCGAATTTATTGAGTTTCTGAATTTCGAAATACAGATGCGGATTGTCCTGCGCCACGGCCGCGGCGACCAGGAGTTGCGCATCGAAAGTCGTCGACGACATTTTCGCAAGCTTTGGCGCTGCCTCGCCGCTTTCGGCCAAGGCGGTAAAAAATGCAATGTTCAGGGCGTGTGACAGCCCCAAAACATAAGCAATCAGCCGATCATGGTCATCGAGGCTCATTTCGATCTGCTCCACCATCGTGGCGGCGAATAACTCCTTGGCAGCGGCTGTCGCCTCGGCACAACCGGCATCAACGAAAATCAGGTGGCGCCCTGATAACAGGCGCGTATTGGGGCCGAACATCGGGTGCAGCGAGGCGACCCGGCAACCGGCATTCCGGAGTTCCGCCAGCCCGTCGAGCAGCGGCGACTTCAGTGAGCCGATATCGAACACCAGCCCGGCCGGTTTAAGTACTGCGAGTTGCGCGAGAATCCGGCCGGAAACGGCCAACGGCGTCGCAACGACGATGACGTCGTAGTCAACGCCGGCATCGGTCCAGTTATTGAAACTCACGGCGTCGTCCTGCACGGACCGGTCCGCAATCGTTGTCGCAAATCCCTGTGAGGTAAAGAAATCGACGAACCAACGACCCATATTGCCGGCGCCACCGATCACCAGGACACTCTGCCCGTCGCCCCTGCCTTCGGAGACAACCCGATCCCGCTCCTGGCTGGCCAGCGATGAGCGTATGAGTTGTCGCAGGATATTCTCGGCAAGATCGGGTTCGATGCCGAGTTGCTCCGCCTGCGCGCGCCCCATATTGAGTACGTCTTTTTCGCGCGCATAGTCGCGCGTACCGGCACCGCTGGATTGTTTGCTGCGTCCGATATCGCCGACCAGGCGTTGCCGCTCGGCAATAAGCTCAACGAGCTTGCGATCGACGGCCGAGAGTTCGCTACGAAGTTGGTCCAGATTCATCAGTTTCGTCTTTGGCGCCCGCGGGCAATACAGCAACCGTTTTACAGGACTCCGCCGAGCCGGGGCAAGCGGCGCCGCGTTGTCGGAACACCGCCATTCATGCGAACATGGGCATCATTCTGACGGAGTGCATCAAATATGAAAACACGTGCCGCTGTTGCCTGGGAAGCCGGCAAGCCTCTCGAGATTGAAACCATCGACCTTGACGGCCCGAGGGCCGGCGAGGTATTGCTGCGCAATGTCGCCACGGGCGTGTGTCATACCGACGCATTTACCTTGTCGGGCGAAGATCCGGAAGGGATTTTTCCGGCAATACTGGGGCATGAGGGCGGCGCGATCGTCGAGGAGATCGGAACTGGCGTGACCTCGGTGCAGGTCGGTGACCATGTCATTCCGCTGTATACGCCCGAATGTGGCGCATGCAGTTTCTGCACCTCGGGAAAAACCAACCTGTGCCAGGCCATACGCGCGACGCAGGGCAAGGGCCTGATGCCGGACGGCACATCGCGATTTTCCCTGCGTGGCAAAACCATATTTCACTACATGGGGACGTCGACCTTCAGCGAGTACACGGTATTGCCGGAAATCGCAGTCGCCAAAATCAGCCCGCAGGCACCGCTGGAAAAGGTCTGCCTTTTGGGCTGCGGCATTACGACCGGCATTGGTGCCGTGCTGAATACAGCCAAGGTACAACCCGGCGATACGGTCGCCGTCTTCGGTCTCGGCGGCGTCGGGCTCAGCGCGATTCAGGGCGCGCAGATGGCGAAGGCGGGGCGCATCATTGCTATCGACACCAATCCTGGCAAATTCGACCTCGCGCGCCAGTTCGGTGCGACCGATACCGTGAATCCGAAAGATCATAGCGACCCCATCCAAAAGGTCATCGTTGATATGACCGATGGCGGAGTGGATTTCTCTTTCGAGTGCGTGGGCAATGTGCAGCTGATGCGAGCAGCACTCGAGTGCTGTCACAAGGGCTGGGGCGAGTCGATCATCGTCGGCGTCGCCGGTGCCGGCCAGGAAATAGCGACGCGACCGTTTCAGCTCGTTACCGGGCGTGTCTGGCGCGGCACGGCGTTTGGCGGTTGTCGCGGTCGCACCCAATTGCCCGGCCTGGTCGAACAATACATGAATAAGGAGATCAAGATCGACGAGTGCATAACGTTCACGATGCCGCTCGAAGAGATCAATACCGCCTTTGACCTGATGCACGAAGGCAAAAGCATCCGCTCCGTAATACATTTCTGATTGTGAGTAATCCCTACCTCGCCGCACGACTTCCGGACCAGCTGCCCAATGATCCCATGCACTGGGTTCTGGCCTGGCTGACGCAGGCCGAGGAGCAGGTCGTCCGGCGCAACGCCAATGCAATGGCAATCATTACCTGCGGCAATGACACCAGGCCCGCCGCACGCATGGTGTTGTGCAAGGATTTTCAGGCCGACCCCGGATATCTTGTGTTCTACACCAACTACAAATCCGACAAGGCCCGGCAGATCCAGGAAAACCCAAATGTCGCGGTACTGTTTCACTGGGACCAGCTCGGTCGGCAGGCGCGCATGGAGGGTCAGGCTGTCCGCTCGCCGGACGCCGAGAGCGACGCCTATTTTGCGACGCGCGACTGGGGAAGTCAGATCGGAGCCTGGGGCAGTGATCAGAGCGCGCCACTGGAATCACGCAACGCACTTTTTGCCCAGGTCAGCAAACGCGCATTGAAACTGGGTGTGAATGTCGCAAAAAATCTCGGTTCCATCATTGGCTCCGACCACCCGGTAATCCCACGGCCAGCGCATTGGGGCGGCTTCCGGGTCTGGCCGAGCCAGGTCGAGCTCTGGATCGAGGGTAAGGATCGCATTCATGACCGCGCACGATGGCAACGGTCATTGCAGCGCCAGGACGATGATTCGTTCATTGTTGGTGAATGGTCCGGTATTCGCCTGCAGCCTTGAAATGTAGAACTGAACTAATGCTCGTGCTCGAAAATTCGGTCGGTCTGCAAAAAGGCATGGTCGGCATCGTCAATACCTACGCCGATCGCCGGCAACGCGGCAGCAATAACGTCATCATCGCGCATGAGTTCCTGCACACGCTGGGTGCAACCGACAAATATGAGCCGGGCAGCGGGCAACTATCAGTGCCGCACGGTCTCGCGGACCCGGATCGCAAGCCCCTGTATCCGCAGGTTTATGCCGAGATCATGGGTGGCCGTATCGCGCTTGCGGCAGACGATGCGGTGATCCCGAAGAGCCTGAAGTACGCCATCATTGGTCCGTTGACCGCCAGTGAAATCCGGCTCGCGGACTGAAGCGGTGGCCGCAGATACCATGCCGCCATTGCTGTCCTGCGTGGCACTCAGCGTCAGCGTTCCCGGACGCTCACTCGTCAGAGACCTGCAGCTGGAACTTCAGCGCGGTGAAGTGCTCGCAATTCTGGGACAGAACGGAGCCGGCAAAACACTTTCATTAATGACGCTCGCTGGCTTGCGTGCGGCCGAGTCCGGACAAGTGCACATCGGCGAACTTGAATTACGACATGCACCGCGACGCGACATCGCGCGGCAACTCGCGTTGTTGCCGCAGGATGTCGAAGATATTTTTCCGACGACGGTCATGGATACCGCACTGATCGGGCGACATCCGCATATCGGTCACCTGCGCTGGGAAAGCCCGGAAGATTACGCGATCGCCGCACGCGCGCTCGAAACCATGGGGCTCACTGCGCTGGCACAGCGCGACGTGCTGACGCTGTCCGGCGGCGAGCGGCGACGACTGGCCATTGCCCAGGTACTGGCACAGCAACCGGACATCTACCTGTTGGATGAACCGACCAATCATCTCGACTCGCAGCATCAACTTGATGCAATGCGTGTTTTTCGGCGCGCCGCAGACAACGGCGCTGCCGTCATGGCCTCACTGCACGACATCAACCTGGCGGTACGCTTCGCGGATCGCTGCCTGTTACTGTTCGGCGATGGTCGCTGGGAGCTTGGGCCGAGTGCCGGGATACTCAGTGAGGCCCGACTGAGCGAACTTTTTGCGACGCCGATGGAGGCAGTCAGCTGGCGCTCACATACCTTGTTCGTGGCCGGCAGCGCGTAACGCGTCAGGCCACATGGCCGCGCAATTCGGCCAGATAGTGCGCGTGCAATGTGGCATTCGTTGCCAATACCGAACGCGTCTCGAGACCCACGGCAGCACCGTTGAGGTCGGTAAAAACGCCGCCCGCTTCGGTGACGATAATCGACAGCGCGGCGATATCCAGGATGTTCACATCCGACTCGATGACGGCTTCGATCTTGCCTGCCGCTAACAGGTGATAGTGATAGAAATCACCGTAGCCGCGCGTTCGATCGGCGCGCGCCAGGTGCTTGCCCAGTTCTGCCCAGCCGGAACTTTTGGCGAGCGAACGCAGGTTGCCGGTTGAAACGGCGGCGCGCGATGCGTCATCGATATCGCTGCTCCGCAGACGAACGCCATTGAGCCAGGCGCCCTGCCCTTTTTCAGCCCAGGCCAGTTCGTTGAACAACGTGCCTGAGGAAACGCCGAGGATGATTTCGCCTGCCTGCATGAGCGCAATTTGCGTGGAGAAAAACGGGTACTGCCGCACAAATGCCTTGGTGCCGTCGATCGGATCAACGAGCCAGAGATATTCGGCGTCCTGTTGTGAACGACCGGTTTCCTCACCGTAAAATCCGTGCTCTGGAAAGTGTTGCAGAATGAGTTCGCGAATTGCCTGCTCGCACTCGACATCGGCTTGCGTTACCGGCGTTTGATCGGCCTTGGTCGTTACCGTGAAATTTCCGTTGTAATAATTGCGACTGATCGTGG
>JAQCGO010000042.1 GCA_027618995.1 Pseudomonadota bacterium | reverse complement strand
GCATCCCAGGTATAGATTTCTCCCTCGGGCGAGCGGATCGAATTCCAGTTCTTGTCACCCGCGAAGACGCCGTCGTAACTGGACTTGAACATGGTCGAGTCGATGTTTGCGAGCATCACCTTCTGGATTTCAGCCTGGCTCGGCCAGATATCCTTCAGGTAAACGGGCTTGCCGGCAGCGTCGTTGCCGAGTGAATCGTTCAGCAGGTTGACGTCCATGTTGCCGGCCAGGGCGTAGGCGACGACGAGCGGCGGCGAGGCGAGAAAGTTCATCTGCACGAGCGGATGGATGCGGCCCTCGAAATTGCGATTGCCGGAGAGCACGCTGCTGCCGATGATCTTGCCCTGCTGGATCGCCGTCGCGATTTCCGGTTTCAAAGGGCCCGAATTGCCGATGCAGGTCGTGCATCCGTATCCGACGGTATAAAAGCCGAGCGCGTCGAGGTCATCGAGCAATTCGGCTTTTCGCAGGTAGTCGGTGACCACCTTGGAACCGGGTGCGAGACTGGTCTTGACCCAGGGCTTGGAATTGAGGCCTTTCGCCCTGGCGTTGCGTGCCAGAAGGCCCGCCGCCACCATGACCGCCGGGTTGGAGGTATTGGTGCAGCTCGTGATCGCCGCGATCAGCACGGCGCTATCACGAATGGTCACGTTCACGCCATTGAGTTTCGCTGTTGCCGAGCCGGTGCCGTTGCGACTGGCAATCGCCGTGGCCAGGTGTTCGGCGAAGGTGCTGTCAGCGACGCTGAGGCTGATGCGATCCTGCGGGCGTTTTGGTCCTGCAATACTCGGTTCAACCGTCGCCATGTCGAGTTGCAGCGTGTCGCTGTACATGGCGTCAGCTTGCCCCTCATGGCGCCACAGGCCTTGTTCCTTCGCGTAGGCCTCGATAAGCCGGATGTGGTCGGCGTTGCGACCCGAAAGCTCGAGGTAGCGCAGCGTTTCGCCATCGATCGGGAAGATCGCGCAAGTCGAACCGAACTCAGGCGACATATTCCCCAGCGTCGCTCGATCGGCCAGCGGCAGGTGCGCGAGTCCGTCGCCGAAAAACTCGACGAACTTGCCGACCACGCCTTTCTTGCGCAGCATTTCGGTCACTGTCAGCACCAGGTCGGTTGCCGTGGCGCCTTCCTTCAGCGCGCCGCTGAGCTTGAAGCCGATGACATTCGGAATCAGCATCGTGATGGGCTGGCCCAACATCGCGGCTTCGGCTTCGATGCCGCCGACACCCCAGCCGAGTATGCCGAGTCCGTTGATCATCGTGGTGTGCGAATCCGTACCGACGACGGTGTCCGGGTAGGCATTGCGGACGCCATCTTTGTGGACATTGAACACGACGCGGCTCAGGTACTCGAGATTGACCTGGTGCACGATGCCGGTATTCGGCGGCACGACCCGGAAATTCTCGAACGCCGTCTGGCCCCAGCGCAGAAAGGAATATCGCTCTTCGTTGCGTTGGAATTCAATGCGGTTGTTGAGGTCGAGTGAATTGGCAGCGCCGTAATTGTCGACCTGCACCGAGTGATCGATGACCAGCTCGGCCGGCGAGAGCGGATTAATCTTGTCGGCGGATCCACCCAGTTTGACGACGGCATCGCGCATGGCGGCCAGGTCGACGACAGCCGGGACGCCGGTGAAATCCTGCAAAATGACGCGGCTCGGAGTAAAGGAAATCTCGGTGTCCGGGTCGGCCTTTGGATTCCAGTTGGCCAGCGCAAGAATGTTGTCGCGCGTTACATCGCGGCCATCCTCGTGGCGTAACAGGTTTTCCAGCAGAATCTTGAGGGAATAGGGCAAGCGGCTGACATGGCCATCTTTGACCGCATTCAAGCGATAGATGGTGAATTTCTGCTTGCCTACTGCAAGCGTCGAGCGCGCGCCGAAGCTGTCCTTCATATCTGTTTTCCTCGGGATTTTGGTCGAATCGCTGCGACAAGCCAGTTGCAGGGCGCAAATTATAGCCGATGGGGTCGCGCCTCGCTTAAAAAATACGCTCGATCGCAGCACCGCCAAGACAGCGATCGCCCGCATAAAAGACCACGAACTGGCCCGGTGCGACGGCGCGTTGCGGTGTTTCGAAGTCCACGCGTAGCGTTGCATGTTCCTGTCGGACGGTGCAGGCCTGATCGGCCTGGCGATAGCGCACTTTGGCCATGCAGCGCAGCCCAGCCGTGAGATCCGTAGGCGCGTCGCCGATCCAGCTCGCCTCCGTGGCGATGAGGGAATTGCTCAGGAGCAGGTCGGTTTCGCCTTGCGCAACGAGCAAGACATTCCGTTCCAGATCTTTGTCGACGACATACCACGGCTCGTCAGCGGCGTCCTTGCGCCCGCCGATCTGCAATCCCTGCCGCTGTCCGAGTGTGTAGTACATGAGGCCCGAATGGCGCCCGACTGCGACACCGTCGGGTGTCTCGATGACGCCGGGGTTGGCCGGCAGATAGGTGCTCAGGAATTCTCGAAACGGGCGTTCACCGATAAAACAAATGCCGGTGCTGTCTTTCTTGTTGTGAATGCTGAGTCCGCGATCGCGGGCGATGCGGCGCACCTCTGCCTTGTCGAGATCGCCGAGCGGAAACACGGTTTCGGCGAGCGCCTCGGCGCTGACCGCATGCAGGAAATAGCTTTGGTCCTTGTTCCGGTCCACGGCCTTGAGTAAGGCGGTAGCGCCGTCGATAGTCTGCGACCGGGCATAATGACCCGTCGCCAGCAATTCGCCGCCCAGGCGTTTTGCATGTTCACGAAAAACCCCAAACTTGATTTCACGATTGCACAGCACATCGGGATTGGGCGTGCGACCGGCGCGATACTCGGCGAGAAAGTAGGCGAAGACGCGATCGCGATATTGTTTGGAAAAATTGACGTGATGTAGCGGTATTTTGAGCTGTTCGCAGACCTGTCGCGCGTCCTGCAAATCATCCGCGGCGGTACAGTAGCCGTCGTCGTCTTCCCAGTTGGTCATGTGTAACGCGTGCACGTCGGCACCCGCGTCACTGAGCAACAGCGCAGCGACGGCCGAATCCACCCCGCCCGAGAGACCGAGAACTACGCGACGATTTTTGAGTGCCGGTTGCATGACCCGGACAGTTTACTCAATACCCAATGCAGAAAGGGTATTGCCGCGGCGATCAGACGAGGGCGGCGTTCGCCATCACAGCCAGCACGTTGTGTTGCAACGGCAACATGCCAGCCAGCAGTTCATGTGACTGACGCAAGCCGGCCTCAAAGTCGCGTACTGCGCGCAGCACCACGGGTGTGCGCACGGAGCGACGGCGGTGTTCGAGGTCAGCAGCCGATATCCAGCGCACTGCAACCGTGGTCTTGTCCAGCGCCCGGCTTTCGTCGCGGCTGACATAGTCCGCGGCATACACGATGCGCAGGAATTGCTGCCGGGTCTGTGGGTGTATCCAGAGATAAACCCCGATCAGATCGCCGCAGCCCACGGTGCAGCCGGTCTCTTCGAGAACTTCGCGGATCACGGCCTGTTCGGGGGTCTCGCCGGCTTCGATGTGACCGCCGGGCTGATTCAATACGACGCTACCAATCGGGCGCTCTTCAAAGATCAGGTAACGCCCGTCTTTGGCAATGACAGCTGCGACTGTCAGATCGGTTGGATGCATAGGTCGTTGGTCTTAAATGCCGAGCTGGCGAAATTCCACTTCAACTTCGCTGGCGAGCCAGATCTCATCGAACATCTTGCTGTAAAGTCTCGCAACCGGCGGCTCAAACGTGTCCACGATGCCGTCCCAGCGACTCGCTTGCAGGCGATATATCAGTGCTATGTCGTCTGCCATACAAAATGATTCGGCATGCGTGCGCAGGTATTCACACACATGGCGAAACTCGATGTAGCTGTTCAGGCGACGGCCCAGGTGCACGAAATTATTTCCGTTCTTGACCGCTCTCGATGGATCGGCAATCAGCACCCGAATGCGCGCGTAGGTTTTGGACAGTACGAGCCGTTTGATGATCTCGAGGAAATCGGGGTCGTCATAGATTCCGGGTTCGAGGTCATGCGTGAAAATCGAGACCTTGCGATTTGCTTCGCGCGTAACTTCGATAGCGGCCTGACGCATTTCTTCGCGCGTCGTAATGACCCATCGTTTGCCTTTTTCTCGTGCCGGTTCCATATACGTTGCGCGACGTCCAACTGCGATCAATGACTGGTTATCTTACCGATCGGACCAACGCCGCTGTGCCAACTGCGTCACGTTTTGAGCGTGTTGAAACGGTTGCGAATTATTCGTATCGCCCGTCAATACTGGGCTGCAGCAAATTACACGTGGTTATATAGGGCCACGATCGACTTCACATATGGTCGGCAAAACGCAGCGGCGGCCGGGTCGGCAGACTCTGCTCAGATTTCGGTCGCGAGCCTGGCGGCGAGACCGACGTACCCGGCGGGGGTCAGGGCGAGCAGGCGCTGTTTTTCCGCATCCGGTATCTCGAGTGCGCCGATGAAATCCGCGAGCTTCTCCTGATCGACTGTTTGCCCGCGCGTTAGGTCCTTGAGTTTCTCGTACGGCTCCGGAACGCCGTAACGACGCATGACGGTTTGCACTGCTTCGGCCAGCACTTCCCAGGCGCCGTCGATATCCTGACTGATCTTCTCTTTGTTCAGCTCGAGTTTTCCGAACCCTTTGAGCGCCGAGGACAATGCAATCGCGACGTAGCCGACAGCCACACCGAAGTTGCGTTGCACCGTGGAGTCCGTCAGGTCACGTTGCCAGCGCGAGATCGGCAGTTTCTCGGCGAAATGACCGAGTAACGCGTTGGCAAGGCCGAAATTACCTTCGGCGTTCTCAAAATCGATCGGGTTCACCTTGTGCGGCATGGTGGATGAGCCGACTTCACCGGCCGCGAGTTTCTGCTTGAAATAGCCGAGCGAAATGTAGCCCCAGATGTCGCGACACAGGTCGATCAGAATCGTGTTGTAACGTAATAAGGCATGGGAGTACTCAGCCGTCCAGTCGTGCGGTTCGATTTGCGTCGTGTGCGAATTGGTATCGAGTCTCAATGAGTCGATCAGGCGCTGCGTGATTGCTGGCCAATCGGCGTCGGGGTAGGCGACGAGGTGCGCGTTGTAGTTGCCGACCGCACCATTAAATTTGCCGCGAATGACCACGTCGCGAAATTGCTGTTGTGCGCGATCCAGCCGGGCAACGACGTTGGCAATTTCCTTGCCGACAGTCGTCGGGGTGGCGGTTTGTCCATGCGTTCGGGACAGCATCGGCACGGCGGCATAGTCGCGCGCCATGCTGCGCAGCCGGCCAAGCAACTCGCGCATCTGCGGCAGCAGCACATCATTGCGTGCCGCCCTCAGCATTAGCGCATAGGCCAGGTTATTGATGTCTTCCGAGGTGCAGCCGAAGTGCAGGAAATCCTTGAGTGCCGCGGTTTCCGGCCCCGCGCCGAGGCGTTCGCGAATGAAGTACTCAACCGCTTTCACATCGTGATTGGTTTTCTTCTCGATCTTCTTCACACGCTCAGCGTCATTGAGACTGAAGTCATCAACAATATGGTTCAGGACGTCCTTCATCACGCTCGACAGCGGCCCAAGTTCGGGAACCTGCGCTTCATCGGCCAGGCACTGCAGCCAGCGCACTTCGACCAGCACGCGAAAGCGGATCAGTCCGTATTCACTGAAGATGTCACGTAGCGCACTGACCTTGTCAGCGTAGCGACCGTCGGCCGGCGACAGAGCTTTAAGCGTGGAGACTTTCATGTCGGGAAAACCAGTGTAGACTTGCGCGCAAAGCCCGAATCATACACCACAGGACATGGCGAGACAGGTAATGAGTGACAAGGAATTCCGCACCGAGAAGGACAGCATGGGCGAGCTTCAGGTGCCTGCAGATGCGAAGTGGGGCGCCCAGACACAGCGGGCGGTAAACAATTTTCCGATCAGCGGCCTGCCCATGCCGCGACAATTTATTGCGGCTCTCGGCCTCGTCAAATGGGCGGCTGCCGGCGCCAATGCCGAGTTGGGTTTGATTGGTCCGAACCTCGCCATTGCAATCCAGAAAGCGGCACTGCAGGTCGTTGCCGGCGAGCACGATGCGGAATTCCCGATCGACGTCTTTCAGACCGGGTCGGGTACGAGCTCCAACATGAATGCGAATGAGGTGATTGCCAGCATTGCCACCGGGATACGTGGTTCGGCCGTGCACCCAAACGACCATGTCAACATGAGCCAGAGCAGCAACGACGTGATTCCGACTTGCGTGCACCTGAGTGCGGCGATGGCGATTCAGGGACAGCTGCTGCCCGCGCTGCGTACGCTGACGGTGACCCTGGAGAAAAAAGCGGACCAAGTCCGGCACGTGGTCAAAACGG
The DNA here is from genome assembly GCA_027618995.1 of Pseudomonadota bacterium. Classification (GTDB taxonomy): domain Bacteria; phylum Pseudomonadota; class Gammaproteobacteria; order Steroidobacterales; family Woeseiaceae; genus UBA1847. Next base: position 13,649 of record JAQCGO010000042.1, on the reverse strand, counting down.
GCCGAACCCACCTGATGGATGCCATGCCGGTAACGCTGGGCCAGGAACTGGACGGCTGGCGCGCACAAATTGATAACGGCATCGCTCGGCTCAGCGACAGCATGTTACGACTGAAGGCCCTCGCGCAGGGCGGCACAGCGGTCGGCACGGGCATCAACGCACATCCCAAGTTTGGCGCCAAAGTTGCCGTATTGATCAGCGAGCACACCCATATCGAATTCCGTCCCGCCGCATCAAAGTTCGAGGCGATGAGCACGCAGGACACGGCGGTCGAGGTCTCCGGGCAATTGCGTGTATTGGCCGTCAGCCTGTCGAAGATTGCCAATGATCTGCGCTGGATGAACTCCGGGCCGTTGGCCGGGATCGGCGAGATCGAGCTGCCGGCCCTGCAGCCTGGCTCGAGTATCATGCCGGGTAAGGTCAATCCGGTCATTCCGGAAGCCGTGGCGATGGTTTGTGCACAAGTCATTGGCAACGACGCAACGATTGCGATCGCTGGCCAGTCCGGCAATTTCCAGCTCAATGTCATGCTGCCCGTGGTGGCGTACAACCTGTTGCAAAGCATTGAACTGCTGAGCAACGCGAGCACTTGCCTCGCCGAGAAGGCGATTGCCGGTTTCACGGTCAATGTCGACAACATCAACAGGGCACTGGATCGCAACCCGATCCTGGTAACTGCGCTGAACCCGGTCATAGGCTACGAGTTGGGCGCTGCCATTGCGAAAAAAGCCTACGCCGAGGGGCGTGCGGTCAAGGACGTTGCACGCGAGATGACGGACCTGACGACCGAGGAACTGGATCGTTTGCTCGACCCGGCGGCGCTGACCGAGGGCGGAATCAAGAATTAAGGCTTCATTTACGGCCGACGAATTGCGCCAGCGCTTCGCCCATACGGCGTTGCCTGTCGATCCTACGGACGTCATGGAATACCCGGGCAGTCGGCACTGGCCCGAGAGTCTGCAGCAGCAATTGCGTTCCACGCTGATTCCGGCGGGCGTGTTGATTCCCATCTTCAACCGCCCCGACAGCGAGCATGGGCTGTCTGTCCTATTGACCCAGCGCTCCGCAGCTCTCAAGCATCATGCGGGCCAGATCAGCTTTCCAGGGGGGCACATGGAATCCAGCGACACCAATGTCGGCATCACGGCTTTGCGCGAAACGCAGGAGGAGGTGGGCATCGGTGTCGACCTTGTTTCCGTGATCGGCTATCTCGAACCCATGCCGACGATCACTGGGTATGCGGTCACCCCGGTCATCGGCTTGATTGACGCGAGTGCCGAGCCGGTGCCCGACCACCGGGAAGTCGAATCTGCCTTCGAAGTGCCGCTGTCATTTCTGCTACAGCCCGACAATCGGCAGGTCGTGCAGCGTGAACTGTATGGCAAGACCTTGCCGATGATTGAATTCCACTATGCGGGTCATCGCATCTGGGGCGCCACGGCGATGATGATTCTTGAGTTCATAAAAGTCTTACAAAAGAAAGAATTATGACATCTATTGAGAAACTACATGAAGTAATGGCGCAGTTGCGGGATCCGGAGCACGGTTGTCCCTGGGACCTCGAACAGAGCTTCAAAACGATTGCGCCGTACACGGTTGAAGAGGCCTACGAGGTGTTCGACGCGATCGAGCGCAACGATATTGCGGGTATTCGCGATGAGCTGGGTGACCTGCTGTTCCAGGTCGTATTTCATGCGCGTATGGCGGAAGAGGTCGGGCATTTTGATTTCGACGATGTCGCAAATGCCATCGCCGAAAAGCTCGTGCGGCGCCATCCGCATGTTTTCGGCAATGCGCCGGCCTGCGATGCCAGCGAGGTTGCGGCCAGTTGGGAGCAAATCAAGGCTGGCGAGCGTGCGCAAATGGTGGACCAGAGCGCATTGGCCGGCGTTGCAAAGGCCTTGCCGGCCCTGAAGCGCGCACAAAAGCTGGGCAACCGGGCGTCGGGGGTCGGTTTCGACTGGCCGGACCGGATCGGCGTCGATGAAAAGATTCGCGAAGAACTCGCCGAGCTGGGGGTCGCCGTCGGTTCGCGTGACCGTGCCGACATCAATGAGGAATTCGGCGATTTGCTGTTCGCCGTCGTCAACCTGGCGCGCCATCTGGATGTGGATCCGGAGGCGGCACTCGCGGCGGCCAACGGCAAGTTTGAACGGCGTTTTCGTTCCATGGAACAGGCCATACTCGGCAACGGTAGGAAACTGACCGAACTGTCGCTGGAATCGCTCGATCAGGAATGGCGCGCTGCCAAGCAGCGCCTCAAAAACGAATAAGGGTCAGAGCCCTTATTCTCCCAGACGCGAATGGGAAGTGAATTTTGGGAAAAGAGGGTTCTGACCCTGATTTTGCCTGTTCAGCCAATGTTCATTGGTGCGACATTAATCTTGTTCCCAGGCTGGCAAATGGGTCAGCCGACAGTCTCTGGAGGAACCAGATCATGTTTAGCAAACGAAAGACAGCAGGATTGGCCGCAGCGGCTATGCTGCTTGGCCTTGGCACCCAGGCGACCGCCAAACCGGTCTACGACCATGCGCAGGTCATCAGCTCGACGCCCATCGTTCGCTACGTAACGGTTAGCACGCCGGTCAGGCAATGTTGGGACAACGTTGAGTACTACACGGTTGACCAGAAGCCGCCCGGCGTGGGCATCAAGACTCTGGCCGGCGCCGTCATTGGTGGTGTGATCGGACACCAGTTCGGCAGCGGAAGCGGTAACGATGCTGCAACCGTCGCAGGTACCATGATCGGTGCGACCGTCGGCAATCGGAGCGCTTACCGCAACGGTAGCTACGGCCCGGTGCAATACTCGCGCCCGGTGCAACGCTGCGAAACACAGTATCGCGAGTAGCAGGAAGAGCGCATTGATGGCTATGACGTCGTCTACCGCTACCACGGCCAGAAATACGCGACTCGCATGCCGTACGACCCGGGTAAACAGCTCCGCGTTCGGGTCGACATTCGGCCGGCGGATTAAGCGGCGTGATGTCGTTCGTTGCAATTGGCCGGTTGCCATACCACACTTGTCAGCCTGCCAATTGCAGCTTTTGCGGCGTCCATCAAAGGTAATTTGCGGTGCGATTCTTTCTTATAACCCTGGCATTTTGTGTCCTGGCCGTCGCGCCGGCGATGGCGCAGGGTTTTGTTCCGAACGAGCTCCTGGAGCTCGCGCAGAATGACGGCATGACGCTGTCGGAGGCGGTCGAGTCCGTGCGCCAGCGCACCGATGGCCGCATTGTCAGTGCCGAAACCGAGACCAGGAACGGCAATGAAGTACATCACATCAAAGTACTCACCAAGGATGGCAAGGTGAAGACCTACACGGTCCAGGGTCGCAAGAGCGAGCGCGGCTAAGCCATGCGATTACTGGTCATTGAAGACGACGAAATCCTGCGCCAGGCGCTCGCGGGCAAGCTGGTCGCCGCCGGTTTTGCGGTGGAGCAGGCGGCCGACGGCAAGGAAGGTTTGTATTGCGCGCAGGAATACCCGATTGATCTCGCCATTATTGACCTCGGATTGCCGGAAATTTCGGGCCTCGACATCATTCGCAAAACGCGGCAAAGCGGCAAAAGTTATCCCATCCTGATACTAACCGCGCGGGATCGCTGGCAGGACAAGGTGGATGGCCTCGATGCGGGCGCCGATGACTACGTGGTGAAGCCGTTTCAGTTCGAGGAAGTGATCGCACGGGTCAATGCGTTGCTGCGTCGCAGCGGCGGTTGGGCGTCTTCGGAAATGGTTGCCGGACCCGTGTCACTCGACCTGTCGCGACAGGAAGTCAAAGTGCACGGCGTGGTGGTCGAACTGACGAGCTTTGAGTACAAGATACTCGAGTACCTGATGGTTCGCGCCGGTCAGGTCATCTCTAAAACAGAATTGACCGAGCGACTGTACGACCAGGACTTTGAGCGTGACAGCAACGTGATTGAAGTATTCGTTGGTCGGCTGCGCAAAAAACTGAATGCGGACAATTCGATCAAGTCGATCGAAACATTGCGCGGCCGTGGCTATCGATTTTCACTGGAACGCAAGCAGTCCGACTGACCTGGCACATGTCCTCACTAAGTGCCCGATTACTCGTTTCCGTCAGCGTCTTGTTGCTGGTTTTCTTCGGCGTCACCATCGTGGTTCTCGATGTCGCGTTTCGTGCGACCAGCGAACAGGCCCAGCAGGATATTCTCGACAGTCAGCTGATGTCATTGCTGGCCGCGGCCGAGCCTACTGACGATGGCGTTCTGGGCATGCCACCGGACTTGCCTGAACCGCGTTTTGGCACCATTGGCTCCGGTCTGTATGCAGAAATTACTGGCGGCGACAGCGTGCTGATCTGGCAATCACGTTCGGCCCTCGGACTCGAATTGCCGGCCGGTAATCCGCCCACCGGTGGGACACAGGAGTTTCGTGAAGCAGTGCTTGCGGACGGGACGCCATTGTTGACCCTGAGCCTGGCTGTGCAATGGGAGTTTCCCGATGGTCGGCCGCAACCGTATGTATTCAAGGTGGCCGAAAGTCTCGATGCATTTCATGCGCGCATCGCCAAATTTCGCCGCCAGTTGTTCGGCTGGTTCGGAGCGATCGCAGTGATCATGCTGCTGTCCATTGCAGTCTTGCTGCGTGGCTTGTTACGTCCGTTGCGCCAGATCGAAGCCGAAATTGCGGCTATAGAAGAGGGCGAACGACCGGGGCTATCCAATCGTTACCCGAGTGAATTGCAGGGCGTTTCCCGCAACATGAATCTGCTGATCGGCAGCGAGCGGGCACGCTCGGACCGATATCGCGTCACGCTGGGGAATCTGGCGCATAGTCTGAAAACGCCGTTGGCCGCGATTCGTGCATTGCTGGCGGAACGCGAGCAACCCGAATTCGAAAGTCGCGCGAATGAGCAGATCGACCGCATGGACGAAATAGTTCGTTACCAGCTGCGCAAGCCGGCGATGACGACGGACAGCCCGACCCTGGCCCGGGTGGATATCGAGACCGAACTCAATCGTCTCGTCGCCGGGCTCAGGAAAGTGCATCACGTGAAATCACCACGCATTGAAATCGACATCGACCACCGGGCGCGACTGCGTGGTGATGTCGGCGACCTGGATGAACTGGCGGGCAACCTGATCGACAATGCGTGCAAATGGTGCAAATCATTGGTGCAGGTCAGGGTAGGTATTGTTGCAGCAAGCGACGGGCATGGAGCCGGTATGCTCATGACCGTTGCAGATGATGGTCCCGGTCTGCCTGCAGACAATGCCGAAGCTTTGCTGCGGCGGGGTACACGCCTTGACGAATCAACCCCGGGTCACGGCATTGGCCTCGCTATCGTGAGAGACATTGCTCATTCCTACGGTGGCGGGATTACAATCGGCCGCTCGTCACTGGGTGGTGCCGAGATCACGGTTACGATTCCTTAGCTCAGGACGGGCACGCGGCATGTTCATTCGTTTTGTGACGACTGGTGGGACGATCGACAAAGTCTACTTTGACGCGCTCAGCCAGTACGAAGTTGGCGACTCGCCGCTACGGCAGATACTGGTCGAAAGCCTGGTCAACATCGAGTACGACATTGTGCCGCTGTTGCAGAAAGACAGTCTCGAATTGACCGATGCGGATCGTGCCAGGCTTTGCGAGTTTATTGCCAATGATTCGGCTGAGCGCTACGTCATCACACACGGCACCGACACGATGCAACAGACGGCCGAGGCGCTGGCTGAATTGCCCGGGCAAACCATTGTGTTGACGGGCGCACTGACACCAGCACGATTCCGCACGACTGATGCAGTGTTCAACGTTGGCATGGCCGTCGCCGCGGTCCAGGTTTGTCCGCCCGGTGTTTACATCGCAATGAGCGGCCAGGTATTCCCTGCCGGCCAGGTACAAAAAAATCGCGCCGAGAATCGCTTCGAAAAGTTATAGATCGAAGTTGACGCCCTGGGCGAGCGGCAGGTTCTTGCCCCAGTTGATCGTGGTAGTTTGCCGACGCATGTAGGCTTTCCATGCATCGGAGCCGGCTTCACGCCCGCCACCGGTTTCCTTTTCGCCGCCGAACGCGCCGCCGATCTCGGCGCCGGACGTGCCGATATTGACGTTCGCTATGCCGCAGTCGGAGCCGCCGCTGGAGAGAAAGCGCTCCGCGTTTTGTAGATTGTCCGTGAAAATTGCAGAGGAAAGTCCCTGGACGACACCATTTTGCATCGCGATCGCGTCGTCGAGCGTGTTGCACGGAATCAGGTACAAAATCGGCCCAAACGTTTCCGACTGCACGATATTCCAGTCGTTCTTCGCCACGGCGATCGCCGGTGTTATGAAGTTGCCGGGGCGATCGAGGCGTTCGCCACCGCAGAGGATTTCGCCACCATGGGCACGCACCGCATCGCAGGCGGCTTCGACCCGGGTCACCGAGCTCTCATCAATAAGCGGTCCCATCAGGGTCTTGCCGTCAAGCGGGTCACCGATGCGAATCTGGCCGTAAGCTTTCACCAGGGCAGTCCGGACTTCATCGAAGCGCGACTTGTGTATCAGTACACGGCGTGTTGTGGTGCAGCGTTGTCCCGCCGTTCCAACCGAGCCGAATACGATGGCAGGAATGGCGAGGTCCAGGTTGGCAAATTCATCAACGATGATCGCGTTGTTTCCGCCCAGTTCGAGCAGGACTCTGCCCATTCGTCCAGCCACCCGCGCGCCCACCTGTCGGCCGACCGCGCAAGAGCCTGTAAAAGAGAGCAGGTTGATGCGCGGGTCATCAACAAACGTTTGCGCCAGTTCATTGCTGTCGTCGTTGATCAGGAAAAATACCGGCGGCAGGTTTTCGTCAGCCAGTGCAGCATTGACGATCTTCTGTACCGCGACGCCGCAGAGCGCCGTCTTCGGTGACGGTTTCCAGATATTGACGTTGCCGCAGATAGCGGCGATGCAGGCATTCCAGGCCCAGACCGCAACCGGGAAATTGAACGCCGTAATCGTGCCGACCAGGCCGAGGGGCTGCCACTGCTCATACATGCGATGTTGCGGGCGTTCCGAGTGCATCGTGTTGCCGTACAACATGCGTGACTGGCCCACTGCAAAGTCCGCGATGTCGATCATTTCCTGAACTTCACCGATGCCCTCGGACTTGATCTTGCCGTTCTCCAGCGTAACCAGGGCACCCAGCGTTGTACGGTGCTCGCGCAGTGCATTGCCGATCAGCCGCACGGCGTTGCCGCGTACCGGTGCGGGAACCTTGCTCCAGGCCGCGAACGATTCTTGCGCCATCGTCAGGACGCGCTCGTACTCGGCTGGCGACGTGTTGCGCACGCTCGCAATGAGCTCACCGGTTGTCGGGTTGATCGAGTCGATCAGCCCGGTGCTTTGGTCTTCGCAATGGTCGCTGCCGTACCACGTTCCGGCATTGACGGCGGTGAGGTCAAGCTGTTTGAGCAGGTCTTTCATTGTTTATGCTTCGATCTTGCGCTGATGGCCGGTCTGGCCACGCGCCACGCGTTCGGCCGATTCCTTGTTGGTGCCACCATGGGCATAGTACTTGCCGAAGCGATTGGCCAGCACGTCGGTCAGTCGAAACTGTTCCTGTGCGACGAAGCCCTTGTACTTGCCCGGTGCGGACAGAACAATATCCAGCACCGAGCAAATTCCAGCCGCCGTCGTAATCTGTATGGCGGACCACAGGCGGTCCGCGACGACCTGCGGATAAACCTTGTTGACGTAATTTTCTTCACGGAATTCGCCGTCCTGCAAGCCGGTAACCGCAGCGTAGATGATCACGACGTCCTGCATCGTCTGCGGCACGGCATTCTCGAGTATGCGTTTCAGGGTGGGGCGATCGTGATTCAGATTGAGCCCGTTCATCAGCAGCCGAATCTGCTCGCAATGGCCGGGATAACGAATCGTCTTGTAATTCATCGAGCGAACGCGGTCGCCGTAGGTTTCTCCCAGCGAGCCCAGCCCACCTGAGGTATTGAACGCCTCGTAGAGCGTGCCATCGATCTCAATTTGCTCCAGTCCTTCGAGCGGCAATACGTCTACTTCCTTGCTGTTGACGATGCTCTGGCACAAATTGCCATATTCGTTGATTACTCCATCGGTGGACCAGGTCAGCGAGTACTTGAGGACATTATTCGGATGCTGCGGCAATGCGCCGACTCGCAGTTTGACCGAGCGCAGCGTATCGAAGTGCTGAATCAGCTCGTTCGCCGCGATGCTGATAAAACCGGGTGCGAGCCCGCACTGCGGTGCGAAAACCTGCTCGACACCGGCCGCCAGCTTACGCACGGCGGCGGTTACGGCCACATCTTCCGTCAGGTCGAAGTAATTCAGGCCTGCCGCTTTGGCCACTTCGGCTACCGTCACGTTGCAATAATAGGGCAGGCCGGAAACGATGCTACCCGGTTTGTGCTTGCGAACGTGTGCGGTCAACGCGTCCTTGTCGCTCGCGTCCAGGTCAAAGGCGACGATATTCCTGTTTTGGTGTGCGCTGACCACGCGGCCGGCAACGCCGGCACTGGAGTCCGCGAGTTGCACCCGGTAATCGCCCGACTCTGAGAGCAAACACGAAATTAAAGCGCCAATTTTGCCGGCGCCGAGGACGAGAATGTCCTGCATTTGAACGTCTCCAGAAAGAAAAAAGCCCAGATTTCGCCGGCGTAACAATGGCGCGCATTGTGCCAATCTCCCGGTGCCGTTGCCACACGTGGCTAAGCCGCTGATTACATAAGAAACTTTTGCAGCTCCGGCCCGCCACATGGCATAGTCGCACGCTCAAACGCGCTTCTTTCCCGCGTACTTACGGCATCTTTCAGGAACAAATGTGAGCAGAAAGCTCCCCGCTGCCGATTGGCATCCCGCCAGTTGGCAGAAGCATCAGGCTGCGCAACAGGCGGTCTATCCGGACAAAGCGCTGCTCGATGCGGCGGTTGCCGAATTGAGTCGGCTGCCGCCGATCGTGACTTCGTGGGAAATTGATGCGCTCAAGGACCTGATCGCTACTGCGCAGCGTGGCGATGCGTTTGTTCTGCAGGGTGGCGATTGTGCCGAGACGTTCGAAGAATGCACGTCGGATAACATTGTCGCCAAGCTCAAGATCTTGCTGCAGATGAGCCTCGTCATGTTGTTTGGCTTGAAAAAACCCGTCGTTCGGATTGGGCGCATGGCCGGCCAGTATGCGAAACCGCGCTCTGCCGATACCGAATCGCGCGATGGACAGGTTTTGCCCAGTTTTCGCGGCGACCTGATCAATCGATTGCCGTTTACGCCCGAAGACAGAGTTCCGGATCCGCAATTGATTCTGCGCGGTTACGAGCGCGCGGCGCTGACCTTGAATTTCGTGCGGTCTCTGATCGATGGCGGTTTCGCCGATTTGCATCATCCGGAGTATTGGGATCTTGGCTGGGTTGGCCATTCGCCAATGGCGGAGGAATATCACGGCATCGTCAAGTCCATCTCCAATTCGCTCGACTTCCTCGAAACGGTGTCGGGGCGCGAATTGCATCACACGCAACGCGCCGACATGTACGCGGCACATGAGGGACTGCACCTGTTCTACGAACAGGCACAAACGCGCTTCCTGGAGCGACGCAACCGCTGGTACAACCTGACCACGCATTTCCCGTGGATCGGCATGCGCACCGCGGCACTGGATGGAGCACACATAGAATACTTCCGCGGCATCGCCAACCCGATGGGTGTGAAGATCGGGCCCGGGATGACGGCTGAATGGCTGCAGCAGCTGATCGCGGTGCTGAACCCGCGCAATGAACCTGGTCGGTTGACTCTGATCCATCGTTTCGGCGCCAAAACGATTGACGACCATTTGCCGCGCCTGATCACGGCGGTGCGCGAAACCGGCTCACCGGTGCTCTGGGTATGCGACCCGATGCATGGCAACACGGAATCGACAGCAGACGGCACGAAGACGCGGCGTTTTGACAATATCGTCGCAGAACTCGAGTCGTCGTTTCGCATTCACCACGCCATGGGCAGCTACCTCGGCGGCGTGCACCTTGAACTGACTGGCGAGAATGTCACCGAATGCACGGGTGGTGCACGTGGGCTGACCGACGGTGACCTGGCGCGCGCCTATAAGACCACCGTTGATCCGCGACTCAACTACGAGCAGGCAATGGAAGTCGCCATGCGTATCGCCGGACTGCGTCAAACCGGCTGACCCTTGCACAAGTCAATTTTTGACAGGGACTGTCGTGCCTGCCCGCGGCTTGCCGGTTTTCTGGATGCGGTCAAAGAACGCCATCCCGGCTACTACTGCAGGCCTGTGCCACCGTTTGGTGATCCGGCCGCAAGATTTCTGATTGTCGGATTGGCTCCCGGTCTGCATGGAGCCAACCGAACCGGGCGGCCCTTTACGGGCGATCACGCGGGTATCCTTCTTTACCAGGTGCTGCACAAGTACGGTTTTGCGTCCACGGCAGAATCGGTCGCAAGCGATGACGGCCTCGTTCTTAGCCAGTGCCGAATCACGAATGCGGTTAAATGTTTGCCGCCCGATAACAAGCCCATCGGCGCCGAGATCAACAACTGCAATACCTTTCTGGCAAACGAGCTGCAGCTGTTGCCGGCTGACTCGGTGGTGCTTGCATTGGGTGGTATCGCGCACCGCGCCATCGTCAAGGCACTTGGAGAGCGCCAGGCGGATTTCAGTTTTGCACACGCCGCGCTGCACAAGCTCGGCCATATACGCCTGCTCGATTCCTATCACTGCAGCCACTATAACACCAACACCCGGCGACTGACGGCTGCCATGTTCGACGCAATATTTGCAGAGGTGAGGCAGTTACTGGATAAATAGCGGCGTGAGCGACGACAGACAATTTGACGCCAGGATATTTGTCCGCAGCCTGACCCATCGACCGGGCGTGTATCGCATGCTCGATGCGAAGCACAAGGTGTTGTATGTCGGCAAGGCGAGCGACCTGAAGAAACGCGTCGCGAGCTATTTTCAACGCACCCAGGCGTCACCGAAGACAGCTGCATTGATGGAGCTTGTCGCCAATGTCGAAGTGACCGTGACCAACACCGAAGCAGAGGCGCTGCTGCTCGAATACAACCTGATCAAACAACACAAGCCGCGTTACAACGTCACGCTGCGTGACGACAAGAGCTACCCCTATATCTATGTCTCAACCAATCACAAGTTTCCACGCCTGCAATTTCATCGCGGTGCGCGCAAAGGCAAGGGCCGTTACTTCGGGCCATACCCGAGCACGGGCGCAGTCCGCCAGACGCTGAATGAATTACAAAAGCTGTTCATGGTGCGGCAATGCCAGGACAGTTTTTTCAGGAATCGGTCCAGGCCCTGTTTGCAGTATCAGATCAAGCGCTGCACGGCGCCCTGTGTTGGGCTGATTTCCGAAGAACACTACGCAACGGACATTGCCGCCGCGATCGACTTCCTCGACGGCAAGAACCGGAACGTCGTCGCCGCGTTTGTAGCCCGGATGGAAGCTGCAGCAGCAACCCGGGATTATGAGCAGGCGGCGCGGTTTCGCGACCAGATTGCGCACCTCAGGGAGGTGGAGGCGCGGCAGCTGGTGTCGCGTACGGCGAGCCAGGATCTCGATATCCTCGGCTTCGCCTCGAATGGTGCGATGCATGTTGTGACCGTACTGTTTATTCGGAATGGGGCGGTGATCGGGAGTTACGATCATCATCCGCGGCTCGCTGGCGAAACCGATCGGGCCAGGATACTGAATGGTTTCGTCGCTCAGTACTATCTGGGCCGCGATGTACCCGCGGAAATCATTCTGGACGCGGAGATTGAGGATGTTGTATTGCTGCAGCAGGAACTGGGCGCGCGCGCCGGTCATAAAGTCGCTATCAAACACCGCGTGCGCGGCGATCGCCAGCGCTGGCTGGCCATGGCGCAGACCAACGCGGAACAGGGCCTGAACCTGCTGGTATCGAGCAATGCAACACTGCGTCGACAGTTTGCGGCGCTCGCCGCGGCATTGGGCGCGGAAGAGGATGGCATCCAGCGTCTCGAGTGCTTCGACGTCAGTCACACCTCCGGGGAGGCGACCGTCGCATCGTGTGTTGTTTTCAATGCGGCCGGTGCGCTGAAGAGCGACTACCGGCGTTTCAACCTGACTCCGGTTGCCGCGGGCGACGATTACGCGGCGATGGCCGAAGCCTTGCGCCGCCGCTACGCGTGCGTGAAGCGGGGCGAGGTGCCCATGCCCGATGTGTTGATCGTGGACGGTGGCAAGGGTCAGCTGTCCGCCGCAATGACCGTTTTGGACGAACTCGAACTCGGTTGGCTCAGGGTCGTGGCAGTCGCCAAAGGGCGTGCCCGCAGGCCGGGTGCTGAACAATTGTTTGTCCCGGGTCGCAGCACACCACTGTCACTGGCGGCAGATTCACCGGCGCTGCTGCTGATTCAGCAGCTGCGTGACGAAGCGCATCGTTTTGCGATCACTGGCCATCGACAACGACGCGCCAAGACACGCACAACGTCGCGACTCGAAGAGATACCGGGACTCGGGCCGAAAAAGCGCCGCGAGTTGTTGCGCCAATTCGGCGGCCTGCAAGGGGTGATTGGTGCTGGCATCGATGATCTGGTAAAAGTGCGCGGCATAGGTCGTAGCCTGGCCGAATCCATATACAATGACCTGCATCAATGAAACTCAATCTCGCTATTTTTCTGACACTGTTCCGAATCGCTTCGATTCCTGCGGTCGTTATTCTTTTTTATAGCCCTTTGTTGCACTCGCGGCCGATCGCGGCCGTATTGTTCGGTATCGCCGCAATCACCGACTTTCTGGATGGCTGGGTGGCGCGTCGCTACGGGCAATCTTCGCAATTTGGTGAGTTTCTCGACCCGGTAGCCGACAAGCTGATGGTGTCCATTGTGCTGGTCATGCTGGTGCAGGGCGACCCCGACTGGTATGTCGATATCGTCGCGATGATCATCATTGGTCGCGAAATCGCCGTGTCTGCGCTGCGCGAATGGATGGCGACAATAGGCGAGCGTGCCAATGTCAAGGTGTCCTGGTCAGGCAAGGTAAAAACGGTGCTGCAGATGTTCGGCATCGGCTTCATGGTTTATGAGAAAACGGTCCTCGGACTCGATATCTATGCGATCGGGTTCGTGCTGCTGATCGTGGCGGCCGGCATGACCATCTGGTCGATGAGCGTATACCTGCGCGCGGCGTGGCCATCGATCCTGCGGCAGGGCGCGGCGGACTGACCGGGGGGCCGGAAAATCTGAATTGCCTTGACAGGCCGGGTCAAGCCGCTAAAATCTCGGCCCTCTGCGGGAATAGCTCAGTTGGTAGAGCGCAACCTTGCCAAGGTTGAGGTCGGGAGTTCGAGCCTCCTTTCCCGCTCCAGACAACCTCCTGATTTATAAAGGGGAAATGGCCTACAAACTGGGAGGCCGTCTTTATTATCAGAGTCCTTTACGGCATTCATACGGTAGGTGATTGCAGGGTTTCCGCGATGAGCATCAAACCAGCTGACGAGTCCATCACCCAAGCCGTGGAGGAAGGTACGGTATCGGCAGGTGCTGCCAAGGATGCTCCGCCAACACTCCGCCAGTTTTTCGAGTCGCATCCACCCTCGGTCAGCACGGAGATCGTTGCTGTCTGGACTGTCCGTCTTCAAACAAATGGGACAGATGTGTTGTCAGGTTAGGCGAGTGTTTTTCTCATCATTTT
>JAQCGO010000074.1 GCA_027618995.1 Pseudomonadota bacterium | reverse complement strand
ACGGCGGCGGTAGGATCCACTCGCGACCAGCCGACGCCTTCCAGCCAGACTTCGGTCCAGGCGTGCGCATCCGCCTGCCGCACGATCAGGTAATTGCCCACAGGATTCAGTTCGCCGCCCTGATAACCGAGTACGATGCGGGCGGGAATACCGGCAGCGCGCATCATCACCGCGAAGGCCGACGCATAGTGCTCGCAAAAGCCCTGCCGCGTTTCAAACAGGAACTGATCGACCGGGTCGCGGCCCAACACCGGCGGTTTCAGCGTGTAGAAAAATTCCTCGTTGTTGAATTTCTGCAGTACTGCCGCAACGAATGCGGCATTCGATCCGGCTGCCGCATGCATTTGCCGCGCGAGCTCCCGCGTTTTTGGGTTGCTCTCGTCGGGAAGGTTTGTGTACCAGCCTTGAAACATACCGGCGAGCGCGACGTCGGAGCGATAGTTCGTGTAGGACACTGCATCGTAGCGAATGCGTTGATCGATCGGATGTACTCGCCAGAGTTGCTGCTGCCGGCCCATGCTGGTGCGCGGCAGCGACCAGGAATAGGGGATGTCCAGCGCAAATACCCACTGCTGCTGCGTTGGCTCGAGCGCAATGTTGTAGCTGATCGGTTCGCCGCTGACCACAATATTGTCGCGGGCCTGGCGGTCCAGCATCGGTTCACTGCTCGTCCAGGTGCGACCATTAAATTGATGCAGGACGAGGCCACGCCAGTAACGGTCCCGGGCGGCCGGCACGCTGTCCCTGAAATTTACACGAAACGCCACCGCATCGGACAGCGACAACGAGCTGATATCGCCCGGGCTCATCGTATCGCTGAGACCTGAAATGCCGGAACTCGTATCGATGGGTACCGACCAGAACGGTGTGGCAATGCGCGGAAAAAAAATCCACATGGCCAGTGCCAACGGCAGGGCATACAAGATCAGCCGGCCACTGTTACGAAAGCTCAGCATCGCGGATTCGGCGCGCGTCGCCGACATGCGCAACCAGGCCGTCATGATCAACAGCAGCGCTGCCATCAGGTAAGGCAGCGACCACAGATACTGCTCGCGCAACAATGAGGACATGACCAGGAAAATTGCAATGAATAACGGTACGAACTGGTCACGGCGCTTGCGCGTTTCGAGCAGTTTTAACGCAGCCATGACGGCAAGCAATGCCGAGCCCGGACCGACACCACTGACCGCCGAATACGTTGCCAGCACGCCGAGAAAACAGCTTAGCGCGAGCAGGCCACGCAACCACGTCGGTGGCAGTAGTCGACGACGCTTTTCTATGAGGTAGCGCCAGGTGGCGCAAAGCACAAACGCGACGGTAATCCAGGGTGGCAGGAACTGGACGAGCAGCAGCAACGCCAGCCCCAGCGCCGACAAGGTCCAGGGCAGGCTTGCCAGCAGCGAGCCGTCAGTGCCGCGCGGCTTGCTCATGGTGTCCTCCCCAGCCCGAAAAGAGCTAAGGCTTCAAGGCAGCGCTGGTGTTGCGCGCTGCCGTTGGTGGGTGGAAATTCCTTGCCCGGCAGCCGCACGCCATAAGCGGCACGGGTGCGATCCGTATCAATAATCCAGCGCGTCAGTATTGATAGTCGTTGCTCGATATCCGCTACCGGGATGGCGGCAAAATCAAACCACTGGCTGCTGCAAATTTCTTGGATAACAATTGGCCACTGCGCGCATAGGCTTTCCATGCGACGTGGCGTGGCGAGTCACCCTCATGAAATCGGCGCAGGCCGGAAAAGTCTTCCTCGCCGCGCGCATCATGCTGCCGATGGCCGTGTGCGGTTTGTGTCGGTGGTGGTGGCGGTGCTGCGTCGGCGGCAGCCGGATACACAAGGCCGCGCAAATCCATGTGCAGCCAGGCCCAGGAACGGAATAGTTCGAACGGGAACAGGGTCCGAATGCCGAAGCGTTGCAGCTCCACCCAGCCACGCTTTTCGGTAGCGATCGTGAGCGTAAACAGGACACTTTCACCGGCTGGAACATCGGCGACATCGCTGACCGTATCATCGGTGTACAGCCGCACGCCGTGGCGCGCCGTCTTGCTGTGGTTGCTGACAGCAATACGAAATTTGGCGGACTGCCCGGCGAACACGGGCTCCACGCCGGCAAAACTCAATTCGAGTGCAACGAGATTGCGCTGGCACTGGTGCATGGCAACGAATCCGAGCGCGGCCAGAAGAAAGGTCAGCACGAACGATAGGTTGTTGTTGTAGTTCATCGAGCCGAGCAGCATCGCGAACGCCATCAGCGCGTAAATCAGGCCAACACTGTTGGCAGGATATAGACGCGCCCCGGACGCAGCTCCGTGACCGGCGCATCGATGCCCTGGCGCTTCCTGGCCCAGCGCTGCACCTTTCGGTTCAGGGCTGCGCCGATGCCCGGCAAGAGCCGGGGTCTAGGGAATTGCCACGGAATCGAGAACATGCTGGCAGAGCTCGGCCGCTGAACGGTAGCTGGTATTGCCCGCCGGTTTTACGCGGTGGCCTGCGACGGCAGCAAAAACGGCCTGAATATCATCGGGATAAACACCGGCATGATGCTGCACAAATGCATGCGCTTTTGCGGCCGAAGCCAGGGCGAGCGCACCGCGTGGTGAAAGGCCAATGTCGATGTCCGGCGATTCGCGCGTCTGACGTACAAGTTCCTGAATGTAATCCACGAGCGGATCACTCATGTGCACCTTCGACGCCATCGCCTGCAGTCGGACCAGGAGTTCCGGTGTCAATGCGGCGCTGACTCCTGCGAGCATCGCACGACGATCAGCACCGACGATCAATTCGCGTTCGCTCGCGGCATCGGGATAGCCAAGCTCCAGTCTGAACAAAAACCGGTCGAGCTGGGATTCCGGCAACGGGAAGGTGCCAATCTGGTCGGCGGGATTCTGTGTCGCGACAACGAAGAACGGGTCCGGCAACGCGCGCGTGGTGCCGTCAACCGATACCTGGTATTCCTCCATTGCTTCGAGCAGGGCGCTTTGCGCCTTCGGCGTGGCGCGATTGACCTCATCGGCAAGAATCAGCTGCGCGAAAATGGGTCCGGGCTGAAATTCGAATTCTCCCTTGCCCTGGCGAAATACGGAAACGCCAACGATGTCGGCCGGCAACAGGT
Source organism: Pseudomonadota bacterium (assembly GCA_027618995.1). Lineage (GTDB taxonomy): Bacteria > Pseudomonadota > Gammaproteobacteria > Steroidobacterales > Woeseiaceae > UBA1847. Next base: position 242 of record JAQCGO010000074.1, on the reverse strand, counting down.
CACTCGTAAACTGGATGCGACGAAAGCTGAGCCCGAGGACGCGTGCGAGCGCCTGCGCAAGCATGGTCTTGCCGAGCCCGGGCAGGTCCTCGATCAGCAGGTGAGGTGGCCACGCGCCAGCAAGCAGGACAACGCCAGTGCTATCTGTTTGTCCTTGCCGAGAATAATGCCGCCCAGCGCCTTGCGAGCTCGATCCAGAGCGCCGCGATCGGCGTCCTTGTTCAGGGGTAATGTTTCGATCG
>JAQCGO010000073.1 GCA_027618995.1 Pseudomonadota bacterium | reverse complement strand
CGGCAAATTTTCCTTTGACCGCCTCAATCTGAGCACGCGGATGCCCGGCGGATCGCTGCACAGCTTTGCCGAGGCACGCGATGACCAGGACGAGCCCTTCACGCCCGCGTTTCGCCAAGGGGCGGTGGCCTTCACGCTGGACGAACTGGTCTCCCGCTGCGGGTTGCCAACGCCGACACACATGAAGATCGACGTGGATGGCATCGAGCCGGACATCATTCGCGGCGGCCGCGGCATGCTCGCGAACCCCGTGCTCCGCTCGGTACTGGTCGAGCTCAATACCGCGCGGGACGACCACTGGGAAGTTGTCGACACCATGCTCGAGTTCGGTTTCGATTACTCGGAAGAGCAGGCGCAGCGGGCGCGTCGTGAAAGCGGCCGTTTCGCGGGCATCGGCAACTATGTCTTTCGACGCTGAAGGCTTTCTCAGCTACCGGATCGCGAATGCGGAGGTGCACCGCTTCCCGTTTCCACACTTCTTCATCCAGCCGGCATTCCCGGAGGACTTCTACCAGCGCCTGCTCGCCAGCCTGCCGGCGACCTCCGTGCTCACGCCGATCGCCGAGTTCGGCACGGTCCAGGCCGTCGAGGGCGGGGATTCGCTGGACGAGTCGCAGCGCTACATCGCGGACATCGCGACACTCGAGGAAGACGAGGAGCGGCGCAACGCCGGCCGATTCTGGGTCGAACTCGGCGCGTGGATGTCGGGTCAAGCGTTCCGCCAGCTTATCCTAGACAAGTTTTCCAGGGAGATCACCGCGCGATTCGGGCCGGTGTCGAAGCTGGTGACCGACATCGACACCCGCTACATCCGGGACTTCACCCGCTACGCGATCGCACCGCACACCGACATGCCGAGCAAGCTGGTGTCGCTGCTCTTCTACCTGCCACGTGACACGTCGATGCAGCACCTCGGCACCTCGATCTACGTCCCGCTGAATCCCGCTTTGCGCTGCGAGGGCACGGCGCGGCATCGCTTCGACCGCTTTCGGCGGGTCGCGACCTTGCCCTTCGTGCCCAATGCGCTGCTCGGATTCCTCAAGACAGATCAATCGTTCCACGGCGTCGAGGAAATCGACGAACCCGGGGTCGAGCGCAACCTGCTCCTGTACAACATCTACGTTCGCAAGATCGTCCCGCGCGCCACGTCGCAGTCGAACGGTCTCTGGTCCCGGTTGCGCCGCCGCCTGTCGCCCTGAACCTCGACGCACCTCAGCGTGCGTAGCCCGGGATCCTGGTCTCGTCGACCGTATCGATCTGGTCCGGATCGAGGAACATCTCGGCGTAGCGCAGGTAAACCTTGCTGCGAACGAAAGTGTCGAACAGGTCGGGATCGATGTGGCCGTTCTCCCGGAACCGGCCCAGAATCTCGAGCGACTCCGAGAGCGTCTTGCCCTTCTTGTAGGGCCGGTCCTTTGCAGTCAGCGCTTCGAAGATGTCGGCGATCCCCATGCACCGTGCCTGCACGGACATGTCCTCGCGCATCAGACCCTTCGGATAGCCTTTTCCATCCATGCGCTCATGGTGCCCCCCCGCATACTCCGGCACGTTCTTCAGATGCCGTGGCCAGGGCAGCGCCTCGAGCATGCGGATGGTCGCCACGATGTGGTGGTTGATGATCTGGCGTTCGTCCTGCGTGAGCGTGCCGGCCCGGATCGTCAGGTTCTTGACCTCGTCTTCGGTGAGGAAATTCGCCTCGTGACCCGCGACATCGGTCCAGCGGTATTGGGCAATGGTCTTGACGCGCGCGATGTCCGACTCACGCATGCTCTCGCCGCCGAAATTGCAGGCGCGCAGGAAGGCGCGGTCCTCGTCCAGCTGCCGCAGGCGGTCACGATAGCGGATCTCCGCGCGCTCGCGCTCGCGCGTGCCGGGGGATGCTTCGGGTTTAGCCTTCGCACGCAGTAGCTCGATCTCGGCATCGCGTCGCAGCACCTCGAAGCGCGTGTCGATCAGGTGCACGCGGTCGAATATCGTCTCCAGCTTGGTCGCCTTGTCGACGACATGTACGGGCGTGGTCACCTTGCCGCAGTCGTGCAGCATGCCCGCGATCTTGAGTTCGTAACGATCCTTTTCCGTCATCCGGAAATCGGCGAGCGGTCCCTCGTCCGTCTCGGTGACGGCTTCCGCCAGCATCATGGTCAGCTGCGGCACCCGCTGGCAATGCCCACCGGGATAGGGGGATTTCTCGTCGATCGCGGTATTCATCAGGTTGATGAACGATTCGAACAAGGCCTCGAGCTGGTTGATCAGCATCCGGTTGGTCAACGCAATCGCGGCCTGCGAGGCAAGCGACTCCGCGAGGCTTTGATCCGAAGCAGAGAACGGCAGCAGTGCACCGCTCTTCGGGTCGGTCGCGTTGATCAACTGGAGAACGCCGATGATCTCGTTCTCGTGATTCTTCATCGGCACTGTCAGGAACGAGGTCGATCGGTACCCGGTCTTGGTATCGAACGCACGGGTGCCGCTGAAATCGAAGCCGTCGGCCGTGTAGGCATCGGCGATGTTGACCGTATTGCCGGTGAGCGCTGCATTGGCCGCCACCATGCTGTGGTTCGGCTGGCCGTCCTTGTTGTAGAGCTGGATCGGGTAAAAGGGCACCGGGTTGCCGCTGGTGCCGCCGAGGTAGTAGTTCAGCGAGGTTGTACGCACGATTTCGAAGCGCAGCGTGCGCTCGTCCGTCACGCGATAGAGCGTACCGCCATCGGCCCGTGTAATCGCCTTGGCCGCGGAGAGGATCGCCTCGAGCAGCCGGTCAATGTCGCGCTCCGCCGAAAGCGACGCGCCGATTGCATTCAGCTGCTCGAGTCGTTCGACGAGATCGTCGCTGTCGTGCTTCGTGCCGAAGAAGTGACGCAGGCGCTGCGTGCTGTCTTCTGTCGAGCCACTCATGCCGGGTTGCCCCGATGGATCACTTGATACAGACCGCGCGCACTTCCTTGATATGCGTCACCCCTTGCAGGCACTTCTCCATGCCGTCCTGCTTCAGGGTGCGCATGCCCTCCTCGAGAGCAACCCCCAGCATCTCGGCAACACGCGACCTTTCGGCGATCAGCTTCTTGAGCGCATCCGTGGCGATCAGCAGCTCGTGCAAGCCGCATCGGCCCTTGAATCCCGATCCGTTGCACTTGTCGCAACCCACGGTATTGTAGAAAGTCAGCTGACCCTTGTCGTTGCCGTAAAGTTTGACCCAGTCGCGATAGACGGCTTCCATTGCACCCTTGGGGTCTTTCTTGAACGTCGAGGTATTGAGCAGTTCATCGCAGTACTCGCGCAGAAATGCCGTCAACTCTGCCGGCTCCGGGACGTAGGGCGTCTTGCAGGAACACAGGCGCTTCGCCAGACGCTGCGCAAGAATCCCCAGCAACGCGTCGGAGAAGTTGAACGGATCCATCCCCATGTCGAGCAGG
>JAQCGO010000072.1 GCA_027618995.1 Pseudomonadota bacterium | reverse complement strand
ACTGCCGCAGCAGCGGCAACAACTGGTGTTGTTTGTTCTGACCGAGGCGTGAATCTTGCAGAAGTTCCGCGCCGTCATCGGTTGCTCCCATCGCTCGTGAAACTGAGCAGCCGAAAGTTCTTCGGCGGGATCGTGCATCGCAGCATACCGCCTTCGATGCCCACCGGCAACGCGTGCATGTGATCCTCGACATGACGCGCCCCCGGAATGTCAGCCAGCGGGATCGCAACGGCCTGCTCTTCGGCGGAGAGATTTGACAACACGAGGATCAACCGATCATTGCCGCGGTACGCCGAAGCATAGACCTGCCGGGGATTCAGCGGCGCGTTGACGCTGGCCCATTGCCAATATGGAATGAAGGCGACATTCGGATCGTCCAATTCATCGAGCACCGTCCATGCCTTGTATACAACCGAACTGTCGGCATACTGGTTCCACACATGCGTGCCGTGCAAAAGGCTCATCGCCATCAGTCGCGGCGTGCCAATGACTTCCTGTTCGGCGTGGTCGATATTCGGCCCGAGTCCGTAGCCGAACGACGGCAGATAGCTCAGTTGCACGCCGAACTGATTGGGGCCGAGCCATGTCGCCCGCCACTCGCCGAGCGAGAACATTTCGGTGTGATCCGAGCCGTAGGTTCCTTCGCCCTGCAACTCGACGTCGATGAACGAGATGGCGGCAGGATTCATACCCGCGTGCGTCATGATGTAGGGATTGCGCCCGCGCTTGACGAACTCGTTGCGCACCAGCTTGAACAGTTTGCGATAGCCGAGCAGCGGGAGCGTCGCGTGCAGCTCGCCGTCGGCATCCACATACCCGCATCCGTGTTTTGTGTTTGCGCACAACAGCGGCGCACAGTTGTCGAAATACGCGCCGGTTATGTCGTACTCGTCGATCAGTCGCCCGATGCCGCGCGCCATATAGTTGGAAAACATGCTGTTGGGGCAGGTCGGCCGCAGGTACGGTGGGCGCGAGATGCGCGGCTTGTGCGTCCATTCGTCAGTGCGTTCGACATAGTAGAACCCGGCCGGATCTTCGGCGGCGATATGCGATCCGGCGAAGTAGGGCAGTCCCTGATGGCCGAGTTGCCCAGACACATCAACCATTCTTTTGAGGCGATCGGGATGGCCGACCAGCGGCGTTGAGCAACCGCCTATTGGCTGGCCCGGCAACCAGCCACGCGATCCTTCGGCCCAAAGCGTGTACCATAGAAAACCCGTGTCGCGGTACGGCCGATGGTCCTGCGGGGTCCATCGGCGCGGCAATGTGCGATGACCCACCACGTCGTAATCGCGGCCATACGAGGGGCCGGCGTCGTCCCCGGGCAGCAATTCATCGAGAATGTCCAGGCATGGATCGCCCACGGAAGAGTATCCCGAGAAGAACGAACTGAATCGGCTCGTGACCCACTGCTTACGCACCGGTTTGGGCGGCATGATTTGCAAGGCAAACTGTAGTGAGTGGTCATGATCGAGCGAAACGCTGTCCGTGACAAAACTGTACGTTAACAGCACTTGATCATCGCTTTGCACAAGGCTTGTAGTGATAACTTCTTCGGTTGTGTGATAGCCCTGTTGGCTTAAACTGACGAAGCTCACGCCGCGCGTTTCGTCGCCGACCCAGACCGTATGCAAGAACCCCTGGTTCCACTGCCAGATGACCCCGTCGTCGCCGGGTGCGGGCGGCTTCCAGTCGTTGGCCAGAGCGTGGCCCATGTGCGCGCTGCCGACGACGGCCTTGGTTTCGACGGTCTGTCCCCTTTCGGGGATCGGTCCGTAGCCCTGCACCCAATCACCGTAACCCGCGGCATCCGGGATCGACATCCGGTTGTACCTGACGTACTTACCGACATCCGCCCGAAGCGGAATTGACAGCGAAACACTGCGAATCGCGCGTTCGGGACGCTTCGCGACGCTGACCGTGTAAACCAGCAGCGCGTCATAATCCATTTTGAAAGCGACGGTCATTTCCACGCCGCCGGTGGCAAACGTCTGTTGGCCGCTGGCGGCAAGGTCAGTCGAACGGAACGACGGAGTTTGCGGGTGCATGTCCAATCGCGTGCCGTCGCCAAGTTCCACGGCCAGCGTCATCGGATCGGCGAGAACCTCCTGCCCGAGAACCGCAACATGTTGCGGAAGAGCCGAATCGCCAAATCGCAAACGCGACGTGGTCAATTGAAAATCGCCCGGGGCCGTCATGCGGATCGGTTCATATGGCGGCAGTACGGTTTGTATATCGTCAAGCGATTCAAGCTCCTTGCGTTCAGCTTCGGTGAAACCTTCATACGCGGAAAAGCGATCGTTCTTCGCGTAGTCCGGCCAATTGGCGCACATCTCACCGAACGCATCGAGCGCTACGGGCATTTCCACGCGTCGGATACGCGTGTGGACATCCATGGCCGAGCCGTCCGTCGCTTCGAGAAAGACGATCATCGGGCGGATGCCTACGGCATTCGGCGTGGGCTTGTATGTGAACGTGAGTGTCTGGAACTCATCCGTGAGCACGTGTCGCGGCGAAATGTTGTTGCCGATGTGATGGCCGTCTTCGCCATATTCAAACGCGCCGATAGCGATGTGACCCATCCCCTGGGCCTGCACCGTCATTGTGTATTCCTTGCTGGGCGAGACTTGGAGTAGATACGTGCTGTAAACTGTGAACGTCCGCACCATGGCGGGCGAAGTGACGATCAGGTCACTGATCAGCACATGGGCATACTGCGACTTTTCGTTTGTCAGTTCAGCATCGGCATGCCCCGGCCCGAGTTTGCTCCACGCTGACACGCCTTCGGTAAAGTCGCCGTTGAATATGGCGTTGCGCGTCGGCATCTGGCCGTCGGCGGCGAGCAGCGATGTGGCGACATCTAATTTAGTTGCAGGCGAATCAACCGACTCCGGTCTTGGCTCAGCTTTATTTTCTGGTTTCACTTCTGATTCAAGAGCTTCGCTGACCAAACCCGTCTCATGCGGCTGCGACGAAGCCTCGCTTGGTCGCTGATGCTGAATTGTTACTGTTGTGTCGCGACGTTCGGACGCATATTCATTGGCAGACTGCTGCCTACCACATCCCTGAATCAAAGCAAGGAGTGATAATGCAAAAAACGGGACAAACTGGACACGATGCGCTTTAGACATGAACACACCTCGTCAACCGATTTTTCCCATTTGCGTTGAGCCTGGAACCGCTCCAGGCTTAATTCGCCCCTATCCTAACATCACGCCCCACCCCGTATCTATCGTCTGGCGAATGTTCTGGCATTTTTTGCCGCTGCGGAGGTTCGAGGCTCTGCTTTGGCCCGTCACACTCTCCACGGCAGCTTCCAGGTCGCCTTCGGCGCGCAATACACCCTCAACCGGCTGTAAATCAACTGCCGCAGCAGCGGCAACAACTGGTGTTGTTTGTTCTGACCGAGGCGTGAATCTTGCAGAAGTTCCG
>JAQCGO010000041.1 GCA_027618995.1 Pseudomonadota bacterium | reverse complement strand
GATGAACAAAAACACTCTCTTAAACCAGAACTAATTCTGTCCCATAGGCGCTGACGTCATACAGTTCGAATTCTGAACCTGTGCGCGCGAAATTGGCGCAACGAAGCGGGTAAACCATATCTAAGGACTACGCCGGCAATCACTCGCGCCAAGGGAGCAAAAAGGCACCCATACCCAATCTCAAAGGAGGAGGAAAGTCGACTATTGGAGCAATGCCCGGACCACTTAAAGCAATTGATCTTGTTCGCGCTTCATACAGGTGCGCGAGCAGGAGAGATCACCGCTCTTCGGTGGGACTGGCTTGTGGTTGTGCCGGAACTTGATGCGGAAGTGTTCGTGCTACCGCCGACGATCACAAAGAATGGAGAAGAGCGAATAATTCCGCTCAACTCTGTAGCCCGACGGATCGTAGGTGAAAGGCGCGGGACGAGTCCGGATGTCGTCTTCACTTGGAAAGGGAATCCGTTGTCACGCTTGTCGAACTCAGCCTGGAAGAAGGCGACTCGACGAGCTGACTTACCGATCCGCTTTCATGACTTGCGGCACACGTTTGGACATCGGCTTCGGGCGGCGGGTGTTTCGAATGAGGACCGAAAGACACTATTGGGTCACACCAACGGCGAGATCACGACCCACTACTCTGCAGCTGAGTTGGAAGCGACGCTTAAACAGGTCGAAAGTATTACAACGTTGGCAGCAAGTACCGTGTTGAGGACTGGATGGGCAAGAGATAGGCAAAATCGTGGCAAGTTGCCACGCGAAAATGCGGTACTCCATTAGGAGGATCGTAAGTACCTAAGGATTAAAGGGAAAATGGTGCCGGATAGAAGATTCGAACTTCTGACCCCCGCATTACGAATGCGATGCTCTACCGACTGAGCTAATCCGGCGCGGCGCGCAGTATAGCCCCGTGATCCGCTGCCGGAAAGGGCTGAGCGACAAATGGGCCTGCATTCAGACCTGATCGCGAACCTTGATCAGGACCTCAACGCTCTGCCGCTCCGTACCCTGTGGCAGGTCCGGCAGATTCTCGAAACGGACCAGTTCATGCGCAATGTCCGAGAGCTCACCCGTATCCACATTGTAGAAATGATGATGCGGGTGAGTGGCCGAATCGTAGAATTTGCGGATCGGATCGACCATCACCTCTTTGACCAGGCCGTGCTCACTGAACAACTTGAGCGTGTTGTAGACCGTCGCCTTGGACACCGCGCTGCCACCCTTGCGCAGCCGGTCGATGATCTGGTCGGCCGACAGGTGTTGCGGCTTTTCGAGCAGGACGGCGGCGACTTCAAGGCGTTGTGGTGTGGCCAGAATGCCGAACTTGTCGAATATTGAACGAATGCCCGGTAGCGACATTTGAGCAACCTCTAAATTTTTGATTTCGGGAGTATAGACCAATTTCTGGCGCTGCTGGCGGCCGGCAAGCCACCTAGACTCAGCATTTTGAGGTCAGGTCCTGTCATGCGCCAATACAAGAACGGATTCACGTTGTACGAATTGCTGCTGACGCTGACGCTGGTCGCCATCCTGTGCGGACTGGCCATTCCGTCGTTCGGAAAAATTGTCGCCAATGGTCGCCTGCTCACAGAGGTGAATGCCTTGTTCCATGCAGTACACCTGGCACGCCAGGAGTCGGTGGTCCGCCGCAGCGTTGTCTCGATTTGCCCGAGCTTTGACGGCAGCGGCTGCACGGCAACACTGGATTGGTCCGACGGGTGGATTATGTTCAATAACAGGGATCGCGACGATCCGCCCGCCCGCGACCCGGGCGAGCCGCTACTACAGGTTCACCGTGCCGGCCCCGAGGTGCGAATTACCCCTAACCGTCGCGGCTTCACGCTCCGATCGACGGAGTTGCGCGCCACCAACGGCACGATCGTCGTTTGCGATCTGGCCGGCCGGGTGCCACCGCGAGCACTCGTCGTCAGCTACACGGGGCGACCCCGTGTCGCCCTCGCGGATACCCGCGGCAACGCCTATGCCTGCATGGATTAAGTTAAGTCCGAAAGACCTGTTTTGACCGCTTGTCGGTCCGGTTTGGCCGCTCGTCAGTTGCCCGGGAAGTGCTGCAACCCGCGCAGTATATTGCAACCATGAAAAAGCGAACCCAAACCGGCTTTACGCTTTACGAGTTGCTGATCACCGTGTTGATCGTCGGCGTCGTGCTGACGCTCGGCATTCCGAACATGACGGAATTCACGCGTAACAGCCGCATCACGACCACAGCCAATGACCTGCACGCAGCCTTTCTGGTAGCGCGCAGCGAAGCGGCTCGTGCCAAGACCAACATCACCATATGCGCCAGCGACAATTCGATGACCGCGGGCGCCAGTTGCCAGGGCATCTGGGAAGACGGTTTCATGGTATTCATCGATGACAATGGCGACCGCGCCCGTGCCGGCATCGATGAAACCGTATTGCGCGCGCACCCGGCGATTGCGGAAGGCGTCTCACTGGCCGTAGCCAATGACGCAGCGTTCTTTACCTATACCTCGGCCGGGCTCGGCTCGGGAGTCGCAGGTGCCGTTACGCAGATCATCGTCTGTGATTCGCGCGGGATTGCCGAGACATCAAAGGATTACTCGGGAGGACGCCTGTTTGTCGCTACGCCGTTAGGTCGCGCGACAGTTCTCAGGGACTTCACATTAGTGGACAGCGCGCTGACCTTGATGGCAAAGACCTGTCCGTAGTCGCCCCGACCTATATATAAGGAATAGAGTTCATGATGCTAATTCACCAAAATCGCGCACTGCGAAGACAACGCGGCTTCTCGCTCGTCGAAGTGTTGATCGCATTAGTCATCATGTCAGTTGGCATGCTCGGCATTGCGGGTCTTTACGTACACAGCATGCAGGCGGACCGCACATCGATGCTGCGGCATCACGCCGTAACGCTGGCCGGCGATGTCGCCGACCGGATCCGGGCGAACCCGAGAGCCGGTATTGCTTATCAAGGCGGCGGCGCCGATGGCAACTGTGTTTCGGGCGTCGTTAACTGTGACGAAGTTGCGATGGCGGGACACGACATCATGTTGTGGGAGCAGCAAGCCGACGACACGCTGCCGACCGGCGACGTCGAAATTATTTTCGACGACAGCGGCGTTCCGCCCGTCTATACAATCAACGTGACCTGGACTGAGCCCGGTGCAAATCCGCCGCCGGCCTTCTCAATCGTGATTCCTGTAGTTCCTAATTAGGGCGACGCGAATGATGAAACACATGCGCGGCGTAACGCTCATGGAACTGATGATCGTCGTCGTGATTCTCGGCATCCTCACGGCGGTTGCGTACCCGAACTACCGCGAATTTGCTGCCAGGGCCAAGCGCACGGAGGCAAAAGCATTGTTGCTGGAAATTGCCAACAACCAGGAGCGCTTTTATCTCAACGCGAATAGCTACGGGTCAATGGCACAACTTGGTTACACAACCGATCCGAAATATACAGACAGCGGCTCGTATACGGTAACAGTTACCGCGAATGACCCGAGCAATTTTACGGCGGTCGCCACGAACGTCCTCGGTGGCAGCGAGGCGGCACGGTGCACCACGTTCACGATTGACGGGCGCGGCAATAAAACGTCCACCGGCAGTATTGGCAACTGCTGGATCGATCAGCGCTAAACAGATCGGGATAGGTAACGGGGTCAGAGCCCTTCAAGGCTCTGACCCCTTTTTATTGAAAAATAACGCGTCGAGTAAGAGCAGCGCAGCGCCCACTGAGATCGCCGAATCAGCAACGTTGAAAGATGGAAAGGGCCAGCTGCCGAACCAGATCTGGATAAAATCCGTTACATAGCCCAGCGCCGCACGATCAATCAGGTTGCCAATCGCACCGCCAAGCACCAGCGACAGTCCGGCTGCCAGCAACAGCGGGCCCTCAAGTCGAATGCGCCAAAGCCAGCCGACGATAAAGACGCTCACCGCACTGGCAAGGACCACGAAAAACCAACGCTGCCATCCGGACTGATCCGCCAGGAAGCTGAACGCCGCGCCTGGGTTGCGTTGATGACTGAGATTCAAAAACGAGTTGATCGGCACCTTGCCGTACAACGGCACCCACTCAACGATCGCCCACTTGGTCGCCTGATCCGCCACGATAATCAGTAGCGCGATGCCACAACACGCGAGAAACCGGCGCACACCACTATCTGATTCTGCTGTCATCTGCCTGCCCTTTTCAAGCTGCTGTTGCTGCCAGTATCGATCGCGCATTGTTGGCATCGCGATGCATCTGGACAACTAATTCGTCAATATCATCGTACTTGATCTCGCTGCGCAGGCGTGAAATGAAGTCGATGTGGATATAGGCACCATAGATTTCATCGTCAAAATCAAAAAGATGCACCTCGAGTAACGGTTTTACACCGTTAAATGTCGGTCGTGTGCCGACACTCGCGACCGCGTCCAACGGCGCTCTGCCGAGACCGTGTACGCGTACTGCGAATATTCCCATCACCGCGCTTTGGCGGCGCCGCAGGTCAACATTCGCAGTCGGAAAACCCAACGTGCGCCCGACTTTTTCGCCCCTGATCACGGTGCCTGACATGCGATAGGCCCGACCAAGCAAAGCACATGCCAGTTGCATATCACCCGACCAAAGAGCTTCGCGAATCGCAGTGCTGCTGACCCGAACGCCGCCAACCACAACGCTGTGCAGTTGTTCTACGTCAAACTCGAGCGCCCGACCGGCTGCTTGCAATTGTTCTACGTGACCCTCGCGCCTTCGCGCAAATCGAAAGTCGTCGCCTACAACAATATGCCGCGCTCCAAGCCCATGAATCAAAATGCGGCGAATGAAATCTGCGGACGGAATTTCGTGCATTTGCGCGTTGAATCGCGGGCAATAGAAATAGTCGATACCCTGCAACGCCAGGGCCTCAAATTTCTCGCGAAAACGCATCAAACGTGCGGGCGGACGGTCGGTCGCAAAGAATTCGCTTGGCATTGGCTCGAAACTCATCAGCACCGATGGCAGGCCCCTGTTTCTCGCAGCGGCGCGCACACTCTCCAGCAACTGTTGGTGGCCAAGGTGCAGGCCATCGTATGCACCAATGCTCACGACGCTGCCAGCTCGCAGCTCGTCATACGGCAAATCATCGAGATGACGTACGAGACGCACGCTAGTGAGGCCTCATTCCAAGATTTGCGGGTCGGAGCCCCAGTGCATGCAATACCAGCAGGTAAATGCCGGCAGCCGCACCGATACTGACTGCGAGCCACCCTGCCCGATCCATCGACGTCGCCGTGCCTGTCCACCATTCGAGCGGTCGAATCAGTTGTTCCAGTGCGAAAATCATCAGGAGGTTCGCCGCCAGTGCCTGCAATGCCAGCTTGCCCCAGCCGGCCGAGTGCCGAAGGATGTTGTCTTTGCGCAGGCCGCGGTACAGCAGCCACGCATTGAGCAGCGCCGCAATCGATGTCGCGAGCGCCAGGCCGGCATGATTGCCCTCATAGGCGCGGCTGGTCAGATACCACACCAGGGCAATGCTGATCACGAAGTTAACGGCCAGCGCGATCAGGCCAATACGCACCGGTGTCTTGGTATCGTGGCGTGCGAAATAGGCGGGCGCGAGAATTTTCACAAAGGAGAACCCGATCAGGCCGATTGCAAATGCACGCAGCGCTAGTCCGGTCATCCGCACATCGTCGTAGCTGAAATTACCACCGTAAAAAATGGTCGCAACGAGTGGCTCGGCCAGGATTATGAGCCCGATCGCCGCTGGTACCGCAACGAGCAGCACGAGCTTCATTGACCAGTCGATCGTTGCGGAAAATTCATCGTGCGCATCGTTGGCAAACTGCCGGGCCAGGTAGGGCAAGGTCACGGTCGCCAGCGCAATACTAAAGAGCCCCAGCGGAAATTCCATTAGCCGATCCGAGTAATACAGGAGGCTGATCTTGCCGACTCCGAGCATCGACGCGATGATGCCGCCAATCAATACATTGATCTGCGCGACTGACGAACCGAATATCGCCGGTAACATCAGGCGCATCGATCGCCGCACGCCATCATGCGACGGCCGCCATTTGGGTCGTGGCAGTGCACGAATGCGGATGAGAAACGGCACTTGAAACAGTAGCTGCAATATTCCGGCGACGAATACGCCATAGGCAAGCGCCATACCGGGTTCTGCGAGATTCGGCGCCCACCAGTAGACGGCGGCGATCAATGCCACGTTCAGCAGCACCGGACTAAATGCGGTCGCCGCAAACCGACCGTAGGTATTCAGAATCCCGCCAGCGAAAGCCGTCAAAGAAACAAAAAACAGATACGGAAACGTAAAGCGCAGCATCATTGTTGCCAGATCGAAATCGCCACCGCCGGTGATGAAGCCGGGTGCCACAATTGCGACCAGAATCGGCGCCGCGATGACACCCACCAGGGTGGCAATAAAAAGGATGACTGCGAACGTGCCTGCGGTCGCATCGACAAACTCCCGAGCCTCGGCGTGGGTGTGTTGTTCCCGGTAACTGGCCAGCACGGGAACGAATCCCTGGGAAAACGCCCCTTCGGCGAAAAAACGCCGCAACATGTTCGGAATGCGATTGGCTACCAGGAAAGCATCCATGACGATGGAGGTCGCAAAATACCGCGCGAGGACCATGTCCCGGATCAGGCCCAGAATTCGCGACAACAACGTCATGCCGCTGACCACCGACGTCGACTGCAGCAGGCGGCGTCCCGAAACCGCCCGGACCTTGGGCGCCGATGCGTCTTTTTGGTCAGTTTCAGGGCCGTTTGCGGTGCTCATAGCGGCCTTGAGTCTACCCCGGAAATGGCTGCAAATCAGTCATTTAGCCGACCTTAAGCGGCGCGGGCGAATTTCGTTGACAAGCACGGCCCGGGCACGAATAATACGCGGCTCTTTGAGAGCAGGACTCGGTAGATACCAGTGGCAAATATCAAATCAGCCAGAAAACGCGCCGGCCAGGCGGAGAAAACCCGCAAGGCCAACATGGGCATGCGCTCCATGATGCGCACCAAAATCAAGAATGTCGTCAAGGCTTGCGATGCCGGTAACAAGGATGCAGCTGTTGCGGCTTATAAAGAGGCTGTGCCCGTGATCGACCGCATGATTAACAAGAGCATCGTCGAGAAAAACAAGGCAGCACGTCACAAGAGCCGCCTGAACAAGCGCGTCAAGGCGCTCAGCGCCTAGTCCCGTTCCTCGAGATCGCGCATGATCGCGCGAGCAAGGTTCTCTGTCCCCTCCCGGGTAGCAGCACTGACCTCATAAACCGGCCCGGTCCAGCCGAGATCCTTTAGCAGGGCGTCACGCACTGCCGCCCTGGCATCACTTGCCAGCAAGTCGATCTTGTTCAGCACCAGCCAACGCGCTTTTTCAGCAAGTTCAGTCGAAAACTTGCCCAGCTCCGCTTCTATGGCCCGCACACTGTCTGCAGGGTTGGCGTTCGGGTCGATTGGGGCAACGTCAACCACATGCAACAGCAAGCCGGTACGTTGCAGGTGTCTGAGAAACTGAATGCCAAGGCCGGCGCCTTCCGCCGCCCCGGCGATCAGACCCGGAACGTCGGCCATCACAAAACTTTGCAGGGCACCGACGCGTACTACGCCGAGATTCGGGTGCAGCGTCGTGAACGGATAGTCGGCGATCCTTGGCTTCGCCGACGACATCGCAGTGATGAGGCTGGATTTGCCGGCATTGGGCATACCCAGGAGGCCGACATCCGCGAGTACTTTGAGTTCCAGCGCGAGGTTGCGGATCTCGGCCTGCGTGCCGTTCGTGGTCTTTCTCGGCGCTCGATTGACACTGCTCTTGAAGCGGGTATTGCCAAATCCGCCGCGACCACCCTCGGCCACCATCTGCCGCTGGCCGGGCTCGGTAAGGTCGCAGATCAGTTCCGACGTATCGATGTCTCGTACGACCGTACCGCAGGGAACAGCAACGTCGAGATCGCCGCCGGATTTGCCGGTCTTGTTGCGCCCGGATCCGGCTTCACCACCCTCAGCCTTGAACTTTCTCGCGAATCGAAAATCGGCCAGCGTGTTCAGAGACGGATCCGCGACCATGTAAACGCTGCCACCGCTGCCACCATCACCACCATCGGGACCACCGCGCTCAATGTACTTCTCACGCCGAAAACTCAGGCAGCCGTTGCCACCGTTGCCGGCTATGACACGTATGCTTGCCTCGTCGACGAATTTCATGGCCTGGTTTTAACTCTGCAAACGAAAAACCCCGCAATCGCGGGGTCTCGAGACTCATTGTACGGAGGCAGCGGCCTGTCGCCCGCGTGGCGGCCTCCCACAATAGATTAGTGCGTAATGACACTCACATACTGGCGTTGCTTCGGGCCTTTCTTTTGAAACCGGATCTCGCCGTCTTTCTTCGCGAACAAGGTGTGGTCACGACCCATGCCGACGTTGACGCCGGCATGCACGCGCGTGCCGCGCTGTCGCACAATGATATTGCCGGCGACTGCTGCCTGACCACCGAACATCTTGACGCCCAGTCGTTTCGATTCCGAATCGCGGCCGTTTCTGCTACTGCCGCCTGCTTTCTTATGTGCCATTGCTCTATACCTTCAAAAGTTATTTCTTGGCCGCTTTCTTCTTGGCCGTTTTCTTCGCTGCCGCCTTCCTCGCAACCTTCTTCTTGGCGACTTTCTTCTTCGCAACCTTCTTGGCTGCTGGCTCCTCAGCCGTCACCTTCACACCACTGACGGAGATCGATGTGATCTCTACCTCGGTGAAAAACTGGCGGTGCGTGCCTTGCCGCAGATAATTCTGACGGCGTCGAAATTTGACCACGGGCACCTTCTTGCTCTTGCCCTGGCGGACAACTTTGCCACTAACGACGCCGCCGGCCAGAACCGGGCTGCCGACCTTGATATTCGCGCCCTCGCCAACGAGCAGAACCTCGTCGAAATCTATCGTCGCGCCTTCCTCGGCCTCGACCTTTTCGAGACGCAAAACGTCACCTTTTGCCGCACGGTATTGCTTACCGCCGCTGCGAAAAACCGCATACATGGTTGTTTGCTCCAAATCGCGCGTTACGCAAACCGCGCAACTCACTGAAAATTAGGTGGTTTTTTTGCGACATTTCCGCGCTCACGCGAGCAAAGCTCTGGCGGCCACCACAAAGGAGCGGGAATTCTATAGATTCCCCGTCGCCAAGACAAGGCATTTAAGGCATCATGCCGGGCATATGCAAGCGCTTAAAAAACCCCGGAATTCCCTGACTTTTGACGATGTTATGGCACTCAGCCGTAACGACATGCAGGCCGTCGACCGGCTCATTGCGACCAACCTGAAAAGCGACATCGCGCTTGTATCACAGGTATCGCAGTACATCGTCATGAGCGGTGGCAAGCGTTTGCGGCCTGTCATCGTCCTGCTGGCGGCGCGAGCCTTTGGCTATGAGGGCAAGCAACACGTCCGTGCGGCCGCCATCATCGAATTCATCCATACGGCCACGCTGTTGCACGATGACGTGGTCGATTCATCGTCGCGACGACGCGGCCAGGACTCCGCCAATGTCATATTCGGCAATCAGGCCAGTGTCCTGGTCGGCGACTTCCTTTACTCACGGGCCTTCCAGATGATGGTCGACGTCGACAGCATGCAAATCATGCAAATCCTCGCTGACGCGACCAATACGATAGCAGCCGGCGAAGTGATGCAACTCATGAACGTACATGACCCCGATACGAGCGAAGAAGCCTATCGGCAGGTCATCTATCGTAAGACAGCTCGATTATTCGAAGCCGGTGCGCAGATTGCCGCCGTGCTCGGTGAGCGCAGTGCAGCCGACGAAGACGCAATGAAGCGCTACGGCCAGCATCTCGGTACTGCGTTTCAACTTGTCGACGATGCACTGGACTTCAAAGCATCCGCCGAAGAACTCGGCAAAAACCTCGGCGATGATCTGGCTGAAGGCAAAGCTACCCTGCCGTTGATCTACGCGATGGAAAAAGGAACCGCGAGTGACAAGGCGCTGATTCGGCAGGCAATCCTGGGCGGTGGCCTGGATCAGCTCGACGCAATCAACGCCATCATCGAAACGACCGGGGCGCTGCAATATACGGCTCAATGCGCCCAGCAAGCGGCCGACTCGGCCATCGCTGCCCTGACCGATATGCCCGACTCGGAGTACAAGCAGGCGCTTGCCGCCATTGCAGAATTCGCCGTCAAGCGACGCAGCTAAAAAAATCGGGATCAGAGCCGGACTGGGCTTTGATCCCAGCATTGTGAGTTGGTCGGGCTGGCAAGATTCGAACTTGCGACCCTCTGACCCCGAGACAGATGCGCTACCAGACTGCGCCACAGCCCGACCGAGGTGCGCGATTCTACAGCAGGCTCGCGCGTTCGGCCAAATTTTCCTGGATGAATAGTCCGAAAGAGGAACCAGACGATGCAAATCCTGCGAACGGCGGACGAACGATTCGCCGCCCTGCCCGACTTCCCGTTCGAGCCGCACTATATTAACGACCTTCCCGATGTACACGGATGCCGTGTGCATTACCTTGACGAAGGCCCTGCGAATGCTGCCGTAACCTGGTTGTGTCTGCACGGCGAGCCGACCTGGAGTTACCTTTACCGCAAGATGATCCCGGTCTTTGTTGCCGCCGGTCATCGAGTGATCGCACCCGATTTCATCGGCTTTGGTCGGTCCGACAAACCCGTTGATGAATCGGCGTACACGTTCGACCTGCATCGCAATATGTTGCTTGCCTTCATCGACCGTCTGGAATTGCGCAACATGCACCTGGTCTGCCAGGACTGGGGCGGGCTATTGGGATTGACCTTGCCAATGAGCGAGCCGGACCGTTTTGCGGCGTTGCTGGTTATGAATACCGGCTTCGCCACCGGTGACGTCCCACTTGGAGAGGGCTTCCTGGCCTGGCGGGAGTTTGTTCGCAGCCACCCGGATATCGATGTCGCCAAGCTGATGCAACGCAGCACACCCATTCTTGCCAGCGATGAAGCAGCCGCCTACGCCGCACCATTTCCGGACGGGACATACAAAGCTGGCGTGCGCAGATTCCCTGAAATGGTCCCCGATCACCTGGATGCTGACGGCGGTAAACTGTCGCGCGCGGCTCGCGACTGGTGGAAAACCGAATGGCAAGGCAAGAGCCTGATGGCAATCGGTATGCAGGACCCGGTACTGGGCCCATTCGCCATGCGCTACCTGCACAAATTCATACGTAATTGCCCGGCGCCAATGGAAATTCCGGATGCCGGGCATTTTGTACAGGAATGGGGCGCGGCAATCGCCGCGCGCGCCGTCGAGGAGTTTAGCTAGCGGTCGATACTCGCCGCAGTCTATTTCGCGATCAGGTCGTCGCGTACCAGCTGCTTCACTATTGCAGTGGCCTCATCGACATAGATGGAGTATTGCCGTCCTTCATCAAAATCCTGGTGAATCTTGGAATGTGACTCGATTGCCCAGACGACGCCCCTGGTCTCAGCCGAATATAACTGCGTCGCCAGTGACAAGTTGTGCTCGAAATTCATCGCCGCTGGCTCTTTGTATTCCGTCAATTCTACGGCCCACACATTGTAGTAATAGGTCGGCGTAAAAATGTGGGTTGCCTACGGATTCATGTTCACGGCTTTGCCGCTCGACGCAAGATCGGCGATTTGTGTCACCAGCACCGCGTCAGCCTTGATTTCTTCAACCATTGCAAGAAACGTCTCACGATTCACCGGCGTCCTGCTATCCATCATCGACGTGCTTCTGACGGCACGCGTTCCGCGCGCGGCGAGTTGCTTTACGATTTCGGTCTCGAGATAACGCCGGGAATCAAAGGACTCTGCCGGGAATATGACCAGCACATTTGCGTACGGCGCATCGCCCGGTTTTGCGACCGCGGATGTCGTTGTAGTCGATACCTGAGTCCCGGCGCAGGCGCCAAGCACGACACTCATTCCAAGTATACTCATGGCCCTCTGCAGGGAACGTTTTGCACTCAATGTGACTCTCCAATCGGCCGGATGCAGTTAATGATACTGATAGACTACGGCAAGATGATGAGTTCAGGATAGAAGAATGGCCAAAAAACTCAAGCACGAAAAAGAACTCCTGAAAGCGGCACTCGAAATTGTCATGGCTGACGCGGTCAAACGAGGTGTCGTTGAATTCGAGGCCACCGACTCACATGACCTGAAAATCGAGTATGCCTATCGCCTGTTGGTGCATGACAGGGAGGTCGCGCCACTGCCGCCCGGCCAGGCGACTTTGCCGAACATCCGCCATCGCCTTGCGATGTGGGTCACGCACAAGCTGCCGCCCGACCACGAACTATTGCGCTAATTGTCGGCTGCAGTCCGATAGCGACGGAAAAGGCCGCTCACGAGCGCCGTACCGACAAAAATGATCAGGCAGCCAATGATCATCAGGCCGGTGACCGTTTCCCCAAGCAAAAGTGCGCCCCACAGCATTGCGAATACCGGGATCAGGTAAGCGACCGTAATGGCCTTCGCCGGACCGACATTCGCTATCAAACGAAAATACAGGATATAGGCCAGACCCGTACTCGCGATACCCATCGCAACGATCGCCATCCAGCCGCGTAACGACGGCTGCGTATCAGGCCACCAGGCCACCGCGAAGGGGGCCAGCAGAATGGCCGGATACAACATGCTGCCGGTCGCCACGCTGAGCGAATTCAAATGCCTCGTAAAGCGCCGCGCGTAGTTGACGCCTATCCCGTAAAAGAACGCCCCGCCAACCGCCGCAATAACCGCAATGGTCGAACCCGGTTGCGCCAGGCTTTGTGCATCCCCCGCGAGCACTGCGACGCCGGCAAAGCCGATAAGAACACCCAGAACGCCGACTGCGGGCAGACGTTCCGACAACCACATCCAGGCAATCACTGCACCCCATAGCGGCGCTGTTGCGTTGATGACAGACGAGAACCCGGCCGTCACATACAGCGTCGAGTAAGACAGCAGCAGGAACGGAATCGCTGAGTTGCAGAACCCCAATATTGTCAGCGGCTGCCAGTTGCCAGGCAGTTCTCGCCAACCAACGCGCAACATCAGGATCGGGAGCAGAAACAGCGCTGCAATCAGCATGCGCAACTGTACGAGCGCTATCGGGCCGAATTCCGGTGCGCCGATGCGCATGAACAGGAAGGATGCACCCCAGACTGCGGCGAGCAGAATCAGATCAACGATATCTTTGGCTTTCATTCCGGAATCCGTCTTCGCGACCATGTCGGGCGGCGATAGTGCAGGAAATACCGAGTGATTTCAAACAGATATGCTGATATCGTTCGCGCATGAAGAACGCAACGATTACAACAGATGCTCTGATTATAGGCGCGGGCCCCTGCGGCATCTTCCAGGTTTTTGAGCTCGGCCTTCTCGGAGTCAATTGCCACGTACTTGATACGCTGCCCATTGTGGGTGGCCAATGTGCGGAACTGTACCCGGACAAGCCGATCTACGATATTCCCGGTATCCCGTTATGCACGGGCGAGGAACTCATCGCAGCGTTGATGCAACAGATTGAGCCATTCGATGCAACGTTCCACCTTGGCGAAGAAGTCACTGAACTGTCAGTGCAAGCGGATGGTAGCTACATTATCAAGACCTCGCGCGACAAGACGTTTCAGGCAAAAACAGTTTTTGTCGCCGGTGGCGTCGGTTCGTTCCAGCCGCGAAAAATCCGGCTCGACGGACTTGAGGACTTCGAGGCAACGAGCGTGCACTACCGCGTCCGAAATCCTGAGCAGTTCGCCGACAAGGATGTCGTTATTCTTGGCGGTGGCGATTCGGCGCTCGACTGGGCAGTGGCTTTGGCTGAGCGTGCCAGGAGCATGACCCTCGTGCATCGACGTCCCGATTTTCGCGGCGCGCAGGCAACCGCGGACAAATATCTCGCGCTCTGCGCTGCGGGCAAGGCGCACTTTGTCGAGGGCAAGATCAGTGGCTTCACTGATGATGGCGAAAAACTGACCTCGGTCACGATCGACCGCAACTCCGGCGATTCCGTCAAATTGCCCACCGACGCACTCATGGCGTTCTTTGGTCTGGCTCCGAAGCTGGGACCGATCGCCGAATGGAGCCTCGACCTGAATCGAAAAACGGTCAACGTCGATACTGAGAAATTCGAAACCAATTTGCCCGGCGTATTCGCCATCGGCGATATCAATTACTACCCCGGGAAGAAAAAGCTGATCCTGAGTGGCTTTCATGAGGCAGCGCTCGCGGCATTTGCAGCCAAGGCCATCATCGAGCCCGGCAAGAAGGTTCACCTGCAATACACGACGACGAGTCCGATAATGCACGAACGACTCGGCGTCGAAATCGAAAGCTAAGCGGAACCGAAACGATGAAGAAAGCGCTTGCTCCGGTCGCAACCCTGCTGATCGGAGTCTCGATATTACTTACCGGGCAGGGCCTGCAGGGCACGTTGCTACCCGTGCGTGCCGTCCTCGAGGAGTTTTCGACGCTGTCGATTGCCATCATGGGTGCCGCATACTTTTTCGGTTTTACGCTCGGCTGCATCAAGGGTGGCGAACTCGTAAAACGAGTCGGTCATGTCCGCGTATTCCTGGCCATGACATCGCTCGCCTCCGCGGTGCCACTGTTGCACGGCATGGTGCTCGACCCGATAACCTGAGGTTTGTTGCGGCTGCTGACAGGATTTTGTTTTGCCGTGTTGTACCTCGTCATCGAGTCATGGCTGAACGAACAATCCAACAACGAAAACCGCGGCATTGTTTTTTCGACCTATGTCATGATCACGCTGACAGTCTTCGCCGTTGGCCAGATGATGACCCTGCTGTACGACCCGAAGGGTCTCGAGCTATTCCTGATCGCAGGAGTGCTGGTATCGCTGGGCGCCGTACCGGTAGCCCTCTCCAAGTCGCCCACACCATTGCAACCGTTGCAGGTCGAGCTTGACCTGAAACGCCTGTTCGAAATTTCGCCTGCCGGAACCATTGGCTGTTTCGCACATGGCGTGGCCAGCGGGGCGTTCTGGTCACTGGCACCGGTATTCACGCTCGGTGTTTCCGACGATTCATCGCTGGCTGCCTAGTTCATGACTTCTGCCGTAGTGGGTGGCGCGGCGGCGCAATGGCCGATGGGTTATGTTTCCGATCGAATCGGGCGGCGCAGAACCCTTGCCGGCGCCGCGTTCACCTGCGCCGTCGTTGCCGGAATGATCCTGGTGCTCGCCAGCGACGCGAGTTTCGTCGACATCAATCAGCTCGGTGCAGCCTGGGGCTTTTTTGCTTTTCCGCTTTACACGATCGCGGTCGCGCATGCGAATGACAAGGCCTCGGTTAACGACTACGTCATGGTATCGAGCGGCCTGCTGCTGATGTTCGGCGCCGGCGCCGTCATCGGACCCTTTGTTGCTTCCGCCGTGATGAGCGCGACGGGACCCAACGGCCTGTACTGGCTGACCGCCATGGTGCATTTGCTGTTGACTGTTTACGTCTTGCAAAGAATCGTCCGCCGACCCAGCGTGCTGGCCGAACAACACATCGCCTTCAGCGACGCACTGGCGATTACGCACACAGCATCACACGTGTACGAGGAAGAAATTCAGCAGCACGCCGACGACTAGTGTTTGCGCTCGACGCTCGGTGAATGCCCGAAGTGTTCCTTATAGCTCTTGCTGAAGTGCGAACTGGAAATGAAGCCGGCCAGCGCCGAGATTTCGACCAGGCTCATGCTGGTCTGGTGCAACAGTTCGCGCGCACGGGCCAGCCGAATCTGTGTGTAGTAGCGCGAGGGTGTGCACAGCAGGTAGCGATGGAACAGCCGCTGCAACTGGCGGCGGGAAATGCCCGTGTATGCAGCGATATCCATCTGGCTGATCGGCTCGCGGATATTGGCTTCCATCAACTCAACCGCAACAATGAGTTTCTCCGACTGGTTGCCGACCACGTGCTTCAGCGGGATACGCTGTTTTTCGCCGGCGCGGCGAATTCGCTCATGAATGAATTGTTCCGCAACGCCGGCACTGACATTTGGGCCGCATTCGCGCTCGATCAGGTGCAGCATCATATCCACAGGCGACGTGCCGCCGGAGCAGGTGTAACGGTTGCGATCGATCGTGTACACGCTGCGGCTGACGTGAACTTTGGGGAACGAGTTCGCCATCGGCCCGATGTTTTCCCAATGCACGCTGCAGCGATAGCCATCGAGCAGTCCCGCCTGCGCGAGCATGTGACTACCGGTGCAGGTCGCACCAAAACCGATCGGCCCCTTCGCGGCTGAGCGCAGCCACTTGACGACGGCGCTGGTCGTGTTCTTCTCAATATTCCAGCCACCACAGACGATCAGAACGTCATAGCCTGCCAGCACGTCCGGGTCGTCGATGCCAGCATCGACATTGATCGACAAGCCATCGCTCGCACAAATGGCAGAACCCGATTCAGAGATTGTTTTCCATCGATAGACGTCGCGCTTGCAGATGCGATTCGCCATGCGCAAAGGCTCGAGCGCGGATGACATCGAAATCAACGTGAAGTCGTTGACCAGGAGAAAGGCGAATCGGGTTGCTGTTTGCTTGTTGGCGGTGGGGTTCATGGGCGACGCTGATGCTGGCGACGCCAGAGTATGTCCTCTGAATCAGACGAACTCAATGCCGTATTCGGCGCCGGACCTGTGCAACCATTGCAGCAAATAATCTGCGAAGCTGCGCCGCACAATCAGCCGGAATTCCACATGTTGCAAGGCGAGCAGGACGCCGGCCTTGGCCAGTCCGGTGTGCGCGCAGGCGCCGCTGGCAAATGCCGCCGGATGCAAATCGATCGTGCAACCCTTGGCGAGCAGTTCGCGAACCTTGCTGCCGCCTAAAGCCAGAGTGACAAACGCCGCGCTGAGGTCATTGACCGCAACATGCATGCCCGCGGTTGCCCCATTCAGCGCCGCAAGCAGCGCGGCCGTCTTTTCGGCCGTCGTCACCAACGACCACTCATCCGGACCAAGCCAGTAGATGCGCAGGTCACCACTGGCCGCCGTGGTCAGGGCCTGCGGCAAGGAAGTGGCACAAACAGACTCAACGGCGGCGACAAACGCCGCGTCATTGCGCCTGCCACGCAGGTTAATGTGGCCACAATCGTGCAGGACCTTTGCCGTGATGAGCGCCTCAGACATGCTGTCGCTCTCCTTTCGGGTCGTAAAACACCGGCGCGACGATGCGTACTGGCACCGCCGAGCCATCCGCCAGGGACGCAAAAATAATCTCGTCCTTGCGTGCATGCCCGCCCGACACCAGCGCCATCGCGATCGGATGTCGCAGACTGGCACTGTAATAACTGGAGGTAACGTGACCGCACATGGGTACCGGCGTCGGCGCGGCCGGATCCGTAACGAGTTGTGTACCTTCGGGTATTACCGTCCTGTTGTCTTCTGACAGGAGGCCTACGAGCTGCTTGCGATCGTCGCGTACGCAATCCGGTCGCGCGAGTGAACGCTTGCCCAGAAAATCCTTGTCCTTTGACAGCAACCAGTTCATGCGCAAATCGACTGGAGTCACGGACCCGTCGGTGTCCTGACCAACGATGACGAAGCCTTTTTCCGCCCGCAGTACGTGCATCGTTTCTGTGCCGTACGGCGTGATACCGAATTCCTTCCCTGCAGCAGCAAGCTGGCGCCACATCGTCGCTGCCTGACGGCTGGCCACATTCACTTCGAAGGCAAGCTCACCGCTGAAGCTGACCCGAAACAATTGCACGGGAATCCCGCCGAGCTCGGCTTCCCTGACCGACATGAACGGAAAGCTGTCCTGATCGAGCTCGATGTTGCAGCCGGCGTTCTTCAAAACATCGCGACTCTTTGGCCCGGCGACGGCAATCGTTGAAAACTGCTCGGTGAGCGAGGTCAGGTATACCTCGAGTTCCGGCCATTCGGTTTGATGCCACTTTTCCAGCCAGCCGAGAACATTCGCTGCACCACCGGTCGTCGTCGTCAGGTAGAACTGCTGTTCGCCGATGCGCGCCATGACACCGTCGTCCATCAACATGCCATCCTCGCGCAGCATGATGCCGTAGGCACAGCGCCCGATCGCCATCTTGCCGATATTGTGTGTGTAGATACGCTCCAGGAAAGTAACGACATCGGGACCACGTGCGTCGATCTTGCCGAGCGTCGAGGCATCCATAATGCCGACGGCTGTACGCACCGCGAGGCATTCGCGATTGACCGCCGCATGCAGATCTTCGCCGGCGTGTGGGAAATACCAGGGCCGGTGCCATTGCCCGACTACTTCCATCGGTGCGCCGGCATCCTGATGGCACTCGTGAATCGCCGTCGTTCGCAGCGGATCGAGCAGCAGCCCCGTGTTTTCCCCGGCGCCGAGGCCAAACGTTACCGGCGTAAAGGCCGGCCTGAACGTCGTTGTTCCTACCGCCGGAATTGTCTCGCCGAGGCACTCCGCCAGCACCGCCATGCCGTTGATATTGCCGAGTTTGCCCTGGTCGGTGCCGAAGCCGAGCGCCGTGTAACGCTTGACGTGTTCGACATTGCAATAGCCCTCGCGAACGGCGAGTCGAATATCCGCAACACTCGTGTCGTTCTGGAAATCAACAAACTGCTTCGGGCAACGGTCCGGATCCAGCGCCGCCGGCACGCGCCAGAGCGCCTGCGTTGGCCTGCCCGCACTTCCATCACTGGACGGCGGCGTCAGATCGGCAGCCTTGAAGCCGATCTTCGCCAGGGCGGCACCAACGGCATCGATACCGTCCTGCAAGGCATCGTGCAGCGAGAATCGGCCATTGCCGGCGCCGGCGACAACGCACTGCTGCACGGCAACGCCCGGCACGAAACACAGCAATTCCTCGTTCCAGACGTTCTTGCCACCGGCCTGTGAATGCAGGTGCACAGCCGGACTCCAGCCGCCCGACATGGCCAGCAAATCACATTCGATGTTGATCGATGGTGACACCGATTCTGACGGGTCCCCGTCCCATTGCGCGACACTGACGCCGGTTACATGCTCTCGTCCCGCCACATCGCAGACGATGTGTCCTTGCAGGACCGGAATCCCGGTTTCACTGGCGAGTGAGCCCAGCGCGCCCGCGCCGTGCCGCCGGCTGTCGATAATGACGACCGTCGCTCCCGCACCATGCAGATCCAGTGCAGCCTGATAGGCGGAGTCATTGTTCGTAAACACGACCGCACGCCCGCCCGGGCAAACGGCGTAGCGATTGATGTAGGTACTCACCGCCGAAGCGGTCATCACGCCGGGGCGGTCGTTGTTGCAGAACACGAGCGGGCGCTCGAACGCGCCTTGCGCCAGCACTACCTGTTTCGCTCGTACGCGCCAGAGCCGCTGCCGGACTCCGCTCGCCGCCGCACCAAGGTGATCGGAACAGCGCTCGGCGATAGCAAGAAAGTTGTGGTCGTAATAGCCGAACACGGTGCTGCGCGGCAGCAGCGTGACATTGTCCAGAGCCTGCAATTCGGCAACGGTCGCAGCAACCCAGTCGGTGGCCGGCCGACCATCGATCAGGTCGGTCGCAAACAACAGGCTGCCACCAAACTCGTTCTGCTCGTCCGCGAGAATCACACGCGCACCCGATTTTGCAGCAACCAGTGCCGCCATGAGCCCCGCCGGACCACCACCCGCGACCAGCACATCGCAGTGAGCATTGCGGTGCGCATAGTGATCAGGATCCGCATCTGTCGGTGCGACGCCAAAGCCGGCCGCAGCGCGTATGAAGTACTCAGAGTACTTCCACAGAGCTTTCGGTCGCATGAACGTCTTGTAGTAAAAGCCGGCGGCAAACACGCGGCTGAAGCGGTCGGTGATGGCACCGATATCAAACCTCAGACCGGGCCAGCCTCTGCTCGAGCGCGCTTCAAGTCCATCGTAAAGCTCGACCTGCGTCGCGCGCAGATTCGGGATGGTCCTGGCGCCGCTTCCGACCTGCACGATTGCGTTCGGCTCCTCCGCACCAGCACCGACGATGCCGCGTGGCCGATGCAGTTTGAAACTGCGGCTAACGAGCGCAACGTCGTTCGCCAGCAACGCCGAGGCCAATGTGTCGCCGGCAAAACCACGGTAGCTCTTGCCGTTGAAACGAAACGTGAGCGGCTGTGACCGATCGATACGCCCGGCAAAACTTACGCGTCTAGAGTTCACGGCTGTCACTGATCAGGTAGCTAACAGTGTCGCGCTCAACTCGGAACCAACGCCGGCAACCTTGCGCATGGTTCCAGAGTTCGGCGTGCATACCGCGCGGATTCTTGCGATTGAACAGGTAGTCGGCCCACTCGGCGTCATTCAGGGCATCCGGATTGGCGGGTCGCTGAATCCCGGCCTCGCCGCCGTAGCTGAATTCAGTCTCGGCTCGTTCGCCGCAATGCGGGCATTTGATCAGCAGCACGACCGCCCCCTAATGCGCCACGGCCGCAGCGCCGTGCTCGTCGATCAGCGCGCCGGTCGTGAATCGTTGCAGATCGAACGCGGCGTTCAGCTGGTGCGGACGATCTTGTGCAATCGTATGCGCGAACGCCCAGCCGGATCCCGGTGTTGCCTTGAATCCGCCTGTGCCCCAGCCACAGTTGAAATACAGGCCGCCGACCGGCGTCTTGCTGATGATCGGACAGGCATCCGGACACACGTCGACGATGCCACCCCACTGCCGCAACATGCGCACACGACTGAACATCGGAAACAGGGCAACGATCGCCTCCATCGTGTGCTCGATGGTCTGGAAGCTGCCGCGCTGGCCATAACCGGTGTATGCGTCAATGCCGGCGCCGATAACCAACTCGCCCTTGTCCGACTGGCTGATATAGCCGTGCACGGCACCTGACATCACGACCGTGTCGAGCACGGGTTTCAGCGGCTCCGACACGAACGCCTGCAGCGGATGGCTTTCGATCGGCAGGCGCAG
>JAQCGO010000002.1 GCA_027618995.1 Pseudomonadota bacterium | reverse complement strand
GCCGCGAGCCCCGATAAATTCGCGACCGTTGCCCCGGTCACGAAACCCGCCCCGGTTCCGGCTGGCAAATCCAGCAACTCAACCAGCCAGTCGAGTGCAACCTGTTCCAGTCGGGCGGTAGCGGTCGCGGCTTCGTGCATGTGCACGTTCTGATCCCAGGCAGCCGCCAGCCAGTTGCTCGCGACTGTCACCGGCAACGAGCCGCCGACCACAAAGCCGAAGAATCGGGGCCCGGCTGTCGCGACAGTGGCCGGCGAGCCCAACTCATCGAGTAACGCCAGAGTTGCAGCGGCCGACGCGCCCTGCTCGGGCAATTTTTCATCGAATCCAGCAAGCGCCAGCAGTGCGGAGCCTGCCGGCGCGACGCTGCGGCTCGCCAATTCCTCGCGATAACGAATACCGCGTCGCGCCGCGTCCATCAGCAGGTCTTTCATGCGATGGATCTACGAAGCAGTGCCTGTTTGCGAACCAGGAACAGCGCTACGCAGACGACAACCAGCACGGGGATGGGAATCAGCATGAGGCTGAACCAGCCGAAATAGTGCATGACGGTGCCGGCCAGCAACGAGGCCGTAGCCGACGAACCGAAAACCAGGAATTCGTTAAGGCCCTGAGTGCGATAGCGCTCTGCGATGGAGTGGGTGTAGGTCAGCATCGTCGTGGCACCAACGTACAAAAAATTCCAACCGACGCCAAGCAGCACGAGGGCCCACCAGTAATGCACGACCGTATGCCCCTGCAGTCCGACTATCGCCGTCGCCAGCAACGTTACCGCTCCCGCGAACATCATGCGCACGACGCCAAGTTTCTCGATCAGGAAACCGGACACCAGCGACGGTACGTACATCGCCAGAACGTGCGCACGAATGACATCGGCCGTCACGGCCAGCGAATAGCCATCGTTGACCTTCATGCTCAGTGGTGTCGCTGTCATGACCAGGATCATCAGGCCGTAACCGGCGACACCACCCAGCACGGCGACCATAAATACCGGCTGCCGCACGATTTCCGACAGCCCGCGCCCTTCCGCCGCAGGAACCGTACTGGATTCGGCCCGCGTCTTGCCGAGAAACAGAAACAGCACCGCCTGCGCGACATACAGCACGGAAAGCGTGAGCATCGAGCCGGCATACGGCACGTTGTGCAACAAGTCCTGCCCGCGCGTAACGATTTCCGGCCCTATCAGCGCGCCGCCGATAGAACCGAGCAACACGAACGAGATCGCACGCGGTACATATTTCGCATCCACACTTTCAGCCGCTGCGTAGCGATACTGCTGCGTGAACGCGACGTTGATACCGGACAGCAGGCACGCGACCAGGAACAATGCAAAATTGCTGACCTGAATCGACCATGCTGCGGTCAGGACGGCCAGCACGGCCGAGCAGGATGCGAGCGCGAATCCCAGCCGCCGACCGATTCTTTTCATCAGCAGGGCCGCCGGCATGGTCGTCAGTGCACTCGCCGTGACGATCATGGATATTGGCAACGTCGACCACGTCGGATTGGCTGTCAGGGACGCGCCGATAATGCCGCCCAACGTTACAAATACGATTGCACCGGTGGCCGATATCAATTGTGCGAAAACAAGCAAAATCAGGTTACGTGACTGCACAATAATGCCCGACAATTAGAGGTTCGGCGCATTCTCACACAAACGGCGGTGCATTTTCCGCCAGTCTCCCGACTTACGTCCGTATAATTGCCTGACGTCGCGCTCTAAACGGTGCTTTCCTTGTCAGAAACTGTGCAAATTTCAGATTCCATAGGCCTACCGCTCGCTGAGATAGAATTCAGCGCGATTCGTGCGCAAGGCGCCGGCGGTCAAAACGTCAACAAGGTCTCTTCAGCGATTCACCTGCGCTTTGACTTTGCCGGCAGCACCGCGCTACCGGACGAAATCAAGCAACGCCTGCAAAACCTCAACGATCAGCGCATCACAGCGCAAGGCCTCATCGTCATCAAGGCGCAGACCTTTCGCACCCAGGAACGCAACAAGATTGAAGCGCTGCAGAGACTTGTCGAACTCATTCGAAAAGCGCTCATAGTTGCGAAGCCACGGAAGAAGACGCGACCGTCGGCACGAGCCAAGGCCAAACGCCTCGATGGCAAGCGTCGTCAAAGTCAGTTAAAGCAAACACGTGCTCGCGTAGACGATAACTAACCACATACTACAGCCCGATCCCGCCAGACGCATCCGGTCTCATCCCAATAGGCGGTGATGCCGAGCAGGCTCATGAGTTCAAGAAACTCCGGTCGCCGATGCATCGGCACGAACTCGGGCAAGAACAGCATTTCCATTTCAAACAATAATCCCGGCTGTGCAAGCATGCGAGCGACGCGCAACGAGCCATCGGTATCGCCCAACATCATGCGCAACGTGACTTCGATTTGCGGGTATAGCAGACCACGCGCCGCGACTTCGTCAACCACTGCCAGCGCCGCCGATCTTTTGCTGGGGTCTGCCAATGCCGCGAACGACGGGTCGATCCAGTCAGTGCTTCCGCCGCGCGCGATGACGCCCCCGTCTATGAATTGTCGCGCCTCGCCAAATTTTCCCTGGCGCACCAGTGACAAGCCATGCGCGAGTAAATGTGTCGCACCCGTTGCGCCGAGCAACCGGCTGCGCTCAAAGTATTCGGCAGCGATGTCGTTCTTGCCAAGCCACGTAACCACAATCGCCACACGGCTGTTGATGACCGCGGAACTGGGATCGATCTCCAGTCCCGCCAGCGCCTGCTCCAGCGCCGCGTCGATTCGGCCTACGCTGCCAAGCATCAACGAATACCAGTTGAACGCATTGGATTCCACGACCGGCGCAGTCGTTGCACGAATAAACACACGCTCGGCATCAATCCAGTTTTTCTGTTTGTGATAAACAAAACCGAACACGGCATTCGCCGCATCCGCAATCGCCGGGTCGCGCGCAATTCCTTCATTGACGATCTCGATCGCTTTGGCGTTTGACTGCTCGACATCGGTGCCCCGATAGTCCGGCAACAACACATAGATTTCTGCCAGAGCAAGATACGGAGGACCATAATCGGGGTCCAACCGAATGGATTTTTCGAAGAGCGTAATGGCTTCTTCGAGGTTGCCCTCGACACCACGCCGTTCGAGAACAAAAATGCCGCGTATGTAACTATCGTAAGCGTCAAAATCACGCGGCCGGCTGGATGACAGCAGTTTCTTGCCCGCGTCACCGATGATGTGCCGGCGCACCATTTCCGCGAGTTCTTCCTGCTGGGCAAACAGTTTCTCGCGCGGGCCTTTGACCTGCCCCGACGATACGTTGACACCGTCCTCGCGCGCTACCTGGTAACTGAATTTCAGATCGTTACTCTCCATCTGCAATGCACCGCGCAGCACACTGTCGACCCGCAGCTCCTGCGCGATCTCGCCGTCCTCCATGCCGTCGTAG
Source organism: Pseudomonadota bacterium (assembly GCA_027618995.1). Classification (GTDB taxonomy): domain Bacteria; phylum Pseudomonadota; class Gammaproteobacteria; order Steroidobacterales; family Woeseiaceae; genus UBA1847. The sequence goes on along the minus strand of JAQCGO010000002.1, from coordinate 195,781 downwards.
TTACCTTTGGCATTGATCACAGTCAGCCCGGGAATATTCTGCAGCGTGTGCACTAACTCCTCTTTAAAGCCCGAAGCAACATAGTCATTGCTTTGCTCGCCCGTCAGGTTGTCGAAAGGCAGCACACCAATCGAGTTGACGAGCGGTGATGGCGCAGGCCAAAAAATATAAACGCCAAGCCCGAGCATGACGATGATGGCGGCCAAGGCCCAGGCGCGCGAGGTTTTGCGGACCTGCGCAACAACCGGTACCGGCGCCGGCTCGTGCGGGTCTAGCAGTTCGACTGGCTTTTGCAGGCAGTAACCACGTCGCACGAGCGTGCCCACATATTGATAGGGTTTTTCACGATCATTGAGGTGGCCGCGCAATTGAAAAACACAGCGAATGATGGGGTCGTCGGCCGTTGCGCGGCCGCCCCAGACCTCGTCCCCAGTTCATCCTTGGTGACGACGTCGCCGTCGCGCATGGCGAGCGACAAGAGTACCGCCATGACCTTCGGTTCGGGCTTTTCGACCTGCTCGCCGCAACGCAGCTCGCCGCGGGCCGGGTATACCTCCCAGTCCCCGATGCGAAAACCCTTGCTGATTTCCTCTTTGCTTGGCACCCGTGCTTCCCCATAACCCGCGCGGCAGGCGCCAATACTACTCGTTCAGCCGTGGATCGTCTTGTTCAGACTAGAACAGTCCTTCGATTCGCCCCTCGCTGTTGACGCGGATGTCATTCGCGGCGGGTTTCCGAGGCAGGCCGGGCATGGTCATGATCTCACCACACACGGCGACGATAAATTCAGCCCCCGCTGCGAGTCGAACTTCGCGGATAGGCACGACATGGTCGGACGGTGCACCGATCAGGTTCGGGTCGGTCGAGAAACTGTACTGCGTCTTGGCCATGCAGATCGGGTAATGACCATAGCCGGCGGCCTCAAAGTCGGCAAACTGCTGCCGTACTTTCTTGTCGGAAATAATGTCTTTCGCGCCATAAATCGACGTGGCAATGCACTTCGCCTTGTCCCAGAGCGGCATGTCGTCCGGGTACAGGGGGCGAAACTGGGCCGAACCACTTTCCGCCAGAGTACTGACCGCTTTCGCCAGCTCCGTAGCGCCGGCGCCGCCGTCCGCCCAGTGGGTACAGTTCACGGCATGCACACCGAAAGTCTCGCAATATTCCTGCACGGCCCGCACCTCGGCATCGGTGTCCGCCGTAAAGCGATTGATGCCGACCACGGCCGGTACGCCAAATTGCCCCAGATTCCTGAGGTGACGACCCAGGTTCTTCAGACCTTCCTTGAGCGCCTTTACGTTTTCCGTACCAAGGTCCGACTTGGCGACACCGCCGTGCATCTTCAGTGCCTTGATCGTGGCAACCAGTACGGCAGCGTCAGGCTTCAGGCCCACCTTGCGACACTTGATGTCAAAGAACTTCTCGGCCCCCAGGTCGGCGCCAAAGCCCGCTTCAGTGACGACATAGTCGGCCAGTTTGAGTGCCGTCGTTGTCGCCATGACCGAGTTGCAGCCGTGCGCAATGTTGGCAAAAGGTCCGCCGTGCATCAGCGCCGGGTTGTTCTCGATGGTTTGCACGAGGTTGGGCTGCAGGGCGTCGAGCAACAACGCCGTCATTGCGCCGTGCGCATTGAGTTCGCGCACCGTGACCGGCTCATTGCTGCGCGTGTATCCCAGTACGATATTGCCGAGCCGCTTCTCAAGATCTGCGAGATCCGTGGCCAGGCAGAAAATTGCCATGACCTCCGACGCGACCGTAATGTCGAAGCCCGCTTCGCGTACCACGCCATTGTGATACCCGCCAAGACCCGTGGTCACCGACCGCAGCGTGCGGTCGTTCATGTCCAATACGCGGCGCCAGGTGACTCGCCGAGGATCAATATTCAGTTCGTTTTCCCAGTGCATGTGGTTGTCGATCATTGCCGCCAGGAGGTTGTTGGCCGCGCCGATGGCATGGAAATCGCCCGTGAAATGCAGGTTGATATCGGTCATTGGCACCACCTGGGCATAGCCGCCGCCAGCAGCACCGCCTTTCATGCCGAAACAAGGCCCAAGGCTCGGCTCGCGCAGGCAAATAAGCGCTTTCTTGCCGATCTTGTACAGGCCATCGCCAAGTCCCACGGTCGTGGTGGTTTTGCCTTCACCGGCCGGCGTCGGTGAAATCGCCGTCACCAGGACGAGCTTGCCGTCGGGTTTGCCCTGCAACGAGCGTATGAACTTGGCATCGATCTTGGCTTTGTCGTACCCGTAGGGAATCAGTGACTTTGGTGATATGCCGAGTTTCGCGGCGATCTCGGTAATTGGACGAATATTCGCCGCCTGGGCGATTTCGATGTCACTTTTTGGGCTCACGATGGGCTGTCCTTATCGTCGTTGAATTACGGGAGCTGGATTCTATAGCAAAGTTGGCGCAAGGCATTAAGTACGTCGCTTCTGAGTAAAAAATCTTCGTTTCTCCAACTGGTTCACGCTGATGTCGACCCGATCGACCTATCTGCGTAACGTGTCGATGGCTTGTAGCGATTGGCCTTGGTTTATGTTAAGTGACTGTTTTTAATCCTGAATTATCCAACAATTCGCTGCTGGATCTGCCGCCACCGATCGACCTGATCGAATCCTCGGAAATCCTCAATGGGAGCTCGTCGAGCTGTTATTCAAGCAGCCCAATTGCCGTATCGCCAACCTCGTCGATGCCGGCGTTTAGACAGAGACCGCAGAGCAGGATTAGAATCATCGGCTTCGGCGATGGATGACTCGTGTGACACTGACTCGCAGGCAAATATTCCAGGCTTTCAAATACGCGATCTACACTCTCCTCACGCTAAACATCTTTTTGTTTTTCTTTGAGGAGTCCGCCGCCGCACAATTGCAGTTCGATGGTGGCGTCGGGCTATCACGGATCATTGAAGCGTATGCCTCGACCATCGACACACTTGCCTGGGTCGTGCTGCTGCTGATGTTCGAACTCGAAACGTCTCTGCTCGAAGATCATCATTTCACGAAGCGGGTTGTCCTGACCCTGCAGACCATGCGAATCGCGACTTATGTGTTTATCGTCTATTCATTCTACGGTTACATTGCCAACCTGACTTTTTTTGATGGCGTTGCGCCGCTCGCAGACGTGAGTGACTTGTGCACGCTTGCCGATCACTGGACCTATGCATCGGGCCTCGACGAATTCGTCGCGATAACAAGTGAAAATTGCGCAGCTTTCTCGTCAGCTACTGCATTTTATCAATTGCCCGGGATGTCTACCGTGGTCGACTCGACGGATCTGGCCTCCAATAAGATGCTGGCCTGGGTCGATGTCATCAACTCGGCAGTGTGGCTGCTCATCGTGTTGGTGCTTGAGATCGACGTGCGCTTGCAGGAGCACGATCGATATCTCGGCACAGCACTAAAGGCGAGCAATGCAAGCAAGGTTGTCATGTACCTGGTGCTGTTATTGGCCGCAATTTACTGGGGCCTGAAGGGCGACTTCGTGGACTTCTGGGATGCGTTCCTCTGGCTGGTCGCATTCTTTTTCATTGAGCTCAATGTCGATGAGTGGCGCCGGGAATCGCGCGCGACGCCGACCTGACCTCGGCTACGGCTCGAAACTACGGCAGGACTTCGAGTTGTGCTGCACCGTTGCGGCCCAGTAACGCCGTATCCGATATCTTCAGATGCGCGAGCTGCAACGACGCGTCGAGCGTCAGCAGGTAGGGATGCCAGAGGTCTTGTGCGTTGCGGCGGTAAAACCCGGAAACCTCCCATCCTGGGTTAACCGGATATACGTACGCCTTGCCAACGACTCGATCCGGTGCGAGCGGGTCGACGACTTCGAGTTCGCCAAGGCCCAGGGTCGCGTGCAGTAGCGCGCGCGATGTCAGCACGACATGTTCCTGCTCCGCTCGTTCGATGCGCGGTCCCGTGTCTGCAACCCAGCGATACGACAGGAATGCGAGCACCAAGCCTACGGCAAATCCGAACAGCAGTCGGCCGATACGGTGGTTCACGTCGCTAGTCCTGACCCTTACGCGCCGCTTTCTCGAAATCATTGAAATCCGGGCCGCGATGAGTCACCAGATGTTCGCGCGTCAGTTCTTCACTCACCTGCCAGAGTTCTGCGGCCATCGCTTCGTCATGCAGGTGCCCTTCGCCCATTAGGGTCACGGCATTGCAGTCCTCGAAATATTTGCCACTCGTCGCACCAAGTGACGGACTCGTCGCGACGTAGCAACTGGTCGCCGCACCCTGTGCGATCGACTTGCCGTAGCCGAGCGCTGTAGCAACGGCAAAAGCACCTTGCATGAATCGATTCATATTGCGATCGATCTCGGTATTGATGACTCCCGGATGTAAAGCGTTGGCCGTGATTCGGGTCCCTCTGAGCAGCGTCCCGAGTTGCAATGCAAACAGTACGTTAGCCAGTTTGGAATGCCCGTACGCACGCCGGTCATCGTAGTCACGATGCGCATCCAGGTTGTCGAACTCGATGCCAGCGTCCGGTGCGTTGGTATAAGCGGCGCGGCTGGCCACGACTACGATGCGGCCCTGATCCGCCATGTTAAGACGACCGAGCAAGCGATTAACAAAGACAAAGTGGCCCAGATGATTGACGACAAAGTACCGCTCTATGCCGTCGATCAGCCCGGGCTCGCCGCTGGCACCGAGGTAGCCCGCGTTGCAAATCAGGATATCGAGCGGCGCGTTGATTGAGCGAATTGCATTTGCGCAACGAATCACGGATTCGAAGTCTGACAGTTCGAGCTGCAGCGGCGACGTTTGTCCCCGCACTGCCTTGCAGGCTGCGGTAGCAGATTCCAGCGTGCGGCTCGTGCCAACGACCCAGGCGCCGCGACTCGCGAGTGCGCGCATGGTCTCAAGACCGATACCGGAGGTGCAGCCCGTGACCACTGCGAGCTTGCCGCTGAGATCCGTCCCGCCAAGCACGTCATCCGCCGTCGAGTCTTCGTCAAACGGGCCGCGCGGCACACCCGGCGTCGGAATTTTCTGGGTGCCGGCGCAGGCCGGGATGGCCGCAACGGCGCCGGCAAGCTGCAAGAATTTACGGCGATCAAATGTCATTGCGTTCCGGTCTCACTTGAACAGATTCTCTGCCGCCACGCGCGCCTCATCTTCGGCGCTTTTCCCGGCGGCGTCGAATGCCCGAGCACTCGGCTTGAACCAGTCACAAAAGTTCAGTCGCTCCTTCTCGCGCACCTCTTCGGCACCGTCTTCACGACACTGCCGCGGCACGCGCGCATCAAAGTACTCGCACATCTTGCAAACATGCAGATAGTTGTGACACTCTGGACATTCGTCCTGACGGGAAAACGGCAACGACAAGGCCGCCAGCGAAAATCCGCAGCGATAGCATGCAATTTGATGCAACATTACGCGCCTCCGAATTCTATTGCAGGCTGCAGTATATCCCGATGCGCTTTAATCTTGTGGCCCTCATTGTCATTGCCGCGGTGCTCAACGCATGCGCACTGCAACCTGAAGCGCTGAACAGCGAGCTGATCGAGCAACGGTTTGGTTCCTACGGAATCGACGTCCTTGAGTACGAGGACGGTGTGCGACGCTCGAGCCTGTACAGCCTCGAGGGTGATCGCAAGGTATGTCGTACCTATGCAGTTGTGCTGTTCGACAAGCAGTTGGCGCCCGGCGTGAACGCCGCGCACGCCGAAGTCCTGGCCGGCCAGTCCATAGGCGCCACGTTCAAGGCCAGCGATTGGGAGATCCGGAAATCGACGCTGTATGTCGGCACGCTGTTTCTGTCCCCGGCAGACCATCCGGTCGGCCAGCTGATGCAGCTCGATGAACCTGTGGAGCTGGCGATGCACGCCTATAGGCTGAACGTCAAACAAAAATCCCAATCCGTCAACTACGCAACGATCGTCGAGCTTCATCACCCCGACTATCTGTCGCCGGACCAACTCAAGGTTTTGTATGTCAAGGATGTGCAAAGCCGCATCAGCGATACTGAACTCGACCAACTTCAGTCACTCGCTCTGGGTACTGATTAGACGCTATTTAGTTTGTCGCGCTTCGGCGATGCGACTAAACTCTGCAATCCTGCTGGCATCTGGCAATGGGGACCAACAATGAACGCACTGGAAAAGCTCAAGTTTGCAATTGCTGCACTGCTTTTCATTTTCCTCGGCAGCGCCGTCGCACAAGACGCGCGCGATGATGCGACCGACGTCTGGATTGCGGTTGAAGCACTGTGGCAGGCCGACGAAAACGGCGATAAAGAGTGGATCGATGACATGCTCGCGGAGCGCTTTTATGGCTGGGCCAAAGACGCCCCCGCACCGCGCTCAAAATCGTCGACCCAGATGTGGGATCGTTTTGCGGACCAGCAGGGAAACATGGTTGCCCACGAATTGTACCCTCTTGAAATCGTGATCCATGAGAACACTGCCGTCGTACACTACCTTTACAGCAGCGCATTTCGCGACAAAGAAGGTAAGGTCAAGTCCGACAATGGTCGCTACACCGACATCCTGATCCGTACCGAAGAAGGCTGGAAATTCATCGGCTGGCACGGCGGTGACGACTGACGGTTAAGCGTCGGTTCAGCTTGACTGGACTAGTCTGGGCCTCGAATCAACAAATCCGGCACAAATTCCCGGATCAGGAGGCGAAAATGGACAGGTTAGCGCTCAGAAAATACGGCTTTGCGGGCTCGCTCGTTACGCTGCTCCTGGCTACGCCAGGGATAGGCAGTGCCCAGGTACCGGTCGATGATGCCGGGCAAAGCATCGCTGCGACGACTGAAGAAATTCCATTGTTGTCCGCCACGGAACTTGCGGACCTCGTCGGGCCAATCGCGCTGTACCCGGACGATCTGCTGGCGATAGTCCTGCCGGCAACCACCTATCCATTGCAGCTCGTTCAGGCGGAACGATTCCTTGGGGACCTGAAGAGCGACCCGTCACTCAAGCCGGACGAAGACTGGGACGATTCGGTGGTTGCGCTCATCAACTATCCGGAAGTGGTGGAATTGCTGACCGATGAACTCGACCAGACCTGGCGGCTCGGCGAAGCGGTCGTAACCCAGCAGGCGGACGTCATTGCCGCGATTGAATCGTTTCGCGATCGCGCCCACGCTGCAGGTAATCTGCAAAGCGATTCGCATCAGACAGTCTCGCAGAAAGACGGTGTCATCGAGATCACGCCGGTTGCGGAGGATGTCATCTACGTCCCGTATTACGAGCCCGAGCAGGTAGTCGTTTATCAGTCCCGGCCCGCCTACTACTATTACCCGCAACCGTATCCGGTCTACTACTACCCGTATCCGTATGGCTATGCATTCAACAACGGTTTTTTCTGGGGAGTAACGACGACGTTTGCGGTGGGCTGGTACACCGATAGTTTGCATGTCTACCATCATAGTTATTACGGACACCCGTACTACGGTTATTCCTACTACCACTACAATCACTGGTATCGTCATTACGATATCCACGCGCATAACGATTACTATTATGGCGGCCACTCGGATCATCACGGACATAACGGCCATCACTGGCAGGCGCACTCCGGCAGCACAGTTAGCCACCACGACCAGAGAGTGACACGCAGTCGTCAGTACCCGGGAACGGCGACACGCTCGAGCACCTCGCAAACTACAGATTCGAGACAAGCTGCCGCGACAAAATCTAGCTCGCGACAATTGGCTTCGGGACCGGCCAACTCGCTCAAAGCGGAGCCGCGAGAATGGGCTTCGCGCCAGACGGCTTCGCGCCAAACGGCGGATAGTCGATCCGAGATTCGATTCCGCGAGCGTGACGCAACCAGGACGACACCCGCGCGTCCAACGCAGTCAGCTGCTGTGAGCACCGCGCGAACCAGCAAAGCGGTGCCGAACACGCCGGAAATCAAGTTTCGCGAACGGCCTCGCGAGACTCAGGTGGCACAACGGCCATCAAGTGAATCGAAGCCTGCGACGACGAGACCCGTTACAACGAGCTCACGCCAGAGCCAGGAGCGCTTAAGCCAGCCGTCGCGCTCGAGCTACCAGGCCTCGAACTCAAGCCAGCCATCGCGCTCGAATAAGCAGCCTTCGTATTCCAACCAAGCATCAGGGCCCAGGGCCGAGAGCTCAGGATCCAACAGGGTTGCCAGCGCCAGCAAAAGCAGCGCCAGCAAAGGCAGCGCCAGGGACCGGCAGTAGGGCAAGAATCAGGTTTCGTCTTTGGACCTCGTCGGGTCACCCGGCGAGGTCCTGTCGGACGAAAACTCCCATGCGATATAGGCGATACACCCGGCGATGAAAATCGCCAGAAAAACAAGTACGAAAGGTACGAAACTGCGCATGCCCCGATACTAACATTGGTGGCGCTGCCTACTCCCCCTTATCCGCGGCTGCTTTCGGCAGCCTGCCTGCCTTGCGTAGTGCCTCACGGAGCACAAACTCGATCTGCCCATTAAGACTCCGAAGATCGTCATTCGCCCATCGCTGCACCGCATTCAGGGTTTTGCTGTCGATTCGGAGTGCAAACGCTTTACGTTCCACCATTCTCGGTTCCCGCTGGATTCTGCAAAGTTGAAATCAGGTGTACAACGAGCCGGTATTCACGATTGGCTTGGCCGACTCCTCGCCGCAAAGCACAACGAGTAGGTTGCTGACCATGGCCGCCTTGCGCTCTTTATCAAGCTCAACGATCTTGCCCTTCTTGAGCTCGTCGAGCGCCATCTCGACCATCCCGACAGCTCCCATCACGAGCTGTCGACGCGCGGCAATAATCGCCGAAGCCTGCTGACGACGAAGCATCGCGCTGGCGATCTCCGGCGAATAAGCGAGGTGACTGATGCGCGACTCGATAACCGTGACCCCGGCGGTTTCGAGGCGATCCTGAATCTCGTCGCGCAAAGCCTGTGCTATTTCAATCGGTTGGCTGCGCAGCGTCGTGCCCTCGCCCTCGTGGGGTTCATACGAATACGACGTCGACAGATTGCGCAAAGCGGACTCGCTTTGTATGCGTACAAACTCTTCGTAATCATCGACCTCGAACAGCGCCTCAGCGGTATCGGATACTCTCCACACTACAACCGCTGCAATTTCGATCGGGCTACCTCTGGAGTCATTCACTTTCAACTTGCTGCTTTCGAAGTTCCTGACGCGGGTTGACACCGCAATTTTCGAATAGAACGGATTCGCCCACTTCAGCCCAGCCTCATGCACGGTGCCCGTGTACTTGCCGAACAGCTGCAGCACCTTCGCCTCATTCGGATGCACCATGAAAAACCCGGCCCAGAAGATAGCCGTGATCAGCGAGGCAATCGCGGCGGCGACGATGCCGGCTGCGGAGATCGCGATCGCAGCCTGGAACAGGGCCCAGGCAAATCCGATCTGCGCGACTGCCAGCAGCAGCAACATCAAATAGCCCGACGAGACCGTTCTTACAATTTCACGATTCATGTCCATCTCCTGATTGTCGTCAATTCGATATCATTTTGATATTCCGGAATGACAAAGTCAATGCAGCAGGCCACCTGCTCAAGCAAGCCATTGTTTTGCGGGATTGAGCGGCTGATGGGCCGCTTATGTTAAATCAGACCTGCACCTTGCCGAGCACGATGGCGAGCAGCGTCACAGCAATCATCGCTGTGGATGCGACACCGATAAACATACAAATCATGAAGATGGTTTGTTGATCCATGGCAAGACTCCGTCACAGGTATTTGTTGCGTAGCCCATCGTGCCGGTTTGGCGGAAATTCCTCAATGATCAGATCACGAAGCTTGCGCTGGGCAACCAGCACGAGGTCATCGGCAACTTTTTGCAGCATGCGGGCATCCTGCACCGCCTCGTCCGCAGCGCTCAATTGCCGCGGCGGCACGGTTCCGGCCCGCCCCTGCAAGCGATGGAAGCGTTGTTGCGCGCGGTTGGAATTGCGCTCTGCCCGCTTCGCCGCGATCTTTTGTGCGTTCAGCTCGCGCACCCGGGAACGAAGCCTGCCGCGGGCCGACTCGGCCTCCAGGCGATACAGCACGAACAGAACAACGGCTGTTCCCATAACGCTCGCGATGAGGAGCGCCCAGTGACGGATGACGAAGTCCATAGTCATGGCAATAACGTTAGCCCAAGATGCTGGAACTTGCCGTGGCAGAGCGCACATACGGCTATTTAAAAATCATAAAATGCGTTACATTTGTAATACATTTAATATACAATGTAATGCATGTCAAAGACCAAGATCTCCACCCTGAACCTGCGCATCGATCCCGCCATCAAGGAAGCCGTGCGGGAAGCCGCTGCGATCGAGCATCGCAGCGTCGCGAACATGGTTGAGGTCCTGATTCGCCGACATTGCGATCAGCAAGGAATTCCTATCCCCGAACAATCTGACCTTTTCCCGAGGATCGAGCATGGATGAGAGACTGATGAAGGCGATGGTCGCCGCTGGCGCCATCAAGAAGATCAATATCATTGCCAGCGGTGCCCGCTTCCACATCGAAGCAAACACAGCAAACGGCGCAGTCACTGCGGAGACTCACAAGGGCAAGGTCAAGACCTGGGTATCACTGGACGCCGCCGCGCGATGGGTGCGCAGCCTCGGCATGGGCGCTGCGCACATACATCTGACACACTGGCAGCCAGGACAGCGCGAGCTCCCGGTTTAGGTGTTGACCACATCGAGCAGTACGTAACGCAGCAGAAACTCATAACTATGCCGGTGGAGCTTCATGCCTTCGGGGATTTCCTGGGTGTGTAGCGGCAAGCCATCGGGCTCCCGAATCTCCTGGAAGATTCCGGCGCTGTCGCGATAGACGCGATATTCAACGTCACGCTGTTCCTGATACTTGAGTAAAACCGTACTGCTGGTCCAATCCTGAATAATTGCTGGTGCCATGATCGTCTCCGTGCTTCTTGGCTGGTAGGCACACTGTTGCAAGCGCTGTGCCAAGATAGGCACCCACGACCATCCATTCGCTAATCCATTGAAGATCAAAGAGTTAGCGGTTCACGAGTAGCGAATCGCTCTGCAAGAACGCCACAAAACGTGTCACCTTGTGACCCGACTTTCAGTGAAACGGCGACAAGGTCTTGACATATTACAGGTCAAAGCGACGGCGTCCCCAGATCAGAAATACGAAGACCGAGACCGGCCGAACGCGGCGACGGTCGCGACCAGGCGTAGCTGAAACAATTGTGTTCGGGACATCGGATTTTCCGCATCAAGGTCGCTTGGCCTGATAAGCAGAATCCGTCCCGAAATCGCTGGTTTACGAGCGTTTGCGCTGCTATTATCCGCGCCCGAAAGCCCACCCAGCCTGCTTTGTACGTATATCTGGGCACCGGCAGGGATTAACGCATCCTCTTTGTTTGACGGCTCGATCCGCTCCCGCCATCGCGCGAGTTTGCGGCTTCGTACTGGCGAGCACCCAGGATATTGAAATAAACGACGACTGAGCTCATGACATGACAGACCTGACCAAGTACCGAAATATCGGCATTTTTGCCCACGTGGACGCGGGTAAGACGACGACCACCGAACGTATCCTGAAGCTGACCGGCAAGATCCACAAAATCGGTGAGGTACACGATGGCGCCGCGACGACGGACTTCATGGAACAGGAACAGGAGCGCGGCATTACGATTCAGGCGGCCGCGATCAGCTGCAATTGGGACAATCATCGCCTGAACATCATCGACACACCGGGACATGTCGATTTCACGATCGAGGTGTATCGTTCGCTCAAGGTTCTGGATGGCGGCGTGGGCGTATTCTGTGGCTCCGGCGGTGTCGAACCGCAGTCCGAAACCAACTGGCGCTACGCGAATGATGCCGGGGTCGCGCGCATTATTTTCGTCAACAAGCTCGACCGCATCGGCGCTGACTTCTACAGCGTCGTCAAGCAGGTGAAGGATATCCTGGCCGCAACACCGGTCGTGATGAACCTGCCGATCGGCATTGAGGACGATTTCAGGGGCGTAGTCGACCTCGTGACCCAGAAAGCCTGGATCTGGAAAACGGTGGATGACCCGACAGCGTATGAAATTACCGATGTCCCTGAAGACATGCTGACCCAGGTCGCCGAATGGCGCGAGAAGCTGATCGAGATCGCGGTCGAGCAGGATGACGAGCTGCTCGAGCAGTATCTGGAAGGCAACATGCCATCGGAGGCCGACCTCAAGCGCTGTATTCGCAAGGGCACAATCGCGCTGGATTTCTTCCCAACCTACTGTGGTTCCGCCTTTAAAAACAAGGGTATACAGAATGTTATTAATGGAGTGGTTGATTATCTGCCGAACCCGATGGAAGTGACACCGCAGCCTGAGGTTGACCTCGAGGGCAACGAGACCGGTGGCTTGGCCATCGTCGATCCGGACAAGCCGCTGCGAGCGCTGGCGTTCAAGATCATGGACGACCGCTACGGCGCATTGACCTTTACGCGCATCTACTCGGGCAGGCTGGAGAAAGGCGACAACGTTCTCAACACGTTCACCGGCAAAACTGAACGCATCGGCCGTATCGTTGAGATGCAAGCCGACTCGCGCCTGGAACTCAACTCAGCCCAGGCTGGCGACATCGTTGCGCTGCTGGGCATGAAGAACACACGCACCGGGCACACGCTGGCGGATGTCGATCACCCGGCGACGCTCGAACCGATGGTGTTCCCGGCGCCGGTTATCTCGATCGCGATCTCGCCCAAGGACAAGGCCGGCAACGAGAAGATGGGCGTTGCACTGAACAAGATGGTGCAGGAAGACCCGTCCTTCCACGTCGCGACCGACGAGGACTCCGGCGAGACCCTGATCAAAGGCATGGGTGAACTGCACCTGGACATCAAGGTCGACATCCTGCGCCGCACGCATGGCGTCGATGTGCAAGTGGGCAAGCCGCAAGTCGCCTACCGCGAGACAATTACGCAGTCGGTTGACGACGTCTACACGCACAAGAAGCAGTCCGGTGGTTCGGGTCAGTACGCGAAAATCGAATACACGATCGAGCCGGCCGAGACCAACGCTGGCTATGTGTTTGAATCCGCGGTGACGGGTGGCAGCGTGCCACGCGAGTTCTGGAGCGCCTGCGAAAAGGCCTTCGCGTCCATGTTGGACGAAGGTACCTTGGCCGGTTACCCGTTGCTGGACGTGAAATTCACGCTGCGCGACGGTGCGTTCCATGCTGTCGACTCGTCGGCGCTCGCGTTTGAAATTGCGACCAAGGCTGCCTACCGCCAGACTGTACCGAAAGCCGGCCCGCAGTTGCTGGAGCCGATTATGAAGGTCGACGTGTTCACACCGGATGACAACGTCGGTGACGTCATCGGCGATCTCAACCGTCGCCGCGGCATGATCAAGTCGCAGGACGCTGGTCCTACGGGCGTACGTGTCAAAGCGAATGCTCCGCTGGCCGATATGTTCGGCTACATCGGTCACCTGCGAACCCTCACGTCAGGTCGTGGCCAGTTCTCGATGGAGTTCTCGCATTACGCGCCCTGCCCGCAAAACGTTTCCGATGCCGTGATCAAGGAAACCAGGGAACGCAAGGCTGCATTGAAGAAGTAAGCGGCAACTATCAATCGGGGTCAGAGCTCATTGGGCTCTGACCCCTTATTTTGTTCAGACGAACTGTTCCCCGGCTGCGGCCGACTTCGGTTCCTCGCGATCGAGAATCCACAACTTGAAATTACGCGACAGCACGTACAACGCAGGCACGAGAAACAGGGTAATGAACGTGGCAAACAGGATGCCGAAGCTCATCGATATCGCCATGGGAATGACGTACTGAGCCTGCACACTGGATTCCAGCATGATCGGCATCAATCCCGCCGCCGTCGTAAACGAAGTCAGGATGATCGCACGGAATCGTCGCGTCCCGGAATCGACTACAGCCTGCACGATCGGCAGCCCTTCTCGCCGAGCTGAATTAATAAAGTCCACCATGATCAGGCTGTCATTGACCACGACACCGGCCAATGCGATCAGGCCAAACAGAGAGAACATGCTCAGCGCCTTGCCCATGATCACGTGGCCAATCACTGCGCCGACCACGCCGAACGGAATCACCGACATGATGACCAGGGGCTGGCCATAGGAACGCAGCGGAATCGCGATCAGCGCATAGATCAGGAACAATGCGGCGATCGATGCGATCGAAATATTGCGCATGAACTCCTGTTCTTCCTGGCTGCTGCCCTCCAGTCCATAAGTGACACCGGAATGCCTGGACAACAGGGTCGGAATGTACTCGTCCGATATCTCCGTTGCGATCTTGCCGGGTTCCGCGATCTCCGGATCAATATCCGCCGACACTTCGATCGTCCTGGCCCGATTCAGGCGCGCGATGCTCGAATAGCTTTTGCCAAACGAGACGTCAGCGACTGATTCGAACGGCACCTCTTCGCCACTCGGCGTACGAATACGCATGTTCTCGAGGTCCGCGATCGAACGGCGATCTTCTGCCGGATAGCGAACCATAACCTTGAGCTCGTCCTTGCCGCGCTGAATACGCTGCGCCTCTTCACCGTAAAAAGCCTGGCGTACCTCGCGGCCCAGTGAATCCATTGTCAGCCCAAGCGCCTCGGCCTCGGGTTTGATGGCGAGCTTGATTTCCTGCGCCCCGCTATCCGACGAATTGCGAATATCGAATACGCCCGCATAGGTTGCAAGATGGTCTTCCAGCTCGGTGGACGCTTCTTCCAGCGCCGCATAGTTGTCGCCGGAGAGGCGAAAACTCAATGGCGGGCCGCCGCCGAAATTATCCCCGTCCTCAAACGTCAACTCCCTGACTCCCGGGATTTCGCCGACGCGTTCACGCCATAGCCTCGTGATCTCCGATACCTGCAACGGTCGACCCGTCACCATAGGCAATTCCACCCACGCGACAGCACCGGTATCACCCTGCGAGAACGATCCTATATGACTGATCATCGGCGGCAGGTCCGGGTTTTCGGCAATGTAGTCCTGGTTGAGATCAAGAATGGCGCGCTCAACACGATTCAGCGCGACGTTACGTGCTTCGGGTGCCGAGCCGCTCTCCATCGCCAGGTCCATACGAATGAAATCGCCCGGCACTTCCGGGAACAGCACGACTCGAACAAAACCACTGCCCAGCAAACCGAACGTCAGGATCAACACACCCAGGAAAATCGTCACGGTAAGACCCGCATTGTTGATCGAGCGAACCAGCAGCGGCCGGTAGTGGTCGTGAATCACCCGGTGCAACCCGTGTTGGGTGTGGCGTTGGATTTTCTGAAAAAAGCGCGGAATCGATTCGAGCACACCAATATGGCGTTGCGGATGGAACAAGTCGTCTTCATCGACCGCCTTGATATTCGCGTGCACCAGGTGCGCCGGCAAGATCAGCTTCGATTCGATCAGCGAAAACATCAGGCACAGAATGACAACCATCCCCATAGCCTCAAAAAACGGCCCCACGACACCACCTATGAATAGCATTGGCGCAAACGCCGCAATCGTCGTCAACACGCCAAACGTCGCGGGCAAGGCCACCTTTTGTGCGCCCAATACGACGTTGTCGATGGTATGCCCGTCAGCCCGAATCTTGGTGTAAACGCTTTCGCCAATGATGATCGCATCGTCCACGACGATACCGAGCACGATGATGAAGCCGAACAGGCTGATCATGTTGATAGTGACTGGCCAGGGCCCGAAGGGCATCAGAAACAAGGTGCCAAGAAAGGCAACCGGTATGCCAATGATGACCCAGCCGGCGACTTTCATACGCAGAAACAGGGACAGGACCAGGAACACCAGCAGCGCGCCCTGCCACATGTTCTTCAGCATCATGTCGAGGCGACCCGTCAGGTAATGAGAGCGGTCCACCCACAAGTCCATCTCCACACCGGGCGGTAAAGTTTTGCGCTTCTCCTCGACGTAAGTCTTGACTGCGGCGGCAGTTCTCAGTTCGTTCTGCTGGCCGTTTGCAAGCACGTTCAGTGTCGCCGTGGGTTCGCCATCGAAGCGGCCAAAGCCTTCCGTCTCGACAAAGCCATCGTTGATGTTCGCGATGTCTCCGAGTAACAGCCGCGTTCCGTCCGGATTGGTGCGCAGCACAAGATCCGCGTATTGCCGACCCGTGTACACCTGCCCCTCGGTGCGCAACAAAATGTCACCACCTTCGGTTTTTATCGTGCCGCCAGGCATGTCGACGGACGAACGACGGATGGCCTCCGATACCTCTGACATTGTCAGATCGTATTCGCGCAATGTGTGCTCGGAGACTTCAATACTGATTTCGAAAGCCCGATCGCCGTAGAACTCGATCTGGCTGATTTCCGGCATCGATAACAAGTCGTTGCGCACGTCCTGTGCGATCAGCTTGCGCGAGTAGTCGTCAAGATTGCCGTGAATCGCGACGAAAATGACCGGCGTATCGGCTTCGACTTTGTATATGACCGGTTTTTCCGCAAGCCCGGGAAACGTCGATATGGCATCGACGCGCGTTTTCACTTCGGTCAGCACCTCGTTGATGTCGACCTCCTGGGATACTTCGATGGTGATCGAGCCATTACCTTCCTGGGAGCGCGATCGGATTTCTTTAATTCCCTGGATATCCTGCACCGCCTCCTCAACCTTGATCACGACGCCCTCTTCCACCTCCTGTGGCGCAGCACCCAGGTAGGGCACCTGTACCTGAATCCAGTTCAGCTCGAATTCCGGCGTTGTCTGTTTGCGAATCGTAAAGGCAGAAATCAGGCCGGCCACAATAATGAAAAACATCAGCAGGTTTGCGGCGACGTGATTGCCTGCAAACCACGCGATCAGTCCATTCCGGGGATTCAGCTCTTGTATGTCCATGCCTAGTTCTCGGCAGCTACAGCTGTATTGGCCGTGCGCACGCTCATGCCGTTGGTCGGTGCTGCGATTGCCGTTGTCGCAATTCGTTCGCCGGGCTCTGCACCACCATCGACATAGACATACAACGCGTCGGATCTGAGAATGCTGACCGAGCGAATTTCGATGGTGTCTTCATCGCTTATGAACAACAGCTGGTCGGAACCACGAACGGCACTCCGCGGTACCTGAATTATGTCGACCGCATTCGAGCCGCTGATTCTAGCAGAAACAAATGTGCCAATTGGCAATGGGACTCCCTCGCCATGCAGCTTGTAGGGATCATCCAGGTGCGCGACGACGTAGGTCACCCGACTCAGTTCGTCGACGACACCTTCCGAGCGCACGATTTGCACGTTCCACAACACGCGCTGGCCTTTTTGAACGGCGCTGAGCTGAACCAACGGGCCGTTCGCGCTGCCAGTTCCGGTAATATCACTGCTACTCGGTATCTCGACGAATGCTAGGTCCTGGTCGGTTAAGGGCAGGCGAATCTCCGCAGAGTCTGTGGCGAAAGTTGAGCCAATTGGCGTGCCGGGATTAACGAACTGGCCGAGATCGGCGTCCTTGGATAACACCATGCCCTCGTACGGCAGCCGAATATAGGTTCGTTCGAGGTTGCGTCGCGCGCTGACCAGTTCTGCGCTTGCCGAAGCCAGCGCGGCAGCAGCGGCGGCCAGCTCAGCCTCCGCACGGTAGCCTTGCAGACGTAATTTCTCCGCACCGTCATTCTCGATCTGACGTTGCCGGACCAATGCCATCGATCGCTCGACCGCGGCCTCATAATTGATCGGATCGATCCGCATCAGGACCTCGCCTGCCCGAAACACGCCGCCGGCAATGAACTTCGGCGAAATCTCGACAATCGACCCGGACACTTCCGCACTGAGAACGGTCTGAGTGCGTGGGCGTACGATGCCCTGGCTCAATATTTCAAAGCTTTCGGTCGTCGACTTGAGCTCAAGCACGTCGACCAGCAAATCAAGATTTTCGACGTCTTTTTTCTCCGGCTCAAGGCGCATGGACTGCAGCGCCGCGGCCGCCAGAATGGTGCCGGCAAATATGCCAACGACCAACAAAATACGCTTGGTTTTTCGCTGCATTTTTTTACTGCCCTGTATATCCCG
The DNA here is from genome assembly GCA_027618995.1 of Pseudomonadota bacterium. Taxonomy (GTDB): domain Bacteria; phylum Pseudomonadota; class Gammaproteobacteria; order Steroidobacterales; family Woeseiaceae; genus UBA1847. The sequence goes on along the minus strand of JAQCGO010000002.1, from coordinate 177,854 downwards.
GGATGGTGTCAATAGTTAGTAAATTGGTGTTGTAGTTCGCTATAACACCGAAGTATTTGATAGCAAGGAGGTTTTTCATCGAGATCCGTCCGAACAAGGAACCAACAGTCATGCCCAGGCACCATATTATTCCGCGCCTTGGAGTACGTCGCGCCAAATAACATAAAAATCGCTTTTTGTGACTTAACTCCCTGAATTCGCGCCTGTTTGGCTACAAACTGCCACAGATGAACTCGTACCTGTCGCACTTTGGCCTGAATAAGGCCCCGTTTTCCGCCCACGTAGTCGGCACAAACGTATTTGTGGCGCCGCAGGTTGCAGCCGTTATCGCAGCCCTGAAAAAAGCATTATTGACCGAGGATGCCGTTGTCTGCCTGAGTGGACCCGTTGACTCTGGCAAAACGACGATAGCAAAACGAGCGCTCGATGGCATCGGATAAAAGCGGGGCATCGTAACCATTGGCCGCAAGACCTTCGGGGCCGACGAAGTTCTGGAGATATTGCTCGCCGGAATGGGCGCACGGCAGTTGCCAAAGAGCACGGTGCACAGGTTCGCAACCTTTCGGCGCATGTTGCAGCAGTTTGCCGAGCAGAATACCCGGGTCTTCATCCTGGTCGAAGATGCGACTCGCATTGGACCCGACACGTTATCGGAGCTAGAAGCACTGACCGCTGCGGACGCCGGCGTTTCCAACGGCGCCAACCTCATCCTGCTCGGCGACGACAGCATCAATGACCTGTTGCGCGACCCGAAGCTGGCGCGACTAAAACAGCGCCTGCGAACACGACAAAAACTCGACGCACAGAACGTGATTGAGTTACAGGGCTACCTGAAACATTGTTTCCGTCTGGCGGGTCGCGAGTTCGACACGATATTTGCGGAGGGCTCCGCCAACACGCTACACGATCTCAGTGATGGCCTGCCCCGTGTCGTCAACAACCTGCTCGAGTCCGTGCTGAACATTGCAGCGGAGAAAGGCGATAAACGCATTACGCCGCAAATGATCGCGCAGACAGCCGCCGAAGAATTCGGCCTGACCACTAAACACAAGGTCGAGCATGTCGCCGCGGCCATCGAAAAGGCGGCGGCCGTTGAGGACATCCTGCCACCGGAACCGGCTCTCGCAAACGCGACGCCCGTGGTGAGGGTTGAAGAGGACGACATGCCTGTATTTATTCAGGATACGCTGCCCGACCTCGAGATTCTGGCACCCTATCTGGCCCGAGGTCCGGAGCAATTCGCAGCCTCATGGCAGGCCCGTCCCGTACCGCTCAAAGTGTCCACCACTGTGATAGAGGAACCGGTGCATGAGCAAACCGAAAATGAACTGCCGGTGCTAACCAATTTAACGGCCAACATCCCGTCCGAAGCGCGTGATGAAGATGGCCGAATACCGAAGGACATTCCGGCCTGGGATCGTGATCCGACCTTCGCCGAACTGCGGCCCGATCTCGAAGCCCTGGAGCGAGCCATGGCGATCGCCCAGGGACCGGACGCTGTTGCCGCTGCCTCGCAACTACGTCCACGGCGCGGGACGTCAAAGAGCGCCGACAACGATGATCGTGTGGAAGTGATTCCGGAGATCACACTCGACAAACAGATTGAGGCGAAGATTCAAGAAGAGACCGAAGCACTGAAGAAAACGCAGCCTGAACCCGCTGCGGCACCTCGCAGCGGCAGCAATGCATCAAATGACGACCAGTCCGGCGGCGTTAAATCCGTTAAGGCGACGATTCAGCCGGTCGTAAAAGCCGTACCAAAGACTGAGCAAAAACCGGTTCCCAAAGCGATTCCGAAACCGGAGCCACAGATCGTGCCGAAGCCGATCGCGAAACCCTTGACGAATACCGCCCCGACGCCTGTGCCGAAAGTGGCTGCGAAACCTGCGGAGAAGCCGTTACCTGTCGTCAACAAACCGGCGGCGGCGCCGATTGCCCGGGTTGCCGCAACTGCCCCAACTGTTGCAGCCGCTGCTGTTGCAACCACCGCCCCCGCTAAGGAGGCGCGTCTGCCGGTCCAGGAACTCGAGAAAATCGCATCGAGTATCGCAATGGCCAGGACGATTGAAGACGTTGATGACTTCATGGCAGAAACCTTGTTCGGTGAAGAATTCAGCTCGCTTGCTGCTCAGGTCGCGGCCAACGCATCGCTACCCCTCGATGACGAAGTTCAAGATGTGGAACTGAGTATCGAGGCAGACAAATCGAACGCGCCGAAAGTTATGGATACATCTCCGTCGCAGCGGCTAAAGGTATTGCGCGAACTCAATAATTCTACGGTGCCACGCGGCGCACCGGCAACGCCCGATGCGACCGAATGTATCGTCATGTCCGGTAGCAGGCTGGAGTCGCCAACAGCCGCCAACTCCGTCCCTGTCGACTCGATCGAGGACCAGATAACGACCTCGATGACGCAAACACTCAAAGCACTGAGCATACGTCCCAACGCGATATCGGAAGACGACGATGACGATGATGACGACGATTCCGATAAGGGCTTTTTCAGCCGCTTTCGCCGCAAGTAAAAAAGCCGGGCAAAGCCCGGCTTTTCACTTCATGCTTCAAGCTTGGTTGCTATTTCCCGTGCCGAATGTCCCACATGTAGTCGACATGCTCGCCACAGATTTCCGTGAATTCCTTGCTATGAATCAATATTTCAGATTCTTGACTTTATTCGCCTGCAGTCGCCAATGCTTCGAGACGTTTGGCCTCAAATTCGTCGCCTGCATTCCAGGTCGGCATCGCGTCGGCATTCGCAACGGCAAGACCGATCCAGAAGCCAACCTGTGTGTCCTGAACCATGCCCGCCAGGTTCCAGTTCGGATCGTATTCGTCGGAGGGCTGGTGATAGTGGTGCTCCTCGTAAAGTTCTTTCTGCTGCTTACCCCAATCTTCCGGGCGATCGATAAAGTCCGTACCCGGCTCGAGGTACACAGCCGGCACACCGACCTTGGCGAAGCTGAACTGATCCGAGCGATAGAAGTAACCGCGATCAACGAACTGATCCGGCTTGACAACACGCCCCTGCTCCGCCGCGTACTTGATCACTTCCTCATCAATCGAGGTCTTGCCGAAGCCGACATAGGTGATGTCTTTCGTCAGCCCGTGCAAGTTGCCACCGTCGAAATTCAGGTTGGCGGCGATCTTGCCCGGATGAAACGTCGGATTCGCGGCATACCATTTCGAGCCAAGCAGGCCCTGTTCTTCGGCGCCCACGAGACAAACGAGGATCGAGCGTCGTGGGCGTTCCGGCAGTGCCATGTAGGCCTTCGCCATCGCCAGCACTTCGGCAACACCCGAGGCATTGTCCATCGCACCGTTATAGATCGTATCGCCGTCGGCGTTCGCTGGTCCGACACCGAGGTGATCATGGTGCGCCGAGAATATAACGACCTCACTCTTTAGCACGGGATCACTGCCCGGGATCAGGCCAAGTACGTTCGCCGTCTGCACTGAATTGATCGACACGTCCGCGGCGATCGATGTGGTCACGCCGAGCGGCACCGGTTTGAAATCGCGGTTATAGGCTGCTTCGCGCAGTTCATCGAGATCCATGCCGGCCATCGCGACCAGCGCCCGGCTCGCGTCTTCGGTCATGAAGGACTTGAACTGATTACGCGGTTCGTCACCTACAGGTAATTCCATTTGCGGGCCTGTATTTGAGGTCTGTAAAACCTGGAACGGATAACCGGCCGATGGTGTCGTATGAATAATGATCGCGCCGATGGCGCCATTACGCGTCGCGTTTTCGAACTTGTAATCCCAGCGTTCGTACCAGAGGCGGGTTTCACCGGCGAACAACTCCGGATCCCAGTCCGGATCGTTGTTCATGAGGATGACGATTTTGCCGTGAACATCGACGTCTTTGTAATCATCCCATCCAAATTCAGGCGCCTGGATGCCGTAACCGGCGAATACGACCTCGGCATCGTTGATATCGATTCGCGGTCGTTGCAAATTACCGTTTATCACGAAATCGTCATAGTTTTTGAAAGCCTTCGTTTCGCCGTGCCCTGAAAACTCCCAGCTTGCCGGCGAATGCGTTTCAACGCTGACCATGTCGAACGGTTGCTCCCAGCTGCCATCGGCGGCGCCAGGTTGCAGCCCCATCTCGGCCATACGTCCGGCAAGATACTTTCGCGCGGCAATATCGCCTGCGGTTGATGGACCACGACCCTCGTAACGATCGTCGGAAATTTCCTTGATGATCTCGCGTACGAAATCTTCGGTGATCAGCTCGACTGCGGCCGCAGTGGACTTCGCGCCGGCAGCTGCCACAGGCTCTGATTCATCGTTACCACAGGCAGTCAATGCCATAGTTGCCGCGATACCGGCCAGTACAGTTACAAAATTATTCTTCACATCAATTCCTCTTGCTAGTTAGTCAAACAGCTCGGCGAGAAAATATCGCGTCGCTGCCCAGGAACGCCGATCGGCGCTCTCGCTATAAGCCTTGCCGCCAACCGGATCCCGTGCGATCGGGTTGCTGAAAGCGTGCATGGTATGACCATAGCCGTGCAGTTAGTTGCCAGTCGGCGCCCGCAGCCGTCAGCTCTTGCGCAAGTGCGACGACCTCTGCGGGCGCCACCAGCAACCGTCTCTGCAGGCCGGGTCGATCCGCCTTGAGCGCATCCATGCGGGCCTTGTTTGCGACCAAGTCGGTCGACTGCGTGCCCTTGCCATAGACATCGATCGCGAAGCCAACGTAACCGAGCTCGGCAAGCTGTCGCGCTTTGCGCTCTTCAAATGCACTGCGGCCCGCAATAGTATGTGAAACGAGGACACCCGGTCGTGGACCATGGCACGTGTCGTCCCAGGCGAGACGTCCCTCGAACACGAGGTCCCCATCCACGTATTCAAGGAGGCGCGTCTGAATGCTCACTGCAGCTTAATCGCGGCGAATAACCAGGATTTCGATTTGGCCCTTGGGTCCGATGTACCAGGACGCGATCATGCTGGTAATCGAAACGATCAATGCGCCAAGAATTGCGGAGCCAAGCCCGGTGGCAACGAAATTGTCGAGTATTGCCGCTACCAAACCGAACATCGCCGCGTTCAGAACAAGCAGGAACAGGCCCAGCGTTATGATTGTCAGTGGCAGAGTCAACGGGAAAGCAACGGGACGGACAAAAGCATTCACCAGCCCAAGCAACAGCGCCGCCAGAATAAAGGTCCCCACCCCCTCTATCTGCAAACCTGAAATCAGTGCCGAGGCCAGCAACAGACCCAGCATCCCTATCAACGTACGAACAATTATTCCAGCCATACGCACGATTATGCGTTGTCGGCGTACTCTTTGCTAGAATGCCGGCTGCCGTGCCCCGGTAGCTCAGTCGGATAGAGCGACGGTTTCCTAAACCGTAGGTCCCATGTTCGAATCATGGCCGGGGCGCCAGCCCTAAATGATTTCAGCCAGCGACGGCCAGCGCCTGATCGAGGTCAGCGAGGATATCGTCAATGTGCTCGATTCCAACGCACAGCCGAATCATGTCGGGTGTCACGCCCGCCGATTTCAGCTCCTCATCCGATAGCTGCCGGTGCGTCGTCGACGCAGGATGCGCAGCCAGTGATTTGACATCACCGATATTGACCAGCCGCAGGAACATCTGCAACGCATCATAAAACTTCACTCCGGCATCGAAACCGCCCTTGATGCCAAAAGTCAGCAGCGCGGATGGCCTGCCGTTGGTGTACTTCTGAGCGAGATCGTAATACGGCGAACTCGCAAGACCCGCGTAGTTGACCCACGCGACACCCGAGTGCTGCTCGAGATGTTTCGCAACGGCCAGTGCGTTGTCGCAGTGCCGTTCCATACGCAGCGGCAGCGTTTGCAAACCTTGCAGTATCTGAAATGCGTTCATTGGGCTGAGCGCCGATCCGGTGTTGCGTAGCGGTACAGTCCGTGCGCGGCCAATGTACGCGGCCGGCCCGAGCGCTTCCGTATACACCACGCCGTGATAGGACGAATCCGGTTCCGTCAGCATGTGAAACTTCTCAGGATAGTCTGCCCAGGGAAATTGACCGCTATCAACAATAACGCCGCCTAAGGTGGTGCCATGACCTCCCATGTACTTTGTCAGCGAGTTCACGACAATGTCCGCGCCCCATTTTATGGGTTTGATTAAAACAGGCGTTGCGACAGTATTGTCGACGATCAACGGCACGCCGTGCTTATGTGCCATTTTCGCCAACGCTTCGATATCGACAATATTGCCCGCAGGGTTGCCAATCGACTCACAGAAAACCGCACTGGTCTTCGCATCGATCAGCTTCTCCATCGCGGCGGCGGAATCATCCGCGGCAAATCGAACTTCGATGCCGAGCTTCGGTAGAATATGTTTGAATAGCGTATAGCTGCCGCCATAGAGCATAGGCACGGAGACGATATTGTTGCCATGCTCGGCTATATTCAAAATCGAGTAGTTGATTGCCGCACTGCCCGCACTGACACAAAGGCCCGCGATACCACCTTCGAGTTCCGCCGAGCGCTTCTCCAGAACGTCGACCGTCGGATTCATGATGCGCGAGTAAATATTTCCCGGAACCACGAGGTTGAACAAGTCCGCGCCGTGCTGCGCGTTATCGAATTCATACGCGACCGTTTGGTATATCGGTACAGCCACCGCCTTGGTCGTCGGGTCTGATTTGAAGCCAGCGTGAATGGCCAGAGTTTCGTCCTTCATCGTATTTCCTTAAGGTTTCTTTGTGCACGATCGCATCCCGCGATTCTATCGAATGATAGAAAACACTGCAGCTCTGTAAAAATCCGACCTCAAATACAGCATGTTCTGGCCGAAAGCAAACATTTCCAAGCACGCAGGCCCAACTAGTTCTATAGTGGGCAGATATGATCGAAAAACACTCAGAAGCACGACGATCCTACGAAATGGTATCCGTTCGGCCAACGGAGGCGCCGCCGGGCATGGAAGGCGCCGACTGGCATCGATATGTGATCGCGTTTGGAGGCAGCAACAACATTCAGGGCTGCCGGCAAGGCAAGCTCAGCGTCGTCACCGGGGCGGTGCAGGAGATTGTTGCGCAATTGAACGAACGGCATAGAGGCAAGGCCGGTCGCGTCCTTCTCGTACCGACGCCGAAGGAAAAACCCGCCGCTGACGCCTGATCATTCCTGGCGGAAGCCACAACAATCATTCTTTGGAATTCGACGGCGCCAGTAATTCATCGCGCATTGCGATCAGCTGCTCACGATTGTAGCTGTATGGCTGATCTGCATTAAGTTCCAGCAGGCGCTGCATCGCAGCCGTGATCGTCCGCCGGGCCTGATCCGCGTTCGGTGTGACCATGTATCGACGCCTGGGCGTATCACTGGACATGACATGCAGTACCGCCTGTGCGACTTAATCGGGTTCCTTTAGCGACTCGTTACCCATGGTCGTGCTGATCATCTTTTCGCGACTCGCGGCATCGAGTTCGATGTCGCCGGCATCGGCGGCGGCGAGCGTCTGCACGAGCATTTTGCTGCGAATCTCCGATTTGTAGCTGCCCGGATCAACCACGCTGACGTGTACACCGGATTCGGCCAGTTCCGCGGCGAGCGAGTCCGTGTAGCCTTCAACAGCGAACTTGCTGGTGCTGTAGCCGCCGTCCTCGCTGCCCGCAATGTATCCGCTGATGGAACCGATTGTCGTCGTGCGCCCCTGGCTCTCGAGCAGCAAGGGCAGGAACGCGTTATTGATTCGAACCGGGCCAAGCACATTGATCTCGAGCGTGGTCCTGACCCTCTCTTCCGAGTCGGTCACCAGCGACCCCAGCATTACAACGCCCGCGTTGTTGACGATGCCCCAGAGACCCCGGCCCTCACCCCTGACGAACTCGACCGCCGCATCGATATCGTCCTGCACAGTGACGTCGAGCCTGACCGCACTCATGTTCTCCATCGCATCGAGCCGTTCCAGGTCGGCCGCCTTGCGCGCGCCGGCGTAGACGTAGTAACCGTTCTCAGCCAGCGTTTCGGCAATAGTGAGACCAATGCCCGAACTCGCACCGGTGACCAGTACAGCCTTTCGTGCCGAGTCGTCGGCCGCCTTCGCGGCAAAGCTGCAGACCAGCAATCCCTGCAATGCCACAACGGCGATCGTTTTTGCAATTCTCATTCGATTCAGTCCAAGCGTCGGAAAAGCGGTAGTGTACCGAGCCGGTAACTAAGATCCATCTCCTCGTTGGCACCATTGGTCAGCGGTTTCGGCGGATCGGACTATTAAGTTTCTTCCACCACATGCAGAGGATAAACGGCCCCATCATCGATGGCGAAACTGAAGGGAATCGCCAGCGAAATCGCCAAAATCACAGTGCTCATCCACCAGTTTCTGCCGAATCTGATTCTGCAGATTCATGGGCTGTTGTGGATCAATGTAAATAATGGCGTCTTGCACGGGCCAGCTCATTGCGAATCAGGTGCTAAGCTACCCCAGTTATCACCGAAAGCAAACGTATTCGCGAGGACTCTGCCAATGCTCCAAGCCCGATCACGCGCGCCTGAGTTCGTTCTGCCGAACGATAAGGGACAGGACACGTCGCTCAGCGACCTGCTGCAGAAAGGTCCGCTCATCCTGTATTTCTACCCGGCAGACTTCACGCCCGGCTGTACGCGCGAAGCCTGTACGATCCGGGATATGCACTCAGAGTTAGCGGCCGTGGGGCTACAGGTCGCCGGGGTCAGCCCGCAGGATCCGGAAAGCCATGCGCGTTTTCGCGAAACCCACAATCTTCCGTTTACGCTCCTCTGTGACCCGGAAAAAATTGCCATCCGAATGTATGGCGTCGACGGGCCGTTTGGGGTGGGTGTTCGGCGTGCGACGTTTCTGATCGCCCAGGACCGGACCATCAGCGCCATGGTGCTCGCCGACATCCGCATCGGCCGGCATGCCGCGTTTATGAAAAAAGCAATCATCCTGCGCGACACGGCCGGTATGCGAGCGCCGTCCGGCAAGGATTAACTCACGCGCCGCTCAGGTCGTAGCAGCCACGCCCCTTGGTTTCGACGTAAAATTCAAGTTGCCGCATCGGGAATGTAGGCTTCGCCGTAACGCAGACGAATAGTTTTCGTCTTGCCAAACCAGGGTATGGAAATGACGTAGATGTTGTCGAACTCGTTTCGCTCAATCACCGGAACTTTCTTGCTGGCGCCGAGATTGGCGATGAGCTCGGGTACTGTATTGCTGTGTCCAACGACCAGTATTATTTTGCCTTTGTGCGCCTTGAGAATGGTCGCGAGAACGGCTTCCGTGTCGGTCGCATCATAATTATTGATCGGAAGCTCAAGCCGATCCGCGAGCGGTTGCGCGGTTTCCTGCGAACGCCTCAATGGCGTCGCGTAAATAGCATCGATACCGGCAACGACATCTGCATCAACCAGCTGCCGGGTCAGCTCTGCAACCCTGCGCAGCCCCGCTTCGCTCAATCCAGGGTCGGCCGCCTCATGATCTGTTTGCTCGGCATGCCGCACAAATATGATGGTCGTCGTCGCCTGCGACTCGAAGAACCACGCCAGGCCAATTGCGATCGCCGTATAGATTATGAAAACCTGAATGCGGCGCGCAGTGCGCACCCGACGACGGTCCTGTTCTTTCTTATTCCACATGGCCGGCGACTTTACGGTTTTTTCGGCTTTTTGACCACGTGAAATTCGCCTTCAATAAAATCACCCTTGGATGAACTCCGCTGCAGCCACCAGCGTCGCACGCCGATCACAGCCGCTGCCACGAGGGCCATTGCGCTCAGAGCAAGAAATGCGAAAAAGCCCAGTACGACCGATACGCCAATGACAATCGCCGCAACGATGACCAGCAACAGGTTGACGAGCGGATTACTACCCTCTACGCCATTCTTGATTGTGAATTTTTGCAATTGCCATTCCTCTTTCCGTCAATATTTAAATATTACCAATCAATCACTTACCTATCTTTTCTCGAAGCATTATCACTATCTGTACAAGGCCCTGCAAGGTTTCGGGCCCGCCATCAGGCTCGCGGTTCGATCCGCTATTGAAACCCCGTGCCGCAGGAAGCACAATGCGCAGCGCAAAACCGGACACCGGAGAGGTGGCAGAGCGGTTCAATGCACCGGTCTTGAAAACCGGCAAGGGTTTATAGCCCTTCGAGGGTTCGAATCCCTCCCTCTCCGCCAAATTGCTTCCCTGAGGTGGAGTCTGCGCCGCAGTTCTTCAAGGGCTCACCAAACGAAGGACATTTCCGTGGTAGAATCCGCACAGCTTAAACTTAAGGAGTTAGCGGCATGCAAGACAATGTAAATTACCTGGCCCCGGTCGCCGAAGCATCCGTTAGTGACCGTTCCGAGTTTATCTGGAAGTGCTACGCACACGTCGTCGGCGCGATCCTCGCATTTGCGGCCGTCGAGACCTACCTGTTTCAGTCGGGCATTGCCCTGGCAATCACGCAGGTCATGGTCAATAACTGGTTGCTCGTGCTCGGTGGATTCATGCTGGTCAGCTGGGGTGCAACACACGTGGCACATCGCCTCGAATCGAAACCGACCCAGTACGCGGCATTTGCGCTGTTCATCGTTGCCCAGGCGCTGATTTTTGCGCCAATGTTGATGATCGCGACATTGAATTTCCCGGGCGCTATTGAAAGCGCCGCCGGTGTCACCTTGTTGGGTTCTGTCGGCCTGGTCGCGACGGCGATGATCACGCGCAAGGATTTTTCCTTCCTGCGCGGAATGATGATCTGGATCGGTATGCTCGCATTGGTCGCTATCGTGGCATCGATACTGTTTGGTTTTGAGCTTGGCACCTGGTTTTCCGTGGCCATGATTGGCTTCGCCGGTGCTGCGGTCCTTTATGACACCTCCAACATCATGCACCACTACCCCAGCGACCGTTATGTCGCTGCGGCGATGGCTTTGTTCGCATCGATCGCGCTGATGTTCTGGTATGTGTTGCGCCTCTTCATGAACCGCGACTAGCCACAGGCTACAGCGTAAAAAAGGCCCGCTTTGCGGCCTCAGACTGCTGACAAACCCCGTCATTTTTGGCGGGGTTTGTTTTTTCAGGGCCTGCTCAGGCGATGGCTGAGATTTGTCGATAACGGCTTGCAAGCGATGATGCGTGCCAATATTGCAGCCGCTGCTGCTGAGTAACCGTCTTGAGCCAGCCGATGAGCGACAAAAAGGCCTTCCTGGCCTTGTGCATGGCGATCTTCTTCATATTCTGGCAAGCGGCCGACAACAGACACTGTTCCTGGACCTTGCCGATACCGCGCAGGCGCGCTTAGCGAAGCCCGTGTAATTGCTTGCCATCGGCAAAGCTTCTTTCCACGGTTTCCTTGCGCCGTGCATAGAGCTTCTTCCCGGCCGCTGTCTTGCGGTGCGCGTCAATACGCTCCTTGGCGTCCTGCCACACGTGCCGCGTAATGACCTTCACGTGGTTGGCGCTGCGGGTACATTGCGTTAGTAACGGGCAGTTCTTACAGATGTCAGGATCCGACTTGTACTCCCGGTAGCCTTCGCGGTTGGTCGTGTTGTAGCTGATGCGTTGTTCGCCCGGACAGAGGTAATGATCCGTCTCAGCGTCGTAAGGAAAGTCGCGCTTGTAGAAGTAGCCGGGCTTGTGGTTCAGCCGCCGGTAGCGGATGACACCGTAGATGTCGCGCTCCTCCAGTCCCTGGCAGATCGCGGCCGAGCTGTAACCCGCATCCAGACCCACCGCAGCCACCTCAAAACCGAAGCGTTGCCGCTGCCGATCGAGGCGCTCAAGATACGGGCGCGAGTCATGCACATTGCCGGGCGTCGCATAACTGTCAGTGATGATGCCGTGGGCACCGTCCACGGTGCGGTGATCGAGGTAGAAAAAACCCTTCGGCTTGCCGTCCCTGACCATGTAGCCGGCGTCCTTGTCGGTGCGGCTGACCTTGTTCTGCTTCGTCTTCGGCGGCTCATTCCTGACCTTCAGCGGCCGTTTGCCGTGTGACTCGCGGTCAGCGTCAACCGCCGCATCCAACGCGTCGAGGTAAGCCTGCGGCGCCACCTCGACTTCTTTCACGTCGAACTTGTTCTTGTTCGCTGAGGCCTTCAAGTGGGTGCTGTCGGTGTACAGCACCCGCCCTGTCACCAGCCCGGAAGACTGTGCCTGCTCGACGATCTGGTCGAAAATCTCCTGGTAGATCGGCGTGCCCACAAAGCGCCACCGCCGGTTCTGGCTGATAGTGCTCGCGTCCGGGATCCGGTCCGTCAGCGAAAACCCCAGGAACCAGCGGTAGGCCACGTTCACCTCAACCTCTTTCACCAGCTGCCGTTCGCTGCGGATACCGTACAGGTAACCGATGAACAACAGCTTGAACAGCACCACCGGATCGGTCGCCGGCCGGCCATTGTCAATGCAGTACAGATGTTTGACTTTGTTGCGAATGAACTCGAAGTCAATGCAGGCGTCGATCTGACGCAACAAGTGATCTGAAGGAACCAACGACTCCAGGGTCACCATCTCTAGCGCATGCTGATGCGCACCGGGTTCTTTTAGCATGACCCATTGTACAAAAGCCCCGGCGAAATCGCCGGGGCTTTGTCAGCAGTCTGGGCACGCTTTGCGGGCTTTTTTTTGTGGCTTTCCCTTTTGCCGCAGGCGGCAGCCATGTGCTTATATGGGTATGCCACAGTCGCTCCGGCTGTGCAGGAGGTGGAAGATGAGAACGGCGAAGATGCTCGCAATTCTTGCGATAGCAGTGACTCTGCTCCGTGCTTGCGACGCAGACAAGACCATGTCCGAGCGTGGTTTTCGGTTACCGGATGGCGACGCATACGTGTACAACGCCTACATGACGGTACAGGAGCTAACCGATCTCGTGATGTTTCTGCAGCCACATTACAACTTGGTCGCACCGTAGTTTCAGTATCGGGTTTACCCCTGAATTCAGGCTAGCCTTGCAGCGTTTTTGCCCCGCCCATATAGGGCTGTAGTACCGCGGGAATGCGGACGTCGCCATCAGCCTGCTGGTAGTTCTCGAGGACTGCGATCAGCGCGCGGCCGGCAGCCACGCCCGATCCGTTCAGCGTGTGGATGAGTTCCGGCTTGCCGCTTTGCGGATTGCGTCGTCGCGCCTGCATCCGTCGCGCCTGGAAATCCGTGCAGTTACTGCACGAGGAGATTTCACGGTACCTCTCCTGCCCGGGCAACCACACTTCGAGGTCGTAGGTCTTGGCCGCGCCGAATCCGATGTCGCCAGCACATAACGCGACAACACGGTACGGCAATTCCAGTCGCTGTAGAATCTTCTCTGCGTGACTGGTCAGTTCCTCCAATGCCGCCGCGGAGGCGTCGGCCGCCACCACCTGCACCAACTCAACCTTCTCGAATTGATGCTGGCGTATCATGCCGCGCGTGTCCTGGCCGTAAGAACCGGCCTCCGAGCGAAAGCACGGCGTATGCGCGGTGTATCGCAAGGGAAGTTGATCCGCCTCGAAGATGACGTCACGTGCCAGGTTCGTCAGCGGCACCTCGGCCGTCGGGATGAGGTAAAAAGGTGTACCCGAGTCGGTCCGAAACAAATCCGCCGCAAATTTGGGTAACTGACCCGTACCTTCGAGCGCGAGATCATGCACAAGGTAGGGCACATACGCTTCCTGGTAGCCGTGCTCGTCTGTATGCGTATCGAGCATGAACGAAATCAGGGCTCGTTGGAGCCTCGCCAAAGCACCGTGCAACACCGTGAAACGAGCGCCCGATATCTTGCTGGCGGCATCGAAATCCAGCAATCCCAGCGACTCGCCGAGTGCAATGTGGTCGCGAGGCTCGAAAGCAAACGCTGGCGGCTCGCCCCAGCGTCGGACCTCGACGTTGGCGGTAGCGTCACGACCGTCAGGAACATCGTCGCTGAGCAGATTCGGCAAGTTAAGTTCGATATCGCGCAGCCTGGACTGCAACGCCTGCAGATCCGCCTGGCGGCTGGCCAGACGATCCCCAAGATCAGCGACGGCAGCCAGCAGCGGCGCCACATCCTCGCCCTTCGCCTTGGCCTGCCCTATCGCTTTCGAGCGCGAATTGCGCTCGCTTTGCAAGTGCTCAGTGTCGACCTGCAGGGACTTGCGGCGCTCTTCCAGCGCAAGATAGGCCGTAGCATCAAACGCATGACCACGACGCGCGAGGTTACGCGCGACTTCTGCAGTTGACTGGCGCAGCAATTTTGGATCGATCATCGCTTTCTGATTTCTTCAAGTTTTTCGCGGATCTTGATCTCCAGTCCGCGCGGCACGGGATGATAATACGTGCGTGCGCTCATGTCGTCCGGAAAATAGTGCTCGCCTTTGGCTACCGCATCCGCCTCATTGTGCGCATAACGGTAGTTCTCACCGTAACCAAGCTCCTGCATGAGCCGTGTCGGCGCGTTGCGCAAATGCATCGGCACTTCAAGCGAGCCGAATTCCCTGGCATCCGCCTGCGCCGCTTTGGCCGCGAGATATACCGCATTGCTTTTGACTGCACACGCCAGGTAGACCACGGACTGCGCCAGCGCCAGCTCGCCCTCAGGGCTGCCAAGCCGTTCCAGCACGTCCCATACATTCATGCACAGTTGCAGTGCACGCGGGTCCGCATTGCCGATGTCCTCGGACGCCACCCGGATCATCCGCCGCGCAACATAGAGCGGCTCGCAACCGCCATCGAGCATACGCATCAGCCAGTACAGCGCAGCGTCCGGATCTGAGCCACGTATCGACTTGTGCAGCGCCGATATCTGATCGTAAAAATACTCGCCCTGCTTATCGAAACGGCGTCCACCTCCGGCAACGACATCGGCGATGATCGTGTCGCTGATCTCGCCGTTGTCCGCAAGATCGGCCGCCAGCTCAAGCAGGTTCAGGGCGCGACGCGCGTCGCCATCGGCTGTAATTGCGAGCTTCTGCAGCAATTCATCGCTAATCGTGCAGCGGTTGTTGAGGCCACGTGTCGGATCCGCCAGCGCCCGGCGCAGGATTTGCAGCAGCGCTGCGTCATCCAGCATTTTGAGTACGTACACGCGCGCGCGCGATAACAACGCGTTGTTCAGTTCGAACGACGGATTCTCCGTAGTCGCACCGATGAACGTCAGCGTGCCGTTCTCAACGTATGGCAGGAAAGCGTCCTGTTGCGATTTGTTGAAGCGATGCACTTCGTCCAGAAACAGAACGGTGCTGCGCTGCGACATCTGGCGATACTGCTCCGCCTCGGCGACCGCTGCCCGAATGTCTTTGACACCGGCCATGACGGCAGAGAGCCCAATGAAATGTGCATCCGTGTTGGCGGCGATCAGGCGCGCAAGGGTTGTCTTGCCGGTTCCCGGCGGACCCCAGAAGACCATCGAATGCGCACGCCCCTGCTCAATGGCGCGACGCAGTGGCTTGCCGGCGTCGAGCAAGTGCGCCTGGCCGGAAAATTCATCGAGAGTTGCAGGTCGCATGCGATCTGCCAGCGGCCTCATCGGGCCTGCCCCGATGTCGCTCGCAAACAGATCAGCCAATGTCGTAGCCGGCATTGCGTTGACCTATCCACGCCTCAACTCGCAGACTCCATCCGCCAAGCCACACTCGGCCGATAAGCAGGCCAATTATAATGCCGGCAGCGTCGGCGACGATATCAAACCATTCGGCCGAGCGGTAAGTGACCATGCGCTGGCAGACTTCAATCAGGATGCCGAACAGGATCAATCCCACGGCAATACGCCAGTACGAGTCCTCGCGATACTGACCGCCAAACCAGACTGCAAGAAAGACAAAGGTCGCTGCATGCAACCACTTGTCGACATGCGTAAACCAGGTCAAAAAGCTGGCGCGATCACCCCAAAACCAGACGGCCGGCATCAACGTTGCCGCAAGTACGACCAGGAGCAGGAATGTACCGGCCGCACGCCAACGCCCTGCATAACGCAACGGCAACATCAGGGATTTGTCGCTGCTGCAAAAGCCGGCGTACCCACAACATCAACCTCGACGGGAATCGTGAACCGGAACTGCTCAACCGCAATCGGCGCGTTCACGACGACATCGTGCAGCGCCACGAGCGTCGTTTGTTCGAGGTTACCGTAAAAAACCATGCGACTGAGCGTGTCGTCCTTGAATCCCAGATCCACACGCAGAAATCCACTTTCGGTGTTCCTGGGACTGAGTTGCACCCAGGTCGTGTCCGCCTCGATGAAGCTGGCATCAATATCAAACTGTTGCATTGCATCCGGTGCACCACTCAGCAGCAATGCCGGCGTGTTCGCCAGCGCCTCCTGTTGTGGCTTGACAGTAACCTGCGCGAGATCGACGTCGTAACTCCAGATATTGAGCCCGTCGGCCAGCAGAATCTGCTCGTAGGGTTCGGTGTAGGTCCAACGGAACTGACCCGGCCGTTGAATTTCAAGCGTGCCGCTGGTCCGTTCGATGACCTCGCCGTCAGCATCCAGCAAAGACTGCTCGAACCGGCCCTGCAACGTGGCCATCTCATTGACAAACTCGGCCACCAGTCGCGCACCATCGCCGTCATCCGGCTCGGCGAGAGATACAACCGGCCACAAGAAAAGTCCTGCAAATAGGATCCGCGCTATCAACATTCTGCTCCTAGTCCTCGCCGCCTGCCGACGGGATCAGTATTTCCCGCGATCCATTGGACTGCAGCGGCCCGACCAGACCTGTCGCTTCCATCGTTTCCACCATTCTTGCGGCACGGTTGTAGCCGATCTTCAGGCGCCGCTGGACCCCGGAAATCGAGGCTTTGCGTGTTTCCAGCACGATCTGCACCGCCTGGTCATACAGGGGATCCTGCTCCGCATCGACGCCGTTCCCCGGCAATGGATCGAGACCCGTCAATCCCGGCGTTGAACCTGATGCGCCGTCGAGGACATCCTCGACATAACACGGCCCGCCACTTTTCTTCAGATGTCGTACCACCGCATGCACTTCGTGGTCGGCGACAAACGCGCCATGCACTCGTACCGGCAACGATGTGCCCGGCGGCAGGTACAGCATGTCGCCATGACCAAGCAGATTTTCCGCACCCATCTGGTCCAGGATCGTACGCGAATCGACTTTCGCAGAAACCTGGAACGCGATGCGAGTCGGCACGTTTGCCTTGATCAGGCCGGTGATGACGTCGACCGACGGGCGTTGCGTTGCCAGCAGCATGTGGATGCCGGAGGCCCGAGCCTTCTGTGCCAGGCGGGCAATGATCTCTTCGACTTTCTTGCCGACGACCATCATCAGGTCCGCCAACTCATCGATGATTACGACGATATACGGCAGTGGTGTCAGCATTGGATGCTCTACCGGTGGTTTGTCTTCGTCAAACAAAAACGGCGCGATAAATGTCGGATCCGGTATCGGTTCACCCGCCTCCATGGCGTCTTTGACCTTGCGGTTATAGCCACCGATGTTGCGCACACCCAGAGCCGACATCAATCGGTAGCGCCGGTCCATTTCGGCGACACACCAGCGCAGCGCATTGGCCGCATCCTTCATGTCCGTCACTACCGGCGTCAACAGATGTGGAATGCCTTCGTAGACCGACAACTCGAGCATCTTCGGGTCGATCATGATCAGGCGCACCTGATCGGGTGGCGCCTTGTACAAGAGACTCAGGACCATCGCATTGATAGCAACGGACTTACCCGAGCCCGTTGTACCGGCAATCAGCAGATGCGGCATGCGCGCAAGATCGGCGACCACCGAATGACCACCGATGTCCTTGCCCAATGCCAGGGTCAGGGACGACGCCATTTTTTCGTAGGCCTCCGACTTGAGAATTTCGCCGAGATTCACGAGTTCGCGGTTCTCGTTCGGGATTTCCAGCCCGACGAAGGACTTGCCGGGAATAACCTCAACTATGCGCACACTAACCACAGACAGGGCGCGAGCAATGTCTTTCGACAGGTTCGAGATCTGGCTGACTTTGACGCCGGGCGCCGGATCAAGCTCAAAACGCGTGATAACCGGTCCCGGCGAGACCGACTTGACCTCGACGTCGACACCAAAGTCTTTCAATTTCAATTCAACGAGTCGCGACATGGCCTCGAGCGACTCTGCCGAATATCCGGAGCGATGCGCGGGTGGGTCATCCAGCAGCGACAACGGCGGTAACTCACCCGCAGCCGCGGGCTCAAACAACGGCACCTGCCGTTCGCGTTCAGCGCGTTCGCTCGGGACCAGCGACGGCACCACCGGTTCAATGCGCGGACGACTCCTGCCGGCCGTACGCTTTTTCTCGGTTTCCAGCACATCCTGCCGGGCCGCCTGTTGCTTGCGGCCTTCCGCCTTGTCGCGCAACTCACCGATTTTGTAGCGCGCTGTTTCATAGCCGGACAGGCACCAGCGCCCGATCCGGTCCATGACCGAGAACCACGAGATACCGAGAAACAGGGAGAGCGACGCAACCCAGATGACAAACAACAGCGTGCTGGCACCGAGCAACTTCATGACCGACTTCAGCCAGTCGCCAAGAACCTGACCAATGATCCCGCCCGCAGTTTGGTCGAATCCCTCCGACGAGAAGTGCAGAGCCGACAAGGCGCAGCTGGTCACCAGGGTCAGCGTGAAGCCACCGACCCGCAGGCCGTAATCCATCCGTGTCCAGGGCTGTTGAGTTTTCTGTTCCCGGTACAACATCCAGCCAAGGTAAAGCAGCATTATCGTGAAAAGATAGGCGGGCCGGCCGAACCCATCGAACAGCAGGTCGGAAACCAGCGCGCCGGCGTGACCAATGCCGTTGTTAACGACGGCGGAACTGGTCACCTGGCTGAATGACGGGTCGTCCTGATCGTAGGTCGACAGGGCATACCAGAGGATGAACGCGAGTACGCCAAAGACATACAGCGCGCTTTCGCGAAGTGCGGTCGATACCTGGGCCGACAAGCGGGATGCCGGCTGAGTGTTCTTTTGGGCTCTTGCCATATCTAAAGTAGACTGCAACGTCGCGCTGAAATCGCGATGAACTGAAAGGAATAAATTATACATGACTAATTTGAGACATTGCCGACTTGTAATCCTGGGATCCGGACCGGCCGGATATTCCGCCGCCGTCTATGCGGCGCGGGCGAACCTCAATCCGGTCGTCATCACCGGCGTTGAACAAGGCGGACAGCTCATGACAACGACGGATGTCGACAACTGGCCGGGGGACGTCGAAGGCCTGCAGGGTCCTGCGCTGATGGAACGGATGCTGCAGCATGCGCAACGCTTTGATACCGAAATTGTCAACGACCACATACACACGGCCGACCTTTCAAAGCGGCCATTTCGCCTGGATGGCGACTACGCCAGCTACACCTGCGACGCGCTCATCATCGCCACCGGCGCCACCGCCATGTACCTCGGATTGCCTTCGGAAGAGGCGTTTAGGGGCCGCGGCGTCTCCGCTTGCGCAACTTGCGACGGGTTTTTCTATCGCGGCAAGGACGTCGCCGTCATCGGCGGCGGAAATACGGCTGTCGAAGAAGCCCTGTATTTGAGCAATATTGCTTCCAAAGTGACCCTGGTGCACCGCCGCGATTCCTTACGCTCGGAGAAAATCCTGCAGGACCATCTTTTTGAGAAGGCTGCAAACGGCAACGTCGATATTCGTTGGGACCACGTCGTGGACGAGGTGCTTGGCGATGCAACCGGGGTCACCGGGCTGCGCATTCGCAGCACGAAAGACAAGTCGCAGGCCTCCGATCTCGATCTGGCCGGCGTCTTCATCGCCATCGGGCACCGCCCGAATACGGAGTTGTTTACGGGTCAACTGGCCATGAATAACGGTTACATCACGGTCAGGTCCGGGCTCGCCGGCGATGCCACCGCAACGAGCATTGCGGGCGTATTTGCTGCCGGAGACGTCGCTGACCAGATCTATCGCCAGGCTGTCACCTCGGCCGGAGCCGGCTGTATGGCGGCACTGGATGCCGAAAAATACCTGGACGCGTTGGTGCTCTGATCACGATAACGATCACGGTAAACGACTCGATAAGTGCCATTCCGGCTCAGGACTGGAATGCCCTGCTCACTGACGACTACCCGTTCCTGCAACATGCTTTTCTGCGCGCGGCCGAGGACAGCGGTTCGGTGTCGCCGGCGACCGGCTGGACACCGCGCCATCTGACCCTGTATCAGGACGGTGTGCTGCGAGGCGCAATGCCGCTCTACGAAAAAAGCCACTCCTGGGGCGAATTCGTCTTCGATTGGGCGTGGGCAGAGGCCTATCAACGCGCTGGCCTGGAGTA
Organism: Pseudomonadota bacterium; assembly: GCA_027618995.1. Classification (GTDB taxonomy): domain Bacteria; phylum Pseudomonadota; class Gammaproteobacteria; order Steroidobacterales; family Woeseiaceae; genus UBA1847. The sequence continues at coordinate 157,674 of JAQCGO010000002.1, read as the reverse complement.
CTACCCGAAACTCGTTTCCGCCGTGCCGTTCACGCCGGCAACAAGCTCCCGGCTGTTACTCAGGGATGCCGCTGACCAGGAAGGCGCGAACCTGTTGTTGCGTGCAGCTATACAACTGGCCGAAGACGGTCACTACTCCTCCTTGCACGTGCTGTTTCCGGCCGCGTTCGACCTTGAGATGTGCCGCGACCTGCAACTCAAGGTACGCAAAGACTGCCAGTTTCACTGGCACAACCGAAACTACAATGACTTCGATGGCTTTGTGCGCACGTTTAGTGCTGCGAAACGTAAGAAGGTTCGCCAGGATCGTCGTCGCGTGGCTGATGCGGGCGTTACCTTTCGCCGGCTGCACGGCGGCGACATGTCGGCCGCAGACTGGTGCCGGGCCTACGAGCTTATCAGTGTCACGTTTCTGCGGCGCGGCGTGCTGCCGTACTTTGACCTGCAGTTCTTCCAAACAATCAGCGACACGATGCCCGACAAAGTACTCGTCGTATTCGCAGAGATTGCCGGCAAGACGATCGCGGCAGCCGTTTTCTTCGAAAGTACAACTACCTTGTACGGTCGTTACTGGGGCAGCGACGGCAACTATGACGCGCTGCATTTCGAGACCTGTTACTACCAGGGCATTGAATACTGCATCGAAACCGGCAAGACGCTTTTCGAGCCAGGTACCCAGGGTGAACACAAGATCGCACGCGGATTCTCTCCGATCGAAACCTGGTCCGCGCATTGGCTGCAGCACCCGGAGTTTTTCTCTGCCATTGGCGCCTACGTTGACAGGGAAACGCGGCATGTGGAGCGCTACATGCAGTCGGTACAGAGCCACAGCCCGTATCGCCGCGATGCCAGGGACAAATCGTGAGCGGCCCGCGAGTCGAGTGGCTGAGCCCGCAGGATTCACCACTGTATTTTCCCGACGTCGAGTCCGCGTTACGAGAACCGGACGGATTGCTCGCCGCCGGTGGCGACCTCAGCAGCGCACGCCTGCTCAGCGCCTACGCGTCCGGCATTTTTCCGTGGTACGAAGACGGACAGCCGATCCTCTGGTGGTCACCGGATCCGCGCTGTGTCCTGCGGCCCGGGGAATTTCGTGTTTCACGAAGACTGCGGCAATACATACGCAGCACGACCCTCACCGCCAGTTACAACCTCGCGTTCTCCGACGTCATTCATGCTTGTGCCGGCAGGCGACGTGCCCAACAAGGTACCTGGATCACGCCGAGCATGATTGCGGCCTATGAACAACTGCACGCGGAGGGCTGGGCACACTCGGTCGAAGTCCGGGACGGCACCCGACTGGTAGGCGGTATCTATGGACTCAGCATCGGCAAGGTGTTTTTCGGCGAGTCGATGTTCAGTCACTCCGACCATGCGTCCAAGTTTGCGCTGCTTGCACTTTGCCAGGTGCTTGTGCGTAACGAGTTTGCCCTGCTCGACTGCCAGGTACTTTCGCCACATTTGCTCTCGCTCGGAGCGACACAGATTCCCCGAATCAGCTTCACCGAAATTCTGCGAGCAGCATGCTCGAACCGGCGCCAATTCAGTTGCTGGCCGTCGAAACCACTGCCAATCGCCGATTTACTGGCCAAATAGCCATGCACTGCATTGCAATGGGCGGTTCGTTTCTGCACAATTCGCCAGCCTTTTAGCACGGAGAACTGCAGACCTTGGCGAAAGAAGAAGCCATTCAGATAGAGGGTGTCGTTAACGAGACACTGCCCAACACCACGTTTCGAGTCGAACTCGAAAACGGCCATATCGTTATGGCCCACATATCCGGAAAAATGCGCAAGAACTACATTCGCATTCTGACCGGCGATAAGGTGACGGTTGAGCTGACGCCCTACGACCTGACCAAAGGCAGGATTGTGTACCGCGGCAAGTAGCCCGCGCCTGCCTATTCGGGCAGGTGTTCCAGTTCCTTCAACAACGGCTCAGAACTGAGCGTCAGTGCATCGTCAGAATTGACAGTGATGCGCACATGCCCGCCGTTTGCCAGCCTGCCGAACAACAGCTCCTCAGCCAGCGGGCGCTTGATGTGTTCCTGGATTACGCGTGCCATTGGACGTGCACCCATCTTTTCATCGTAGCCACGCGTTGCAATCCACGTGCGCGCCGCATCATCCAGTTCCAGCGTTACATTGTTATTGCCGAGCTTGGCCTCCAGTTCAACCACGAGCTTGTCGACCACGCGTGTGATGGAATCGGGACCCAACGGCGCAAATTGAATAATTGCATCGAGGCGATTGCGGAACTCCGGCGAGAAGGACTTGCGAATAATCTCCATGCCGTCGCTGCTGTGATCCTGATGCGTAAATCCAATCGAGGCCCTGCTCATCTCCTGCGCGCCAGCATTGGTGGTCATGACCAGAATGATATTGCGGAAGTTCGCCTGTCGGCCGTTGTTATCCGTCAGCGTGCCATGATCCATAACCTGCAGCAGCAGGTTGAATACTTCCGGGTGCGCTTTCTCTACTTCGTCAAGCAATACCACGGCGTGTGGATTCTTGGTGACGGCTTCAGTTAACAGACCACCCTGATCAAAGCCGACATACCCGGGCGGTGCGCCGATCAGTCGCGACACCGTGTGCCGCTCCATGTATTCGGACATGTCGAATCGAATCAGTTCGACGCCCATGCACATCGCAAGTTGCCGCGTCACCTCGGTCTTGCCAACGCCGGTGGGACCTGCGAGCAGGAATGATCCGATCGGCTTTTCATCTTCACGCAAGCCGGAGCGGGCCATTTTGATAGCGGCCGTCAGTGACTCAACCGCTTTATCCTGGCCAAAAATAGACAACTTGAGATCACGTTCCAGCGTCCGCAGGACATCCCGATCCGATGCCGAGACGCTTTTCGCCGGTATCCGCGCCATTTTGGCCACGATATTTTCTACCATCGAGACCGTGACCCGGCTGGCGCGATTCTCCACCGGTTGCAGGCGCAGATTGGCACCTGCTTCGTCGATGACGTCGATCGCCTTGTCCGGCAGTTTGCGATCGTTGACGTGCTTGTACGACAACTCAGCGGCTGCATCGAGCGCTTCATTGTCGTACTTGATGCCGTGATGTTCCTCGAATCGACTCTTCAGCCCATGCAATATGGCAATGGTCTCCTCCAGGCTGGGCTCCGGTACATCGATCTTCTGGAAACGCCGCGCGAGCGCGTGGTCCTTTTCGAAAACACCCCGATACTCGGCATACGTGGTGGATCCGATACACCGGATATCCCCATTCGCCAGAACCGGTTTGATCAGGTTACTCGCATCCATTACACCGCCGGATGCCGCGCCCGCCCCTATCACCGTGTGGATTTCGTCGATGAACAAAATTGCGCCGGGATCGTCTTTGATCTCCGCAATGACTCCCTTGAGACGTTTCTCGAAGTCGCCGCGATACTTTGTGCCAGCGATCAGGTTTCCCATGTCGAGGGCATAAATGGTGGCATTGCGTAGAATCTCAGGCACGCGCTCCTCGACGATCATGCGTGCCAGCCCCTCCGCGAGTGCGGTCTTGCCGACACCGGCATCACCGACATACAGTGGATTATTCTTGCGCCGCCTGCACAGTATTTGCACCGTGCGCTCGATTTCCGTTTCGCGACCAATCAAAGGATCAATCTTGCCGGCTATGGCCATCTGGTTCAGATTGCTCGCGTAAAGCTCCAGCGCCGACTTATCCGCCTCCGCTTCCTGCTCGAGCGGCGCCGCCTGCTCGCTTTCACTACTGTCGCCGGACAATCGCGGCACCCCGTGCGAAATATAATTGACCACATCGAGACGGGTAATGTCCTGCAGGCCCATAAAGTACACAGCCTGCGATTGCTTCTCGCTGAATATCGCCACCAGGACATTGGTGCTGGTGACCTCTTTCTTGCCTCTTGACTGCACGTGAAACACCGCGCGTTGCAGGACGCGCTGAAAACCAAGCGTCGGCTGCACTTCGGCGTCCTCTTCGTCAGCCAGCAGTGGCGTTTGCTCGGTAATGAACTCGGTCAATTGACGCCGCAGCTCGGCGATATTCGAGTTACAGGCCTTGAGAACCTCGTGGACGCGCGGAACGTCGATCAACGCCAGCAACAGATGCTCGACAGTCATGAACTCATGACGCAGGTCGCGCGCCTTCTGGAAAGCGTCATTCAGACAGTATTCAAGTTCGCTACTTAGCATCGCCCTGCTTCCCGAGTGGCCAGAATTTGTATCCTCAAGACTCTTCCATCGTACACAACAGCGGGTGTTGATGCCGCTGCGCAATCGCCTTCACCTGCGCCACCTTGGTCTCCGCAATGCCAAAGTTGAACACGCCGCAAACGCCTTTGCCCTTGGTGTGCACCTCCAGCATTACCTGCGTGGCCCGCATGCGCTCCATGCCAAACACCGATTCGAGTATATCAACCACAAATTCCATCGGCGTGTAGTCGTCATTCAATAACAGGACGCGATACAGCGGCGGCTGTTTTACCTGTGTCCGCGCCTCTTCGACCGCCAGTTCGTAGCTGCCGATCTTGTCGCCCTGGTCTTTCCGTTCCGTCATCGTCGATCCGTGCTCATTTGTCGTAATCCGGCAAATTCAGCCTTCCGGCCACGTTTGCAGGATATTATATATGGGCATCGGAACCTAATCTCCAAGGGCACTTCACGAATTAGGCGATTGGCTCCAGTATATCATTGCTTATTATGGATTTTTTTTACACCCATCTGGGCTTGTTTGCTGGCGACCGCAACCCGTATCATCGTGGCGCCGCGTTAAATAGAGCAAGGCTAAAATCAAACGACCTCACACATGATGACGACAGACGCAAAGTGGTCAGATCTCGCCAGCATGGATGGCACGAAAACCATCGCCGCCGCTGGCCAGCTATTGCCCGACTGGATCAGCCTTTTGCTCGTGGTCGTCATCGCCTGGCAACTCGCGCAGCTTTTCTGGACCCTCGTGCCTGCGCCCGCCAGTGGCGATATCGTCGCCATACCAGTGCACGTGGCCAGCGCCCAGGATAGCGGCAACTTCGCGGCCGAGGTCAACGCCATTTCGAGCGCGCATATTTTTGGCATTGCCAGCGCCGACGATGCCGTAGTGGCCCCGGTCGACACGGCTGTCGAAGCCGATCGCGATACGCGGCTGAACCTCGCGCTGAAGGGCACGATCGCAAGTACGGCAGAAGAAAGCGCCGTCGCAATTATTTCCGGCGGCGGAAAGGATGAGAAAGTCTATAGCATCGGCGATCCTGTTACCGCGAGTGCCAAGTTACATGCCGTATACCTGGATCGTGTCGTGCTTAATGAGAACGGTGTGCTGACCAACCTGACGCTGCCCAAGGATTTCCCGGCTGGCTATGCCGTGATGCGTACGGCGCCTGCGATGACGGACGTAGCACCGGCCAAAGACGACACTCAGTCGATCCAGTCCGTACTCGCACAGAACGTCTCGCAATTGTCAGACGTCATCAGGCCGACGCCCTACTTTGTTGACGGCCAGCAACAGGGCTACCGGGTTTACCCGGGCCGGAATCGCGCCCAGTTCACGGCACTTGGTCTGCGGCCGGGTGATTTAGTCAAGGATATCGATGGTCAGTCACTCAGTGATCCGTCGCAAGCCATGCAGATTTTTCAAACTCTCGGAAGTGCTGATCAGGTGGCGGTGACCGTTGAACGTGACGGGCAACCCGAAGTCATCGTGCTGCGCACCGACCAACTCGACATCGCGGACGAAACCAGTCAATGACCCCATCGAATACCTATTTGCGACGCCGGTCGATCATTCTCGTTATCGTCCTGCTGTGCAGCGGCAGCCTGCCGCTCGCCTGGAGTCAGCAGGCCACCATCACGCCAAATTACAAAGACGCTGACATCCGCCAGATCATCGAGGCCGTCGGCGAGGTCACGGGAAAGAACTTCATCATCGATGCTCGCGTCAATGCAAAGGTGACGATGCTGTCATCGACGCCGATGTCGGCCGGCGCATTCTATGAGGCGTTCCTGTCGATTCTCGCCGTACATGGTTTCGTCGCGATTCCCACCGGCGATATCATCAAGATCGTTCCGGACGCGACGGCGCGACAGTTCGCCGGGCCAATAGGGACTGACAGTGCGGTCGGCGACGACGATCTCGTCACCCAGGTTCTGCTGGTCCAGAATGTCGGCGCAGCCCAACTGGTGCCAATCCTGCGACCGCTGATACCCCAGTATGGCCACCTGGCGGCGCACCCCGGATCGAACATGCTGATTATTTCCGATCGCGCCTCCAACGTGACGCGCATGATCAACATCATCCGGCGCATCGACCAGTCGAACGACGAAGACGTCGAAGTCATTCGCCTCGAACACGCATCCGCTAGCGAAATTGTGCGCATCATGAACGCTCTGACGCAGCAGCCGAGCGCCGACGGCGTACCGGTGACCACGAGCCTGGTCGCCGACGCGCGTACCAACAGCGTACTGATCGGCGGTGACAAGAGCGGACGCCTGCGCCTGCGCGCGCTGATTGCGCACCTGGATACACCTCTGGAAGACGGTGGCGATACGCAGGTACGTTACCTGCACTACGCCGACGCCGAAGAGCTGGCCACCAAGCTGCAGACGCATTTTACGGCACAGCTGCAAGCGCCCGGCGCCCAGGCCGGTTCCGTCGACGCGGTCAGCGTCTGGGCGGATGGTCAGAACAATGCGCTGATTATCAATGCACCGCCGAAGATGATGCGCTCGCTCATGCAGATCGTGGACAAGCTCGATATCCGGCGTGCTCAGGTTCTGGTGGAGGCAATCGTTGTCGAAGTCATTGCTGACAAGACAGCAGAACTGGGAATCACCTGGGCGATTGGCGGAGATGGCACGAACTCGCCCATTGGTGTCACAAATTTTCCTGACTTTGGTGCGGGTGTCGTGCAACTCGGTAGCGCCGCAGCCAGCGGCGGCGATATCAACCCAGCCAGTTTGATCGGTGAGGGAGCCACTTTCGGGCTTGGCCGCATCAGCGACTCCGGTATCAGTTTTGCAGCAATCCTGCGCGCGCTCGAAGGCAATGCGGATACCAATATTATTTCCACCCCATCCATCGTGACCACGGACAACGAAGAGGCGAGCATCAATGTTGGCCAGGAAGTACCGTTCGTGACCGGATCGTACTCGAACACGGGCGGCGCCGGCGGCGCCGTCAATCCGTTTCAAACCATTAACCGTGAGCAGGTTGGTGTGAAGCTGACCATCACGCCGCAAATCAACGACGGCAATTCGCTGCTGCTGAAAATCTCGCAGGAAATATCCAGCATCGCGCAATCCGCCGCTGGCGCAGTCGACCTGATTACGAATGAGCGCACGCTCGAAACGACGGTCATCGTTGACGATGGCCAGATCCTGGTGCTTGGCGGGTTGCTTGAAGATGTAATGCGCGAAAGCGAACAGAGAGTGCCCTTCCTTGGTCGAATCCCTGGCCTGGGTGCCATGTTCCGCAGTCGCAAGACGGATATGGTCAAAACCAACCTGCTGATCTTCATACGGCCGAAAATTCTTCGAGACGCATCACAGACGACCTTCGAGACCAACTCGAAATACAATTTTATTCGCGAGGTCCTGCGGGAAAAAAGCGCAGATGGCGTCAATCTCATGCGCGACGCCGTGCCATTTGCGCTGCCACCGTTTGAGGAGGCCGACCGACCCGGGCAAAAGAATGCGGATGGCGACAGTGCCGAAACTGAAACGGGAACTGAAGCCGGTGCTGAATAGTTGCCAGCTGACCTGAGCCGATGAGCAGCGAAACCGACATTGTCCTGGAGACGGTCGAAACCATCGAGAATACGGGCTCGGCGCTGCGCGTACTGCCATTCTCATTTGCCAAGCGTCACGGCGTCCTGATCCGGACCATCGGTCGCGATTCCGCGGACGCTGTTTATCGTCCCGGCGTTTCGCCACAAAGCCTCGCCGAGGTACGACGGTTCGCGGGCGTGCCATTGCAGTTGTCTTGCGTTTCGGTCGAAGTATTCGATGCTTTGTTGCAGGCGTCCTATGAGCAAGGCAGCCACAAGGCGATGCAGATGGTGGACGGGCTCGACTCCGACCTGAACCTGTCGCAGGTTGCGCAGGAACTGCAGGAGCCGTCTGATTTGCTGGAGAGTGACGACGACGCACCGATCATCCGTTTCATCAATGCCGTGCTGACCGAAGCGGTCAAGGACAATGCGTCGGACGTGCACATAGAGCCGTACGAAAACCGGCTCGGCGTGCGCTTTCGCGTTGACGGCGTCCTGCGTGAAGTACTGGAAACACGACGCCGGCTTGCGCCGCTGGTTGTGTCACGCATCAAGGTCATGTCCAAACTCGACATCGCCGAGAAGCGTTTGCCACAGGACGGCCGTATATCGCTCAGAGTGGCTGGTCGTGCGGTTGATGTACGCGTATCGACGATGCCGTCGGGCCACGGCGAGCGCGTGGTGTTGCGTTTGCTGGACAAGCAGGCAGGCCGCCTCGATCTCGAGTCCCTCGGCATGGATGAGGTCTCGACCGCAACCATGGACAGCCTCATTCACAAGCCGCATGGCATCATTCTGGTCACTGGCCCAACCGGCTCCGGCAAGACCACAACCCTGTATGCGGCGCTGGAGCGCATCAACGACAACAGTCGCAACATCATGACGATCGAAGACCCGATCGAGTATTTTATTGACGGCATCGGCCAAAGCCAGGTGAACACCAAGGTCGATATGACGTTTGCGCGCGGGCTGCGCGCCATCCTTCGCCAGGATCCCGATGTTGTCATGGTCGGCGAAATCCGCGATATCGAAACCGCGGAAATCGCTGTGCAAGCCAGTCTGACCGGGCACCTCGTGCTGTCAACACTGCACACCAACACGGCTGCCGGTTCGGTGACGCGCCTGCGCGACATGGGCGTCGAACCTTTCCTGCTTGCCTCCAGCCTGATCGGCGTACTGGCACAGCGTCTTGTGCGGGTACTCGATCCGGATACCAAGCGGCCGTATACCGCTACCGAATATGAGTGCCGGATGCTCAACATCGATTCGGCGAATCCACCCACGCTGTACAAACCGGGCGACGGACCGAATGGCGGATACAAAGGACGCACCGGCATCTATGAATTGATTGCAGTCAATGAAGAGATGCGCCGCATGATCCATGATGGCGTGAATGAAATGGATATCGAAAGACATGCGCGCCAGACCAGCGTCAGCATTCGCTCGGACGGGCAGCGGCGCGTTCTGACCGGCGACACGACGCTCGAAGAATTACTGCGCGTAACCCGCGAGGACTGATATGGGCGCGTTTGAGTACGTCGCACTGGACCAGTCCGGCAAGAAATCGAAAGGCCTTATCGAAGGCGACACGCCGAAGCACGTGCGGCAAATCCTTCGCGACCGAAGCTTGTTACCAGTAGCCGTCACTGAAGTGGCGCTGAAGGAAGCGCACCGGCAACGCTCGTTCTCTTTTCGCAGAGGAATTTCGACCGCCGAACTCGCGCTCATTACGCGACAACTTGCCTCACTGTCGCAATCCGGGCTGCCGCTGGAGGAAGCATTGCTGGCTGTCGGCCAGCAAAATGATCATCCGCGCACCAAGAGCATCGTGCTCGGGGTCCGCTCCAAGGTGATGGAAGGCCACACGCTCGCCGACGGTCTGGCTGACTTTCCACAGGCGTTTCCAGAGCTCTACCGCTCCACCGTAGCGGCCGGCGAACAGTCGGGCCATCTAGATGTCGTGCTCGAACGGCTGGCCGACTACACCGAGGCGCGACAGGAACTGCGGCAGAGAATCAACAATGCCATGGTCTACCCGATCGCGCTGGTCCTGATGTCGATTGCGATTATCAGTTTCATGCTTGCTTCTGTGGTGCCGCGCATTGTCGGCATATTCAAGAATACAGCCGGTGAATTGCCGTTGCTGACGCGCGGCCTGATTGCCACCAGCGACTTTATGCGCGACTACTGGTTCCTGATCCTGATTTTCCTGGGCGCTGCAATCTACGGCATCTGGCGCCTGCTGCGCCAGGAGGGTCCACGCCGCCAATACCATCTCTGGCTGTTGCGCATGCCGATCGCCGGACGCCTGGCGCGAGGTGTCAACACCGCGCGTTTCACGCGCACGCTGAGTATTCTCGCCGGCAGCGGCGTACCAATTCTTGAGGCCCTTAAGATTTCCGCTTCTGTCATAGAAAATCTGCCGATGCGGGACGCGGTCACGGAGGCGTCCTTGCGGGTCCGTGAAGGCGCGTCGATCAGTCAGTCACTCGCGACCAGGCGACTGTTTCCACCAATGATGATCCATCTCATCGCAAGTGGTGAAACCGGCGGAAAACTCGAAGAAACGCTGACACGGACGGCGGATTACCAGGAACGCGAAGTCGATGGCCTGATCGCAACGCTGCTTGGCATACTGCAACCGTTGCTGATCGTGATCATGGGCGGAGTCGTGATGACGATTGTTCTGGCCATTCTGTTGCCGATATTCGAAATCAATAACCTGATCCGCTGATACGTCACTTGCACGAGCTTTTTTTTCGCGTTATACAGACCAAATGCATTTCTGGAGGCGTTTGCGATGAGTGGTGAAGGTAACAAAGAACCTGAACTTGAAGCCGATGACGACGTAGCTGAAGACACCGAAGCCACGGTGGTCATGAGCGATGACGAGGACAGTGATGAAAGTGATTCGTCATCCGAGATCAATGTCGACAAGCTGGTCGCTGACATAGAGCGACTGAAAGCCGATGCGGTCATGAAGAAGCGACTCGATGCCAGAAAGCGCATTGATGCGATGAAAGACGATCTGTATGAGGACGATGTATTCGCCAGTACCTATAATTTCGATCTCGACGACGACCTGCCTACCTGAACTCCCTTGCAGTGAGTAGCAGATTTCCAAGCATCTCGGTGTGATCGACAAGTTGTCGGGCGATGACATGGATGACCTCACCTTCTATTTGTAATTCCCCACGTACGCCCAGCAGGCGTGCATTCAAAAGTGCGGGACGATAACTTTCCGCCACCTGCTTCCAGAGCACCAGGTTGATATACCCGGTTTCATCTTCCAGGGTAACGAAGGTGACACCGCTTGCCGTGCCGGGCCGCTGCTTGGTAATAACCAGGCCCGCCACACTGACACTGCTGCCGGTCGCGAGCTGCACCAGGCAGCCCGCCTGGTGATAACGATAGCGATCCAGACGATGCCGCAGTAAATGCAGCGGATGCCTTTCGAGCGTCATGCCGAGGCTCTGATAGTCGGCGACAATATTCTGGCCCTCCGTGGGTTTGCTCAATAACGGCTTTGCCTCGTATCGATCCATGGAGCTAAACAACGGCGTCGGCTGCTCGACGCCGGCAACGGCCCAACGTGCCTGATGACGATGCCCAGCCAGTGACTCCAGCGCTCCGGCCGACGCCAGGGCGCCGAGTTCACGACGATCAAGTCCGGCCGCCTCCAGCAAATGCTGAATACTTTGGTAGCCACCGGTCGGTCGTGCCTCGACTGCCCGCCGACCGGCCTCCTCTGCCAGGCCCTTGACCTGCCGCAAACCGAGACGCAGGGCAGCGAGTTCATCCGCGTTCCGCTCCAGGGTGCAATCCCAGTGACTGCGGTTGATATCCACCTTGCGAATTTCAACGCCATGCTGACGCGCGTCCTGTGTCAGTTGCGACGCCGAATAGAAACCCATCGGCTGACTATTCAGTAGCGCTGCAGTAAACGCGGCCGGCGCGTGACACTTCAACCAGGCTGACACATACACGAGCAGGGCAAAGCTCGCCGAGTGTGATTCAGGAAAACCATACTCACCGAAACCCTCGATCTGGCGGAATATTTGTCGTGCGAATTCTTCCGCGTAACCACGTTCACGCATACCGCTGATGAGTTTCTCCTCAAACGGCCCAAGACCGCCGCGCCGCTTCCAGGCCGCCATCGCACGCCGCAAGCGATCTGCCTCACCCGGCGTAAAGCCGGCGGCCACTACAGCCAGTTGCATGACCTGCTCCTGAAAGATAGGCACACCGAGCGTTCGCTGCAGCACACCTTTAACGTCCTCACTTGGATAGTCGACCGCCTCCTCGCCATTTCGTCGCCGCAGGTAGGGATGCACCATGTCACCCTGAATCGGGCCCGGCCGGATGATGGCGACTTCGATGACCAGGTCGTAGTAACAGCGTGGCCGCAGGCGCGGCAACATCGCCATTTGCGCGCGTGATTCGATCTGAAATACACCCATAGTGTCGCCGCGACAGATCATGTCGTAAACCAGCGGGTCTTCGGCCGGCACCGTCGCCAGGGTCAGCTCATGGCCATCAAACGTTCGCAGCAATTCAAAGCTGCGGCGAATCGCGGTCAGTATACCGAGACCGAGCACATCCACTTTGAGCAGGCCAAGATCATCGAGATCGGTCTTCTCCCACTGGATCACCGTGCGCTCCGGCTTCGCCGCATTCTCTACCGGCACGAGTTCGGACAACGGGCCGTTCGAAATAACAAAGCCGCCAACATGTTGTGACAGGTGTCGCGGAAAACCCAGTAACTCACGTACGAGGAACAGCAGGCGCTTGATGATCGGGCTTTTCGGGTCGAGCCCGGCCTCAAGCACGCGACTGTCATCAACCCGCTGACCGTCCCACCATTGCATGGACCGCGCCAGGCGCCCGAGCTGTAGATCGCTGAGCCCCAGTACCTTGCCAACATCCCGTAAAGCGCTGCGCGGCCGATACGTGATAACAGTCGCGGCCAGCGCGGCACGTTCCCGCCCGTATTTCGCATAAATGTACTGAATCACCTCTTCACGGCGCTCATGCTCGAAGTCGACATCGATATCCGGCGGCTCGTTGCGTTCCCTGGAGATAAAGCGTTCGACCAGCATCGCCATGCGAGCAGGATCGACCTCGGTAATACCCAGGCAAAAACACACCGCCGAGTTCGCTGCCGATCCACGGCCCTGGCAGAGAATATTTTGTGCGCGCGCAAACGCGACGATGTCGTAGACGGTCAGAAAATACGGTTCGTAGCCAAGCTCGGCAATCAACTCAAGTTCGTGCTCGATCAGGCCGGTCACCTTCTGCGACACACCGCCGGGCCAGCGACGCTGCATGCCCTGTTCGGTCAATCGTCGCAGATAGCTGGCTGCAGTTTCGCCAGGCGGCACGATCTCGTCCGGATACTCGTAATGCAATTCATCAAGTGAGAAATCGATCATTGCCGCGATGCGTACGGTCTCGGCCAGCAATTCCGCCGGGTATATATGCTGCAGAACCTCGAGCGGCCGCAGATGGCGCTCACCGTTCGGATACAACGCAAAACCGGCGTTATCGATGGTGACACCCTCGCGTATCGCGGTCAGTGTGTCCTGCAAAACTCGTCGCGACCGCCGATGCATGTGGACATCGCCGCAGGCAACCAGCGGCAGTTTGAGTCGTTTACCGACCACCCGCAGTCGCTCAAGCTGCTCTGCCTGTCGGCCATCGGCCAGCAGTTCGACAGCAATCCACAGGCGATCGCGAAACGTCTCGCGTATCCAGTGGTCTTCGACGTCGAGATCATAGTCTTGGTCCGGAACCCACAACGCCAGGCAACCGGGCAAGCCGTTTTCGAAAGCCAGTCGGGTCAGCGCATATCGGCCTTTTGCGGCAGCGCGCCGGGCCTTCGTAATCAACTCGCAGAGCGCGGCGTAACCGGCCAGGTTCTGCGCGAGCACTATCAGTTTACGGCCGCTCTGCAGGTGCAGTTCGGAACCGATGATCAGCTGTTTGAGGCCATGCTCCCTCGCCGCCGTGTGCGCACGCACAACGCCCGACAAAGTGCACTCGTCGGTGATGGCCAATGCCTCATAACCCAGCGCTACTGCAGCCGCAACGAGTTCTTCGGGATGCGATGCACCGCGCAGGAAAGTGAAGTTGCTGAGTGCGTGCAGTTCAGCGTAACGAGTCTGACTCATCCAAAAAAGCCATGCAGGTACCAGGTTGGTGCATGCTGCCGGTTACGAAACACCCACAACCGCAATCCCTGCGGGCTCATCGCCGTGTAATAGTCGCGCGCTATGCCATCGTCATCCCACCAACCCGTTTCGAGTCGTTCCGGACCTTCGAGCAAAATCAGACGACCCTGCAGCAGTGGATAGCCGTGCTCGGCAGACAACCGTGTCGGCTCCGGCAACATCCACAGTGGCCGGCGAAGCTGGTACCGGATTACCGGCAGTGCCTGCCCGGGAAAATCCTGCAACCGCCACGCGCGCTGTGGCCGATGTTCTGCGACCGTAGTCACGCCTTGCACAGCCTGATAGCCCACGCGGGCGGCCAGCCGTTCGACCAGCTGTGACATCGAATAACGCCGCCCCGACCCGGCTGGCTTCGCCTGCAGCGCCAGTCGCCCGGATACCGCCGACAAAGCCTGGCAGCGGCCCGCCTGCAAACGCACAGCAATAACCGGCTCGGGCAAAAGCACGCGTTCAAACCGGATGCGCAACAGTTCAGACCAATGCTCAGCGTGACGCTCGAACTCCGCCCCACCCAGAAATATCTGGGTTGCCGGGGCACGCAGATGGAAAAAACTAAACCGCAATTGCTGCGTACCGAGTTGTCGCGTTAACAGAAACCGTTCCAGTGACAGCAGTAACTCATGGCAGATAGCGAGCAGGATCTCACGGTCACTTTGTTCCTCGGTCATTTCATGATCGGCACAAAATCGCTCGGGCGCACGCCAGGAAGTACGGGGGTCCGGTAATCGGCCCAGGGCGCGATCAAGTTCCAGCAGCCGCTGTACACCAAAGCGCCGTGCAAATCCTTCCCGCGGCAAACGCAGGCAGTCGCCTATGCGAGTCACACCCATAGCGCGAATCGAATCGCAGACAGCGACCGGCCAGTTGAGACAGGTCAGTGGCAAACCACGCAAAACGCGCGCGATGTTAGCGGGCTCGCGGACACAGGCTCGACGCCCCGCCCTTGCCAGCCAGGTAGCGGCAAGCGGTGTCGGTGCGATGGCCAATGCAGCCGCGAAACCCTGTTGCTCCAGCCCTGCTGCGACCTGTTGGCGCAGGCATGGCAGGCCGCCGTACAAACGCAGACTGCCCGCAATCTCGAGCAACAGCACATCACGTCCCGCAATACAGACGACGGACGTGAACTGTTCCAGCCAGGTCGCAAGCCGTTCAACCGCCTGCTGTTCGCGCAAAATACTGCGCTCTTCAACCCGCAGCGTCGGCAGCAACGCGAGTGCGGCATTCGCGGATTGCCCGGCTTGTATCCCTGCGGTGCTGGCCTTAGGACAGGCCAGCAGCACGCGATAGATGCCGCGCTGTTCCGCAACAACAACCCGGGCGTCTTTAGAGGGCCCGCTCGCCTCGAGCGACAGATTGGGCAGATATGCGCAAAACCACAGGTGCTGCACTGCCGTTGGCGTCGCGGTCAGGGTCCGCGGCGCGGCGGGCGGCGTATCGATTGCTAAGGCGTATTGCACCACTAGAAAATGTCATGGAGTACGGCCGGCCGGCCGCCACGATTTTTGATGATGCTGAGGCATGTGCCCGATGCCTGCGCCTGTAGCTCGATGCGCAATGCCGCTGCTGACGGTTCGGAGCGTGCCGTCAGCGGTCGAAAGGCTATCGCCCAGCTGTTGCCCTTCGCGGCGGCCAGTTGCAAGCGTCGGCCGGCCTGATCGTCAAGCCGGTCGGGCCAGAGCAACACCGCCGCGCAAGTGCCCGACGACAAGGCCTGCTCGGCAGACCAGAGTACTTCCTTATCGGTCTTCGGCCGCACAATGAGCATGCGCGACAGATCAATGCCCCATTGCTGTAACGCCGGTGGATATGGCTGAAACGGTGGCGCCACCCAGGCAATCCAGCCTGACTCGGAAAACTCCGCACTGTGCTCCGGCCTGCTGAGCGCTGCCAACGCTGGCATCAGCAGGCGTATTTCACCGATGCCGTAATGCTCCGTCAGAATTTCCGTTAGCGCATGTTGCGGCCAGCCGCCGCCGGGCAGGTGATGATCGAGCCGCTCATATCCACTTGCAAGCCCACTCGCCAGCCCGGCCATTCCTTGTGCCGGGTTGCGGCCGCGCCAGAGACGTGGATTTTCAAGTAATTTATCGAGAGAAGGTGAGTCGTGCGGCATGGCTGGTCATGCGGATCTAGTTCAACGGTATACCGTCGCGAATAACGCCAACCACGACACCTTCAATCACCATACTCTGCTTATTGAGATCGACCCTGATAGGCTCGAAGTCCTCATTTTCCGGCAATAACTCGACGATCGAGCCTTTCTGGCGATAGCGCTTGACGGTGACTTCATCGTCAATACGAGCCACGACAATCTGCCGGCTGCGCACCTCAGGCGTGCGATGCACCACAACCAGGTCACCATCGAGAATGCCCGCATTCTTCATACTCATGCCATATACCCTGAGCAGGTAATGCGGCTTGGGGTGAAATAGTGCCGGATCCATTTTGTAATGCGTCTCAATATGTTCCTCAGCGAGAATGGGGCTACCGGCCGCTACCCGACCTACGAGCGGCAACCCCATTTGTTCACGCAGAGAGTCCCTGAGCTGGATGCCTCGCGACGCACCCGGCAGCAATTCGAGTACGCCCTTTTTCTGCAACGCGCGCAGATGTTCTTCGGCCGCATTGGCCGACTTGAAACCGAGTTCCCTGGCGATCTCAACACGCGTTGGTGGCATGCCGGTTTCAGCCATAAACTCTTGAATCATCTCGAGAATTTGTCTTTGTCTGGGGGTCAGTGGGCGCATTTCAGCATTCCTGTATGTATGCACAGTGCATGTGATTATATACAGTACTTTGAACAACGCAAGCGGCGATACGATCGCTATTTGCGAAACTCGGAAAAGCAGATCCGCTTCGGCGTACTCGTCCGCTCGCTGCTCGCTACGCGAGCTTTATGCTTCGCGTCCGAGCACCCCAAATGGGACTGCACCGCAGCTTGATCGATCAGCGGTCGTATTGTCGGCAGACACCGACAAACGCCAATAAAACTAAGGTTTTCATTGAAGCTTCGTGTCGTTTAGTAAATAATGCGCAGGCAATTGCACCACAAAAAAGGAAATTTTTAAAATGAACAAGATTGTAAAAGTAAGCGCACTCGTGCTCTTCCTGAGTCTCGCATATGGTTGTGCAACAACCTCCACCCTGAACGAAGTGAAAGCTACCGCTGACAAAGCTGCTGCAGATGCTGCCTCGGCTACTGAAGCTGCTGCCTCGGCTACTGAAGCTGCTGCCTCGGCTACTGAAGCTGCTGCCGGTGCTCAGAGTACTGCAGATCGGGCGTTGTCGGCCGCAACAGAAGCTCAGGCTTGCTGCGAAGCGAACCGCGCCAGCATGGAACGCATGTTCCAGAAGTCGATGTCAAAGTAGCCTAAGACTACAAAGATGTTATTCCGACGCCGCGCTAGTCGCGGCGTTTTTTATTCCCAGCCCAACCACCACCGGAATACCGTCCGCACGACCAACAACCTCCTCCGCCAGCGGCCAGTCCAGTTCACCACTGCGCTCATCGGTCGCAGCGATAAAAAGTTCCGTAACAGTCGTCAGGCTATCGCGAACAACGGGCAACTCCTCCGACGGTAACGCATCGTCAGATTCCGCTACCGTAACTTCCAGTATCGGATGCGCTTCTATCACGAGTTCATCACCGTCCCAGCCAAACTTGATCGGCACATTGATGATGTGAACTTTCGTACTGGTGGCAACACGGTCGAACAGGAATTCGATATCCTCAGGAAACATGCGCACGCAACCGTGTGATACACGCATGCCGACACCCGCCGGTTTATTCGTGCCATGTATCAGGTAGCCCGGCATGCCAAGTCGCAGCGCATGATCGCCGAGCGGGTTATCGGGTCCCGGCGGCACGACGGGCGGCAACGGATCGCCTGCCGCCAGATGTTCGTCGCGCACCGATTGCGGTGGATACCAGGAGGGTCTGACGGCCTTGGCAATAATCTGCGTAACACCCAAAGGCGTTTCCCAGTCCTGGCGACCGATGCTGACCGGGTAGGTCATGACATAGGCCGGTTCACCGGCCTTCGGCGTCGGATAATAATACAGGCGATACTCGGCAACATTCAGCACGAGGCCGGTGCGCGGACCAGGCGGCAGTACAAAGCGGGTCGGTAATACGATTTGCGTGCCCTCACCCGGTACCCAGATATTGACACCCGGGTTGGCACGCACAATATCTTCATAGCCAAGACCATGACGGCGCGCGATATCGACCAGCGTATCTTCCTCACGTGCGGTGACCGTCGCGACTGCACCAATGACATCAAAGCCCACTGGTGGCAGCTCAAATATCTCTGCATGGGCTGTCACGGTGGACAGGCAAAGAAGCAAGACCTTAAGTTTTCTGTTCATCTGCCTTTTTCATCACTCTCAATAACTTCTGTTTCCGATTCAGCGGCCGCCAGCCATTCCTGCATGGCTTCACTTCGCAGCAAGCGGTGCGGGTAGTGTAACGCCGATTCGGGCAGGTTGATGCCGTAAGTTCGAAAACGTAATACGACCGGCGCAAACATCGCATCCGCCACGCTGAAGGCGCCAAACAGCCAGCCATTGTCCTCGCCGTAACGGTGGTAGCAATCCGACCAGATCGCAAAAATCCGATCGATCTCACGGGTCAGATTATCCGGCAGAGGCACCTTGCGACCCATCGCACGACAATTCATGGGCATGCTGTTTCGCAACACCGCAAAGCCGGCATGCATCTCGGCACAAATACTCCGCGCATGTGCACGTACGGCGGCGTCTGCTGGCCACAGAGCCGCCTGCGGGTAGCGCTCCGCAACGGTTTCCGCAATGGCCAGCGTATCCCATACCGTCAGGTCGTCCAGTTGCAGGACCGGCACGGTGCCGGCAGGGCTGACTTTCGCGATCTCCGCCGCTGTTGACTCGATATCCAGCGCTATCCGGTGCTCGGTAAATTCTATCCCTGCTTCGCGCAACAACAACCAGGTGCGCAATGACCAGGACGAGTAGTTCTTGTTGCCGATAATGAGCTTGAGCGTCATGGGCCAATCATATCGAATAATCTGTTTGGCGGTATTGTGTACGGCGGGTAGCCTTTGTCGCCTTATCCGACCGACTTGGTGTCATGAGCTTGAAGATCTCGTTTGAACTCAGTGATCGCGATTTGCAGTACTTTCGCGACGCTTTGAAGCACTCCAGGAACGCCATTCGGCACGCCGAAGAAGCGGAAATTGTTGAGGCTATTCGCGACGTTCTGGAAGAAATTCGGAGCAACGAACCGTTGCCCGATTTTGTTGCACACCGCCTGCCCGAAATCGAATTATTCATGCAGATGCTGACCGATGAAGAATGGCAATTGCCCGACGCCGACAGAGAAAGATTGTTGGCCATGTTCATCTATTTCGCGGATCCGGAAGACATTCTGCCCGACGATATCCCTGTGATCGGCTATCTCGACGACGTCATCGTGGTCGAGCTGATCATGCACGACCTGCACCACGTGCGGCAGTCATACGAGGATTTTTGCGCTTTCCGCACGAATTTCGATGACGAGCATGGCAAGGCATTCGACAGCGCCGTGCGTCGCGACCGCATTGATCGTCGCCGGCAGGAATTACATCAACGAATGCAACGCCGCTCCGCGAAACGCAAGTCGGTCAAACTCTGGTAGCAGCAACAGCGCATGCTGTTGCTACATGCGCAGCAATACCGAACCCCAGGTAAAGCCGCCGCCAAACGCTTCCATCAGGATCAGCTGGCCCGGTTTGATACGGCCATCACGTCGCCCGACATCAAGCGCCATTGGCACTGACGCGGCAGACGTATTGCCATGATCCTGCACCGTAAGAATGACCTTCTCCAGCGGCAGATTCAGGCGCTTCGCAGTGGCCTAAATAATTCGAATATTGGCCTGGTGCGGAACCAGCCAGTCGAGTTCGTCCTGATGAATGCCGGCTTTGGCGAGCACTTCAGTCGCAACGTTACCCAGGGTCTTCACTGCAACCTTGAATACCTCGCTGCCGGTCATCTTGAGCGACGCCTGGTCCGTGCCGGCTTTGTGCAAATCTTTCGATGCACCGACCGAGTAGTAAAGCAGGTCTTTGTACTGGCCATCCGCACCCAGGTGGGTTGCGATGATACCGGGCTTATCGGACGATTTCACGATCACTGCACCGGCGCCATCACCAAACAGAACGCAGGTATTGCGATCAGTCCAGTCAATCAGTTTGCTGATGCACTCGGCGCCGATCACCAGCGCACATTTTGCTTCACCGGCCTTGATGAACTTGTCTGCGGTCGTCAGCGCATAGATGAAACTGGTGCACGCTGCTTCCATGCCGATTGCCGGACACGCCGGAATGCCCAGGCGGTGCTGTACCAGGGTCGCACAATTCGGAAAGATCAGATCCGGTGAGGTCGTGCCGACCAGCACCATGTCGATGTCCGTCACGTCGATGCCGGCATCTTCAATCGCGATTTTCGCGGCTTCAACGCACATGTCGGAAGTGGTCTGATCCTGCGCCACCACATGCCGCCGCTCGACGCCGGTACCCGTGCGAATCCACTCGTCCGTCGTATCGACCATCTTTTCCAGGTCGAAATTAGTCAGAATTTTTTCTGGCAGGTATCGTCCGGTACCGACTATTTTTGTGTAGGTCATGCCACTTCCCGCTGCAACAGGCGCCCGATCTGCAGAGGCACTTGGTTCTTTACTTCGACGACCGCCGTATCGATGGCGTGCTGAAACGCATAGCTATCGGCGCTGCCGTGGCTCTTGATAACAATACCATTCAGGCCGACCAGCGTCGCGCCATTGTATTTGCGTGAGTCCATGTCCTCGGCCAGGCGGCGCAGCACGGGGCGGGACAATGTCGCCTGCAACTTTGCGAACCACCCGTTGCTAAAGGCGCGCCGCAGGTAGTGCGAGGCCAGCCCGACGGTTCCCTCCATCGTCTTAAGCGCGACATTGCCGGTAAAGCCGTCCGTAACGACGACGTCCGCCTTACCGGAAAATAATTCGCTGCCCTCGATGAAGCCGACGTAATTCAGGCTGCTTGCGGTCAGCATTGCCGCCGCCTCCCTGACTGTGTCGTGACCTTTGGTTTCCTCGGCGCCGATGTTCAGCAAGGCGATTTTCGGCGCTTCAATGCCCGTGATATCTGCCGTCACAATCGATCCCATGACGGCGAACTGAAATAGGTGCTCCGCGGAACACAGGGTGTTGGCACCAAGATCGAGCATGTGCAGGGTGCCGCCGATTGCGGGCAGCTCCGTGATAATGGCGGGTCGATCGATACCGGGCAGCATTTTCAGTACATATTTCGCGGTGGCCATCAGCGCCCCCGTATTGCCGGCGCTGACACAGGCTGCCGCTGCACCGTCCCTGACCAGGTTCAGCGCAACACGCATCGAGGAATCTTTCTTCTTGCGCAACGCATCAACCGGAGACTCGCCCATCGCGACCACCTCACTGGCATGCACAATCGACAATCGCGGCTCGTCGCCTACGATACGAGTCACCAGGTCTCGCAGTAGCGCTGAATCGCCAACCAGGATCAACTCGAGGCCGGCATGCGCATTAATCGCGGCATTTGCGGCGCGCACAACTGTCTCGGCGCCACGGTCGCCGCTCATCGCGTCAAGGGAAATTATTGACTGTGTCGCCACAAACAGAACGTCATGCAGCACATGACCTGTTCAGCCTGGTCGTTTACTCGGCGTCGTCTTCTGCTGCGACTTCCGGCTGCACAATTACCTGATTGCCGCGATAGAAGCCGTCTGCAGTCACCCGATGTCGCAAGTGCGTCTCACCCGAGGTCGGGTCAACGGACACTGCCGGTTTTTTCAGCTTGTCATGTGCACGGCGTGCGCCACGTGTTGCTGGGGTCCTGCGACTTTTTTGAACAGCCATGCTCTTCTCCTGGAATAATGGCGCATACACACCATCATTAAATTCAGTTTTCCTTGCCCATTTGCGCTTTCAAACCCGCAAACGGTGTTCTCATCCGGCCCGGCTTTTCCTCCGCAACCGTCATTGCTTTACAGGCGCTTTCGGCGTCATGCATCGCCGCCAGCGGCAGCGCCATGACCAGCGCCTCATCGATCAGGTCTGCCGGACAAAGTTGGTCGTCGTCCAGCTCCCATTGCTCGTAGTCACCACCGCCACCCTCGCCAAACACCAGCTTTAGCTCTGCCTGCAGCGGCAGCGAAAACGGCTGCAGGCAACGCTGGCAGACTGCAGCGATAGTAACAGCCGCCTGCCCACTGGCAGTCGGCAAATCGCCCTGCGCAGCGTTGAAACCAAAGCGCAGCTGGCCGCTGACAATCGAGTCGCGCCAGTCATCCGGCAGTCCGTCCCGATCCGGCGGCCTCAAATCCTTTGCAATTGTTTCACTCAGTCGCTCGAAATCAGAAACTTTCGCTTTAATTTCAATGAGTTCCCTGCTTGCCGCCAATTCCTGCGGGGCGCGGCGTTGTAGCAGCGGATTGCCCATGGCGCGCGCATGATAAGGACCCCGGCCGCCGCTGTCAAAGCGAACCGGCTGGAAACGGTCGGTTTCCACCAGTGTTGTGGTTAAACTGCCGGCTATCCTAGCCAAGTTTTTGATTTTATGCAGAATCCCGCCGCGCCACCGATTTTTCTCGCCTCGTCGTCACGCTACCGTCGTGGATTGCTGGATCGTTTCCTGTCGGAATATGAAGCGGTCTCGCCGCAGGTGGACGAGAGTAACGATGAGGGCCTGGAGCCGCATGAACTGGCCAGCCATCTGGCCCGCAAGAAGGCAGAGGCCGTATCGATCAACGCGCGCCACGCTTTGATCATCGGCGCCGACCAGCTGGCCGTGCTCGACGACCAGGTGCTCGGCAAACCCGGCGATTATGCCGGCGCCATTGAACAGCTGCTCGCGGCCTCCGGCAAGTCCATGACCTTCCTGACGGCGGTCTGCATCCTCGACCCAATTGGCCGTACCCGGCACGAGCATATCGATGTCACCACGGTGCGTTTCCGCAATTTCGACCGTCGCCTGGCGGAGGTCTACCTGCGGCACGACGAACCGTACGATTGCGCCGGCAGTTTCAAACTCGAGGGTGGCGGCTTCGTGCTGTTCGAATCGGTGAAGGCCGAAGACCCGACTGCGCTGATCGGCTTACCCATGATCTGGGTCGCCGGCAGGTTGCTGGATCTGGGCTACCTGCTGCCGTCTTAAGACGGCGGCTCGCTACGGGGCTTTTTTCGCAAGGCGCTGGAGAAATTGCTCGAGATCGTCGGCCAGCGGCGACGTAAAATGCAATTCATTGCCACTGCTATCGGGAAATGCGATCGACTGCGCATGCAGGAACAATCGCGGCAAGCCGAGTTTCTTCGCCGCGCGATTCGCCTCCCCGTCTCCGTAACGTTCATCGCCCAGCAACGGGTGCTCATAGAATTCCAGATGCACGCGAATCTGGTGCGTACGGCCGGTCAGCGGCGAACACTGCATCAGGCTGTACTTGCCATACTTTCGAGACAGGTTGACGCGGGTTTGCGCCGGCTTGCCTTCCCGATTCACGATAACGTGACGCTCACCGCCCTGCCGGTTCTGCACGAGTAGCGGCTCATCAATGAGTTGCTCGCCGAGCTGCCAGTCGCCGACCGCCAGACCGAGGTAATTTTTTTCTACCTGGCCTTCGCGAAATCGTTCATGCAGTTCGCGCAGCGCGCTGCGGCGCTTGGCCAGGACCAGGCACCCCGACGTTTCCCGGTCCAGCCGATGCACGAGCGACAGGTCCTGCAAATCGGGGCGCGCGTGGCGCAACATTTCGATAACGCCGTGGCTGACGCCGCTGCCGCCATGCACGGCGATCCCGGACGGTTTATCGATGACCAGCAGCCGCTTGTCCTCGAACAACACCCGATTTGCCACGCTTGCAGCCAGCCCAGCGCTCGGCGGGTCGCCTTCGATGCGTACCCGGACCGGCGGAATCCGGACCTCGTCGCCCTCGCGCAACTTGTACTCGGCGCGCACCCGGCCGCCGTTGACCCGCACCTCACCACGCCTGAGGATATTGTAGATCCGCCCCTTCGGGATGCCCGGCAGCACGCGTCGCAGGTAGTTATCGATACGCTGCCCGGCCTGCTCACTGTCTACGCTGACCTTCCTGACCTGCGTTCGCTGGCCGGTCGCATCATTCGGATTTTCTTGCATGATCAATAGCTTGATGGATTCGAGGTGTGTGTTATATTACCGCGCTGTGAGCCTAGGTCTACGGATCCGGCGCCCACAAAGCCTTCGCGGCAGTCATTTCTGGACCTGTCGCGTCGTTATTAGACACTAATTAGAGATTTATCTTTGGCTCCGCGATGCGAAGCCAACCCGGATGGCAGCGAGCTCGGAATTCTACGAGCGCCAAAGCGGCCAAACCGCAGGGAATACATGCTGAATTTTTTATGGTTTCTGATTCAAGGGAATCAATACCACCACAAGTATCTCGACCGCACAGATGGCGCTTTGCAGCGCCTGTTCCTGTTGCACGAACTCCCCTGCGTACGCCCTCTGGCACTTCGTTCCGATTCACTGCCCTCTCTCACTTATCAAGTAGGGCACCATGAAAAGAATGTTAATCAATGCAACTCAGGAAGAAGAGTTGCGTATGGCGATGGTCGATGGCCAACGTCTCTATGACCTAAATATTGAATTACCGACAGGCGAACGCAAGAAAGCAAATATCTACAAAGGCAAAATTACGCGACTCGAGCCGAGCCTCGAAGCCGCGTTTGTAGATTACGGCGCGGAGCGCCACGGATTTCTCCCGCTCAAGGAGATTTCCCCCGAGTACTTCATCAGGCCCGTCGACTCCGGCAAGTTCAATATTCGTGATGTCCTCAAAGAAGGCCAGGACATTGTTGTGCAGGTCGACAAGGAAGAACGCGGTAATAAAGGCGCTGCGCTAACCACGTTTGTCAGCCTTGCAGGACGCTTCGTCGTCCTCAAGCCCAACAAATCGCAATCCGGCGGCGTCTCGAGACGCATCATTGGCGAGGACCGCGACCTAGCACGGGCGTCTCTCGATGGCGTCGAAATTCCAAAGGATATGAGCGTAATCCTGCGCACTGCCGGCATCGACCGCAGCCCCGAGGAGATCGCCTGGGACCTGCAGAATCTGCTCACCGTCTGGACCGCGATTCTTAACGTCGTCCTGGAGCGCAAGTCACCGTTCCTGATCTACCGCGAAAGCAATTCCGTAATCCGTGCACTGCGTGACTACGTAACCAGCGACGTGGGCGAAATCCTGATTGACGACGAGCCCACTTATAAGGAGGCGATCGAGTTCGTCTCGCAGGTGATGCCGCAGAGCCTAAAAAGGATCAAGTATTACGACGATCCGGTGCCGCTGTTCACGCGCTACCAGGTCGAAACGCAGATCGAGTCGGCATTTGCGCACAAGGTCGACCTGCCCTCCGGCGGCAGCATCGTCATCGACCACACCGAGGCACTGGTCTCAATCGACATCAACTCGGCGCGCTCTACCAAAGGCGGTGATATCGAGGCCACGGCACTGAATACCAACCTGGAGGCGGCCGACGAAATCGGGCGGCAATTGCGCATCCGGGACCTTGGTGGCCTGATTGTCATCGACTTCATCGATATGGGACCGCAAAAACACCAGCGTGACGTGGAGGACCGTTTGCGCGACGCGGTGCATGAAGACCGCGCCCGTGTGCAAATCGGCAAGATTTCCCGCTTTGGCCTGCTCGAGATGTCGCGCCAGCGGCTGCGGCCCTCTTTGGACGAGTCCAGCTACCTCACCTGCCCGCGCTGCTCCGGCATTGGCACGATTCGCAGCGTTGAGTCGCTGGCATTGGCGATCCTGCGCATCATCGGTGAAGAAGCGCGCAAGGAGCGCACCGCCAAGGTAATCGCGCAATTACCTGCCGAAGTCGCGACTTATCTGCTGAATGAGAAGCGTGACTGGGTACAGAGTCTCGAAAAGCGCAATGAAGTCGAGGTTGTTCTGGTTGCGAATCCCCTGCTGGAAACGCCGCATTTCGATGTGCGTCGCATCCGCGACGATCAAATGGACATGCCCGAGAACAGCGGCGTCAGTTACGTGTTGAAGAATCCCGACACCGAACCGGAATCTCCGCAGGCGATCCTCGCGCGCAAAGCGATCGAACCAGCGGCAATTGCGGTGCTGAAACCCTCGACGCAAGCGCCGAAACCGAAGCCGGAAGGCACGAGTTTGTTGGCATGGCTTGGCTCGCTGTTCGCGCGTAGCAGCACAGTGAAGAAGACTACGCCCAGCAGCCGACGTGATAGTCGCGAAGATCGCGGCGGACGTGGACGCACTTCAGCAAAAGGTCGCAGCCGATCGGACAATCGGCGCCCGGACGAAGAGCGCAAAGAGAAACGCAAGAAATCCGGCAAGCCGGTCAAGAAGGCGGCAGCACACGATCAAAATCAACCGAAGTCCGATCCCGGCAACAATCAGCCGCAACTACAAAAGCCGCAGCAACAAAAGCCGCAATCACAAGACGCAGCAGCAGGCGGCAGCGACGATGCGCAGGATGCCTGGACGAAGAAGCCCACGCGCAGCAGGCGCAGCCGCGGTGGCCGCCGTCGTCGTCGTGGCAGCGCGGCAGATCGCCCGCCGGTAGAAAATTCAGGCGCGCAGGACCTCTCGGAACAGGACGCTCAGGCGCAATTCGCACGACAGCAGATGGCCAGGGAAGCGGCTACCGAGAATCCACCAGCGCAGCCGACGGAAAAAACGGCGGCCACTGCCGAGACAGCAACGGATGCAGGAGCCAAGAGGCCGCCTCGCCCACGACGCAAGCCAAAAGCTGATAAGCCTGCTGAAGAGGCCACTGCGGCAGCGACCACGAGCAAGCTGGCGACGGATCTGGCGGAGACCCATCCGAATCTGCAGTCACCTGCATTTTCGTTTGAAAAACCTGTTATGAAACAAAGTATTGAATCTGATAGTTCAGGTAATGGTTTAGCTGAAAGCCGGCCGGCACCAGCACCCAAACCCGAAGTTTCGGCGGCACCGAAGCCTGAGGCACCGCCTGCACCGAAGCCTGAAGTAACGGTGGCACCGAAGCCCGAGGCACCGCCAGCGCCGAAGCCTGAAGGTCGATTGCTGCCCTGGGATAATGAGCAGGGATAGCGACTAGGACTTGATTAGCGTCTCGAGCAAGCCTCGGGACGCTTTTTCCACAAGATCGAGCACGCGTTCGAATCCGGCCGCCCCGCCGTAGTACGGATCCGGTACTTCCTCTTCCGCACCTGCCGAGAATTCGAGAAACAGGCGAATCTTGGGATGGTGGCGCTCATCCGCCTGTTCGATCAGCATCGCGCGATTGTCACGATCCATGGTGATGATGTAATCGAAGCGTTCGAAGTCCTCGTCCTGCACGCGTCGTGCACGAATATTCTCCAGGGAGTAGCCACGCCGCTCCGCAGCAGCAGTTGCCCGCCGATCCGCTGGCTCATTGTTGTGGTACGCGTGCGTGCCGGCCGAATCGATCTCGATTTGATCCGTAAGGCCCGCTTCGTTCACAAAGTAACGGAAAACACCCTCTGCCGTCGGCGAACGACAGATATTACCCATGCAGACGAATAGCACGCGGTGCTTCACTTGTTCTGCAGGAGTGGTTGTTTTCATGAGCGCCAGAGGGTACTACTGCGAGTCCTGCACCGGCAAGCGACGAGACAACAAACTGCATAACCCAACTTTCAGCGGCACGCAGATTCTATCGCGCGGCAGAGAAGCCGGCGTATGCCCGCACATTGCATCATTGCCCGGACCGTATGGCATTGGCGAAATCGGTCAACATGCACGAGATTTTGTCGACGTCATGAATGCGATGCGATTGAAGGTATGGCAGTTCCTGCCTACCGGTCCGACGGCATACGGAGACTCGCCCTATCAGGCATTGTCGACTTTTGCCGGCAACGAAATGCTGATTGATATCGCCGACCTCATCGAAAAACAGTTCATTGCCGCCGATGAAGCAGCGCAACTCCTCAAGCTACCGCGCGATCATGTTGATTACGCAACGCTGATACCGACAAAAATGCGCATCCTGCGCCTGGCAGCTCACCGCTTTCTGCAAAACGCCGGTACGGACC
This sequence comes from Pseudomonadota bacterium, assembly GCA_027618995.1. Classification (GTDB taxonomy): domain Bacteria; phylum Pseudomonadota; class Gammaproteobacteria; order Steroidobacterales; family Woeseiaceae; genus UBA1847. Next base: position 129,608 of record JAQCGO010000002.1, on the reverse strand, counting down.
TGCGGGCCGCGTACGCCGATTTCGTCACACAACATGAGCAACGCTGGCCGCATGACTATGCGTTGTATCGCATCCTCAAAACGCAACATGGCGAGCAGCCGTGGCCCGAGTGGCCATCCGAATACATGCACCGCGAGGCGATCGCAATACGCGCGCTCGACGTGTCAGCCGCCGACGAGATTGAAATAATCAAGGTCCTGCAGTTTCTGTTTCATCAGCAATGGCAACAGCTGCACGCCTACGCAAACAGCAAGGGTGTCCGCCTGTTTGGCGACGTACCGATCTACATTGCACTCGACAGTGCGGATGCCTGGGCGAATCCGCACATCCTGAGCATCGATGCCAACGGCCGGCCGGATCGGGTTGCCGGTGTGCCACCGGACTATTTCAGCGACAATGGCCAGCTCTGGGGTAATCCGCTGTATGCATGGGATACACATGCCGCGGAAGGATTCGGCTGGTGGATCGAGCGTTTGCGCGCGGCATCGAAGCTCACCGACATCGTACGCATCGATCATTTTCGCGGTTTCGAGTCGTACTGGTCGGTGTCGGCGAGTTCGACGACGGCTCGTCTGGGCAGCTGGGAACCCGGTCCCGGCGACGCGATTTTCGATGCCATGAAAAAAGCGCTGGGCAAACTACCGATCGTCGCCGAAGACCTCGGCGTCATAACACCGGAGGTCGAGGGCCTGCGTGATCGCCACCAGATACCGGGCATGGTGGTACTGCAGTTTGATGTGGCCGATGCCGATTTCGACTTTGAGAAAATTGCCGCAAACAGTGTCTGCTATACGGGCACGCACGATAACGACACGACGATCGGTTGGTTCCAGGGCAGCCCTGGGGACCTGCGGTCTGCCGAGGAGATAAGTCGCACACAGGCAGCAGCCATTGCGTTGACCGGCGGCAGCGCCGCGACGATTCATACCGACATGGTGCGGCTGGCATTCTCGAGCCATTCCAACCTGGCGATTGCGCCATTGCAGGATTATCTGGGACTCGGTTCGGAAGCCAGAATCAACACACCCGGCAAGCCGGGTGGCAACTGGCGCTAGCGGGTTGAGGACGGCCAGATCAGCACTGGTATTTGCGCGCAGGTCGCGCACATGATCAAAGAATCGGGACGAGCAGCCGGCGCGAATTGACGCCCAAAAAGTCCGGCAAGTCTGGCACACTGGCTCAGACGATTACGGTACCTGGAAGTTCACCAAATGGCCGATCTCAGACATTCTGAAGATCCTCGCTTTGTAAGCCGGCTCACGCGCCAGACCGTGGCCATGATTCTGGCCGGCGGACAGGGTTCACGCTTGTACGAACTGACCGCGTGGCGCGCCAAGCCCGCCCTCTACTTCGGCGGCAAGTACCGGATCATCGATTTTCCCCTGTCGAACTGCATCAACTCCGGCATCCGTCGCATCGGCGTGCTCACGCAGTACAAGGCGCATTCGTTGATTCGCCACCTGGTACAGGGCTGGTCGTGGTTCCAGGCCGGCGCAGGCGGTCGCGAATTCGTCGAAATCCTGCCCGCTTCGCAGCGCATCGGTGGTGAGTGGTATCGGGGTACTGCCGATGCGATTTATCAAAACCTCGACATCGTTCGTGACCACGACTCGAAGTACGTTCTGATCCTGTCCGGCGACAGTATCTACAAGATGGACTACGGCCCGTTCCTGGCGGCACACGCCGAGACCAAAGCCGATATGACCATTTGCTGCATCGAAGTGCCGCTCGCCGAAGCCGCAGGCCAGTTTGGCGTTATGACGGTCGACGAAAGCGGCCGCATTATTGGTTTCGACGAAAAGCCTGCCATGCCCAATCCGATTCCCGGCAGGCCCGGCTACTGCCTGGCCTCGATGGGCAACTACATATTCAACACGGAATTCCTGTACGAACAACTGATCAAGAATGCGGACACACCCGGCACCAAGCATGACTTCGGCCGCGACGTGATCCCATCGATTATCGACCGCTACCAGGTTTACGCGTTTGCCTTTCGCGATCCGAAAACCAATGACCAGGCGTACTGGCGTGACGTGGGTACGTTGCAGGCCTTCTGGGAAGCCAACATGGAGATGATCGCCATCACGCCGCAACTCAATTTGTACGATCAGGACTGGCCGATCTTCACTTACCAGGCACAGACGCCGCCGGCAAAATTCGTCTTCGATTCCGACGACCGGCGCGGCCAGGCAATTCAATCGATGGTGTCCGGCGGCTGCATTATTTCCGGATCAACGATCCGCCGATCGCTGTTATTTACACGCGCCGTCGTCAACTCCTGGAGCAGTGTGAGCGAGTCGGTCGTGCTACCGGACGTCAAGATCGGCCAGAATTGTCGCATTCATCGCGCCATCATCGATCGCGGTGCGAATATCGCCGACGGTACAGTGATCGGCGAGAACGCCGACGATGACCGGCAACGCGGTTTTCGCGTAACCGACACAGGCCTGACCCTGGTCACCCCCGACATGCTGGGTCAGCAACTGCATTTCACCCGCTAGGCAACTGCATAAGTCCGACGATGCATGCAAGTGACCCGTCAGCCGTCGAAGCTGCCATCGAATCCCTGGTTCGCGGGACCTGTCGCGACCCGTTTGCACTGCTCGGCGTCCATCCCGACGGTGCCCGGCGTATGGTGCGCACCTTTCAGCCGCAGGCGAAAAGAGTCGACCTGATCGATCGTAATGGTGTTGTCGTGGCGCCCCTGGACAGGCTGCATCGCGACGGACTGTTTACAGGCGAATTGCCGTCACGCTTACGTCATTACCGGCTCCGGCTGTCGTTTTCCGGCGGCGCTACTCTCGACCTCGAAGACCCGTATCGCTTTGCTTCATCGCTGGGTGATCTGGACCTCTATCTGCTCGGTGAAGGGTCCGATCTGCGCATCTACAACAAGCTCGGCGCCAGGGTATTGACCATGGGCGGAGTCACAGGCACCCGCTTCGCCGTGTGGGCACCCAACGCATCGCGCGCCAGCGTGGTTGGCGACTTCAATGACTGGGACGGTCGCTGCCACAGCATGCGACTGCACCCGGCCAACGGTATCTGGGAGATATTCCTGCCGGGCGTCGACGCGGGCGCACGCTACAAGTTCGAGATGCTGGATCAACAGGGCCGCTTGCTGCCATTGAAGACTGACCCTTACGGCAGCTTCCACGAAGCGCCGCCGGGTAACGCATCGATCGTCTACGAGAGCGAGTACCAGTGGCAGGATGCGACCTGGCTCGGCAGGCACAGCGCGTCACCCGATCTCGACACGCCGGTCAGTATCTACGAGGTACACCTTGGATCCTGGCGCCGCCACGACGGCAATCAATACCTCGGCTACCGGCAGCTTGCCGCGGAGCTCGTCGATTACGTGCGGGACATGGGCTTCACGCATATCGAATTGCTGCCCGTCACGGAGCATCCGTTCGATGGTTCATGGGGCTATCAGCCGATCGGCATGTTTGCCCCGACGCAACGCTTCGGCGAGCCGGATGATTTTCGCTACCTCGTGGATCGCTGCCATGCCGCCGGGATCGGCGTGATCATTGACTGGGTACCGGCACACTTTCCAAAGGACGAACATGGCCTGCGACGCTTCGACGGCACCGCATTGTATGAACACGAGGATCCGCGCAAAGGTGAGCACGCAGACTGGGGCACGCTGATCTTCAATTTCGGCCGACGCGAAGTCGTCAATTACCTGATCGGCAACGCGCTGTACTGGATCGATGAATTTCATATCGATGCGATTCGCGTCGACGCCGTCGCCTCGATGTTGTATCTCGACTACTCGCGCGAGGCCGGCGAATGGTTGCCCAATGAACGGGGTGGCAATGAAAACCTCGAGGCGGTCGAATTTCTGCGCCGGCTGAACAAGGAAGTGCACGCGCACGGCGCCACGTCATTCGCGGAAGAGTCGACGGCCTGGCCGGGCGTCTCGCGCCCGGTCGAGACGGGCGGCCTTGGCTTCACCTACAAGTGGAACATGGGCTGGATGAATGACACCTTGTCCTACATCGGCCAGGACCCGATACACCGCAAACATCATCACGACAAGATGACTTTCGGCATCGTGTACGCCTTCAACGAGAATTTCGTACTACCGCTGTCACATGACGAAGTGGTACACGGCAAGCGTTCGCTGCTGGGCCGAATGCCAGGCGACGAGTGGCAGCGCTTCGCCAACCTGCGCGCTTACCTCGCGACTATGTACGCACACCCGGGCAAGAAACTGCTCTTTATGGGCGGCGAGCTCGCGCAATACCAAGAATGGAATCACGACCAATCACTCGACTGGAACCTGCTCGACTACCCCTTGCATCGCGGCGTGCAGAGCCTGGTCCGTGACCTTAATCAGCTGTATCGAAACCGGCCGGCGCTGTTTGGCAACGACTTCGACGGTGCGGGCTTCGACTGGATAGACTGGAACGATCGCGACAACAGCGTACTGTCCTGGATGCGCTACGACCGACAGGGACAAGCGGTTATCTGCGTCTCAAACTTTACGCCCATCGTGCGAGAGAATTACCGCATCGGCGTACCCGCCGCCGGCGCCTACGTCGAGTTGCTGAACACCGATGCCGAGGTCTATGGCGGCAGCGGCATCCGCAATTCGAGCCTGCAGACCGGCACCGAACCCTGGCACAACAAACCGTGCTCCCTGTGCATTACAATACCGCCGCTCGCGACATTGATAATTGCTGTGAAGTCATGAATAGCGATCACTCAGGGAGGATGATGCATGCCCGCTCAGTCAGATGAAATAGATGGCATTGGCGATATCGAGTTGCTGCCGGGCACGCCGCTGGAAATGACTGCGGACGCGATTCTGCGGGACGTCACGCACTACTTCGGCCGCATGCTCGGACGTCGTACCGTGCGCACGAAGCTGCCCTATCTTTACCAGGCCGTGGTACATGCCACGCGCGACCGCTTGATGGAGCGCTGGGGCCGGACCCGGACGGCAATGCAGCGCGACGACAATCGGCGCGCGAGCTATTTGTCGCTCGAATTCCTCATGGGCCGCCTGTTACGCAACGCACTCCTGAGCCTTGGCATCGAGGAGCAAACCGCCCAGGCACTGGAGCGCATCGGCATCAAACTCGAGGAACTCTATGATCGCGAACATGATGCCGGCCTCGGCAATGGTGGCCTCGGACGTTTGGCCGCCTGCTTCGTCGACAGTTGCGCGACGTTATCGCTGCCCGTCGTCGGCTACGGCATTCGCTATCAGTACGGCATGTTTCGGCAGCGCCTCGACAACGGCCATCAGATCGAGGAACCCGATGCATGGCTACGCGAGGGATTTCCCTGGGAAGTGGAACGCTTCGAGTTTGCGCGGACTATCAAATTTGGCGGCAGGACGATCGCCAGCAAGAGTGCGGACGGCAGGATGCGATTCGGCTGGATCGACACGCATGACGTGCTCGCGATTCCGTACGACATCCCGGTCCCCGGCTACGGCAACGATGTCGTCAACACGTTACGCCTCTGGTCCGCAGCAGCCACGGACGAATTCGACCTTGAAGAATTCAATGCGGGCAGCTATGCCGATGCCGTCGCATCGAAGAATCTCGCGGAAAATATCACGATGGTGCTGTATCCCAATACAGCGACCACGGACGGCCATGAGTTGCGCCTGCGGCAGCAATATTTTTTGGCATCAGCAAGCCTGCAGGACATCCTGCGCTTCTACTCCAATCAACATGGCGATGACGTTCGTGGTTTTGCCGACAAGAACTGCCTGCAGCTCAATGACACCCACCCGGCCATAGCCGTCGCCGAACTGATGCGGCTCCTGATCGATATCCATGATCTCGAATGGGACCAGGCCTGGGACATTACGCGGCAGTCGATGGCTTATACGAACCACACCTTATTGCCCGAAGCACTGGAAGTGTGGCCGGTTGCAATGTTTCGCAGCCTGCTGCCACGCCTGCTCGATATCATTTACGAGATCAATGCACGCTTTATCGAGGAAATCGGTGTGCACTGGCCCGGCGATCACGATCGTGTTCGCCGTATGTCGCTGATCCAGGACGGCAGTGAACCCATGATTCGCATGGCCTATCTCGCCATCGTCGGCAGCTTCTCGGTCAACGGCGTCGCCGCACTGCACTCCAGGCTGCTGACAGAAGGCCTGTTCCGCGACTTCGCTGAACTCTGGCCGCACAAGTTCAACAACAAGACCAACGGTGTCACGCAGCGTCGCTGGCTCGCCGCCTGCAATACAGAATTGTCTGAGTTGATCACGAGCAAAATTGGCTCCGGCTGGATCACCGAACTGACCCAGTTGCAGCAACTTGCCGCGTACGCCGACGACGCGGACTTTCAGGAACAGTGGCGTTCGATCAGGCTGGCGAACAAACAGCGGCTTGCCGATGACATCGCCGAGAGAACCCACCAGCGCTTATCGACAGACATGCTGTTTGATGTGCAGGTCAAGCGCATTCATGAGTACAAGCGGCAATTGCTCAATTTGCTGCACGCCGTGCACCTTTACGACCGGATTCGCCGTGGCGATGGCGACGGGCTCGTACCGCGCGCGATTATCATCGGCGGCAAAGCGGCGCCGGGCTACGCGATGGCCAAGAACATCATCAAGTGCATCAACAATGTCGCACGCATTATTAATAGCGACCCGGTGGTGCGCGAACGCCTGCGGTTGATTTTTTACCCGGATTACAATGTATCGGCCATGGAACTGATTTGTCCTGCCACGGATTTGTCCGAGCAGATTTCAACGGCAGGCAAGGAGGCCTCCGGAACCGGCAACATGAAGTTCATGATGAATGGCGCGCTCACGATCGGCACGCTCGATGGCGCCAATGTCGAGATTCGCGAAGCGGTCGGCGCCGACAACTTCTTCCTGTTTGGCCTGGATGTCGATCAAATCAGCGAGCTGCGCGGACACTACGATCCGCAGGCGATCATTGCCGCCGATGCGGATTTTTCGCGCGTCATGCAACTGCTCGAGTCCGGTCATTTCAACCGCTTCGAACCAGGCGTGTTTGACGCAGCCGTGCAGTCGATTCGCGAGCCGGCTGACGTGTGGATGACTGCGGCGGATTTCCGCGGTTTCGTGGACGCGCAGGAACGCGCCGGCGAAGCCTACAAGGATCCGGCCCATTGGACCAGGATGAGCATTCTGAATACGGCCGCATCGGGACAGTTCTCAACAGACCGCACGATCCGCCAGTACAACGAGGACATCTGGAAGCTCGACCCGATTCAACTCGACATCAAATGATAACGGCTGGCCGCCCATCGCCGCTCGGCGCCACGCCGGATGCACAGGGCACCCATTTTGCCGTTTTCTCATCCGTCGCCGAGGCCGTCGAGCTCTGCCTGTTCAACGGTGGCGGACTCCAGACTGGCGCTTACGACCTGCAAAGTGCGAGCGCCGGCATCTGGGATGGCTATCTGCCCGGATGCACGGCTGGCCAGCGTTATGGCTATCGCGTGCATGGACCCTGCGTGCCGGAACAAGGCTTGCGTTGTAACCCGGCGAAGCTGCTCATCGATCCCGACACCAAAGCGTTGTCCGGAAACTTTGCCTGGCACCAGGCGCTGCTGGATTCGAACGCCGCCAACAGCGCCCGTACGTGCCGAAGAGCGTCGTCTGCGATGCCTTACAGAAATTGCCCGCCGGGCCACGCATACCCTGGTCGGAAACCATTTTCTACGAGGCCAATGTACGCGGCTACACGATGCTCCACCCGGCCGTCGGGGAGCTCGAACGTGGCACCTTCAACGGCATGCGCCACAAGGATGTGCTGCACTACATCAGATCGCTCGGCGTAACGGCGATCGAGCTGATGCCCGTGCACGCGTTTCTCAGTGAAAAGCATCTGGCCGACAAGGGTCTGCGAAATATCTGGGGCTATAACCCGATTGCCTTTTTTGCACCACAGCCGGCCTATGCGAACTCGGACCCAGTCGCGGAATTTCGTGACATGGTCCACGCCATCCACGACGCCGGCCTTGAAGTCATTCTCGACGTTGTCTACAACCACACGGCCGAAGGCGATCACATCGGGCCGTCGCTGTCGTTTCGCGGCCTGGACAATCTCGCTTACTACAGCGTCGAACCCGGAGCGCCGGGCACCTATATCAACGACACCGGTTGCGGCAACACCATGAATGCCGATCATCTGCAGGTCCAGCAACTCGTCGTCGACAGCCTGCGCTACTGGCATCGAACCATGGGCGTCGACGGGTTTCGATTCGATCTTGCGCCGGTGCTGGGGCGTCACAATCATGGCTTTTCATCCAGCCACCCACTGCTCGAGCGGATCGGCAGCGACTCCGAACTCGGCAACGCCAAGCTGATCGCCGAACCCTGGGATCCAGGTCCGGGCGGCTATCGGCTCGGCCAGTTTCCGCCGCGCTGGGCTGAGTGGAATGACCGCTATCGCGACGCAGCGCGTGCTTTCTGGCGCGGTGATGCCGGTATCGCCGGAGAATTTGCCCAGCGCATGCACGGTTCTGCGGACCTGTTCGACCGGAATGGACGTGCTCCACAATCCAGCGTCAACCTGGTGACTAGTCACGATGGCTTTACGCTCGCCGATGTTGCGAGTTATACGGAGCGCCATAACGCGGCCAATGGCGAAAACAATCGCGACGGCCATACACACAACCTGAGCTGCAATTTTGGCGTCGAGGGCGTGACCGATGACGCAACCATCCTTGCGCGGCGACGGCGCCACCGCATGAACCTGATTGCGACACTGCTGTTATCCCAAGGCACGCCGCTGTTACTTGCCGGCGATGAATTTGGCAATTCGCAGCACGGCAATAACAATGCCTATGCGCAGGACAATGCGACCGGCTGGCTGGATTGGGAGCCAATGAATCGCGATCCGGATTTCACAGAGCAGGTGCGCGCACTGGTGTGATTACGACGTAGCACGTCGTTGCTACGTTTGCCACACTACGTGCACGAGGGTCATGGCGAGGTTGCCATCGCCTGGTACCGACCCGACGGCAAGCGCAAATCGGCACAAGACTGGCCGCACTCGCGAGCTTTCGCATTGTTGCTCTCTGATCCCGGGCAACATCCGTCTGCCGTGACCATTTGCATCAACGGCCTGGATGCCGGCCAGACCTTTCACCTGCCGGCTCCGGCGGCGGGCTGCCACTGGCAACTTGCCTGGTGCAGCACCGAGGACGGTACACTGAACGAGCGCAGCGCGAGCGTACCGGCGGTATCGATCGCGGTGCTACTATCCATGCCAGACGAACACCGCTGAGAATCGCGACAAGAGCTGTAGCAATGAAATTGACCATCAATGGCACCGAGCATGAAGTGAATGTCACCGATGACATACCGCTGCTCTGGGTATTGCGCGACGAACTCGGCATCACCGGCCCAAAGTATGGTTGCGGCATCGCCCTGTGCGGGGCGTGCACCGTGCATATCGATGGTGCCCCGGTACGCTCCTGCACGCTTCCGGCCGCCGCCGTTTGGGGCGAAGTAACCACCATTGAAGGTCTGGGCACGCCGTCGGCGTTGCATGCCGTGCAACGTGCGTGGATCGAGCACCAGGTTGCGCAATGCGGCTATTGCCAGTCGGGACAGATCATGTCGGCCGCCGCTTTGCTTGCCAATAATCCGGACCCTTCCGACGCCGACATTGACACGGCGATGTCGGGCAATTTGTGCCGATGTGGCGCATATCCGCGTATTCGCGCAGCGGTCAAAGCGGCAGCCACCAGCCTGCGGGAGACCTGAGACTTGGGCCGGCTGAAAACCATCACGCGCAGAACCCTGCTCGTCGGATCGGCCGCGATTGCCGGCGGCGTCGTTTTTGGCTACTGGCGTTACAAGACACCGTACGAAAATCCGCTGCTGGAATCGTTGGGCGATGGCGAGGCGGCGCTGACGCCTTACGTGCGCATCGATCAGGCCGGCATTACGATCATCGCGCCACGCGCCGAAATGGGCCAGGGAGTGCATACGACGCTCGCAGCACTGGTCGCTGAGGAGCTCGACGTGGCGCTCGAAGACGTGCGCGTTGAGCACGGCCCTGCGTCGAAAGCGTATTTCAACCAGGTCGCCCTCGAAGAAGGCGTGCCCTTCGCCGCGACCAATGAAGGCAACTTCGCGGAAGGTGTGCGTAACTCCACGCACGTAGCAGCCAAACTGGTTGGCATGCAGATAACGGGTGGTTCCTCGTCGACGCCGGATGCCTTCGTAAAAATGCGCAAGGCCGGTGCCGCCGCACGGGCCGTACTGCTCGCCGCCGCGGCAGAAAAACTCGGCGTTGCCACCGACACACTCGTAACACGCGGCGGCGTCGTGATCGCTGCTGACGGCACGCGCATTCCGTACACCGAGTTGGCGGTACTCGCCGCCGCTATCGAGCCGCCCGAAGATCCGGAACTTAAAGACCCCGCCGACTGGAAACTGCTCGGGCGTTCGCTGCCGCGCGTGGACATGGTCGGCAAGTGCACCGGCACAGCGCAATATTCGATCGACGTACGGCTGCCGGGCATGTTGTTTGCAACAGTCAGAATGAATCCGCAGCTCGGTGGCGAGCTGCTGAGTTTCGATGCGGCAGCGGCGAACGCGATGCCCGGTGTGCAGAAAATCGTGCCGCTGGCCGGTGGCGTCGCGGTTATTGCGAGCAATACCTGGTACGCGATGCAAGCGGTGAAAGCGATCCGTTGTGAATGGGGCGAGGCGCCCTACCCGGCGTCGAGCGCCGCACAATTTGCGGTTGTCGAAGAAGCATTCGCGAATAGTCACGACAGTCGCTATCTCGACACCGGCGATGTCGACGGCGCGCTCGCCGATGGCGCCGACGTCGAGGGCGAATACCAGGTGCCCTACCTGGCCCATGCGACGATGGAACCACTCAACGCCGTTGCGTGGCTGCATGACGGTCGACTCGAGCTTTGCGCCGGTACCCAGGCTCCGACGCAGGCGGTCAAGGACAGTGCTGCAATTGCAGATCTCGATACGCAGCAGGTGACCTTGCACACCACGTTGATGGGCGGCGGCTTCGGTCGGCGCGCCGAGTCGGATTTCATCAAGACGGCGGTGCATGCAGCCATAGCGATGCCGGGCGTACCGATCAAACTGACCTGGTCACGCGAAGAGGATACAACACACGATACCTATCGACCGCTGGCCAGAGCTCGCTTCCGCGCCAAGATTGCGAACGGTGCGCCGCTCGCATTTGACCTGTCTGTCGCGGCACCTTCTGCCATCGAGTCGCAACTGGCCCGAATTGGATTGTCGATTCCAGGGCCCGATATTTCCATTGTGCAGGCTGCCTGGGACCAGCCCTACGCAATACCGAATTACCGCGTTACGGGCTATCGCGCGCCGGTCATGACGCCGATTTCGTCCTGGCGTTCGGTCGGTGCTTCACAAAACGGATTCTTCCACGAGTCCGCGATCGATGAGATCGCGCATGCTGCCGGTGCGGATCCCCTGCAGATGCGACTTGCGTTGCTAACGCACAAACCCAGTCGCGCCGTGCTGGAAGCGGTCGCCACAATGTCCGGCTGGGGCGACGAACTCCCGGACGGTCACGGACGTGGCGTGGCGTTCGTGCTGTCGTTTGGCGTGCCGGTAGCCGAAGTCATCGAGGTCGCCGCCACCGCGAATGGCATCCGGATCCTGAAGGCCTGGGCCGCGGTCGATGTCGGCATCGCGCTCGACCCGAGAAACATTGAAGCTCAGGTGCAGTCGGCCATCAATTTTGGCCTGAGCGCCGCCATCATGGGCGAGATTACCCTCAGGGAGGGTGTGGTCGAACAAACCAATTTTCACGATTACGACGCGATCCGCATGGCGCAGGCGCCGGCCATCGACGTCAAAATACTGGAAAATGGGACGAAGATTCGTGGCATTGGCGAACCCGGCCTGCCACCGGCAGCGCCTGCACTCGCCAATGCGATTTTTGCCGCCACCGGCCAACGCATTCGCGAACTGCCGCTGAACAAGCACATCCGTTTTTTCCGCTAGCTACCGTTCGGAGAGGATTTGTGCCAAACCCTGTAAACATTCTTTTTCTTTGCACTGGCAATTCCTGCCGCTCCCAGATTGCCGAGGGCTGGGCGAGGCATATCGGCGGTGATTCCATCGTTGTGCAGTCCGCCGGTATCGAGGCACACGGCAAGAATCCCCGTGCGATTGATGTGATGCAGGAGATCGGTATCAATATCGCGGGACAGGAGTCGACCGTAGTTAATGACGACATGTTAATAGATGCCGATGTTGTCGTAACCGTATGCGGCCATGCCGATGAGCAATGCCCGGTAATGCCACCGGGCGTCACCAAGTTGCATTGGCCGTTGTCAGACCCGGCCAAGGCCATCGGCACCGAAGAGCAAATCATGGCCGAGTTTCGGGCGACTCGCGATGAGATCGAAGTTCGAGTCAGCGAATTGCTCGAATCGATCGAAGCGGGAGAAACACGTTGAGCGTTCAATGTGAAACCACAGCTCGTCGTGCAGCCAGGGCTGAAATGCCGTTCTTTGAGAGGAAGCGTTATCGGCGGCAGCTGGCAGGTGTCTGTCCGAAATGACGCCGCCGCTTGCGCAGATCCACGGAACACTACCGGGAGTCGTGGTGTCTGGGGTAAGCGTAATTGTCTCGCCGATTATCAGCGCATTTGCATCGTTGCCAAACCGCACGGTGACTACGCCACCAGCAACGTTGACGTCGCTAACGTACTTACCCTGGATCTCGTTCGACGCCGCAAGACCAGCTGCATTGTTGTCAACAGGCATCGAGCCTCGATCCTGGAAGTACTCCGCAACTGCCACTTTAGCGCCAGAGGACAGATTTAGTCCCTCAGAGACCTGAGCGCGGACCGTGTCGTCAAGGTACATCGGAACGGCGATAGCCGCCAATATTCCGATGATCGCGACCACGATCATCAATTCAATGAGTGTAAATCCTTGTTGCCGGGTTTTCATCGCTCGATTTTCACTGAAAAGGCCGGCCATTTCGCTAAACCAAATCACAATTCTGACGCGGAACTACGTCACACTTTATGTGATGCGGCTAGAGGCCGCTCAGATCGCGCACCGCCCGATGCGCCTGCTCAATCGCCGTCGAAACGTAGGCGACGCCACCGGCGTCAGAGTTCGCGATACTGATGCGTCCATGCCGTTGCCGTCCGCGCTCCATGGACCGTTCGTACGCATAACCATGCGCCCAGCGGTTGACCGTGATCGCGGCGATGTCTTCGGCAGGATCAAATCCTCCCGCCGCCAGTGCGCCGGCAAGTTGCGTGCGCGTCTCGCGTTCAATCGAAGCAAACGGCGTCGCGTATAGCTCCCGCCGACCAGCGAGTATCTGTTCGCGCAGGCTCGCATTGCGATCGTTGCCTTTAGGAAATCGTTCCATATGCAGGATGATCGGCTGCTCAGGGCTCTTTGCGAAAACGTAGCCACCCATACTCACCGGGAAATCAACCATCGCCATGCCGTAGTAAGCACCCGGTGAAACCATGTAACCGACTCCGAGCTTCTGCACAGCGTGCCAATTGCGCAGCAAAACGCTGGTGTAGATGATCGGCGACCTGGTTGCCAGCGCGAGCTCTTCTTTCTGCACGGTCGGCATATCCGAGCATATCTTCGGCACCATCGCATTGTTGCCTGCCATGACGCAGAACTTGCCGCGCACTCGATAGGCCTGACCGCCCCTGACGTAGACCGCTGTAACCTGGCTGGCCTCCTGCAAAGCGCCGTCGTGGGTCACATTGACCACGGTGCTGTTCAGACGCAGCCGAACCGGCGATCCTTTCTCATCCAGTCGCGCATAATCAAAATCGGCCAGCACTATGTCGTCCATCGTCGAGCCTGGCGCCACACCTGGAATCATCTGCCGCACCAAGAGCCGCGCGATCGATGCGTTGCCGTCCGGAAAGTGGTGAATATAAGGCTCAGGCTCATTGCCTGAATCGGCAAGACCCGTTGCCAGCAATCCGGGCAAGCCGAGGTAGCCGATGGTGGTGCCCGCCGAAGATTCTTCGATACTGGCGCCGGTGTCGAGTGTCAGACCCTGAAACAGCGCGAATATTTCGGCATTACTAATGCCGATGTGCCGCTCGAGAAACTCGCGATAGCTGATGCTGTAGAGATAGTCCCACTGTTCCCCGACCGGCACGCCGTGCAAATGGTCGCCGCGTGTCTCGAGCAGGCGCAGCAGGTCCTTACGCGCATTTTCACTGAGCGGCATTTGCGCGACGGCTTGTCGCGCACTGATTTCCGTGGCTGCGGCCGGCAAAAACACAGTGGGATCCAGCAAGCAATAGTTGACGAGCTGGTCCTGCCCGAATGTCGCCTGGTCAAAAAATGTCGCACCGCGCAAACCGAAGCGGTGAAAGAATTCCTGGTCATACGCCTGCTCGAAGCGCTGGATGTCGATTCCGATGTCGCGTAGCAGCCGCTTCACAACACGACTGTAGTTACTGGGTTCTTCCATCGACTGGCTGCCGCCGTAGCCAATGATGGTTTTGCCGTCGAGCGAAAACTCGTTGCGCTTGGCATGACCGCCGAAATCATCGTGATTGTCGAGTAGCAACATGCGCGCGTCTGGGTGCTTCTGACGATAGAAATGCGCTGCGGCCAGGCCGCTGATGCCCGCGCCAACGACGATCAAATCGTAAAGATCTGCATCGGCGTCGATGACCGGACCCCATTCCGTTCGACCTTGCCAGATCAGCTCATGCGCAACCTCGAACGACCCTGGATGGTTGCCGCGCAGCCCCGTCCGCAATGGCGGATAGTCTGCGGCTGATGCTGGCTTGTCTGCTGCGAGCGCACCAAGCGGCACGGCACTCGCAGCCGAAACCGCAGCCACGCCGTTAATAAAATCGCGCCGCGAGATTGCGCGATCCATACCCAGTTGCTTGTCGGTCAGTTTCATTTGCTCAACTCGATAGCGGCGGCGGCCAGGTCCTCTTCCGTGTCGACGCCAGCTCCCGGGCGCACAACGGGCACAGCAATCCTGATCGTCATTCCCAGGTGCAACGCTCTCAATTGCTCCAGGCGTTCGCTAAGCTCGATCGCGCAGGACTCAGCCGCCACCAGTCGACGCAAAACGCCGCAGCGATAGGCGTAAATGCCATGATGGTGTAACGCGATGGCTGCATCGTCGGGTGACAGCAATGCGCGCCTGAAGTAGACAGCGTTGCCGGCCGCATCGGCCACCGCTTTGACGACATTCGGATTATCCATGTCTTCCTGGCGGGCAATCGGCGAAGCCAGCGTGCCGATGTCGGCGGACGGATCGTCGAGCAATGCCGCACATTGATCAATGAGCTCCGGCGGCATGGTCGGTTCATCGCCCTGCAGGTTGACGACGACGCGATCATCGGGCCAGCCCAATGTGTCGCAGACTTCCGCTATGCGCTCGCTGCCTGAATTGTGGTGATCGCCAGTCATGCAAACAGTGGCCCCAAAGCCCTTTGCCGCATCCGCTATCCGCCGGTCGTCGGTCGCAATAAGCACCTCGATAGCCGAGCTTGCAATCGCACGCTCGTAAACATGCTGAATCATACGCTTGCCAACAATGTCGCGCAACGATTTGCCCGGCAGCCGCACTGAAGCGAATCGCGCGGGTATGACAACCGCAAATTCGCTCATCGCATTTCCTGCTCGCTTCTGAGCCGTGACTCGACCTGCGCAAGCCATGGGCCCGACTTCAATGGGTTCATTTTCAAGGCCACGGATACGCTCCACAATTTGTCGTCGACCACCCTGCCAAATTTAATGGCATCCTTCTCCGTCATCAGAATTTCGAAATCATCACCGAAAACAAGCTCGCGTCGCGCGATCGGCGCGTGATCGGGAAACGCATGCTCAATCACCTGCATGCCGTGTGCGCGCAGCAGGTCAAAGAAGCGACCGGGATTACCGATCGCGGCAACCCCATGCACTGTCGTTCCCCGGAAGCGCTCAATCGGCTGCGTCAGCGAGCCGTTCAGGCGACTGACCTCAGTGGCGACGAGTTCGAATACCAGTGCGTCTTGCTCAACGGTCGACAGCTCGGCCACGCACCTCCGCAGCACACCGTTGAGCAGCACCTGATCGACCTCATTCAGCCGGGCAATCGTTTCCCGCAACGGCCCTGCTGGTAACAAACGGCGATTGCCAAGGCCACGTGCGCCGTCGATGACGCAGATCTCGTAGGTTCGTGCCAGGCGATAATGCTGCAACCCGTCATCCGCGATGATGACATCAGCACCGTCGGCAACCAGCATCTCGGCAGCTCGAAAACGATCGGAGTCAACGACGATCGGGCATCCCGAAAGCCTTGCGAGCAATACCGGTTCGTCACCAACCACCGCTGGATCACTGGCCACACCCACGCGTATCGACGTCGACGATTTGCGGCCACCGTAACCGCGGCTGACGATACCGGGTGAAAAACCACGCGCCCGAAGTTCCTGCGCCAGCCAGATCGTTACCGGTGTCTTGCCCGTGCCGCCCACTGTGATGTTACCGACAACAATGACCGGCGCCGCTGCACGCCGACTGCCGAGGATACCGAACTCATACAGAGCACGTCGCAACATGACGAGCAACCAGAAAAGTCCGGTCAGGGGAAGTAACAATCGATACGTTGACGCCCCTTCATACCAGACTCGATGCAACCAGTTGTACATCGGTTAACCGGATTCTTCCGTGAATTGCATTCGATACAGGGCCGCGTACTGACCTTCCCGATTGAGCAATTCCTCGTGATTGCCCGACTCGACGATGCGCCCTGCATCCAGCACGATGATGCGATCGGCCTTCTCGACCGTGGACAATCGGTGTGCAATCACCAGCGTGGTGCGATTCTTCATTAGCTCGTGCAGCGCATCCTGAATGCGCCGCTCCGACTGTGTATCCAGCGATGAAGTCGCCTCGTCGAGAATTAACACCGGTGCATTCTTCAGCAGCGCACGGCCAATCGCTATGCGTTGTCGCTGGCCTCCCGAGAGCAACACGCCTCGATCACCCACCATTGTTTCCAGGCTCTTCGGCATGTCGTCAGCGAACTCGAGTACGTGCGCGGCCTCAGCCGCCGCGAGAATCTCCTCCCGCGTATGCTTGCGTAATTGACCATAGCTCAGGTTGTTGGCAATCGTATCGTTGAACAGCACCACATCCTGGCTGACGAGACTGATATTGTCCCGCAGGTTTTTCAGCGTGAGGTCACGAATTGGTACCCCGTCCAGCAAAATCATGCCGCGGCTGACTTCATAAAATCGTGGCAACAGGCTCACCATCGTCGATTTGCCACCACCGGAATGGCCGACAATGGCGAGCGACGCGCCCGGTTCCACGATTACGGAGACGTCCGCCAGCACTGAGCTATTGTTTTCGCCATAAGCGAAACTGACATCGCGGTACTCGACACGCCCGCGTACCCGGTCCAGCACGATGCTGCCGGTGTCCGCTTCATCGGGTTCATCAATGACCTCGAACAGGCTGTCGCCGGCAGCGACGCCACGTTGAATGGCCGCACTGACGTTGATGATGCGCCGCACCGGCTGCAGCGTCATCATCATGGCGCTGAAGAAGGATATGAATTGACCCGGCGACAGATCGCCACTGAGCGACTCGCGACCTGCCATGAAAACGACGCCGGCGACCCCAAGGCCGAAAATGATCTGGGTACTCGCTACACCAATGGTACGAACCCGAATCAATTTCAGGTTTTGCTGCCTGTTGCGACTGTCAACCTCGTCAAGCCGTTCCGACTCGTACTCATAACCGCCAAAGATCTTGACCACCCGGTTGCCGCGAACAATTTCTTCCGTAACCTGCATGACCTCGCCGACCGAGTCCTGGATACGGCCGCTATAACGACGAAACACACGCCCGAGAATACGCACCAGCAGTGCCACCACGGGTATAACAATGCAGACGAACAACAACAAGGTCGGGCTCTGGATGTACATCACAGCGATCGCGGCGATGACGGTCAGCACGTCGCGTACCGCGACCGTTACAATCGTGGTCACGGACTCCGCGATCATTTCAACGTTATAGGTCACGCGTGACAGCAATGGCCCTGCCGTACGCTCCTCGAAGAATCGCGTCGGCAGTGTCAGAAACTTGCAGAAAACGGTGCGCCGCACGGCACTGATGACGTTTCGACCTATCCAGCCCAGGGAGTACTCGGTGGCGATACTGAAAAGGCCGCGCAAGACGAAGATCGCGATAAATGCCAATGGAATCCAGCGTGTTGTTTCCAGATTCCGCGCAACCAGCGCTTCGTCCATCAATGGCTCGAGCAGGTAAACGAGTCCACCTTCAACCAGCGCCGTGCCGGCCATGCCAACCATGGCGATCAGACCCACCAGCTTGTAGGGCAGGACGAATTGCCACAGGCGACGAAAGGTCCTGGCAGATTGTGAATCGATTTTTTTAGTCACAGCGATCCGCTAGTCAAATCCGGGCTGCTCGCCATCAGGTTCATTGACCGTAGCGATGCTGATACGTGCGAACCCGAGCCGGCCGGCGACACCCATTGCGGTCACCACGTCCTGATGCCGGGCGTTGGCATCCGCGCTGATGCTCAACGGCAAACTGTGGTCGCCATTGGATACTTTTTGCAGCGCATTGCGAATGGTCTCCGGGCGAGAGTTGATCAGTTCCTGGCCATTCACCATGTAGATGCCGGTTTCTGAAATCATGATGTCAATTTGCCCTGGTGTCTCCTCGACCGGCGCCGAATTATCCGCCTCCGGCAGATTGATCGTGATCTGCGATTGTTTGACGAAGCTCGTTGAGACCATAAAAAAGATCAGCAACAGCAGAACAACATCGATGAGGGAAGTGAGATTGACCTCGGGCTGAGTGCGGGGCCGCAGGTTAAGCCGCATGCGTCAGCCTTTTTCCTGGCGCCGGTGCAACGCCTCTACCAGTTTGATGGCCTCTTTCTCCATATCAACAACCAGCGTATCGACGCGATTGCGGTAGTAGCGATAGCCGATCAGCGCGGGTATCGCGACCGACAGTCCGGCAGCCGTCGTGATCAGCGCCTGCGCGATACCGCCGGCCAGCACCGTCGGGTCGCCAACTCCATAGGTGGTAATAGCGGCAAATACCTTGACCATGCCGATGACAGTACCGAGCAGGCCAAGCAGCGGTGAAATCGCTGCAATAGTGCCCAGCGTTTCCAGGTAGCGCTCAAGCTCATGCACGACATGCCGCCCGGTGTCTTCGATACTGTCTTTCATGATGTCGCGTTCGCGGTCGCGATTGATCAGGCCGGCCGCCAGTATCTGCCCGAGCGCGGACCCCTGGTGCAGGCTCTGAATCTGCTTCTGGTCGAGCTGGTCTTTCTTGACCCAGCCCCAGACCTTGCTCGTCAGATCTTCCGGGATCACACGCTTCTGCTGCAATGTCCAGAAGCGCTCCAGAATGATTCCTGTAGCGATAATCGCACAGAGAATGATCGGCGCCATTAACCAACCGCCGGACTTGACTACCTCAACCATACACTCGGACCTGGGGGAAAAAGGAAATATACACGCTACTCATGCCATATTCGACGGTTGTCGTGGCGATACCGGCGAATCAACTCCAGTCCGGACGCCGCACACAGCCTCAGTTCGATGGCTCCTGACGTCGCCGTATTCATGACCTCGGCGCCCACTGACTGCCATCGTTGCACAACGTCCGGCTTCGGGAAGCCCCAATGATTGCCATACGCACTGGACACAATCGCGAGTGTCGGCCGCAGCGCCTGTACGAACGGCGGCGTCGATGAGGTCCGGCTGCCATGATGTGGCACGATCACCGCAGCAACGCCCGGCAAGGTCTGCATCGCTACAAGTTCACGTTCAGCCGTTGCCTCGATATCGCCGCTCAACAGAATGCGATGCTCCCCTGCCTGCAGCAACAATACACAGGAACTGTCATTGCCGCGGGCAGCAACCTGCAGCGGCGGATACAGGATCCGGAATTCGATACCGTCATACGACCAGTTCTGGCCAGCGCGGCACGGCAGCACGCTGAGACCAGCCAGCGGTTCTCCGGCGAGAATGCGCCTGACCGGAATTGTCTCGAGAATCGCACCGACACCGCCCGCGTGGTCCAGATCTGCGTGCGAAACAACCAGGCGATCAAGCTCACGCACGCCACGATGCGCGAGATAGGGAAGCAGGACACTGACGGCGGCACTGCTGCCGCTGCGATAGGCCGGTCCGGTGTCATATAGAAGTGTCCGGTGGCGCGTCCGGACGACGACCGCAAGACCCTGGCCCACATCAAGGATCTCGACGAGCGCACAGCCGAACGCCGGCCGTCCTGGCTGATACAGCAAAACCGCAACGAGGCCAATCCACGCCACCGGACGCCCCGGCCAGCCCGGCGGCAGGATCGCCCAGAGTGCTGGCACAGCAATGTACAGGCACGCGGCGCCGGCCAGCGCCGGCACTGCGAATGACGCCCAGCGCAATTGATCGAAAAGGGCCAGACCCTTTTCGAGCAGCGCAATGCTGTGGGCCGCGAGCAGCAGCGCCTGATCGCCCAGCGGCTGCACGGGTCCGTCGAACAGGAATCCAAGCAGCGACAACGGCACGGTGACAAACCCGAACAATGGCACCGCCAGCAGATTGACCGGCAATGCCGCAAAGGAAATTTGGTCGAACAGCACAGCCACGAGTGGGAACAATCCGCACAACAGCATCAGTTGCAGCGTCGCCGGTCCGGCGCCGCGTCGCCCTACCCAGACCAGCAGTGCGACGGCGGCGAAGGACAGAATAAAGCCTGGCGTCATCGTGGCGAGCGGATCCGATACCGCTATTGCCAGGGCCGCGGCGCAAAGTATCGCCGGCAGGTTTGGTCTGCGCCCGGCGAGCAATGCGAATGCAGCCAGCAGCACCATCAGGCCGGCACGACGCGCCGGGACCGCGAATCCCGCGATCGCCGCGTACGTCAACGCCACCAGCGCCGAACACACGATGGCACCGCGCAGATGATTGCGTTGCCGTGCGCGCCCCGATAGCAGTCCGGCAATAAGGAGTGTCAGCGCGTAGGCGCCACCCGCCGCCAGGCCGATATGCAGCCCGGATATCGCCATCAGGTGGCTGGTGCCGGTTGCGGCGTAGCGTTGCCATTGCTCCGCGCTCAGCAAATGGGGCGTCCCGACCACGAGCGCGATCAGGACCGCTGCCTGTTCACGGTCCTCGACCAACGCACTTACACGTCTCACGAACCGGTGCCGCAGCTGCCCGATGGGACCAGCCAGCGGCGGCCGGAGCAAATGATTGCGATGACCTCCGACAACATAGCCGGTCGCTGCAATGCTTTCGCGAAACAACCAGCCCTCGTAATCGAATGTGCCGGGATTGCGTGTGCCTCGAGGTCGACGCAGGCGGACTTCGAGGCGCCAACGGTCGCCATGCTGTAGTGTCACCGGCGGCTCGAACCAGCTCAGTCGAAATCGCGACGGCAGGCGCGCATCGTCAACCGGATGCGCCAGGAAACTGACGGTAGCTCTGTCTGTCGATGGAAAATCCGCCACGACTATCTCGACGACCAGGCTGTCGCCTTCAAAGGCAGCCGGCAAGCGAGCAGAAATGAGTTCATGCGCTGCGATAAAAAACCAGGCCAGCCCGGCGCAAAAACAAATCAGCAGCCACCAGCGACCTGCGAACAGCAACAGCAACGCCACGACGAAAGCGACACTCAGGTACCCGGATGCATTGGCAAAGCTGCTAAGCTGCAGCGCGTACATACCTGCCAGCAGACTCAGGCAGGCTCGTGTCATCACAGGGGTTACTCGGGCTCGGTTGTTTCTGCCCCCCATCGAATCGGAACCAGCGGTAAATGCCAAGGCGCTTTTTTAGGAAATTCGCGTTCAAACGACATCAGGTCACCGAACGCTGGTTCATTTATCCGTTTCGGCACCTGCTGCACGATCACCGGCTCTGGGGCATCCGACGCAGGACCGTCGTGCCCGCCGTCGCGTGGGGGACATTCGTTGAGTTTCTGCCGATCCCGGGCCATGTGCTGGTCGCGGTACTGGGTTCGCTGAAATTGCACTGCAACATTCCGGTCGCGGCGCTGACCACCTTCATCTCCAATCCGGTCACGATCGGACCCATCTAGCTGTTCACCTACCTGGTCGGTGCCAGGCTATTGGGTCTGGAGCCGGTACCATTCAACATCGATCTGTCAATCGAATGGTTGAGTACGACGTTTCTATTGATCTGGCAGCCACTGCTACTCGGCTGCGTGCTTGTTGGAGGCATTGTTGTGCTGATTACCTACGTCCTGCTCGATGTGTTCTGGCGTTTTTCGCTGGCGGACTACAAGACGCGCAAACAAAATGACCGTTCTGATTGAGCTTATGCGGCGCGCAGCCTGCCGTTTTCCAACACCAGTATGCGGTCCATGCGTTCGGCTATGGACATGTCGTGCGTTACGACGACCAGGCTGGTCTGTAATTCCTGATTGAGCTCGAGCATCAGCCGCATGACGTGTTCGCCGTTGCCGGCATCAAGGTTGCCGGTTGGCTCGTCGGCGAGCACAAGTTGCGGCCGTGTAATCAAAGCACGGGCTACGGCCGCCCTCTGTCGTTCACCACCGGACAACTCACCTGGCTTGTGTGACAGACGCTCTGCGAGACCCACACGAGCGAGCAGTTGCCGCGCTTGTTGCAGCGCCACCGCCTTCGGCTCGCGCCGAATCAACAGCGGCATCGCGACATTTTCCTCTGCCGTGAATTCCGCGAGCAGGTGATGAAACTGGTAGACAAATCCAATGTAGTGATTACGCAGCTCGCTTTTCGCCCGCTCTCCGGCACCGTGCATCGCCTGACCACCGACCAGCACTTCCCCATCATCGGGATCATCGAGGCCACCCAGTATTTGCAGCAGCGTGGTCTTGCCGGACCCTGACGAGCCGACGATCGCTACGCGCTCCGCCGGCTGCACGGCAAGGTCAACCGCACTCAACACCTCGAGCGTGCCGTCGCCCTCGCGAAAGCGACGTGCGACAGCACGACACTGGAGTACCGGTACTGTGCTAGTCATAACGCAACGCCTCGGCCGGTGGCGTGCGCGCTGCCATCCATGCCGGATAGACCGTGGATAGCAACGCCAATGCCAGGGCTATGCCCGCGATTTTCACGACGTCGGCAACCTGCAGGTCGGCCGGCAGGTCGCTGATGAAGTACACATCCGCGGCCAGAAACTTGATTCCAAATGTCGACTCGAAAAACGACACGATGCTCTCCAGGTTCAGGGCCAGCAGAATACCAGCAGTGACGCCGATCAGCGTGCCCGTTATGCCAATCACACTGCCCTGCGTGACAAATATCTTGAGAATGCTCGACGGGCGCGCGCCGATCGTGCGCAGAACGGCGATGTCCGACTGTTTGTCTTTAACGACCATGACCAGCGTCGATACGATATTGAAAGCAGCCACGGCGATTACGAGCATCAGGATAACGAACAAA
This sequence comes from Pseudomonadota bacterium, assembly GCA_027618995.1. Classification (GTDB taxonomy): domain Bacteria; phylum Pseudomonadota; class Gammaproteobacteria; order Steroidobacterales; family Woeseiaceae; genus UBA1847. The sequence goes on along the minus strand of JAQCGO010000002.1, from coordinate 106,189 downwards.
ATCGACTTTGTGATCTGTATGGACTTGAAAAAATTCACGTGGTGCCGCTGCCAGTTCGATATCAGCACCACTTCGCCATGCGCGATCGCGACGTCGCGTACAATTTCCGGCGCAGCATAAATATCCGTCACCGCGAGCCGCACACCGGTCACGGCATCCTGCAAACGATACAGGCGTTGCGCGTCCTGCAGATTGATGAACGCGAGGCGCCGGTCGTACTCGAACATGCCGACCCGGTATAGGCCACTGACGGTAAAACGCCTGGTTCGCGGCACAACGCCCGCGGGCGTCACGATGCCCTGCGCGAGCGTCACGGTCAGCTTGTCACCGACTGCAACCCGCAGAACCTTGGCGAGCTCCACGCCAAGCACGATGTTGAATTCGCCGGGCAACAAGCTGTCCAGCGACCCTTCAATCAGGACACTGTCAATGTCTGCGACGCTGTTCTCAGCGGCTGGCTCGACGCCGCGCAGTTCAGCGCCACCCAGTGCCTCGCCAAACATAAGCAATGCCTGGCCAGTCACGAATGGTGCGGTCGCGCGGACGCGCGGATCAGCTGCAGCGGTTGCCGAAGTTCCTCGCCAGTCTGCAAGCTCGCCATCTATGCCTTCAATACTGGCATGCGCCGTCATCGTCAGCAGCCGGTCATGCAATTCGCGTTCAAAACCATTGACGACCGACAACACGACGATCAGGACCGCAACAGCGATAGCAATACCGAACATTGAAATTGCCGAAATCATCGACACAAAATTATTGCTACTGCGCGAACGCACGTAGCGAGTGCCGATCCAGAATTCGAAGGCCTGCCGCACGCGCCTACTCGTAACGCAGGGCGACGGCCGGATTAACATGCGCCGCGCGGCGCGCTGGATACAAGGTCGCCAGTGAGGTCAGCAGAAAAGCCGCGATCGCGATCGTAGTGACATCCGCCGACTCGAGCTCGGACGGAATCTGCGTTACGTAGAAAACATCACCCGGCATGATCTGAAAGCCCAGCGTCTGCTCCAGGAACGGCACGATCACAGGCACATTGATCGCAAGCACGACGCCAAGTGCAACGCCGATAAATACGCCGGCCCAGCCGATCACCGCCCCTTGTATGAAGAACACCTTGACGACGCCCGCGGGTCGCATGCCGAGCGTACGCAATACCGCAATGTCGTTGGTCTTGTCGGTGACCACCATGACGAGGCTGGCAACAATATTGAACGCCGCGACCGCGATGATCAGCGACAGGATCAGCGACATCATCATTTTTTCAATGCGAATGGCGCGAAAATAACTCGCGTTTTCGACGGTCCAGTCACTGCTATCAATGTCGCCACCGATTTGCGCGCGCAGCTCAGCCGCTATCAGCGGCGCCGACATGACATCGTGCGCCCGGAAACGCACCGCGCTGCGTTCATCGCCAAGACCCAGGACCGCTGCCGCATCGCTGGCGTTGATCAGCGCCAGTGACGCATCGTGCTCCTGCAGGCCCGCCTCGAATACTCCGGACAATGTGAAGCGCTCGAGCACCGGCTGCAGCGTGTCATCACTCGCCGGTCGCGGAATAAGCATGACCACACCATCGCCGAGGTACAGGCCCAGGTCGATGGCCAGCAAGCGACCGAGAATCACATTGCGTGAGCCCGGCTGCAGGCTGTCGAGGCTCCCTTCGAGCAAATTGATCGGCGGCTCCGACAGCGTCTTCTCAAATTCCGGCTCCACGCCGTGCGCGAGAACCGCGCGCAGCTCGCGGCCGGACTGAATCATGCCTTCCATCTGTACCAGCGGTGCCGCGGCGGCGACACCGGGATGCGCCGCAACTTCGCTTAGCAAGTCACGCCAGTTCTGAGTGCGGCCGTCGGCACCGGTAATCTGGCCGTGCGCCGACATGCTCAACAGGCGCGTGCGCAATTCGCCCTCGAAACCATTCATGACCGACAGGATCACAATCAATGCCGCCACACCCAGCGCCACGCCGGCCAGCGAGATCAGGGTGATAAACGATACAAATCGGGTGCGGCGCTTCGCACGCAGGTAACGAAGCCCGACAAACAGTTCGACGGGGTTGATCATGGCCTCGCATTAAAGCACATCCTGCCGAATTTCGTCTCGATTCGTGACCCGATTCACAGTTTTGCAACAAGGAATAAAACCTTTTAAATCACATGTTTCTCGCTACCATTTGGAGTGATATAGTCAAGCCGTAAGAGAGGAGTATCTGCAAATGACCAAGCTCTTGAAAACAACATTTATTGCGCTCGTGCTCGGCGTTGCCGGCATCGTTGGCGCCGACACCCTGGATATGGATGGCACCACGGCACAACCCGCCTCTGTGGGTCCCGTGAGCGGTTCGACTCAGGCCAGTGTCGAGGCCAGCTATGGCAGCCCGAATTCGAAGAAGGCAGCGGTTGGTGATCCGCCGATATCAAGCTGGGAGTACGACAGCTTCGTTGTTTTTTTCGAAAATGACCGTGTAGTTCACGCCGTCAAGAAACGCTAGACAACACACCGCATCAACGGTAACGCCCGGGCAGGAAACTGCGCGGGCGTTTTTTTTTCTGTGCTGTGGGATAATCGCCGGCCATTTCCGGCCCGCGCGCTACATTGCCACTCGATCCCCTACTCCTCTCGCCTGATCAAGCGTTGCCGACGGCCGGCCGCAGCGTTGCATTCGGCTGTCTGATCGGTGCCAGCGCAGCACTCGTGATAACCGAACTGGCAGAGCGCGCCGCGGTGCCGGTGCTCGTTCTGGCCGAAGATCCGCGGCAGGCCGACCTGCTCGAAGCGGAAATACGCTTCTTCGCGGGTGGTCAGACACCGGTGCAGCACTTCGTAGAGTGGGAGACCCTGCCCTGGGACAGCTTTTCGCCACACCAGGACATTATCTCCGAGCGCCTGGCCGTCCTTGCCACACTCAGGCAACAACGCGGCGGTATTACGATCGTGTCCGCGCCCGCCTTGCTGCAACGACTGCCGCCGCCCGACTACGTGGCGGCGCGATCGCTGTCGCTCGCGAGCGGGCAATCGCTGCCTCGTGAGCCGTTTATCGACACGCTGTCGGCTGCCGGCTATCTGCGCGTTCCCCAGGTGAGCGAACACGGTGAATTCGCGGTCCGCGGCTCCCTGATCGATGTGTATCCGATGGGCTCGGATCGACCCATTCGAATCGACTTTTTCGACGATGAGATCGAGAGCCTGCGGTATTTCGGCGCTGATACCCAGTTATCCGGTGAGGTACTCGAACAGATCAGTCTGTTGCCGGCACGCGAAGTACCGCTGGACCCGGACTCCATCCAGTTTTTTCGCGCCGCGTATCGTGAGCGATTTGAGGGCCAGCCCGCCAAGTCGCGTGTCTATCGCGAGATATCGGAGGGCATTGCACACGGCGGCATCGAGTACTACCTGCCTCTGTTTTTTCCGGCAACCGCCAGCCTGCTCGACTATCTCCCCGAAAACTGCCTGATCGTCGCACCCGACGGGCTCGACGCGATTCTGCAGCAAAGCTGGGCGGAGATAGAGGAACGTTATGAGCTGTCGCGGCTCGATCCCGAACGGCCGATTTTGACCGCCACAGAAACCTTCGCAACGCCCCACGCTGTGCTGAAATCCATGCAGGGTTTGCCACGGGTCAGATACTCGCCGCAGACGCTGGCTGATGGCGCCAGGGTCAGCAACCTCCCGACCCAGTTGCCACCCGCACTGAAGGTTGAGGCGCGCTACGAGGATTCCGCCACCGCACTGATGCGCTTCCTCGAGTCCTTTGACGGCCGCGTCCTTTTCTGCTGTGACTCGGCCGGTCGTCGCGAGCAGCTGCATGATTTACTCGCCGGCCGGGATCTCGATCTCGCCCGGGTCGATGACTGGCAATCGTTTCGTACCGGCAACACTCGAATTGGCGTAGCAATAGCGCCGGTTGAAAACGGCGTGCTGTTGCCGGCGAACCGTGTGGCAATTATCGGCGAGCAGCAACTTTTCGGTGAACGCGCTGGCCGCCGCAACCGGCAACGGCGTATCGAACGCGATCCCGAAACCATCATTCGACAGCTCAACGATCTCGCCACAGGATCGCCGGTGGTTCACGCCGAGTACGGTGTGGGTCGCTACCTCGGCCTGGCAACGCTCGAGACCGGCGGCATTATCGGTGAATTCCTGCAACTCGAGTACGCGGACGGCGACAAGCTGTACATACCCGTACACGCGCTGGACCTGATTACCCGCTTTACGGGCACGTCGCCCGAAAACGCCCCGCTACATCGCCTGGGCAGTGACCAGTGGGCCAAGGCGCAACGACGCGCGATCAAGAAGATTCGTGATGTTGCGGCAGAACTCCTCGATGTCTATGCGCGGCGTGCGGCACGTGGCGGGCACCGTTTTCACTGGCCGGAGTCTGATTATCGGGCGTTCGCAACCGGATTTCCGTTTGACCTGACCGAAGATCAGGAACGGACTATCAACGAAGTACTGCAGGATCTGCGGACCGGGCAGCCGATGGACAGGGTCGTCTGCGGCGATGTCGGCTTCGGCAAGACCGAAGTCGCAATGCGTGCAACGTTTGCCGCCGTACACGGCGGCAAACAGGTCGCGATACTGGTCCCGACAACCCTGCTCGCCCAGCAACACGGCCAGACCTTTAGTGACCGCTTTGCAGACTGGCCCGTGCGTATCGAAGTGCTGTCGCGCTTTCGCTCGGCCAACGAAGCCAAATCCATTGTTGCCGGCATGCGCGACGGCAAGGTCGATGTCGTCATTGGAACGCATCGTTTGTTGCAGTACACGCGGGACTTCAAGGACATCGGCCTGGTTATCATCGACGAAGAACATCGTTTCGGTGTGCGGCACAAAGAAGCGATGAAGTCATTACGCAGCGAAATCGATGTACTGACGCTCACCGCCACACCAATACCGCGCACGATGAATATGGCGCTGGGCGGCCTGCGCGATCTGTCGCTCATTACGACACCACCGGCAGAGCGCCTGGCAGTAAAGACCTTTGTCACGGAATGGAATGAGGTATTGATTCGCGAGGCCTGCCTGCGCGAAATCAAGCGCGGTGGACAGGTGTACTTTATTCACAATCGAGTCGAGGACATCGCCGCGATGGGCGAACGACTGGGCAAGCTCGTGCCGGAAGCCAAGATACGCATCGGTCACGGCCAGATGCCGGAACGTGACCTCGAGCACGTCATGCTGGATTTCTACCATCGTCGCTTCAATGTTCTGCTGTGTACGACGATCGTCGAGAGTGGCCTCGATGTGCCGATGGCGAACACCATTATCATCAATCGGGCCGATCGGTTCGGCCTGGCGCAACTGCATCAGCTGCGCGGCCGTGTTGGTCGCTCACACCATCGCGCCTATGCGTATCTACTGGCGCCGCCGCGCGCCGTGATGACGGAAGATGCAATTAAACGGCTGGAGGCCATCGATTCTCTGGAAGACCTGGGGTCCGGTTTTACCCTCGCAACGCACGATCTCGAAATTCGTGGCGCCGGCGAACTCCTTGGCGATACCCAGAGCGGGCAGATACACGAGATCGGTTTCTCCCTGTACACGGAGTTGCTGGGACGCGCCGTCGACTCGCTCCGCGCCGGCAAGGAACCCGATCTCGAAAGCCCGCTCAACGCAGGCGTCGATATCAACCTGCACGTGGCTGCGCTACTTCCCGATGACTACGTGCCGGACGTGCACCTGCGTTTGATTTTGTACAAGCGCGTCGCCTCGAGCAAAACGGCCGACGAGTTGCGCGATCTGCAGGCCGAATTAATCGATCGTTTTGGCCTGCTCCCGGAACCGGCGAAAAACCTGCTGCGTATCGCCGCAATCAAACAGCATGCGACAACGCTCGGTATTGAAAAAATCGACGCTGCAGACAAGGGCGGATACATGGTTTTCGGCGCGCACAGTCGTATCGACCCTGTAGCGCTCGTGCAATTAGTGCAAAATGGCACCCAGGCTTACAAGCTGCAGGGCTCGCACCGCCTGCAATTTCGTGGCAACTTCGGGACGCTCAAACAGCGTTTCGAAGCCGTAGAGCAACTATTGGACCGGCTTGCAATCAAAGACCAGGCTGGTCACAGCGGGGACGTAAATGATTGAGGCAGTGCAGAAATCGATGCTTTTGTTGCTTGCGACATTGTTGCCGGCCATGGCCGTCGCTCAGGATGAAATCCTCGATGAGCTGCAACCCGAGATCAGGCTGTATACGTTAGAACTCGTCGTGTTCAGCCATACCGAGGAAGTTTCCGGAAGCAACGAAATATTCCCGCCCGACACGATTGAGCCGGCTACTGAAGATCCGGATTTCGTCGCCGAGCTCGAGGTTCTGCCGTTAAAACGCCGCCACCCGGACTATGTCGGCCTTGCACCGGTGGTGCTGCCGGAAGATCAGTTAACGATGCAGGACGTCATCGAACAACTTGAGCTTCTCGACGCATACGAACCCCTGATGCACATTGGCTGGACTCAGCCCGGCTATGCGCAAAGCGACCAGATCACGATGCCGCTCGCAACTTTCGGTGCGGTACCGCCGGAGCTTCAGGGCAGCTTTACGCTCTACGCGGGACGCTATTTGCACCTGGTCGTCGACCTGGCGCTGACAGCACCGGCCGCCGCCGCGGAATATGCAGACGAATCTGGTGCCGTGCACGAGTTCGAATACACGTTACCGCCTGTGGAGGGCCCGGTCCGCTTCCGCATCCAGGAAGACCGGATCCTCAAAAACGGTGAAATACGCTACTTCGACCACCCCAAATTCGGTGTTGTCGCAAAAGTCATGCGCGTTGAGTCAGCGACCGAGTAAACCTTGCAGGAAAGCACGCGCCGACACATCGGCGCCGGCATTCGCCGATACACCGACGGCGAAAGAAGCGGTCACAAATTTTGATACACTGGAGCGCGGATGATGCAGCCCGAGCTCACGCACGCCGGACGATATGCGGCTGGGGAATTCCCGCACACTGGCCTCATCCGACGCATGCGACAGAACCACGACTTCGCTGCCGCTTAACCTGCCGACGACATCGCTGGCCCTGCGCAGGCATCGGCGCACCGACTGCGCGACTCGTCGCATACAGGAATCCGCCGCGTGACGGCCGAATACATCCACATAGGCGTCAAACTCATCGAGCGTAAAAACGACCACGGACAAGGAGCTCTTCTCGCGCTCGGCCACCGCCCAATCATGTTCGAGCACGTCGATAAAGGCCCGCTCATTAAGCAACCCGGTCACGGGATCCATGCGTGCCAGATCGCGAATGCGCCGTTTGGCTTTGAGTAATTCCTGATGCATTTCGGAACCCGCGACAGCCCCGCCGAGCGACGCGCTGCGCCAGAACCCCACATAGAATTTAGCCCTCGGTTCTGTTGCCATCGTCAGCGGACGCAGTGCAAGCAGATATTCACGCCCGCCCAGCTCAACCGGGAAGCTAATTTCCTGTTCTGAACGCAGTGACTCGGAAACCTCCACAGCCAGGTCGCGCCCCACGAGTTGCCCGATCACATCGGCAAACGGTTTGCCGCGACCGTCCGCGCCACCAATCGACTCGAACGCCGCATTGGTCAGCACGACGGGCCACTCCGGGTGATCAATACGCGCAATCAGCAATGGCTCTGCCGACGCCTGCACGACCTGCTCCAGGACTTCGCAACTTAGTGAACTCACGCGTTGAGCTCCAGCGGCGGCCGTTGGCTCCAGCGCGTGACATCGGCACTTGCCTGTTGCCACTCATCGCTCGCCAGCAAGGTTTCGCGCGACATCCTACCGGTGGCATGCAAGCGCGCAAGCCGCACCAGTGATAATGGATTCGAATAGCTGTTCAGAGCGGCCACTGTTTCCTGTGCCGCCGCGCGATCATTGCAGACCAGGATCATGTCGCAACCCGCGCGCAACGCGCGCAATGCACGACCGGGCATATCACCATAGGCAGCAGTCGCCCGCATGCTCAGGTCGTCACAGAATATCGCCCCGCCGAAGCCGACACGTCCGCGCAATTCCCGTTCGATCCACTGCGACGAAAATCCAGCCGGTAGCTCGTCCACTTCACGATAGACAATGTGTGCCAGCATCACGCCCGCGATCAAGCCACTTTGATTCAGTCGCTCGTACGGCCGCATGTCGTCGAGCAGGATTCCATAGTCGCGCCGATCTACCGGCAGTTTCAGGTGCGAATCGGCGATAACCCCACCGTGGCCCGGAAAATGCTTGGCGACCGCAGCCATGCCGGCGGCACGCAAGCCGCGACAAAATGCAGCGGCGAGTTCGCTTACCGTATCCGGATTCGGGTGAAACGCCCGATCGCCGATGATTTCGCTCACGTCCCAGTCGAGATCGACACAGGGTGCAAAACACAAATCGATGTTCGCGGCGCGCAATTCGGCACCGATCAGCCAGCCTGCCTGGCGCGCCAGTTTGAGGCCCTGCTCCGAATCCTGGTTGAAGACCTTACCCAGCTGGCGCATGGGCGGGATGGCCGAAAAACCCTGCCGAAAACGTTGTACGCGCCCGCCTTCATGATCGACGGCGATCAGCAGCGTCGGCCTGCGCAGCGCCCGAATTTCAGCAACGAGGTCCGTGATCTGCGCCGGCGACTCATAGTTGCGCGTGAACAGAATGACGCCACCGACCGCCGGTTCGCGCAGCAAATCGCGGTCAGCCGGGCTTAATTCAACCCCTTCAACATCGAGCATGACAGGACCGAGAGACATAAACTGATTCTACAAAAGTACTCTAAGTATATGTAATTATTATTTATTATTACCGTGCATCACTTGCTAAAAAGCGCGATCGACTCGACATGTGCCGTGTGCGGGAACATGTCGATGATACCGGCGGCGTCAAGCTGATACCCCTGTTCCCGGACCAGGGTGCCGGCGTCCCGCGCCAGGGTTCCCGGGTGACAGGACACGTACACAATACGCCGCGCGCCAATGCGATGCATGTGTTGCACGACCTCGGCGGCCCCGTTTCGTGCGGGGTCGAGGAGCACACAGTCCCAGCCATCGCGGAGCCAGCTTTCGTTGCCATCAATCTTGCTCAGGTCCGCGGTCCGAAAGCTCGCATTCGCGAGCTTGTTCAACGCGGCATTGTGGCCTGCGGCGCAGACCAGCAGCGCATCCCCTTCCACGCCAAGTACGGCGCTGCAACGGCGCGCCAGGGGCAGAGAGAAATTGCCGATGCCGCAATAGAGGTCTAGGACCCGATCGTCGGGTGCTGGCGCCAGCAGTTCGAGCGCCAGCGCAACCATCTTTTCATTGATCTCCGCATTGACCTGTACAAAGCCCATCGGATCGAACTCGATGCGGACATCTGCCGCGCGCAGGGTGTAATAAAGCGGTTCCGGTTGTTCCTCCGGATCCAGGAACGTGACGGAATCAAGGCCGCGTGGCTGCAAATAGATACGGACGGCATGCTGGACACCGAATTCACGCAGCAAAACCTTGTCCGCTTCGGTTGGGGCGTCGAGCACGCGAAACACCAGGGCGACTCCGTTCTCCGCTACCGCGACCTCGATCTGCGGCACACGGGCAGCAATCGTCAGAGCGCCGATCATTTCGCTCAGGGCATCGAGCATGCCGTCGACCGGCCTCGCCAATACTTCGCAGCGATGCATATCAGTGATGTAAGGTGCGTGACGCTCGCGGAAGCCGACCAGGACCCTGCCCTTGGCCGGTACCTGTTTGACCGCCAGGCGCGCACGCCTTCGGTAGTTCCAGGTCGGGGCTACGAGCGGCTCCAGCCACCTCGCCGGGGTCACTTTGCCGATTCGCTGCAGGTTGTCCTGCAGCGTCTGAAACTTGATCGCGCGTTGCTGATCGTCCGTTATGTGTTGCAGCGAGCAGCCACCACAGTGGCCGAATGCAGCGCAGCGTGCTTCAATCCGATCGGGCGAGGCCGCATGAATTTCGAGCAACTCAGCTTCGTCGAAATTACGATTCTTCTTGCGGCGTATGAAGCTCACCTGCTCACCCCGCAATGCGCCGGCGACAAACACCTTCTTGCCGGCGACCTCTGCAATGCCGCGGCCATCGTGCGCAACCGAATTGATCAGCGCCGTTTCCGGCTCAGGACGTTGACGAAGGGCCATGGGCAGTCCTCAGCTCGCAGTCCAGGCGGCGAGAAACTCGTTCAGGTGGGGCACATCCATCGCCTGCACCGTATTACGCACGAGGTCAAGTTCGCGCTGCAAATCCGCCACATCGAGATTGCCGCGCATATGCTCAAAGCGCAGGAAGACCAGCCAGGTGTTGAGGACATCGGTCTCGCAGTAATCACGAATCTGCTGAATGCCACCGTTACGGTAACAATCCCACACCTTGTCACCGCTCATGCCCAGCTTGCCGGGAAAACCGAGCAACACGGCAGCCTGATCGAGATTCGCACGAGCCCGCGGCTGGAAACCCGACAACACATCCATCAGATCCACATGTCGCCAGTGAAATCGACTCAGGTAATTGTTGTAGCGGAAATCGCGATTCGTATCGCCGATTTCCCAATAGCGCGGCGCCTGGACATTGTGCTTCAGGGCGCGGTAATGCAGCACGGGCAAATCAAAACCACCGCCATTCCAGGACACAAGATCGGGCAAATAGCGGTCGATACCGGCATAGAATCGACGCACGATTTCGGCCTCATCCGACTCAACGTCGCCGAGCGACCAGACTCGAAACGAGTCCGCAGTACGCAATGCGACTGAAATCGCGACAATGCGATGCTGGTGCAGCGGCAGGAAGTCACTGCCCGCCTTTTGCTGCTGTTTGAAGAACATCGCCTTGGCAACATCTTCATCCGACAAGTCGCCGAGATCCCAGAAGCGGCGGCCGAACTCGACGTCCGGTATGGTCTCAATATCGAATGAGAAACAATTCATGCGCTATTGCTCCGCCGTCTCGACCACGGAAAACGCGACAACGAGACCCGCGTCGTCAGTGAGACTGACATGACCTGCACCGATACCCAGCCGTTCGCAAACGGCACGACCACGCTGCGACCAGATGATCAACGGCCGCCCCCAGTCATTGTTTGTAATGCCCACGTCACGCATCCAGATGCCATGGCGAAAACCAGTACCCATGGCCTTGACGGCGGCCTCCTTGCCAGCAAAACGCATGGCCAGAAATCGCACCGGCGATTTGCTGCTGCGGAAGAGCTCGAGCTCCTCCTCCATCAGGATACGTTGCACAAAGTGCTCGCCGAAGCGATCGTAGGTCGCCTGAATCCGCGATACTTCAACAATGTCCGTGCCAACACCGAAAATCATCTGGCTATTTTCCGGACCGCGCGGCGCTCATCAGACGCTTCATCTCGCTGACTGCGATACTGAGTCCATCGAATATTGCCCGTGCGACGATGGCATGGCCGATATTAAGCTCTACGATTTCCGGAATGCGTACGATCGCCGCTACGTTGCCGTAATGCAAGCCGTGACCGGCATTGACGACCAACCCGCAGTTCTCGCCATGTTTCGCCGCCGCCGCAACGCGCTGCAACTCGCGCTGTTGCTGAGCCCCGTCGCTGTCGGCATAACGCCCGGTGTGCAATTCGACAACCGGCGCGCCGGCCAGCACCGCGGCGTCAAGCTGCACGGGATCGGGGTCGATGAACAGTGATACCCGTATCCCGGCTGTTAGCAGACGGGTGCAGGCGTCGCGGACCTTGTTCAGTTGTCCGGCCACGTCCAGGCCGCCCTCAGTCGTCAGTTCGGTGCGCTTCTCCGGCACCAGGCAAACATCGCTGGGTGCAACGGCGATAGCGATACTGAGCATTTCATCGGTCACGGCACATTCCAGGTTCATGTGAGTCCGCATTACCGCCTGAATCGCGTCGAGGTCGCCGTCCTGGATATGCCGTCGATCTTCCCGCAGGTGGACGGTAATACTGTCAGCTCCGGCCTGTTCGACGATTGGCACGGCCTCGGCCGGACGCGGATACTGTGTACCGCGCACCTGCCGCAGGGTTGCAACATGATCGATGTTGACGCCCAGATACAATGGCTTGATTGTCATAGCGGCGTATTCTAGCTTGCAGGCGTTCGATGTCGATGTAATTCGATCAGGACCTTGCGACTTTTCAATTCCTTGCCGCCGAGATGAAAGCTGATCACCTCGCGTAGCAGCCTGCTCGCTGCGCGTAGCACCGCAGGATCGGAAAAGCGCTGCGCAGCGATCGCGAGCATCGTTGCGCCGGAAAACACGAGTGGCCCCTCGCTGCGAGCAACCGGCATCGGCCCTTGCTCGACCCGGTACTGGTACCAGGTTTCCGGCCGCAGCGACTCCTGCGACTCCGCTTCGTGCTCAAGGCTGAGCGCGTAGCCGAGTTGACGCAACAATTCGATTTCGAACTTTCGCAGGCAGGGCGCGACGTCCTCGGCGGCAGCCAGAGCCTCAAGGACATGCACGTAGTTGTCAAAAATATCCGGTTGCGGATCGTGCCGGTGCAGGAAATGCAGCAACAGTTCGTTGATGTAAAAACCCGACAGCAACGCGTCACCGGTCAGGCGCAGGGGAGAACCGTGCAATTCGGCACCCGTCAGAGTACCGAGCTCGGTACGCATTACCCAGGACATCGACAACGGCATAAACGGGCGAAGCACCCCGCGCAAGCGCGATTTCGGTCCGCGGCTGCCGCGCGCCACCAGCGACAGCTTGCCGTGCTCGCGACTCAGTACGTCGAAAATCTGGCTGGTATCGCGAAACGGCCGATGATGCAGGATGAACGCCGCTTGTTGCTGTGCGCGCATTCCGAGTTACTCGTAGTCGAGCCGCATTAGATCCTGCTCGCTGTCCGACCAGTTGTCTTTCACTTTCACCCACATCTCGAGATGCACGCGACGCTGCAACTGCTCGCAAAGCTCCAGGCGCGCCGCCTGACCTACTGTCTTCAACACCTGTCCGCCCTTGCCGACGACAATCCCTTTCTGGCTATCGCGCTCGACCCAGATCACCGCGTCTATTTCGACCTGTTCTTCGGCCGTCGTGTAACGTTCGATTTGTACCGTCAGGCCATACGGCACTTCCTGGTGCAGCATCAAGGTGAGCTTTTCACGTATTACCTCGGCGGCTTGAAATTCGACGCCACGATCAGTATGCATTTCCTGCGGAAAGAGAAACGGTGATTCCGGCAAAAAAGCCGGGATCGCTGCCATTAGTTCATTCAGATTGCTCTTCTTCAAGGCGGATAACGGGAAAATTTGGGTAAATTCGAGACGCGCCGCAAGTTCTGCAAGCTTTGCGAACAGGCGCTCTTTCGGATGCACGCGATCTACCTTGTTCAGCAAGGCGATAATCGGCGCTTTGATTGATTTCAGGCGATGCACAACATCATCGTCCTCTTCCGTCCAGCGCGTCGCATCACAGACGAATAAGACGAGGTCCGCATCAGCCAATGCACTCGCGGCGGTCCGGTTCATCATTCGATTCATGGCGCGATTTGCTTTGCGATGTATGCCGGGCGTGTCGACGAATATGATCTGCGTATTCTTCTCGCTGTGTACCGCGAGGATCCGATGGCGTGTTGTCTGTGGCTTGGCCGTCACAATGCTGATTTTCCGGCCCATCACGGAATTGATCAGCGTCGACTTGCCGACATTGGGCCGGCCGATAACCGCTACGAATCCGCAATGTGTCGTCATCAGCTCGCGTCGTCAGCGTCCAGCGCTGCCAGCATTTTTTCGGCAGATTCCTGCTCTGCATTGCGCCGGGACGAACCGCAGCCCGTCGACTGCAAGCGACCGTCCTGTATTGAACAACGCACTTCAAACAGCTGTCGATGTGCTTTGCCGCTGGTCCTGATCAACTCGTAGTCGGGCAATCCACTAGCCTTGCCTTGCAGCCACTCCTGGAGTCGCGTTTTCGGATCTCGCAGCTCGTCATCCACGGGCAGCGTCGTCAGGCGCGCGCCAAAAGCATGCCGGATCACAGCGGTCGCCGCGGCGAAACCGGCATCGACGTAGACCGCGCCAAACAGGGCTTCAAGGGCGTCCGCCAGAATGGATTCGCGCCGATGGCCGCCCGTCTTGCGTTCGCCTTCACCGAGAATCAGAAACTCGCCCAGACCCAGTTCGGATGCGAGTTCGGCAAGCGACGACTTGTTAACGAGTGAAGCGCGTAAACGACTCAGATCGCCCTCGGCGGCCGCCGTTCGCTTGTTGAATAACAAGTCGGAAACCACCAGGTCCAGGACAGCATCACCCAGAAACTCGAGGCGCTCATTGTTATCGCCATGACAGCTGCGGTGAGTCAGTGCCTGCTGCAGCAGTCGGGCGTCATTAAACTTGTAGCTCAGCGTTTCTGCGAGCCACATCGAAGCGCCAGACGTCACAGAACTCAGCGGCGCACAGTTTCGGTTTTATCGAAATGCACCGTGAAAGAGATATTGCTGAGGAAAGGCGTGCTGTGATCATAAGTAGCAGAAACCTGCAGGCCACCATCAACCGGCGATACCTTTACATCCTTGGCGACAATCTCGCTCACACTCTCCACGTCGAAACGCCGCGAAATCGAACGGCGCACCGCCGCAGCGTTTGCATTCTGCCCTTCGAATTCCGTCACCACACCATTTACAACACCGATGACCTTCATGTAGTTCAGGTAGACCGGTATGAGGCGAATGGCCCCGAACGCGAATACACCGATGAATATGAGCAGGAACACCAGGCCCAGCATGGTCATGCCCTGCTGCCGTCGCCGTGAGTTACGCAACAAGCTCGCTTCCAATCGTCTAATTCTTCGCATATTTCAGCACTGCAGATCAGGCAGCCTCCACACTCAGATTGGACCAGATTTAATGTAATTTTAGACGGCCTGTCAGTGACTTGCACCACATTATTGAATCTTGTCGCCGATTCGATCCCAGCGTGGCCATTGCAGGCCGTCGATATGCATCCAGATCCGTACCGCCTCCCCAACCAGATGGGTCTCCGGAATCGCCCCAAGATAGCGACTGTCCTTACTGTTATCCCGGTTGTCGCCCATCATGAAGTAATGCCCCTCCGGGACCTCGAATGCCTCGCCCGGCGTCACGTGATTCTCGTCGATGATAAGAATTTCGTGCTCCCGATCGCCCAGTTGCTCGACAAAACGGGGATCTGCCGGCGTCGCATGCGGATGCCGCTCCAAGGGAATCACTTCGCCGTTCACAGTCAGTACATGGCGGCGGTAGGTCACGACATCGCCGGGCAATCCAACAACGCGCTTGATGTAATTGATACTGGGATCCGAAGGCAGGCGAAATACGACCACATCGCCTCGCTCTGGCGCACCCGTCCCAAGAATCTTGGTCTCCGTCACCGGCAGACGAAGGCCATAGGAGTACTTCTTGACGAATATAAAATCGCCCTGCAACAGGGTCGGCATCATCGATCCGGACGGAATTCGAAACGGCTCAAATACAAACGACCGAATGACCAATACGAACAGCAATACGGGAAAGAACGACCGTGCATACTCGACCAGAGCCAAAAGCGCGAGGGACGCCTTCTTCTGCTGCCTGGTTCGCCAAACCAGTTTGTCCAACGCCACAATCAGGCCGCTGAGCAATGTTAAAAGCGTCAAAATCAATGCCAGATTAATACTCAAAACTTGAGTCTCACTTATCCACTCGGAGGACCGCCAGAAATGCCTCTTGCGGAATTTCGACCGATCCTACCTGTTTCATCCGGCGTTTGCCGGCCTTTTGTTTTTCCAGAAGTTTTCGTTTGCGCGACACGTCACCACCATAACATTTTGCCGTGACGTTTTTGCGCAGCGCTTTCACAGTGCTGCGTGCGACGATCTGGCTGCCAATTGCAGCCTGTATTGCCACTTCGAACATTTGCCGCGGAATGAGTTCATGCATTTTCTCAACCAGGTCGCGACCACGCCGCAGTGATTTCTCGCGATGCACGATTATTGACAGTGCATCGACCCGCTCCTTGTTGATCAAAATATCGAGTCGTACCAGGTTGGCCGGCTCAAAACGAGCGAAATGATAGTCAAATGATGCGAAGCCGCGGCTTACCGACTTGAGTCGGTCAAAGAAATCCAGCACAACTTCCGCCATCGGCATTTCGTATTCGATAGATATCTGGCTGCCAAGGTAGCGGATATGCTTTTGCACACCACGCTTTTCGATACATAAGGTGATTACCGGGCCGACAAATTTCTCCGGCACCAGGATGTTGGCCGTAATGATCGGCTCACGCAGCTCCGCGATTTCGTTGACTGGCGGCAATTTGGACGGGTTGTCGACGTAACTGAGGTTGCCGCTGTTGTCGATGATCTCGAAAATTACCGTGGGTGCTGTTGTAATAAGGTCGATGTTGTATTCGCGCTCCAGCCGCTCCTGCACAATCTCCATATGTAGCATGCCGAGGAACCCGCAGCGAAAGCCAAAACCGAGAGCAACCGAAGTCTCAGGTTCAAAATGCAACGCGGCATCGTTGAGTCGCAGTTTTTGCAGCGCCTCGCGAAAGTGCTCGTAATCGTCCGACTGAATGGGAAACATGCCCGCGAACACGCGCGGCTGCATCTGTTTGAATCCGGGCAGGGGTTTGGCAGACGGCGCGCTGGTCAGCGTCAGCGTGTCGCCAACGGGCGCACCATAAATATCCTTGATACCTGCGATCACATAGCCAACCGTGCCCGTTTCGAGCGCCTCACGATCCACCATTTTCGGTGTGAAGCTGCCAACACGGTCGGCCTGGTACGACACGCCCGTCGACATGACCGTAAATTTGCCGCGTTTCGGCAAGCGGCCGTTAACCACACGAACCAGTGATACAACACCAGTGTAATTGTCGAACCAGGAATCAATGATCAGGGCCTGCAAGCTTGCATCAGGATTGCCAGTTGGCGGCGGGATCCTCGCAACGATGGCCTCCAGCAATTCGGGAACGCCCTCGCCGGTCTTCGCGCTGACCATCACGGCGTCACTCGCATCGATGCCAATAATTTCTTCGATTTCCGCGATCACGCGTGCGGGCTCCGCCGCAGGCAGATCAATCTTGTTCAACACCGGCATTACTTCGAGGCCCTGATCAATTGCCGTATTGCAGTTGGCGACACTCTGCGCCTCAACACCCTGGGCGGCATCGACGACGAGCAGCGCCCCGTCGCAGGCGGCCAGCGAGCGTGATACCTCGTAGGAAAAATCGACATGCCCGGGCGTATCGATGAAATTCAGCTGGTAAGTCTCACCGTTCTTGGCCAGATAGTTCAGCGACACGCTCTGCGCCTTGATCGTGATGCCGCGTTCCCGCTCGATGTCCATGGAATCGAGAACCTGCGCCGACATTTCGCGCGAATCGAGCCCCCCGCAAAGCTGGATGAAGCGATCGGCCAGGGTCGATTTGCCATGATCGATGTGGGCAATAATGGAAAAATTTCGGATGTTTTTCATGACGGGGTGTTGCTCAAAATCCTTGTGAGCGCAGAGCGATCGAGATGATACTGACAGATCTCCTCGCCGTCATATTTAACGACCGGAATCCTCGTGTCATAGGCGTCACGCCAGTCGTCGCGACTATCAATGTCGCAGACCTCGACGGTCAACCGGCCCTCTACGAGCGGCAGTAATTCCTCAATTAATAGTTCACATAAATGGCAGCCGCGACAGCTGAATACCTGCAATTCCCGCATTCAGCTACCACTTTCCTGGGTATGCAGCCGCCTTCCGATTTTTGGCACGAACTGCTGCAGGCAGCTGCCGCGGTCCAGCTGCCAGCGGCCGACAATCCACCCGGCCCAGATTCCGGCCATCGCAGCCAATGCCGCCGCTGCGTCGCCCAATGCAAGCAAATACGCGATTCCAGCCCCAAGCAATGCGCCGAGCAGCGGCAACCCGTAGCTTATCAGGCTCGCCCGCAGGAGCCTGTCAGTGGCCAGCACCAGTTCAACCCGGTCACCCGCCGCGACCGGCAGACCGGTACGAACCGATACCTCGACGCGACGCCGCTTCGCTGTACCCGTCAGCAGACCCGCGCCACAGCCTTTGCCGGCCGCGCAGCGCAGACACACGGGGCTGTCATCGACATCAATCAGTGCACGCGTGCCCTGCTCGTCCGATGTCAATGAATGGATGGTGCCTGTGGGAATGTTCATCGCGGGCGATGATATCCCGTTTTTTGGCGCGGGTGGCTTACTTTGGCTGCATCGATCGCGCGATTTGCTCGACCGTCTCGGCTGGCACATCACCCACGGCGGTAATGCGGAAACCGTCAATCGCGATACTGAATGAATTCGAAGCAGCCACTCGCGCACGGCGTGCCTCCGTGTCACCCATGTGCGGGGCTACGAAGACAGACACATTCGCCAGACCATCGCTGAACAACATGTGTGTCTGCGGATCCTCCTTGCCCGGGGCTTCTTCAACATGCGTCGAGATCAGCCGAAAACCGGCCGGCGCATTGCTGCTTATCCAGTCCGACTCAATCTCCTGCTCTATCGTTTCCCGCGGCTCGGTGAACCAGCGGAAATCGTCAATATTGGTCGACGGCTGAAATGCGCTGGCGTGAATCGTCTCGCCAATTCGAATATCCGCAAACTTCACCTGCTGAATCGCCTCACCGTCGCCCGCTATGAGATTGGTCTGCAGCGGAAACCCGGTCGCGAGATCGAGCCAGATGCGATGGCCATAGCGAAGACCGTCGTGCGGTCGGATCGCCAGTACGATTGCCTGCCGACCGGCGACACGATCCTTGCGTACGATCGCAACGTCGTACTCGTTGCCAAACTGAATATCGCTGGACGGCAACGTCGAAAACAGCGTGCTTTGATCGTCCCATTCTTGAACCAGAACCGATTTCCTGTCCGGCAAGATGCAATGCACTTCGTTACCGTTACGAATGATTTCCAGACCATTGCCTTCCTGGATAACCACCTTCTTGCGCACGACCCCGTCGGTGACAACGTGTACTACCTTGATTGCCTCCGCCACGTCGTCCTGAATACGAATTACCGTGCCCTCATAATTCGTGGTCTGCACAGCAATAGTCATTTTTTGCAGCCAGTCGCCCGGGCTTTCATCCTCGCTGTGCGCGTCTGCGGCGGCCAGAAGGGATCCGGGCAGCGTCGCTGCCAGCACCGCGGCTTTCAGGAAATTGAATTTCATATGGTTTCGGGGCACTACGGCATTGGCCGTTCCTCTGTGAGTGACGCGTCTGTCTCAGGACCTTGCCGCGGATCAATTTCCTGCAGATCGGTTTCGAGTTCGTTGTCGTCACGGAGTTCAAAACTGACGCGACGTGTCTCAAAATTGCTGAACCCGGATTCCATCGAGAACTGGCTGTGCCGCTGGAAGTATTCGATATCGGGCACCGTATACGAAGCGTCCGCCGCCTCGGCAACGGCCGGGGCCGTCGCGGCTGAATCGGTTCCTGCAACACCGTTCAGTTGCTGCAAACCAAAAATGGCAGCGACAGCGACAGTGGCTGCGATCGCGAGACCCGTCAGTGGCCGCAGGTAACTGCGCCCGGTTGCCTCGATAGCAGCGAATTCCTCTTCGCTAGTCTTGTCGTCGATGGCCGCCGTGATACGCCCGCGCAAATCGCCGATCGCTGCGATACTGCGTTGGCCGCGCATCGCACGCCCCAGCGCGAGGTACTCCGCAGCCTGTTGGCGAAGTTCAAAATCATGGCTCAGCCGGCGCAGCAACAGTTGCGCTTCAGCTTCCGGTAATTCACCGTCAACAAAAGCGGAGATCTGCATTTTTATACCTTCATTCATTTTCCTACCTGCCTGTTTAGCGAATCAGGGTTCCAATCTTTTTACCAATCGCATCGCGGGCCCTGAAAATTCTCGATCGCACCGTGCCGACCGGACAATCCATGGTTTCCGCAATCTCTTCGTAACTCATGCCATCCAGTTCGCGCAGGATAATCGCCGTTCGCAGATCTTCCGGCAGCGCGTGAATGGCAGGTTCCAATATTTCCTGCAGCTCATCGCTCAGCGATATCGCTTCGGGAGTGTCTGTTTCCTTGAGCTTGGCATGCAAGCCGTATTGCTCCGGGTCCTGCAAATCGAGCTCGACATCCATTGGCCTGCGCCGTTGTGATGCCAGGTGATTCTTGGCGGTATTCACTGCTATGCGGTAGAGCCACGTATAGAAAGCGCTGTCACCACGAAACCGTGGCAGCGCCCGGTAGGCCTTGATGAAGGCTTCCTGGCTGATGTCCAACGCCGTTTCGGGATCACGCACATAGCGCATCACCAGGTTCACTATTTTGTGCTCATACTTGAGTACCAATAGGTCAAACGCGCCTTTTTCACCTTTCTGAACCCGCTTGACCAGCTCAAAATCGGTTTCTTCATTCGACATTCGGTCGTGTCCTGCTGGCAGCCGGCCACAACCGCTCGACCCCGGGATAGACAGGGTGCGACATCGAAAGTTCTGCTGACTTGGGCGTACTTGTGCACATTATGTGACGTAGTTCTAAGGTGGTCGGGACGGCTCCTGAATCGGGGGCATGCTAGCAGCTTCCAGGCTTTGTCCCCAAGTGTCTCCAGATCACCTGCAGGCGGCGCCATTGCTTGCTTTCGCGAGCATCGCCGCGCAGTAGCGCACGATATCGGCCGCCGCCGGCCAGCGGCAGATTGAGCCACGCCAGTCCTGACAGCACGACGCAGTTGCGGTTGAAGGCGGCTGGCTGCCACTCCCCGTCCCTCGCCAAGAGTTGGAGACTGCCGTCGGCGAAGACTCGCAACCACGTAAAGCGCTTGTGCGAAGACGCTAGTTCCACGATCTCGCGGCCGGCCACGAGAGACCAGCCAAGTACGCCGGCCATGCGCAGCATGTCGTCAACCGGCAGGTAGAGGATGATCAGGATGCCCAGCGACATCGTTAGCAGTGCCGCGACCAGCAACAAGCGATTCAGTGCAAGGTCAGGCGTCAGTTCGCTGGAGAATTCTCTGGAGGACAATAGCCAATTCCGGCGGCGGCATTCGTTGCTGTAACAAGTAGCTTGTCAGGTCTGGATCGGGAAGCTCCAAAAGCGACTGAAAGGCGGCCTTTTCGCCGGCGCCGGCGCCGTCATATTCGCGGTCGAGAAAATTCGTCAGCAACTCATCAAGTTCCCGCATGCCACGCCGGCATTGCCAGCGCAACTGACCGAGGGAGGCCTGTGGGAGGCCGCCATGCGGGCGACTCTTGCTGCTGCTGTGGAAGGCCACCACGCGAGCGACTCTACGGCTGCTGTGGGAGGCCGCCATGCGGGCGACTCCGTTGCCGTCTTTCAACCAGCATCTTCTTCGTCTCGGCAATAGCCTTTGCCGGGTTCAGGCCTTTCGGGCAGGCCTGGGTGCAATTCATGATCGTGTGACAACGGTACAACTTGAACGAATCGTCGAGCGCATCGAGTCGCTCATCGCGAGCCTCGTCGCGACTGTCGACCAGCCAGCGATACGCCGCGAGTAATGCCGCCGGGCCGAGGTAGCGGTCGCTGTTCCACCAGTAGCTCGGGCAACTCGCCGAACAGCACGCGCACAATATGCATGCCGCCGGCACGTCAATCTTTTCCTGCTCGGCCTTGCTTTGCAGCCGTTCGTGATAAGCGGGTGGCGGAGTGCTGGCCTGCAGCCACGGCTTGATCGAGGCGTACTGCGCGTAAAAATTGCTCAGGTCTGGCACCAGATCCTTGACCACCGGCATGTGCGGCAACGGGTAGATCCTGACCTCGCCATGGGTCGCATCGACGGCGCGCGTGCACGCCAGGGTGTTGCCGCCATCGATATTCATCGCACAGGATCCACAAATGCCTTCCCGGCAGGAGCGGCGGAAGGTCAAGGTCGGGTCCATCTCGTTCTTAATCTTGATCAGAGCATCGAGCACCATCGGGCCACAGCTGTCCATATCGACATCGTAGGTATCGATGCGCGGGTTTTCGCCCTGGTCCGGATCGTAGCGATACACGGCGAAACGCCGCGTGTTCGTCGCCCCCTCGCGCGCCGCGACATGCTTTCCTTTCCGTACTCTCGAATTTGGCGGCAGCCTGAATTCAGCCAACTCTCAACTCCTTGCCATACAGCAACTAGTAAACCCGCGCCTTCGGCGGGATGGCGGCAACTTCATCACTATTCGTATCCTGGTGCACGGGCCGATACTCGAAACTGACTTCGCCAGCGTCATTGACCCAACTCAGCGTGTGTTTCATCCAGTTCTCGTCGTCGCGCTCCGCATAGTCCTCGCGTGCGTGCGCGCCGCGACTCTCGAGACGGTTCGCGGCTGACTCGATGGTCGCTAACGCATTCAGCATCAGGTTCTCCAGCTCCATCGTCTCGATCAGGTCGGTGTTCCAGATCAGTGAACGGTCGCTGAGTTTGACGTCGGGCAGCGACGCAAACGTCTTCTGCAACAAGTCGGCGCCTTCCTTAAGGGTCTGGCCCGTGCGAAAAACGGCCGCGTGGTTTTGCATGATCTTTTGCATATCGAGACGAATCTCGGCGGTGGAGCGCGATCCTTTGGCGTGCCGCAGACGATCGATGCGTTGCACACTGTTGGCGCCGGCGTCGGCTCGTAATGGCGCATGGCTCGCACCCGGAGCCATGGTCTTCGCACAGAAATGCGCGGCCGCACGCCCAAACACCACGAGGTCAAGCAATGAATTCGATCCCAGCCGGTTCGCACCGTGCACCGAGACACAGGCCGCCTCGCCCACTGCCATCAGTCCAGCCACGGCCGTCTCGGCATTGCCGTCCTTGCTGGTTATAACCTGGCCATTGAAGTTAGCGGGTATGCCGCCCATGTTGTAATGCACGGTCGGCAACACCGGAATCGGTTCTTTCGTGACGTCGATGCCGGCGAAAATGCGTGCCGATTCAGCAATGCCGGGCAGTCGTTCTTCAATGACCTCGCGGCCGAGATGCTCGAGGTGCAGGTGAATATGATCTGCTTCCGCGCCAACCCCGCGCCCCTCGCGAATCTCGATCGTCATGGAACGACTCACCACGTCGCGCGAAGCCAGATCCTTGGCATTGGGCGCGTAACGTTCCATGAAGCGCTCGCCATCCGAGTTCATCAGATAGCCGCCCTCGCCGCGCGCACCTTCGGTAATCAGGCAACCCGCGCCATAAATGCCGGTGGGATGGAACTGCACGAACTCCATGTCCTGCACAGGCAGGCCGGCCCGCAACGCCATCGCGCTGCCGTCGCCGGTGCAGGTGTGCGCCGAAGTACACGAAAAATAGGCGCGTCCGTAACCGCCGGTTGCGAGGATCACCTGGTGCGAGCGAAACCGGTGCAGCCGGCCGGTCGCGAGATCGATGGCGACAACACCGCGGCACCGGCCATCCTGCATGATCAGATCGACCGCGAAGTACTCTATATAGAACTCGGCGTCGTGCTTCAGCGACTGCTGGTACAGGGTGTGCAACATCGCATGCCCGGTACGATCCGCCGCCGCGCAGGTTCGTTGCGCAATGCCTTCGCCGTAACGTGTAGTCATGCCACCGAACGGGCGCTGATAAATCCGGCCATCTTCGGTACGCGAAAACGGCACGCCGTAATGTTCGAGTTCGATCACCGCATCGGGCGCTTCCTTGCACATGTAGGCGATCGCGTCCTGGTCACCGAGCCAGTCCGAGCCCTTGACCGTGTCGTACATGTGCCAGCGCCAGTCGTCTTCGCCCATATTGCCGAGCGCTGCGCTGATGCCACCCTGTGCCGCGACGGTATGGCTGCGAGTCGGAAATACCTTGGTGACGCAGGCCGTCTTGAAGCCCGCCTGTGCCAGCCCGAAGGTCGCGCGCAAACCCGCGCCGCCGGCACCAATGACAACGACGTCGTAATCGTGATCGATGAATTCGTATTCACTCATGCGCCAAAACCCAGCTGGTAAATTGCATGCAGCGAGACCAGCGCCAGGACGAGATGCGCCACACGCGACAGCAGCAGCGCCATCCAGTTCGGGCGCGGCGCATGCACATAGTCGTCAATCAC
Organism: Pseudomonadota bacterium; assembly: GCA_027618995.1. Classification (GTDB taxonomy): domain Bacteria; phylum Pseudomonadota; class Gammaproteobacteria; order Steroidobacterales; family Woeseiaceae; genus UBA1847. The sequence goes on along the minus strand of JAQCGO010000002.1, from coordinate 82,296 downwards.
AACCTCGACACCGAGGTAAGAATGATAGGCCATCGCCATTGAAAGCAGCGCAAGCAGGCCGCCGTTCAGCGGCTGCGCAACGTAACTACGGACTGCATTGAGCTCGAAGCTGTCGAAACTAATGAGCGAGCATGCAAACCATATGCCCAGCACCGCCAGCACGACGGCAGTCACACGCTGCGCGATGAAGTGTCCGGTCGGGGAACTCACGGCAACCACCAGAATGCGGCTGTGGCAGCGATCGCAAAGAGCACTACGAACCACGCGGACGCGTCAGCCTGGCGCTTCTCAAAACCGTGGCCGAAATCCCAGACCAGGTGACGAATACCGTTCGCCAGATGCAGGAAGAATGCAAAGCTCCAGCCGATCAGCAGCACACACCCCGGCAGCGACGACATCACGGCCACAAAACCATCGTAACTATCACCGCCAAGTGCCACGCTGCTGAGCCACCAAGCAAACACGACAAGGCCAGCCGACATCGCCACGCCGGTCACCCGGTGCAGGATGGAAATGGTCATCGTAATCGGCCAGCGATAGATCGAAAGATGTGGTGACAAAGGTTTTTCAGTATTTCTCATAACTTACTGTTAAATATACTATTTGTTTTTCAGAAATCGATACACCGACCAGCCTTTTCCCAGTCACCGTAACGTGTCGGGTCCGGCCCTTCCCGGCCGCCAATCTCTTTCGGCTTTTCGGGTTTCGGTTGCTCTTCGGCGTCGTCTTTTTCTGTATGCTCTGTCGCCATGGCGAAAGTATGCCAGACCGCGGATCAATATGTCAGAAATCTCCTACACAACAATCCAAGTCAGTGGTGCCGATGCATTTGTATTCCTGCAGGCGCAGTTGGCCACCGATATGACGACCATCGCACGGGAAAAAGCCGCTCGATCCGCGTGGTGTAATCCGAAGGGCCGCGTAATCTGCATGCCGACGATCGTCGCCTCAGATGCAGGTTTTGCACTGACCCTGCCCACCGATCTTGCCGATGTGGTGCAGCAAAGACTGACCCTGTTTCGTTTTCGCTCGAAAGTTGAATTCTCTCAGCAGGCAGCGGCTGGCCGCAGCACTGACGAGCAGCTGACCATGCTGCGTAGCGGCGTGGTGGAGATCACTCTCGCACAATCCGAAAAGTTCACGCCACACATGCTGAACCTGGATTTGCTGCACATCGTCAGCCTCAACAAGGGATGTTACCCGGGCCAGGAAATCGTCGCGCGGACGCATTATCGTGGTGCGAGCAAACGTCGTTGCCTGCGCTTCGAGAGCAGCGAGCCCGTTGCCGCGGGAGACAAGGTGTCCGATGGCGAACGCGACATCGGCGAGGTCGTCAACGCGATCGGCACCGATCTGCTGGCGGTCGTCGCCGTCGATGCCACCGACCATCCGCTGACCGTCGGTACTATTCGACTATCCAAGGGCAAACTGCCGTATTCGATTAGTTCCTGACTGGATGTTCTTCGACCGAAGTAAAGCGCAGCGTCAGCGAGCTCCCGTCAAGCGGGACCGAGGCATGAGGGAGAGGAATATCCCGTCAGGAACTAATCGAATACTTCCGGCCGCATATGCGGAAACAGCAGAACATCACGAATCGATGGCGAATCGGTCAGCAGCATGACGAGCCGATCGATACCGACACCGATTCCAGCGGTCGGCGGTAAACCGTATTCGAGGGCGCGTATGTAGTCGTGGTCGAAGGCCATCGCTTCATCGTCACCCGCCTCGGCATCCGCGACCTGGGCATGGAAGCGCTCTGCCTGGTCCTCCGGATCATTGAGCTCGGAAAAACCGTTCGCGATCTCACGACCACCGATGAAAAACTCGAAGCGATCCGTCACAAACGGGTCGGCGTCGTTCTTGCGCGAGAGCGGCGAAATCTCGGTCGGATACTGAGTGATAAAGGTGGGTTTACGCAGCTCATGCTCGCCGGTCTTGTCGAAGATCTCGATCAGCAACTTGCCGGGCCCGTAATTGTCTTTGACGCCGACACGCAGGCGTTTGCATACGCCCACGAGATAGTCGCGATCACGAATCTTCGCGGCATCGATGTCCGGGTTGTACTTGCGTACCACCTCTTCCACCGTCATCCGAGCAAACGGCTCGCCGAAATTAAACTCCTCACCCTGATAACGCACGATGGCCGTGCCCAGGATGGATTCAGCCAAGCCGTGTAACAATGCCTCGAGCATTTCAATGAGGTCTTCGTAGTCCGCATAGGCCCGATAGAGCTCGAGCATGGTGAATTCGGGGTTGTGCTGCGTCGAGACACCTTCGTTGCGGAAATTGCGATTGATCTCGTACACACGCTCGAATCCGCCGACCACGAGGCGCTTGAGGTTCAACTCCGGCGCAATGCGCAGGAACAGGGACATATCGAGCGCGTTGTGGTGCGTCGTAAAGGGTCGTGCGACCGCACCGCCCTTGGTGACCTGCATCATCGGCGTTTCGACTTCGAGATAGTCCTGCGCATCGAGAAAAGCTCGTATGTAGGCCACGATCGCAGAGCGTGTCCTAAACACCTTGCGGCTTTCTTCGTTGACGATGAGGTCAACATAGCGCTGCCGATAGCGTGTTTCCTGGTCGGCCAGGCCGTGAAATTTCTCTGGCAGCGGCCGCAGTGACTTGGTCAGCAGCCGCACCTCGTCCGCCAGGACCGTGAGCTCACCGGTCTGGGTACGAAAAAGTGACCCTTTCGCCGCGACAATGTCACCGACATCCCACTTCTTGAACGTGGCATAGAGGCCCTCGGGCAAATGATCCCGCTCAAGCCGCACCTGGATCTGCCCGGAACGATCCTGCAATTTAATGAAACTGGCCTTGCCCATCACGCGCTTGACCATCATGCGCCCGGCTACGGCAACCTGGATCTTTTCCTCGCGCAGCTTTTCGTCACTGTGGTCCACAAATGTGCCCTGCAGTTCGTCTGCCGTCGCATTGCGTCGAAAATCGTTCGGGAATGCGTTGCCATCGGCACGCAACGCATCGAGTTTGCGCCGGCGCTCGGCAATCAGTTTGCTTTCATCCTGTGGCTTGTCGGTCACGCTATTAAAGTCCTTGCTTTAAGCTGGCCTCGATAAAATCATCGAGCCCACCGTCCAATACAGCCTGAGTGTTACCGGTTTCGACACCGGTACGCAAATCCTTGATGCGGCTCTGGTCCAGCACGTAGTTGCGAATCTGGCTTCCCCAACCGACATCGGCTTTGCCCGCCTCAACCAGCGACGCCTTGGCGCGACGCTCCTGCATCTCAAGTTCGTACAATTTCGCCTTGAGCTGGCTCATCGCCTGTGCCTTGTTCTTGTGTTGCGAGCGATCGTTCTGGCACTGCACTACCGTATTGGTCGGCAGATGCGTAATGCGCACCGCGGACTCAGTGCGATTCACGTGCTGTCCGCCCGCACCGCTGGCGCGATACACGTCGATGCGCAAATCCGACGGGTCGATCTCGATCTCGACATCGTCATCCACTTCGGCAGAAACAAAGACTGACGCGAACGAGGTATGCCGCCGATTGCCGGAATCGAACGGCGATTTGCGTACGAGCCGGTGTACGCCGGTTTCCGTTCGCAGCCAACCGTACGCGTATTCGCCGACGACATGCACGGTCGCGCTCTTGATACCCGCGACCTCGCCTTCGGACGCCTCGATCACCTCAACCTTGAAATCGTGCGCCTCCGCCCAGCGCAGGTACATGCGCAGGATCATTTCGGCCCAATCCTGCGCTTCGGTGCCGCCGGCGCCGGACTGGATGTCCAGATAGGCGCTGTTCGGGTCCATTTCGCCAGCAAACATGCGACGGAACTCGAGGCCTGCCACCGACTGCTCGAATCGATCCAGCTCGGCGCCGACTTCGTCAACAGAGGCAACGTCATCTTCCTCGACCGCCATTTCGAACAATTGCCCGGCATCGTCGAGACCAGTCGTCAGCTCGTCGAGGACCTTGACCACGTTTTCCAGCGCGACGCGTTCCCTGCCAAGCGCCTGCGCACGGTCGGGGTCATTCCAGATATTGGGTTGTTCGAGTTCGCGCTGTACTTCGGTCAGGCGTTCCGCTTTGCTGTCATAGTCAAAGATACCCCCTCAACGCTGTGACGCGTTCGGTCAGGTCGAGTATCGATAGTTTTATTGCACTGGTTTCCATGACGAATTTCATTGCTGCGGGTTTGGGCGACGCGCGATATTAGCACGCAGCCCCATCGTGCAAAGCGCTAATTTGCTCGACAATGAGCTGTGCAGTTTCCCGGCCGCGAAATTCATTGACGTCAAGTCGATACGCAAGTTGCACGACACCACGCCAGGCTGCGCCCGCCTGATTGAACGCGATCGCGTCGACGACGGCACCGCCGGCAACCGGTTGCACGCGCAGCTTCAGATGATTCTCGCCAACAGTACGCTGCTCGACGACGGCAAAGTCTCCGCTCCACATCGGCTCCGCGAATCCGGAGCCCCAGGGCCCGGCATCGCGCAGCGACCTGGCAAATGCGAGATTGAAGTAATCGTCTGCCAGAACACCGTCGCTGACGATCGCACCACTGAAATCGGCGTCGGGGTAGAGGCGCTTCAGCTGCTGATCCACTGCAGTAGAAAATTGTGCGTAGTTCTCTTCGGAGATTGTCAGACCCGCTGCCATTGCGTGACCGCCAAATTTCGGTATCAGGTCCGGATGCGCCGCGGACACGGCGACGAGTAGATCCCGCGCGTGCACACCCTGCACCGAGCGCGCCGAGCCCTTGAGAAAGCCCTGACCCTCGCGCGCAAACGCGATCACGGGACGATGACAGCGCTCACGCACGCGTGACGCAATCAGGCCGACCACACCCTGATGCCAGGAATCCTCGAACAGGCAGACACAGGACGGCCAACGTTGTTGGTCGAGGCTATCCACATAGGCGAACGCCTGGTCGCGCATCGTCGCCTCGATCTCGCGTCGTTCCTTGTTGATGTCATCGAGCAGGCGTGCATGTTGCTGCGCAGCGGCATCGTCATCGGTTAACAGGCACTCGATGCCGATTGACATGTCTTCCAGGCGACCAGCTGCGTTGATGCGCGGGCCAACGACGAATCCAAGATCGGTGCTGACCGTGCGCGACAGTTGCCGCCCCGATTGCTCGAGCAAGGCACGAATTCCGGCCACCGTCCGGCCAGCGCGGATACGATCCAGGCCCTGTTGCACCAGAATCCGGTTGTTGTGATCGAGCGGCACAACATCAGCTACGGTGCCGAGCGCGACCAGGTCCAGAAACTGCGCCGGTATTTTTGCCGATCCTTTGCAGCCTTCTTCTTCAAGCCGACGACCGAGGGCTGCGACGAGATAAAAGGCGACGCCTACGCCGGCGAGATTACGGCTTGGAAACCGGCTGCCCGGAAGGTTCGGATTCAGCATCACGTCGGCGCTCGGCAATTCGCTGCCGGGAAGATGATGATCGGTGACCAGCACGGCAATGCCGAGGCGTTGTGCTTCGCGCACACCGGCAATACTTGCAACTCCGTTGTCGACCGTCACGATCAGCTGTGGCTTGCTGGCCGCCGCGACGGCGACGATTTCGGGTGTCAGGCCATAACCGTACTCGAAGCGATTCGGCACGAGGTAATCGACTTCGGCAAACCCGAAGGCCTTGAAGCACCGCATCAGTAATGCCGTACTGGTCGCGCCATCAACGTCAAAGTCACCGACGATGACAATGCGTTGCTGCCTGTGCTTCAGCAACAGTTCGACGGCATCCGCGATGTGTTCGAGCGATCCTACCGGTGCGAGGCTAGCGAGCCCGTAGTTCAGTTCCTCGGGCCCGGTTACGCCGCGCACCGCATACAGCCGCGCATACACCGAATCGATCGTGCCAAGCTCATGCATTGCGGCCGGAGTCGGCGCCTGGCGCAGGACAACAGGGCGAACCAAGCGTGCGGGCTTCAAGGCTGCGGCCCGAATATTTCTGTATCGCGGTGCCAGAATCGCCAGGCATCCGAGCGCCGAATCTCAACCACGAAACCGTCCTCAAGCAACAGCGTAACCTTGCTGATACGGCCCGATTGCAGCGCGGCGCGCAACTGCTCCAGGCAGGTTTGCAGCTCGCCCGGGGCACTTCGAGCGTCGACGGGCACCGCAACAAATCCGGCGATGGCCGCGTCGAGGCAGGCGTCGATCGAACCAGACCAGTCGTCGACGGTACCGGTCTTGCTCAGCCAGTAACCCCGGAGCAGTGCATCATCGGCAAACAACGGCGGTCTGGGCTCGGCTGTTTGTGCCGGCGCAAATCCACCACCCCATAACCACAGTGAATTGACGGGCAGCTGCCCTTCCAACTCGCGACGCTGATTTACAGCATGCTCGTGCAGGGCCATTTCGACTTCACCACGCAGTGCATGACGTCTGCTGGTCTCGTCCGCGACCGGCAGATAATCGTTGGGTGCCTGTTGGTCGATCACACTGGCTGGATAGCGCGACGTCGGCAAGGGTGTGCTGGCGCGAACATAGCCGTACAAGCCGATACGTGCGAAGCCGTAGCGATCCTCACCTGCCAGACGCTGCTGCAAATAGTCGAGGATTTCGTGCAGATCTCTGCTCGGCATCTGCGCGCCCTGCAGGGCGTGCAAACAGAGACTCGTTAGGCGCGCCTCGAGGTAGACCGGGTCGGCCGCCGCAACCCAGACCGTTGGCCGATCACCGGTTTGCCCCCACATGCGCAGCGCCGCGATGCCCTCCTCCGGATACGGCAGCTGCAGGCTTTCGAGCACGTTTCGCAGCAACTCACGCGGCCGCTCGCTGCGGCTCACGGTGCCGCGAGACAACCAGCATCGCAAGCCAGGGTCGCTGACCCGATCACCAGCAAGCGATGGCAGTACAACGACGGCGGCAGATTTGTCGTAAGGAAGTGTCACGATGATTTACTATGCAATTCGAGCAGCGATGTTAACGGAAACGTTGAATGAAGTTCACCTTGGAATCGAAATTGGCCGCCAGCGTGCGTCGGGTGTCGGCGACCGAAATCATGGTGGGCAATGAAGTGTGGACGCGACCGGTTGGCCTGACCGGGGCCGGGGTGATACCGGACTGGACCCCGGCGCCCGCGGAGCAACTGTCGATAGGCGATCTCGAGCCGCTGATTGCGACCGGGCCCGAGCTCATCATCGTCGGCACCGGCGAAAAGCAGGTATTGCCGAATCGCGAACTCATGTTTGCCATGGCACGACGTGGCGTCGGACTGGAAATGATGGACACGGCGGCTGCCGCACGCACGTTCAATGTTTTGCTGGGCGAAGGCCGATCTGTAGCCGCCGTACTTTACGTCGCCGAACCGTCCTGACATGCAGATCTGGGTCGACGCGGACGCCTGTCCGGTTGTCATCAAGGAGATATTGTTCAGGGCGGCCGAACGAACCCGCACGCAACTAACCCTGATCGCAAATCAGCCCATGCGGGTGCCGTCGTCGGAATTCATCAGGACGGTGCAGGTGCCCTCCGGATTCGATATAGCAGACCATGAGATCGTCAAGCGCGCGGCGGCTGGTGACCTCGTCATCACGGCGGATATTCCGCTGGCCGCCGAAGTGATAGAGAATGGCGGTCACGCGCTGAATCCGCGCGGTGAAATGTATTCAACGGAGAACATCAAGGCGATCCTGAACATGCGCGACTTTATGGACACGATGCGCAGCAGCGGCGTCGACACGAGCGGTGGCCCACCACCACTGACGCAAAGCGACCGCCAGGCATTCGCCAACAATCTCGATCGCTTCCTGGCGCGGCATCCGCGCAGCGCTACCGATACCGGGAACACACCATGAAAAAGACACAACGCGCACCTACCGCGCTTCTCGCCCTGGTTTGCTGGCTGCAAGCCGGCGCTCAGGATCACGCTTACGCGCTCACCAACGCGAACCTGTTCAATGGTGTCGACAATCGGGTCCAGCCAAATGTAACTGTCCTGGTTAAAGACGGCAGGATCGAACGCATTGCAGAGGCTGACGCCAGGATTCCGACCGCGTATACGGTTATTGATCTCGAGGTGTTGATTTGCACCGAAATGTAATCCAAAAACAGCCATTTTTTGCATTGAAAGCTGACCCGTCTGCTGTTTGCTAGTTCATTGAAAGGATTGCTTTTCGCCATGAGTAGGATGGGTCATTTCCAGGTTGCAAAAGTAGGGTCAATCCGGCGTGCAAATCGACAGGTAACTGTCAATCTGGGCCTGGTTCTGGGCACAGACCGCTTTAAAACCGAAGTGGAGCAGCTAACAGGCTAACCGCAGCGCCCACTCAAGCGCGGCCCTGCACCCGGCAAATAGTTTTTACTCTGACCCCATAATCCCTCAAAATACCTTTACAGTTGGACATGAAAAAAACCTGATAATTTACAAACAAACACCCAACGTCTCGGCACGTGACAAGGCTCTCTTAATGAGTGAGATGAAACTTAGCATTACAGAAAAGTTAGGGTTTGGCGCCGGTGATATGGCAGTCAATATTGTCATTATTACCATGCAACTGATCATTGCCTACTTTTACACCGATATTTACGGCCTGGACACTTCTGATATGGCTGTTCTGTTTATCGTTGTGCGCTTGATCGATGCATTTTCTGATCCGGTTATGGGCATCATCACAGACCGGTGCAACAGTAAGCATGGTCACTACAGGCCGTTCATGTTGTGGTTTGCCATACCTTTTGGCGTAGCTGTTTATCTTGCGTTTATCACTCCAGATGTCGCTTATTCGTACAAATTGGCATGGGCCTACTTTAGCTATACTCTGCTCACCCTGCTCTTCACGATTGTAACGATTCCATACATCTCACTAATTGGTGTCATTACAAACGACCCGGTAGAACGACTGAGCGCCAACGGCTACCGTTTCGTTCTTGTAAAAATCGCCGCATTTCTTGTGACCATAGTGGTTCCCGCCCTGGCTCTGTATCTGGGCGAAGGGAATATGCGTGACGGCTATCAGCCTGCAATGGGCCTGATGGGGATATTAGGCTCACTACTGTTCCTGGTTTGCTTCTTCACTACAAAAGAACGAATAAAACCGATAATTGCGAAAATTGGGCTCAAAGAGCAAGTCAGTTTGCTATTAAGAAATGACCAGTGGATTCTCTTGTGTGCTGCCCTGATTTTCCTGATGTGCGGCTTTGTAATTAGAGGCTCTGTGGCACCGTACTACGCCAAGTACTATTTGAACGGCGGCGACGCACTCATCTCACCATTCTTAACAACGGGCGTTACCGCCTCTATCCTGGCAATGATAGCCAGCACCTGGATCACCAAGTTTTACTGCAAAATACGACTCTTCCGATACAGCCAACTCCTGACCTTTATCCTGTCTATCGCAATGTACTTTACCGTTGGTCAGGACGACATGGTTCTGGCTTTTCTGTTTACATTCCTGATCTGGTTCGCTGCTGACCTGTATTCACCGATCTTCTGGTCATCCATTGCAGAAGCCGTTGATTATGGGCATAGGAAAACCGGCATCAGGGTTTCCGGGTTAGCGTTCGGCGGAGTTTCTTTCTGCCAGAAGTTCGGCATGGGTGTTGCGGGCGGGCTCTTGGGATACTTGCTCAGCTACTTCAATTATCAAGCCGATGCAGAACAGAGTGAATTTACGCTAAATGGACTTGCGTCAATGGTCACAATCATTCCTGCCTTCTTCCACCTGGCGGTCGGCCTGATAATGCGCAAATACCTGATTAGCAATGACTACTACAGTGAAATCGCATCCGACCTGAAGTTGGCGGATTCTCGGTAGGCCGAAACATGTCGCAATGTTGGGTAATTGGTGACGCTGCGATCGACCTGATACGAGAAGGTAATACGCAGTTGGAACTTCCCGGGGGGACCGGGGCTAACGTTTCAGTGGCGTTGTCAAGGCTAGGTGTCAGAACCGCCCTGATAACCAAACTTGGCAATGACCCTCATGCCGCTTTGCTGGTAGACAAACTCAAACGGGAAAACGTCAATACGCAGCACATATCCTATAGCGACGGTTACAGGACAGGAGTAGTCGGGATTTCGGTTGATAGCGCAGGCGAGAGAGAGTTTACCTTCATGGAGAAACCAAGCGCCGATTCTCAGTTGGAAAGCTCAGATATTCCTGCTTTCGAAAGGGGCGAGTGGCTTTGCGTTAGCTCCTTCATGCTCTCTCAGCGCTCATCGAGAGAAGCTACTTTGCACGCGATCAAGCAGGCGAAAATGGCAGACTTGATCGTTTGTGTTGATGCGAATATGCGCATTGACAGGTGGGATGACAGATCGCTGTTAGTTCCAACAACGACAGATGCCCTGAAGATGGCTGATATAGCCAAAATGTCTGAGCATGAGCTATTCCTTCTGGCGAATACGGATTCTGTCGAAGAAGGGATTGAAAAGGTCAAGCGGTGGCCCGCAAGGATCAAGATTATTACCAGAGCACAAAAGGGAGCAATCCTGTTAACCGGACAGTCCGAATTTCAGGTTGAAGGGTTTAACGTTCCAGTTGTTGACATGACAGGCGCTGGAGATGCATTTATTGCTGCCTTTATAAGTAAACTCATGCCGTTAGAAAACTGGTCTGACGCTGAATTGATTGAAGCTGTTGAGTTTTCCAATGCATGTGGTGCATTAGTTGTAGGAAAAAAAGGTGCGATGTCTGCATTACCAAATCTGGTCACACTAAATAGGTTCATCAAAGAGAAAGGGTCGGAATGTCTACACTAAAAAGTAAGGTTCTGGGAAGCCTGGTTGGAGCTGCCGCAGGCGATGCGATGGGTGCGGCAACAGAGTTAAGAACAATTGAACAGATTAAGAGGGATTTTAACGGGTGGGTTACAACATTTGTTGTGCCGCCACAGGACACCTTTGGACGCTGCAATGATGCGGGCATGGTTACTGACGACTTCACTCAAGGCCGATTTATCCTGGAAGCTGTTTTAGACCATGACGGCGAAATCAATGATGATGTATTGAAAGAAGCCTTCAAGCGCTGGATGGACTTCCCTTTCTATCCAAACTTTACCGGCCCAACCACCCGAGCAGCAATGCAGCGCATCTTTGACGACACACGGCAGTCTTTACAGGGTAGTGTCGAAGCAGGCGAGCCAGCTCAGGGAGTTGCCCTTGTCAACAAAGGCAATGCATCGGCGACCAACGGTGCGGCAATGAAAGCATGGTCTTGTTCGTTGGTTTCACTAAGCGAGCCGGATGATTTGATCACTACGACCTATGAAATAGCGCGATTTACTCACAACAACGTGATTTCCGTTTCAGGGGCCTGTGCCGTTTCAACAGCGGTAAATGCCGCTCTTTCAGATGGAACAAAACTAAGAGACGTTTTGGACGCAGCAATCAAAGGTGCTGATCAGGGTTACGCTTACGCAGAGCAACAGGGTGCGACGATGATGGCTGGGCCGAGTGTCGCCCGAAGGATTGAACTCGCGATTCAAATCGGGCAAAAGCATGCTTCCTGGGAAACGGCCGTGTCGGAACTCGCAGACATCATCGGGTCAGGCCTTCATGCCAGTGAGGCCGTGCCTGCGGTGTTTGGCATATTGGCGTGTTGCGGAGATGACCCTGAATCGGCAATTCTGGCAGCAGTGAACATTGGTAATGATACCGACACAGTTGCAACCATGGTTGGCTCCATCGTAGGTGCCCTGCATGGCGTTGAAGCACTACCAGGCAATTATCTGCCCGTCTTGAATAAAGCCAACAAATTTGACCTGGAAGATTTGGCCGCTCGTCTATTGCGACTACATGATTTGCACAGTTCAATCAATAATTTTGTCCCGAAAACAATCCTGCAATAGCTACAGTCGCAGCATGGACATTGTATGACGTCAGCCGTTTTCAGCATCAGTATCGAAGCGCCGGTGGCAAGGGCAAGCCAGCGTTTGTCGAATTCGAGGGCCGCTTTGCCTGGTCCATCGATCATTCCCCGCAGGCGCTCATCATTGAGCATTTTGTCACGATCAAAGCGAATGGCCGCTGCTGATGGTCACGCGTCCTGATGCGTAAATTTCGCCACACGACGATTACGGCCGTGGTCATCGCCAACATGGTTGGCACGGGCGTATTCACGAGCCTCGGCTTCCAGTTGCTCAATATTCGCTCCGGATTCGTGCTGCTGATGCTCTGGGCCGTCGGCGGCGTCGTCGCGCTGTGCGGCGCCATGACCTATGCCGAGCTCGGTGCTGCCATGCCGCGCTCGGGCGGCGAGTACAACTTCCTGACCCGGATTTACCATCCGGCGATCGGCTTTGTCTCGGGCTGGGTGTCCGCGACCGTCGGCTTTGCCGGGCCGACCGCGCTCGCTGCAATGACTTTCGCCGCCTATGCGAGCTCCGCGCTGCCGGGCGGCGTGGACCCGCTGGCACAGAAGGCGCTGGCTTGCAGCCTGATCCTGTTGCTGACAATGGTGCACGGCAGCACGCGGCGCAACAGTGGCGGCCTGCAAGTGATGTTCACCGTCCTGAAAGTCGCCGTCATCGTGCTTTTCTGCATCGGCGCGCTCTGGTGGGCCGACGTCGCAGAGCCGGTTCGTTTTACACCGGCTGCCGGTGATCTTGGATTGTTGTCCAGTGGCGCATTCGCAGTGTCGCTGATCTATGTCAGCTATGCCTACACGGGCTGGAACGCGGCGACCTATCTCAGCGGTGAACTCGAGAACCCGCAGCGCACGCTGCCGTGGATACTCGGCGGCGGCACCCTGCTCGTGATGCTGCTGTACCTGGCGCTGAATTATGTGTTCCTGCGGGTCGCACCCATGGACACCTTGAGTGGGCAGGTCGAGGTGGGCTATATCGCCGCCGATGCTGCGTTCGGCGAAGCCGGCGGGCGGTTTTCCGGGCTGATCTTGAGCCTGCTGCTGATATCCACCGTCAGCGCCATGACGATCGCCGGCCCTCGTGTATTGCAGGTGATCGGCCAGGACGTCCGTGGCCTCGGCGCACTGGCACGCACCAACCGCGACGGAGTACCGGCCACCGCGATCCTGGTGCAGTCGTCGCTCGCGATCCTGTTCATCCTGACCTCGAGTTTCGAATCGGTGCTCGTGTTTGCCGGCTTCATCCTGGCGCTGAACAGTTTCGCGACGGTGCTCGGGGTGTTCGTGCTGCGCATCCGGCAGCCTGACCTGCCGCGTCCGTTTAAAACATTTGCCTACCCGCTGACGCCGCTGCTGTACCTTGCGCTGACCGCCTGGACGCTGGTTTTTGTGCTCCTCGACAAGCCTGCCGAATCGATGCTTGGCCTCGGCGTGATCGCGGCCGGGCTGGCAATTTACGCGGTTTTCGCTCGCAAAGGGTATCATCAACGACCGCCAGAATGACACCGACTGATGCCAACGCCTGCCACTACACTCTACGGTCACAACAAATACTGGGCTGAATGCTTCGGTACCGCGCCGCAGTTGCCGATGTCGCGGGCGGAAATGGACGCGTTGGGCTGGGATTCCTGCGACATCGTCATCGTCACAGGCGACGCCTACGTGGACCATCCGTCCTTTGGCATGGCGATCATCGGTCGCCTGCTTGAGGCGAACGGTTTTCGGATTGGCATCATCGCGCAGCCCGACTGGCATTCGAAGGCCGACTTCGAGCAGCTCGGCAAGCCGAATCTGTACTTCGGCGTTGCGGCCGGCAACATGGATTCCATGATCAACCGCTACACGGCGGACAAGAAAGTTCGCAACGACGATGCCTACACGCCGGGCGGCGTCGGTGGCAAACGGCCTGATCGTTGTTCGCTGGTGTACTCGCAGCGCTGCAAGGAAGCTTTCAAAGATGTGCCGGTCGTTCTCGGCGGCATCGAAGCATCGTTGCGCCGGATCGCACATTTCGATTACTGGCAGGGCAGTGTGCGGCGCTCGATCCTGCTCGATGCGAGCGCTGACATCCTGATCTATGGCAATGCCGAGCGGGCGATCGTCGAGTTATCGCACCGCATCGCACGTGGCGAACGGGTTGACGAAATTACCGACGTACGCGGCACTGCGTTTATTCGTAACGACAGGCCGGAGGGCTGGTGGGAGATCGACTCGACCCGCATCGACCGGCCCGGGCGCGTTGACCAGATTGTAAGCCCGTATGTAAATACGCAGGATAGTAAAGCCTGCGCAACTAAACAGGATGAGGGTCCGAAGAGCGACGATAACGTGTTGCGCTTCGTCCCCGATGCGCGGCGCAATCGAAGTCGCACTGTGATTCGTTTGCCGTCGTTCGAAAAGGTGCGCAACGATGCCGTACTCTATGCACATGCGAATCGCGTGTTGCACCTCGAGACCAACCCGGGCAATGCGCGCGCGCTGGTGCAGGCACACGGCGACCGTGATCTGTGGATGAATCCGCCGGCGTTACCGCTGAGCACCGATGAAATGGATTATGTGTTCGGCATGCCATTCACGCGCGTGCCGCATACGCGCTACGGCGAAGCAAATATACCAGCCTACGAAATGATTCGATTCTCGGTCAACATCATGCGTGGCTGTTTCGGCGGCTGCACGTTTTGTTCGATCACCGAGCACGAAGGCAGGATCATCCAGAATCGTTCCGAGGAATCGATACTCGAAGAGATCGAAAAAATTCGCGACACGGTGCCCGGATTCACCGGCGTTATTTCCGATCTTGGCGGGCCGACGGCGAATATGTATCGCCTCGCCTGCAAGAGCCGCGAGATCGAAGCGGCGTGCCGGCTGCCGAGCTGCGTGTTCCCGGGTATCTGTAGCAACCTGAATACCGATCATTCGTCGCTAACAGCCCTGTATCGCAAGGCACGCAAGTTGCCGGGTGTGAAAAAAGTATTGATCGCCTCGGGACTACGCTACGACCTCGCGGTCGAGGATCCGGAGTATGTGAAGGAACTCGTTACGCATCATGTCGGCGGTTATCTCAAGATCGCACCTGAGCACACGGAGAAGGGCCCGCTCGACAAAATGATGAAGCCCGGCATCGGCGCCTATGACAAGTTTAAGGAGTTGTTCGAGAAGTTTTCAAAGGAGGCGGGCAAGGAACAGTACCTGATCCCGTACTTCATAGCCGCACACCCGGGCACGACCGACGAGGACATGGTCAACCTGGCGCTGTGGCTGAAGAAGAATAACTTCCGCGCTGACCAGGTGCAGGCGTTTTACCCGTCGCCGATGGCGACCGCGACGGCGATGTATCACTCGGGCAAGAACCCCTTGCGCAAGGTGACTTATAAGAGTGACAGTGTTGAGATCGTCAAGAGCCCGGAGCAGCGGCGCCTGCACAAAGCTTTGTTGCGTTACCACGATGCGAAGAACTGGCCGCTCATACGTGCGGCACTCAGTGAGATGAATCTTGGCCATCTGATAGGGTCTGGCAGTGGCAAACTGGTGCCGAAGGATCAGCCACCTGTTGCCAAAGCCACTGCATCGCCACGCCGAAAAAATACCGCCGCGGCGCATGAGAAACGAGTTCGCAAGGGCAAGCTGTTAACCCAGCACACCGGCTTGCCACCGCGCACGGGCCGCTGATAACGCGGCGTAATTTTCAGACCAGGCGCTTCGCTTCTTTCTTGGCTTTCTTGGCCGCTTTCTTTTCCTTCGGGTTCAATAGAGCTTTCTTTTTGACTTCCTTCGTTGTATTGCGTTCTTTGGACATAGTGGCCGCCTCCTGATAGAACAACCGGGCCGGATTATAGCATTTACGCGGATTGTGGAGACTTGATCATGACATTTTCCCTGATTGGTCCGGAGCAGGATTTTGCACTTTGGTCGACCATGATCGGCTTGGCCGCTTTCGGATTCTGGTGCGAGCGATATTCCTGGGGCCGAAAATACTCTGGGATTCTATTGCTGATGACTCTCGCAATGGTTCTTTCGAACCTGCGCATCATTCCTACCTCGGCACCGGCGTATCACGCGGCCTGGGACGTGCTGGTGCCGATTGCTATTCCCTTGCTGCTATTCGAGGCCAATCTGCAACGCATCCTGCGCGAGGCCGGTCCGACGCTGATTGCATTCATCATTGGCAGCGCCGCGGTGGTTGCCGGAGTATTGATCGGTGCCTGGGCTCTGGATCTTGGCGCGATGGAGCCCGAGCTCGCCGGCGCATACGCGGGTACCTACATCGGTGGCAGTCTGAACTTTGCGGCTGTAGCCAAGGCCATTGGCTTGCAGGACGGCAGTTTACTGGGCGCGGCGATCGCTGCCGACAACGTGGCCACCAACCTGCATTTCCTGCTCCTGATCCTAATGCCCGGAATCGCGTGGATTGCTGCGCGCTACCCGACGCATCATATGGATACGGCGACAGTTACTGACGCCGGTTCGCAGCCGGTTCCACACCAGGTCTCGAAGCTGAGCATTTCGGGCTTGCTGACGGCGATCGCAATCGCGTTCGGGCTGGCCGCGGCCGGTGATGCGATTTCGGGCTGGATGAACACGCCGCAATACTCGATCATCGTCACGACGGCGCTGACGCTGCTGGTCGCGACGATGTTTGCGAAACCATTGCAAAACCTGTCCTGTGCGGGTGAGGCGGGCAATGTGTTGATGTTTATTTTTCTGGCCGGCGTTGGGGCGACCATGGACATCTGGGAGCTCGTCGCGGCGGGACCGGTATTGTTTGTTTTCGCATCAATCATCATTGTCGTGCACTTGCTCATCACGTTCAGCGCGGGCTGGTGGCTGAAACTCGATCTGGCCGAGCTGATCATTGCATCGGCGGTCTGTATCGGCGGCCCAGCATCGGGTGCGGCACTTGCCTCGGCGAAGGGCTGGAGGGAGCTGCTTATTCCGGGCATCCTGGCGGGGTCGTTCGGCTATGCCATCGGCAGCTTTGTCGGTATCAGCGTGGTCGAGTGGTTGCGAACCTAGACGAGCGGGGCCACCATGCGATTGAGCGCGCGAAGCGGGAGGAATAGCGATGCCAGGTTTGTACTACGAACAGCTTAACGTCGGCCAGAAGATCGAACACCCGATCCGGCGCACGATTACCGAGGCCGACAATGTTCTGTTGACGACGATGACACACAATCCAGCGGCCTTGCACCTCGACGCCGAGTATATGAAAACCACCGAGTTTGGGCGGCCGCTGGTTAATAGCTGCCTCACTCTCGCCTTTATGGTCGGCATATCCGTCAACGACACGACCCACGGTACGACCGTCGCGAACCTTGGTTGGGACGAAGTGCGCTTTCCAAAACCGCTGTTTCACGGCGACACGATTCACATCGCGACCGAGGTTCTCGAGAAGCGCGATAGCAAGTCACGGCCGGATAATGGCATTGTCGTTTTCGAGCACCGCGCGTTTAATCAGCACGACGAACTGGTTGGCGTTTGTAAGCGCACGGCGTTGATGCTGAAACAGCCGGCATGATGCGCAGCTACCTTTTCGTGCCGGCCGACAACCGGCGCAAGTTGTCGAAGGCCGTCGAGGTCGATGCCGACGCGCTCATTCTCGACCTGGAAGATTCGGTCGCCGCGTCGGCGCGACCCGCTGCCTGCTTTGCGCCAACGGAGTTCCTGCAAGGTCGCGAGCACGCCTGGGTGCGCATTAATGCAATCGACAGCGAAGACGCGAGTGCAGATTTGGCGGCCGTCATGCCCGCGGCCCCGGCCGGGATCGTGCTACTCAAGCCGCGCAGCGCGGCAGATGTCGCGCAACTTTCGGCGCAGCTGGACAAGCTCGAGGTCGAGCATGGCCTGAGGCCAGGCCAGACCCGGATTATGGCGATTTGCACGGAGCGGCCCGCGGCCCTGTTTACATTGCACGGCTATGTTGGCGCATCAGCGCGACTCGCCGCCATGTCATGGGGCGCCGAAGACCTGAGTGCTGCACTGGGCGCCAGCGCCAGCCGCGATGAGGACGGCAACTGGCTGCCAACCTACGCCATGGCGCGCTCGCTGGCCTTGTGCGCGGCTGCGGCTGCCGGAGTGGCCGCTTGTCGATACGGTGTATACGGATTACAACGACAGCGCGGGTCTGGCGCGTTATGCAGCGAACGCGCGGCGCGATGGTTTCAGCGGCATGCTGGCGATACATCCGGCGCAGGTCGATATCATTAACCACGCTTTTGTGCCGACCAGCGCCGAAATTGAGCATGCCGAGCGGGTGGTGGCACTGTTTGCGGCGAACCCCGGCGCCGGCACGCTCGGACTGGACGGCGCGATGCTCGACCGGCCGCACCTGCAGCATGCGGAGCGCCTGCTGGAACTAGCGAGGAAGAAGACCGCTTCCTGAGAATAAATCAGAACAAGAAGGCAGCAACGATGACAGAGACACATGTTTATCCCGTAGATCCGGCCGTCAGTGCGCGTGCCCTGATCGACGCGAACGGCTACGAGGAAATGTACGCGCGCTCGATAAGCGACAATGAAGCATTCTGGGCCGAGCAGGCGGAGCGGATCGACTGGATCAAACCGTTCAGCAAAGTGAAGGATGTGTCCTTTGCCAGGGACGACCTGCATATTCGCTGGTACGAGGATGGCACTCTCAACGTTTGTTACAACTGTGTTGATCGACACCTGCCGGCGAAAGCTGATGATGTCGCAATTATCTGGGAGGGTGATGATCCGGCGCGCGACCTGAAAATCACCTATCGCGATTTGCACGAACGTGTCTGCCGGTTTGCAAATTCATTGAAGGCGCTTGGCGCGAAGCGCGGCGACCGTATCACGATCTACATGCCGATGATTCCGGAAGCCGCGGTGGCGATGCTCGCCTGCGCACGTATTGGCGCCGTGCATTCGGTCGTATTTGGCGGGTTTTCGCCGGATGCGCTCGCCGGCCGCATTCACGATTGTGCATCCAATATCGTGATCACGGCCGACGAGGGCGTGCGCGGCGGCAAGAAAATTCCGCTCAAGGCGAACGTCGATGCGGCCGCGCAAAACGCCGATGTCACGACGCTCGAGAAGGTATTGGTCGTGCGCAATACCGGCAACGCGATTCCTATGGTTGAAGGTCGCGATGTCTGGTTGCACGAGCTCGCGGTGACCGTCGATGCCGATTGCCCCTGCGAGGAGATGGGTGCGGAGGATCCGTTGTTCATCCTCTACACGTCCGGCTCGACGGGCAAGCCAAAAGGCGTGTTGCACACAACCGGCGGTTACCTCGTGTATGCCGCGATGACGCACGAGTACGTATTCGACTACCACCCGGGCGATATTTACTGGTGTACGGCTGACGTCGGCTGGGTGACCGGCCACAGTTACATCGTCTACGGCCCGCTCGCCAACGGCGCGGTCACGCTGATGTTTGAGGGTGTGCCGAATTACCCGACCGCGGCGCGCTTCTGGGAAGTCTGCGACAAGCACCAGGTCAATATTTGTTACACCGCTCCGACGGCCATACGTGCGCTGATGCGCGAAGGCGATACACCGGTCAAGAGCACGTCGAGAAAAAGCCTGCGCCTGCTCGGCTCGGTGGGTGAACCGATCAACCCGGAAGCGTGGGAGTGGTACTACCACGTCGTGGGTGAAGGTCGCTGCCCGATCGTCGATACCTGGTGGCAGACCGAGACGGGCGGCGCCTTGATTAGCCCACTGCCGGGTGCGACGGCGTTAAAGCCGGGTTCGGCGAGCAAACCATTGTTCGGCGTGCAGCCGGCGATCGTTGACGGCGAGGGCAAGACACTGACCGGTGCGGCAGTCGGCGTCCTGATCCTGCGCGACAGCTGGCCGGGGCAGATGCGTACCATTTACGGCGACCACCAGCGATTCGCCGACACGTATTTTTCGACCTTCGAAGGTGCCTATTTCACCGGTGACGGCGCGCGGCGCGACGAAGATGGCTACTACTGGATCACCGGCCGGGTCGACGACGTGCTCAATGTATCCGGCCACCGCATGGGTACGGCCGAGGTCGAAAGCGCGCTGGTCGCGCACAAGGATGTCGCGGAGGCTGCCGTTGTGGGCTATCCGCATGACATCAAAGGGCAGGGCATCTACGCTTACGTGACTCTGATGCAGGGCGTGACGGCCAGCGATGCGTTACGCGGCGAACTGCAGCAATGGGTGCGTAAGGAAATCGGGCCGTTCGCAAAACCGGACCTGATTCAGTGGGCGCCCGGGTTGCCGAAGACGCGTTCAGGGAAAATCATGCGACGAATATTGCGCAAGATCGCGGCGAATGATTTTGCGGAGCTTGGTGATACGTCGACGCTGGCCGATCCGACCGTCGTTGATAATCTGATTGCGAATCGGCAGCCCCGCACCGATTAGGAAAGCGCGTTTCGCTACATCAGGTCGCTGGCGAGCGTAGTCCTTCCTGTTCAACCTGGGTTCTGGTTTTTGTCACCAGCATTGTGCCGGCTCCGATGAAAAACAGTGACCAGAAGGGTTCGAACGGCCAAAACGGCAGCCACAACGAAAGATTTGCAGACCACGCGGGACCGGTCACGAATTGGGTCGCCAGGTCTTGCCATTGCAGACCGGTCGCCGACAGCAGCAGACCGAACACGATGATGGCGGCACCGGAGACCCTGAACACGAGCGGCGTGTTGTACTCCAGGGCGATCTTCTTCGCCGCATGCTGACGTTTCTTGCCCCAGGCCGCAATTCGCAGCGCAAACGCAATAAAACCGCTCCAGTAGAAGACATAGTCAATCGGTTGTGGATTGTCGTAGTAGAAAAGATCGAACCAGTAGACGCTAAAGGGATAAGCCCACAGGAAATAGAGGCCACTCGTGTGCAGCAGTTTCCACTGTTTCGGACTCAGGGATTTTCGACCGAACTGAAACGACGTGACAACCATGGCTGCCAGGAAGATATAGCCCGTGCTGCCTTCCAGTTCATCGCGCAGCAAATAGATCTCGTCAAAGTAAAATTCGCGGTGGAAGTTCGACATCAGGAAGATGAACAAGCCCTGCCACGCCATCGCAACCGCGAAGCACAGACCAATGTATTTGCGGTTACGCAGTAACCACGCGGGAAACGGCCCGGGAAACAACACCTGAAGCGCCGATGTGGCGACCACCAAAAATATGAACGGCACTGCCCAGCGCACGGAGAATGCAATCATGGCTGTCACACCGGGCGCGACAGTCAGGTCGACACTGAATGTCTCGACAACCATGACAATGGACATTGGAATGGCGATCAGCCAGAACAGGCGCCATCGGTTAATGGCTTTGTGCTGCAGTACCATTGTCAGGTCAGCGTCCATTGTTTTCCTATTCTCGCATACTTCACGCTGGGAAAAGCAAATGCTACTCTCTGACCATGCCGAACTCGATCAGAACAGAAACGCTAAAGGTGCTGCAGATCGCCATTTCTGTGACGCCGTGGGTGCTCTCAATATACATTTTCTACTGGCTGGACTCCAGCGGCACCTGGACCAGCGAAACTCCGCACCGGGGCAAGATATCGGTGGCGATATTGGTGGCTGGAATGGCGCTGTCGTTCGGCATTTATTCGTATCTTGCCAGGCGAGTGCAGAAGTAAACCAGCAAGACATTCACCTCACGCAAGGATTCCGGTATCCGAGATGCATCAGTATGATTCGATGATGCATGCACACCTGCCCGTGCCCGCGAATTAACTTGCCAATTCCTTTGGAGCTTATATGAGTTGCGATCCACGCTACCAGATTCTGTTTGAACCCGTCAGCATCGGGCCGGTTACGGCAAAAAACCGTTTCTACCAGGTTCCGCATTGCACGGGAATGGGGTGGTTGCGGCCCAACATGGTCGCAGGCGTGCGGGCGGCCAAGGCCGAGGGTGGCTGGGGGGTTGTCTGTACCGAGTACTGCTCTGTCCACCCAAGTACGGACGATATTCCGTTTCCTACCCACACATTGTGGGATGACGAAGATATTCAAGCGCATCGTCTGATGACCGACCAAGTCCATGAGCATGGCAGCCTCGCCGGAATCGAGCTTTGGCTTGGAGGTAGTCGCTCGGCCAACCTTCTGACTCGCGAAGTTTCGATGGATGTTGTTTCCATGCCGAACTGGAATGCTGATCCCTACCAGTCGCGTGCCATGACCAAGGCCGATATCAAGGACGTCCGACGCTGGCATCGCGATGCCGCGCTACGTGCGAAGCAAGCGGGCTTT
This sequence comes from Pseudomonadota bacterium, assembly GCA_027618995.1. GTDB lineage: Bacteria > Pseudomonadota > Gammaproteobacteria > Steroidobacterales > Woeseiaceae > UBA1847. Next base: position 60,305 of record JAQCGO010000002.1, on the reverse strand, counting down.
GATATCGTCTACGTTTACGCAACACACCACTACCTGCTTGGGAACTTCCTGAATCCAACCCTGAATACGCGTAGCGACGAATACGGCGGAAGCCAGGACAATCGAATGCGATTGATTCGCGAAATTATCGAGGAGACCAAGGAAGCAGTCGGCGACACCTGCGCTGTGGCGGTTCGTTATTCGGTGGACGACGGTGGCGGAGCGGATGGAACGCCCGTGCATGCAGACCGCATGGAAATGTTCGAGGCCCTGGCGGAATTGCCTGATCTCTGGGACATCAACATTGACGACTATTCGTACGAAATGGGCGTGTCGCGATTTGTTAAGCAAGGCTCGCTCGAGCATTACGTCGCCACGGTTAAGTCGAAGACGACGAAACCGGTAGTGTCAGTCGGACGCTTTACATCCCCGGACAGCATGGTCAGCCAGGTAAAGCGCGGCATTGTCGATTTCATTGGTGCAGCCAGACCATCGATTGCCGATCCATTTCTGCCGAAGAAAATTGAAGAGAACCGGCTGGAAGATATTCGCGAATGTATCGGTTGCAACATTTGCTACACTGGGGACAGTCGTCACCACCCGATTCGTTGCACGCAGAATCCGACGATGGGTGAGGAATGGCGCCGTGGCTGGCACCCGGAGAACATTGCGGCGAGGGGTTCCGACGAGCTCGTGCTGATTATCGGTGCAGGGCCAGCCGGGCTCGAAGCTGCTCGGGCACTCGGTCAGCGTGGCTACGATGTAATTCTTGCGGAGGCGACTCGCGAACTGGGTGGCCGGGTCACCCGTGAGTCACAGCTGCCCGGTCTGTCCGAATGGGCGCGTGTTCGCGATTACCGTCTGGGTCAGCTCAACAAGATGCCGCATGTCCAGATTTATCGCGAGAGCGAGATGGGCCTTGCCGAAGTGCTGGAAGTCGGAGCGGGCCACGTTGCCGTCGCGACCGGATCAGACTGGCGTCGCGACGGGTTCGGGCACAACTTTGTGTCAATGGATCCGCTGCCGCCTGCTGCGAAAACATTTACGCCCGACGACATTATGGCGGGCAGAATGCCGGACGGATCGGTCATCGTCTTTGATGACGACCGCTTTTATATGGGCAGCCTGATGGCCGAGAAACTTCGCGACAATGGCAACGAGGTTGTCTATGTGACACCCGCTTCGATAGTCTCATTCTGGAGCACATTCAATGCAGAACAGAAGCGGGTTCACAGGCGTCTCGCAGACGTCGGCGTGCAAATCATTCTGAACCAGGAATTGATCAGCTTTGACGGCAGCGCGGCGACATTGGCTTGTGTTTACACGGCGTCACGACAAACGATTCCCGGCGACAACATTGTCCTCGTGACCGCGCGTACACCAAGGGACAAGCTCTACCACGAACTGGTAGCGGCCGTCGCGAATGGAGCGGAGGGCGCGCCGAAGATAGTCAAGTGTATCGGCGACGCGGACGCGCCGGCAATCATTGCCGCCGCCGTCTATGCAGGTCATAAGTACGCAAGAGAGCTGGATCATAAGACAGACGCAGACATTCTGGCCAAGGTAGATCGCATACTTGTCAGGCCATAAAATGATGCACAAATTCAGGACGGAGCAATAACATGAATCTCGAGAAGGCCGCTGAACTGAGCCACGCCGAGTGGCGTGAGATGGCCGCCAAATTGAAGCAAAGCGCCGAGACACGATTGTTCATTGGTGGCCAATTTGTAGACGCCATCGATGGCGGAACCTTTGACAACATCTGTCCGGTGGATGGCAGCGTCATCAACAAATGCGCCGCGGGCAAGAAAGCCGATATCGACAAGGCGGTCGAAATTGCGAAACGAAGCTTTAAATCCGGCGAATGGTCTCGCATGGCGCCCAGGAATCGTATGGCTGTTATGTACAAATGGGCGGGCTTGATTGGCGAGAACGCCGCCGAACTGGCCCTGATGGACACGATCGATATGGGCAAGCCAATCTCGGACATGCTGAAAGCGGACATTCCGATGTGCATAAACACGGTCGAGTACTTCGCCGAATGCATCGACAAAGTTACTGGCAGCGTTACGGCAACGGAATACGACGTGATGAGCACGGTACTGCGCGAGCCGATCGGAGTGGTTGGCTGCATCTCGCCCTGGAACTACCCGTTACTGATGGCGCTGTGGAAAATCGTACCGTCTCTTGCGGCCGGTAACTCCACGATTTTGAAACCGGCGGAACAATCACCACTGAGTTGTTATCGAGTCGCCGCACTGTTTGTCGAAGCGGGTGGTCCACCTGGTGCATTGCAAGTGATCAACGGACTTGGCGAACAAGCGGGGCAGGCGCTGGCCCGACATATGGACGTATCGAAGATCAGTTTCACCGGCTCGACGGAAGTCGGCAAATTGATACATGCCTACTCGGGTGAATCAAACATGAAGAAGGTGTCGCTGGAGTGTGGCGGCAAGGGACCGCAGGTGTTCTGTGAAGACCTCGAAGGTGAGTTGCTGGATAGGGCGGTGACAACCGCAATCAATGGCATCTTTTTCAACATGGGCGAGGTTTGTTCTGCGGGATCAAGATTGATCGTACATGCAAAGATTTACGACGAGTTCGTTGCGAAGTTTATAGAAAAAGGTAAAGACGCCTATATTTGCGGCGACCCGCTGGACCCGGCCGTCAATCTTGGACCGCTGGTGGATCACCAGTCCCAGGCTCGCGTCCTCGGCATGATCGACAAGGCCAAATCGGAAGGCGGAAGAATACTGTTTGGCGGTGCAGCACCTGCGAACGGTCTCGAAAAAGGCGCGTATGTCATCCCGACCATGATTACCGGCGTGAAGAGCAACGACTATGTAGCGCAGAACGAGGTATTTGGACCCGTGGTATCGGTCATCAAAGTCGAGAGCGACGACGAGGCCATCGAAGTGGCGAACAACTCGGTCTACGGATTACAAGGTAGTGTCTGGACGGACAACTATCGAAGAGCCATGCGCTACGTGCGCGAGATCGAGTGTGGGACCTTTCTTGTCAACGCTTTTGAAGAAGGTGACATGACTCAGCCGTTTGGCGGTTACAAGCAGTCGGGTAACGCCAAAGACAAGTGCTTCGAGAGCTTGCTCAGCTATATGAATACCAAGGCTGCGTGGTTTCGGTTGAACTAGGACGCGATGGGGTTTCCTTCGATTCGCGTTCATCCCGCGGATCTTCAGTCGGCCTCGACGACCTCGTCGTCCACCGTTCCGGGCATGGGACGGTAGTGGCCTTTGTCGAGTAACACTGTCGCCTTGAGATGTTCGTCAGCGCCACCGAGGCGTTTGAACTCGGCGATCTGTCGTTCGTAGGCGCGGACAAATTCCTCGGCATACATCTGCGGGAAGCGGCCACCGCCTTCTTCGGTCAGGATAGGGTACAGGTCGCCATACAATCCCCAGTACTTGTACTTATTGGTGAGTTTCGCCAGCAAGCCGGTGCCAAGTGTACGGTCAAACACGACCTGTAACTCCTCCGGGTCGAAGCGATCGGAGAATTCGAGGAACGCATTGTTCATGGCATCGAGGAACGCATCCTGGTGAAACAGCAGGTCAGAGCAAACCTCACGGACAGAATCGCGTGGGCCGAGATATTCGCCCTCTTTTCCGACCAGCAATTGTTTGATTGAGTCCCTGGTGTTCGCCGACAACTTCAGCGGGTTGTTGTGCCGCGGCAGTACGGTCGTCTGGTCGAGGCGAAACGCGTTCTTCAAATTCGCGCGGCTCGCCAATAGCTGGGTTGTGCCTTCAACATACTCGCGCAACACCTCATCGGCATTGCGCATGACTTCGCCCATATCCACGGAAGGGTGCAGTTCAGTCCGATCAATTCCAAGCCCCGCGAGGAAGGAGTCAAGCAGCTCGCGCGTGGCAAGGTCGCTCGCCGCCAATGGAGCAGGAGCGCGCGGTTTTGCCGGTCGCGAGTCGTTCTGTGCCGTTTGGGCCACATCGGTCTGCGTCTGGCCGCCAAACAATGCCGACTGGAATGCGGCGTCGCCGGTGAGTGCATCTTCGTCAAGCGGTATCACCAGGCTCTCGCCTTCGTCGACCGCGACATTGATAACGAAGTCACCGAGACGAATGACATCACCGTTGAACAGGCGGCGTGGATTGCCCTTGCCCAATGGTTCACAATCACCATTGATATAGACACCGTTGGAACTGGTATCGGCGAGGTAGTAGGCACCGCCCTTGAAATCGATAGTGGCATGGCGGCCGGAAATGAATCGGTCCGGATCTGGCAGGATCCAGTCGTTCTGCAGCGATCGGCCGATCGTGCCGCCCTTGTCGTGAAAGACGCGCACGGCGTCGTCGCCGACAATGCCGCGGTGTTCGCTGACGATTTCGAGTTGTAGTGCCATTGCAGACGAATGTTGCAGAGAAACAAGGCCTTACGCTGCGGCCTAGTTCACATAATCAGCAGTCGCCAGATCACCAAAAATTCTAAATATGAGAAAAAAACCCATATATGGATTAGTACCCACGCTTTGCGATTCCCGGGCCAACTTTCATGGTTTTAGTTAGACTACGCGGTCTTTGAGGTGGGCTTTATGACCAAGCAAAATCTTTACCGGGTTGTGTTCATGAGCCAGGGACAGGTCTACGAGATCTATGCCCGTGAAGTCAGCCATGGCGACTTGTTCGGTTTCGTTTCGGTGGAACAGTTCGTGTTCGGCGAGCGAACGACCGTCGTGGTCGATCCCTCCGAAGAAAAGATCAAATCCGAGTTTGCCCACGTCAAGCGCACCTATCTGCCCATGCATTCTGTTCTTCGGATCGACGTCGTCGACAAGCAGGGTGCCAGCAAGATTTCCAAACTCGAGGGCAACGTTGCCCAGTTTCCTGTACCGATTTACACGCCGCGAGACAGTAACTCTTAATGCTTGAGCTGGCCGGCCAGCCCGCGCTGTCAGATTTTCGACTCGCGAAACTACTTGAGACTTTGCAACAGGCAGAGCCGCGCGTTCAATCAGTGGCCGCACGCTATTGCTATTTTGTTGCGCTGCAATCTGATCTCACCGCGGACCACAGGCAACGTCTCAATGCGCTGCTGTTGTCGGGCGATCAGGTTGGCAATCTTGGCAAGGGTGCGACCACGGTCTACGTATTGCCACGGCCAGGCACGATTTCTCCGTGGTCGAGCAAGGCGACCGATATCGCGCATGCCTGCAAGCTGCATTCAGTCATCCGCGTCGAACGCGGCATTTGTTACGGACTGCAATTCAAAACGGCGGTCACTGCAGTGGACATCAGTTCGCTGGGGGCGTGGCTGCATGACCGCATGACCGAGGCCGTATTTCTGGATGGCGAAGACGCGGCCGCATTGTTTGCCACCCATGAAGCCACGCCAGTGGCAACGATCGCGCTGTCGAAAGGGGGCAAGCAAGCACTGCTCAGGGCCAATACGGATCTTGGCCTGGCGCTCGCCGAGCAGGAAATCGACTATCTCGTTGAAAGCTACGGCAGGCTCGAGCGCGATCCGACCGACGCCGAGTTGATGATGTTCGCGCAGGCGAATTCGGAGCACTGCCGGCACAAGATATTCAATGCGGACTGGGTTATTGATGGTGCGCCGCAAAAAGAACGTCTGTTTGGCATGATTCGATCGACCACCGAGGCCAACCCGGAGGGTGTCATATCCGCGTACTCGGACAATGCAGCCGTCATCGAAGGCGCGCAGGCCGCGCGCCTGATGCCAGCCGATGGCGATCGCGAGTATCACTATTCTGAAGAACCCGTGCAGATCCTGATGAAAGTGGAAACGCACAACCATCCGACCGCGATATCGCCGTTCCCCGGAGCAGCGACCGGATCAGGCGGCGAAATTCGCGACGAAGGGGCGACCGGTCTTGGCGCCAAGCCCAAGGCCGGGCTCACCGGATTCACGGTTTCGCACTTGCGCATTCCCGGGTTCGAGCAGCCGTGGGAAATCGATTTTCCGCACCCCGATCGCATGGCGTCGCCGCTGTCCATCATGATCGAGGGTCCGCTGGGTGGAGCGGCATTCAATAATGAATTCGGCAGGCCGAACCTGCTGGGTTATTTCCGGACGTTTGAGAGTCGTGTGCCGGGCTTGCCGGACAACGAGATTCGTGGTTACCACAAGCCGATCATGATCGCGGGCGGTGTCGGCAACGTACGTGCCGAGCACGCACGCAAGATTGATGTCCCGGTGGGTGCCAGGCTCGTGGTCATCGGCGGACCGGCCATGCTGATCGGTCTGGGTGGCGGTGCCGCGTCCAGCCTTGGCAGCGGCAGCAGCAGCGAGGACCTGGATTTTGCCTCGGTGCAACGCGGCAATCCGGAAATGCAGCGTCGGGCGCAGGAAGTCATCGACCGTTGCTGGCAGAAGGGGGCGCTGAACCCGATCCTCCTCATTCACGACGTTGGCGCCGGTGGCCTGTCGAATGCGGTGCCGGAAGCCGTGGATCACAGCAAGCACGGTGCACAGATCGAATTGCGGGAAATTGCGAATGCCGAGCCAGGCATGTCACCGATGGGTATCTGGTGCAATGAAGCACAGGAGCGCTATGTGCTGGTCATCGCAGACGATCAGATTGCTGCGTTCCAGGAGATTTGCGCGCGCGAGCGCTGCCCCGTGTCAGTCATCGGTACGCTAACGGATGACCAGACCCTGGTTGTAAATGATCGCGACTTCGACAATCAGCCGATATCGATGCCGATGTCTATGTTGCTCGGCAACCCGCCGAAGATGACGCGCGATGTGCAGCGTGAGCCGCGACCTGCCGAAAGACTCGACTTGTCGGGCATTGAACTTCAGGAGGCCGTGCAGCGGGTCTTGTGCTTTCCTGCGGTCGCTGACAAATCCTTCCTTATCCATATCGGTGATCGCACGATTGGCGGTCTGAGCGTGCGCGACCAGATGGTCGGCCCGTGGCAGGTGCCGGTCAGTGATGTCGCGATCACTGCGACCGGCTACACGGGCTATACCGGCGAGGCGATGGCGATGGGTGAGCGATCGCCGCTGGCGATCCTGAATGCGCCCGCATCGGGCCGCATGGCCGTCACCGAGGCGATTACGAATATTGCGGCAGCACCGATTGCCAATATTGGCAAGATCCGGCTGTCGGCCAACTGGATGGCGGCCGCGGGCCATCCTGGTGAAGACGCACGCCTGTTCGACACGGTCAAGGCCGTCGGCGATGAGTTTTGCCGTGCGCTCGGCGTGGCGATTCCGGTTGGCAAGGACTCGCTGTCACTGCAGGCGCGATGGAGTGAGGGTGAGCACGACTATGCGGTAGTCGCGCCGGTATCGCTCGTTGTGACGGCCTTCGCCCCGGTCAGTGACGTGCGCAAGCACCTGACTCCGGAACTACAGCGGGTGGACGCCCCGAGTTATCTGCTGTTGCTGGACCTTGGTCAGGGCAGGAATCGAATGGGCGGCTCCTGCCTCGCGCAGGTATACCAGCGCTTCGGGGGAGACACACCGGATCTTGATGAGTCGGCATTGCTGAAGAAATTTTTCGCCGCCATCCAGGAATTAGGTGATCGCGGCATGCTGCTCGCGTATCACGATCGAAGCGACGGCGGCTTGCTCGCAACTCTGGCGGAAATGATGTTTGCGAGTCGCCTTGGCATTGATGTGCAGCTGGGTGGTTCCGATCAGCAACTATTGAGCCAACTCTTCAGTGAGGAAGCCGGTGCCGTGATCCAGGTGGAAAAGACCAAGCTGGCGCAGGTGCAGATGGTGCTCGATCGCACGGGCGCCAGCGCTACCGCGATCGGGCGCGTCGACAATTTGCGGCAGACGCTGACCGTGCGCCGCGACAATGACATCGTGCTGCAGATGGGCCGTGCGCAGATGCAACGGCAGTGGTCGGCGACCAGTTCACGGATTCAGGCATTGCGTGACAATCCGGTTACCGCACGGCAGGAGTTCGAGCGCATCCTCGATGATCAAGATCCGGGTCTGCACGCAGCACTGACCTTTGACGTGGCTGGAGACATTGCGCGACCGTATCGCGCAAGCTGCGGACCACGCGTTGCCATTCTGCGCGAGCAAGGCGTAAACAGTCAGTACGAAATGGCCGCCGCGTTCATGCGCGCCGGATTTACCGCCGTCGACGTACACATGAGCGATTTGCTGCAGGGCCGCGATAATCTGGCGAACTACCATGGCGCGGTCGCGTGCGGCGGGTTTTCGTTTGGCGACGTGTTAGGTGCCGGTGGCGGCTGGGCTAAGTCCATTCTGTATCAGAACCAGATGCGTGATCAGTTCGCCGAGTTCTTCTCTCGCGGCGACACGTTTGCACTCGGCGTCTGCAATGGTTGTCAGATGCTGGCGCAGATCCGCGAGTTGATTCCGGGAGCAAGCCACTGGCCACGATTCCGCCGTAATAAGTCGGAGCAATTTGAAGCTCGCCTGAGTCTTGTAGAGATTCTGCAGAGTCCGTCAATTTTTCTCGACGGGATGGCCGGTTCGATTCTGCCGATCGCAACGTCGCACGGCGAAGGGCGTGTCGTTTTTGACGACGAATCGGATCGTTACGCGGCGTCGCATCTCATCGCCGCTCGTTACGTCGATAACTATGGCAACGTCGCGGACAATTATCCGGCGAACCCGAATGGTTCGCGCGATGGCATCTGTGCGTTGTCGAACGAGGATGGGCGTGTCACGATCATCATGCCGCATCCGGAGCGTGTCGCGCGTACGATCCAGAATTCCTGGCATCCTGCGGGCTGGGGCGAGGATGGCCCGTGGCTCCGCATGTTCCGCAATGTGCGCGTCGCCATCGGTTAAGTGTGATAGGCCGCCATGCGGCCGATAAGTCTCGATCGTGGGAGGCCGTCATGCGGGCGACTAGGGAAAGGGTCCGACCCTTTATTGAGTTCAGGCGGAAGACGCCAGATCGCCCCGGCTTTCTTCGACGAAGAATCGACGCACCTTGATCGCGCGCGTCAGTTTGCCGCGTCGCACGAAGCACTGGTAGAACATGTCCTTCATTACCTCGAGCAAAATGCCGGCCTGTGCGCGATCGAGCAGTGGCAGGTCTTCCTCATCGCCGGCGTCAAACAACACCGCCTTGATCGGAGCGAAGGTATCGTCGTCGATACCGGCAATTTCCTGCGCCGTCATCACCTCGTCAAACGCGTTCAATTTGCCGCCTTCACCCAGCGCCGCAAAGGCACTGATGGCCGAGCGCCGACACATTGAAGCGAACGCGTTGAAGCTGTTACTGGAGTAGCAGGCGAGCGCTTCGCGAAACAGCACCTCGACGTGCTTGGGCAGATAGGAAAATGAGAAGCGCTCTTTCGGCCGTTCGAGCTCAACGAAATTGCGATTCAACTCAACCTGGTTGGCCGAATAACCGCGCACCGCAAAGCGCAAAAATACGGGTGCCTTGCAGGCGTCGCATTGAAAAACCAAGCCGACGTGTTTCGGCTGGGCCTGGAGCAGGTCACTGACGTCTGGCACGGACTGCGCGCTCATATGCGCATACACACCGCAGTAAGGACATTCGAGTCCGATCTGCTCGTCGCCTTCGGCCAGGAGCCCCTGATCCCTGTCCAGCACGTATGTCATAGTCGCTCGTAATTGTTGGTTGCTAAATCTATCAGTTAAATCAAGCAGCTAGCTGAGTATGCACCAAGCAGAGGCGGCCACATCAAGTCGTTAACATAATCCCGAAATCATTCCTGTTACTGGCCCCAGTCGCCGATGGCTTCCCGTGCAGGGTCATTCACAGGTCGTGCGATCAGGGCATCGCGACTGAGCGTGATTCGAAACCGTGCTCCATCCGCGAGCGGCAGGTAGGTTGCCGTGCCGTAATAGGCATCCATGCCGGGCGTAAACTTTGGAAAGTTTCGCGCCAGGCTTCAGAGATCGAGCGGCCGTTCTTCGGCCAGGGAATGGACGGTGCGTGGCTCGCTGCGTTCGCGGTCTACCGAGGTATAACGCCCGCTCAATCGTTCCAGCTGGTAAACGGGTTCCAGACCGAGAATGGTGGCCGGCGGTTTCCACGTCAGCATGCGCGCATCGAGTTGCCACTCATCGCCCCGCAGTGGCAACAGACGATCGAGTTCGCCGTCGATCATGAGGCGTGCGGTGTACTCCTCGGGTACGGATTTCGAGAACTCGATAACGGCAACCAGTTGCTCAGCCGTCAGGCGCTGATAGCCGAGGTAACTGATGAACATCATTACCCCGGCCGTGCCGAGCGCCGCGGTCGCCGCGCAGAAAGCCGCCGAACCGCTCGCCCGCAACACGCGCCCGCGCCGCAACTGACGCAGCATCGCACGCAGGAACAGCAAGGCGATTAGTGCGCAAACTGCGCTGGCGATCAACAGATTCATTGTTGCTCCTAACCCTCGAGGCGTTTGTACTTGATGCGATGCGGGTTATCCGCGTCATCACCCAGACGGCGTTTTTTGTCCGCTTCGTAGTCGGCGTAGTTGCCGGCAAACCAGGTCACTACCGAGTCACCCTCGAATGCCAGGATATGTGTGCAGATACGATCCAGAAACCAGCGATCGTGAGAGATCACCACCGCAGAGCCCGGAAACTCCAGCAGCGCCTCTTCGAGCGCACGCAAAGTTTCGACGTCGAGGTCATTGGTTGGCTCGTCGAGCAACAGCAGGTTGCCACCGGACTTCAGCGTCTTGGCAAGGTGTACGCGGTTGCGTTCGCCGCCCGACAGGATACCGATCTTCTTCTGCTGATCGGCGCCACGAAAATTGAATCGTCCGACATACTGCCGTGACGGTGTCTCGTAGTTGCCGACCTTGATCAGGTCCAATCCGTCCGAGACTTCTTCCCATACGGTCTTGTTGTCATCGAGGCTGTCGCGTGACTGGTCAACGCTCGAAACCTGCACGGTATCGCCGAGGCGGATTGTGCCGGCATCAGGCTTCTCGCTGCCCGTAATCATGCGAAACAGAGTGGTCTTGCCGGCGCCGTTCGGACCAATGACACCCACTATGCCGCCCGCAGGCAACTGAAAACTCAGATCGTCGATCAGCAACTTGTCGCCAAAGCCCTTTTTCAGGCCGGTAACTTCGATGACGATGTCGCCGAGGCGCGGCCCGGGCGGAATGTAAATTTCATTGGTTTCGTTGCGCTTCTGGTAATTGATCGATGAGATTTCCTCGAACTGACGCAAGCGTGCCTTGGACTTGGCCTGGCGGCCTTTCGGGTTCGAGCGCACCCACTCGAGCTCCGTCTGCATGGCTTTCTGGCGAGCTTTCTCACCGGCCTCTTCATTCGCGAGGCGGTTGCTCTTCTGCTCGAGCCACGAGGAGTAGTTGCCCTCCCAGGGAATACCCTGGCCGCGGTCGAGTTCGAGTATCCAGCCCGCTACATTGTCGAGGAAGTAGCGATCGTGGGTCACCGCAATGACTGTACTCGGGTATTCAGCGAGAAAACGCTCAAGCCACGCTACCGATTCGGCATCGAGATGGTTGGTCGGCTCGTCCAGCAACAGCATGTCCGGCTGCGACAGCAGCAGGCGGCATAAAGCAACGCGGCGTCTTTCACCGCCAGAAATTTTCGTAACGTCCGCATCCCAGGGTGGCAGGCGCAGCGCGTCGGCGGCGATTTCGAGCTTGCGGTCCAGTTCCCATGCGCCGGCCGTCTCAATCGCATCCTGCAACTTGCCCTGTTCTTCAAGCAGGGCATTCATCTCATCGTCGCTCATCGGCTCCGCGAACTGCATCGCGATCTCATCGAAGCGGGTCAGCAGCGCCTTGGTGGCTGCGACGCCTTCCTCGACATTGCCGCGCACGTCCTTGCTCGCGTCGAGCTCCGGTTCCTGCGGCAAAAAGCCGATATTGATGCCGGGCTGCGGCCGCGCTTCGCCCTCGAACTCGGTGTCAAGTCCCGCCATGATGCGGAGTACGGTGGACTTGCCGGAGCCATTGAGCCCGAGCACGCCAATTTTGGCGCCGGGGAAAAATGACAGGGAAATATTCTTAATTATGAACCGCTTCGGCGGGACAACCTTGGCCACGCGATTCATGGTGTAAATGTATTGCGCCATTACAGTCCGCTGGTAGTTATGCAGGGCGCATTATCCGGTATGCTGCGGCGATAGCAAACAACAAGAAGTCGCAAGGCATGAGCGATTCGGTCCTGGTCTACAAGGGAAGTGCGCTGGCCAATTACGGGTTTGGTGACAAACACCCGTTCGGCCTTGACCGGCACGACGTCTTCCAGAACGAGCTCGCCGCTGCAGGACTGGGCGATGCCATCAGCTACGGCCGGCCGCATCGCGCCGGTGTCGATGAGCTGCTGTTGTTTCACACTGCGGACTACATCAACCTGGTGTCGCTGAAATCAGCCGAGGGACGGGGCTACCTCGATGACGGCGACACGCCGGCGGTCGCCGGCATATTTGAGGCCGCCTGCGACGTTGTGGGCACCACGCTCGCGGCGGTTGATGCCGTGATGCACGGTGACTGCAAACGCGCCTTCGTGCCCATCGCAGGTTTGCACCACGCGGCACGTGATAAGGCTGCCGGGTTTTGTGTATTCAATGATTGCGGTGTGGCGGTCGAATATCTGCGCAGGAACCACGGCCTCCGGCGGATCGCCTACGTCGATATTGACGCGCACCACGGTGATGGCGTGTTTTATGGCTTTGAAGACGATCCTGACCTGCTGTTCGCCGATATCCACGAGGACGGCCGCTTTCTGTATCCGGGCACGGGCGCTGCCGAGGAGACCGGCACCGGCAGGGCGCGCGGCACCAAGCTCAATATTCCGATCGCACCCGGCGCGAAAGATGCGGATTTCGACCGTGAGTGGGCGCGTGTTGAGAGCTATCTCGAGCACGCAGCGCCGGAATTCATTATTTTTCAGTGCGGTGCGGACAGCCTCGAGGGCGACCCGATCACGCACCTTTGTTATACGGAACAGGCGCATGCCAATGCCGCGGCCGCGCTGTGTCGCATTGCCGACCGGCATTGCGCTGGCCGGATCGTCGCTGCCGGCGGCGGCGGTTACAACCGGCAGAACCTGGCGCGCGCCTGGACACGTGTCGTTCAGTCTTTCGTCGCGGCCGGCTAGGCAGTAACATCGCGTCCTTGCAACGCCTTGCCCGGAGCCTCCCCCCTGATGTTTGACACAAATACGACCCTTGCCGCCTTCGATCCTGAGGTAGCAAAAGCCATAGCCAACGAAAATCGACGCCAGGAAGAGCACATTGAGCTGATCGCGTCCGAGAACTACGCCAGTCCGCGGGTTCTGGCCGCACAGGGCTCGGTATTAACCAACAAGTACGCCGAGGGCTATCCGGGCAAGCGCTATTACGGTGGCTGTGAGTTCGTCGATGACGTTGAGAGCCTGGCGATCGAGCGCGCGAAAAAGCTGTTCGGTGCGGACTATGCGAACGTGCAGCCGCACTCGGGCTCACAGGCCAATGCGGCGGTTTACATGGCGCTGCTCGAGGCCGGCGATACGGTACTGGGCATGAGCCTGGCCGAGGGAGGGCATCTGACCCACGGCAGCAAGGTCAATTTTTCCGGCAAGTTGTACAACGCTTATCAATACGGGCTGGTGGCCGCGACGGGCGAGATCGATTACGACCAGGTGCAGCAGCTCGCCACCGAGCATAAGCCGCGCATGATCGTTGCGGGGTTCTCGGCCTACTCGCGGGTGGTCGACTGGCAGCGATTTCGACAGATAGCCGACAGTGTCGGCGCATACCTGATGGTGGACATGGCGCACGTCGCCGGGTTGGTGGCAACCGGCCACTACCCGAATCCGATCGCGGTGGCCGACGTCGTTACTACCACCACGCACAAGACCTTGCGCGGTCCGCGTGGCGGCATGATCCTGGCACGCAAGAACGACGAACTGACCAAAAAGTTCAACTCGCTGGTCTTCCCCGGTACGCAGGGCGGACCGCTGATGCATGTCATCGCCGCGAAGGCCGTCGCGCTCAAGGAAGCGATGTCGCCTGCGTTCAAGGACTACCAGGCGCAGGTCTGCAGCAACGCGAAGGTCATGGCCGCGGTACTTGTCGATCGCGGATACCCGATCGTCTCGGGTGGAACCGATAACCACCTGATGCTGGTCAGCCTGATCGACAAGGGCATTACGGGCAAGGATGCCGATGCCGCTCTGGGCAGGGCCAACATCACGGTGAACAAGAATGCAGTGCCCAACGATCCGCAGTCGCCGTTTGTAACCAGTGGCCTGCGCCTGGGCACGCCCGCAATAACGACCCGCGGTTTTGGCGCTGACGAAGTGCGGGAGCTAAGCGGTTGGATAGCCGATATACTCGACGATCTCGATAACGAAGAGACCAATAAGCGTGTTCGCGGCCAGGTGCTCGCCCTGTGCAAGCGCTTTCCCGTCTACGTTTGATTCCTATTTCTCATGCACTGTCCGTTCTGCAGTCACGAAGAGACCAAGGTTATTGACTCGCGCCTGGCGGGTGATGGCATGCAGATCCGTCGTCGCAGGCAATGCCTGGATTGCAATGAACGTTTCACGACCTTCGAGTCGGCCGAACTGGTGATGCCAAAGCTGGTCAAGAACGACAGCACACGTCAGCCGTTTGACGAAAACAAACTTCGCAACAGCATGATGCGGGCGCTGGAAAAACGACCGGTGCCAAGCGATGAACTGGAAGAAGCTGTCGCACGGTTGATCCACCGCCTGCGCACGATGGGCGAGCGTGAAGTGCCGTCGCGTCTCGTTGGCGACCTGGTCATGGAAGAATTGCGTGCGCTGGATGAAATTGCCTACGTCCGTTTTGCGTCGGTCTACCGGCGGTTTCAGGACGTCACGGAATTTGAAGAAGAAATAAAACGTTTGCAGCGTATTTCGGAAACGGCGGCGAGTCGCGAGCAGATGTCACTGTTGCCCGAGTTGTTTGGCAAGAAAAAGTAGGCACTGATGCCTGAGTTCACTAACAGCGAAAGCGCATTCATGCAGCGAGCCGCGGACCTCGCGAAAAACGGCCTGTTCAGCGCGCACCCCAATCCCATGGTGGGTTGTGTGCTGGTGAAAAACGGTGCCGTTGTCGGCGAAGGCTGGCACGAGGTCGCCGGCGAGGCGCACGCCGAAATCAGGGCGCTTGAGGCGGCTGGCGACAATGCCCGTGGCGCGACGGCGTTCGTCACGCTCGAGCCCTGTTCGCATCATGGCCGTACGCCACCTTGCAGCGATGCGCTCATCGCGGCCGGGATTCGTGAGGTCATCATTGCGCGTGGCGACCCCAACCCGAAAGTCGACGGCAAGGGAATGCAGGCACTGAACGATGCCGGCATCACGGTGCGCAGCGGTTTGCTCAGCGACCAGGTCGACCAGCTGTTGGCCGGATTCCTGAGCCGTATCCTGCGTGGCCGACCGCGCGTTCGACTCAAAATCGCCTGCAGCCTGGACGGAGCCATTGCGATGAGCGACGGGCAAAGTCACTGGATCACGGGCGAACAAGCCCGGGACGATGTTCAGCGCCTGCGCGCCAGCTCGGGTGCGGTGATGACCGGCATCGGTACAGTGCTGGCTGACAACCCTGCATTGACGGTACGCGATGCCACCCTGAACCGGCACGGAAGACAACCGCTGAGGGTCGTCCTCGACAGTGAATTGCGTATGCCATTGACGGCAGAAATGCTGGGATTGCCCGGTAAAACGCTGCTTTACTGTTCGGATAGGCGCCGCGCCGCCGCGCTTGAGGTGGCCGGCGCTGAGGTCATCTGCGTGGCGGGAGCACACGGTCTCGTCGATCTTGCGGCAGTGCTCAGAGATCTTGGGAAGCGTGAAATCAATGACCTGCTGGTCGAGGCCGGGCCTGCACTCGCCGGTCAAATGCTGGCGCAGGGCCTCGTGGATGAATTCATTATCTATCAGGCGCCGCACTTCATGGGCAGCGAGACCCTGGGCATGTTCAAAACGCCAGGCTGGTCGCAGCTCGTGGATCGGCAGGCCCTGCGTATCGTCGACCGGACCGAGCTTGGCGACGACCTGCGCATCACTGCGCTGCCGGCTAACTAGACCCATGTTTACCGGCATCGTGCAGGCAGTCGGCAACATCACGGCGATCGAACGAATTGCCGGCGACGTGCGCCTGACCGTGCGTTGCACGGGCTTGCCATTTTCCTCCTACACCGTCGGCGAGAGCATCGCGGTGAATGGCGCGTGCCTGACGGCGACGGCGTTGCGTGCCGATGGATTTGATACCGATGTATCGACCGAGACACTGGCCGTGACTTCGCTCGGTGGGCTGGCCGTCGGCTCGAAGGTCAATCTCGAGCCGTCATTGAGCCTCGCTGATCGCCTCGGCGGACACCTGGTGAGCGGCCATGTCGATTGCCTGGGGAAAGTGACCGCGCTCAGCAAGGATGCGCGCTCCATACGATTACGCGTCGAAATCGCGCCGGATTTTGCGCGTTATGTTGCGCGGAAGGGCTCGGTGTGTGTGGATGGTGTCAGTCTTACCATCAATGCAGTATCCGCAAACACAATCGACTTGAATATCATCCCACATACGGCCGAGACTACGATAATTGGTAGTTACTCAGTGGGCACACTCGTCAATATCGAAGTAGATTTGCTGGCACGTTATATCGAGCGCCTGCTGCTGAAAGATGAAGGCGGATTGTCCATGGAATTCTTGAAGGCGAATGGTTATGTCTGACAACACAACAATACACCCGAGCGCGCTGGGAAACTCATTCAGCAGGATCGAGGATATTATTGCCGACATTTGCGAGGGCAGGATGGTCATCATGGTCGATGACGAGAACCGCGAGAACGAGGGCGACCTGCTGATGGCGGCCACGAAGGTGCGCCCGGAAGACATTAATTACATGGCGACCTATGGTCGTGGCCTGATATGCCTGACGCTGTCGCGCGAGCGCTGCGCGCAGCTGCGCCTGCCGCTGATGGTCAAGGAGACGGACCAGCACCAGTCAACCAATTTCACAATCTCGATTGAAGCAGCGGAGGGTATTACCACCGGCATATCCGCACACGATCGCGCGCGCACCGTGCTCGTGGCCGTAGCCGCAGGCGCGAGACCCGAAGACCTGAGTCAGCCAGGGCACATTTTTCCCGTGATGGCGCAACCGGGTGGTGTGCTGGCGCGAGCCGGGCATACGGAGGCGGGCTGCGACCTGGCGCGGCTGGCCGGGCTCGAACCCGCGGCCGTGATTGTCGAAATTCTCAATGAAGACGGCAGCATGGCGCGTCGGCCCGACCTCGAGCGATTCGCTCGCGCGCACAAGATTCGCATCGGCACGATCGCCGACCTGATTCGCTATCGGCTGGACAAGGAACACAACGTCGAACGCATCGCCGAAAAGCAGGTGCAGACTGAATATGGCGAGTTCACGATGATTTGCTTCGATGACCGCGTCAATCGTGCCGTTCATGTCGCGCTGGTGAAGGGCGATCTCAGCAAGGACGACAACCCGCTGGTGCGCGTGCACATGCAGGACACCCTTGGTGATGTCGTTGGTGTGAAGAGTCGCAGCCTAGGCTGGCCATTGGATGCCGCAATCGCACGAATCGCCCGCGAAGAAGTGGGCGTGGTTGTATTGCTACGCGAACAGGAGTCATCGCGTGATTTCATGGATGCTGTCGATGCTCTCGGCCAGGACAAGGACGAACTGACGACGCGGCGTAATAGCGACGGTGGGTTTCGCACCTACGGTGTCGGCGCCCAGATTCTTCGCAACCTCGGCCTGTCAAGAATCCGTGTATTATCAGCACCTAAGCAAATGCATGCGATCTCGGGATTCGATCTTGAGATTACTGGATACGTCGAGGACTAATGGACAAGATCAAGACGACCGAAGGCGACCTCGTCGTTCGCGATGCACATTTCGGCATCGTTGCGTCGCGGTTCAATGACTTTATTGTCGATTCGCTGCTTGGTGCCGCGGTGCGGTGCCTGCACAAGCATGGTGCAGTGGATGCCGATATCGAAATCATTCGTGTTCCCGGCGCGTACGAAGTGCCACTCGCCGTCGAAAAGCTCGCGGCAAGCCGGCGCTGTAACGGGATCATCGCCCTCGGTGCGGTAATTCGCGGTGCGACGCCGCACTTCGACTATGTTGCCGGCGAGTGCATGCGCGGGCTTTCAGCGGCAGCGCAAAAACACGGTATCCCGATCGGGTTCGGCGTACTGACTGTGGATACGATTGAACAGGCTATTGAGCGTGCCGGCACGAAAGCCGGCAACAAGGGCGAAGAGGCAACTCTAGCCGTTATCGAGATGGTCAATCTGCTGCGTCGCATCGACTAGCGACGTTGCCTGGAATCCGGCATGGAACAGCATGAGTAAAATGGCCACCACGGGCGCGCGTACGCGCGCTCGCGAACTCCTGGTGCAGGCGCTGTATCAAAAGCAGATCGCTGGCCACGACAGTGCCGAATTGTTACGCCAGTTTCGCGAGCAAACGGCTTACAAGCGCATTGACCAGAATTTCTTCGATGCGGCCCTCGCTGCAATTTGCGCTACCCAGAACGATATCGAGCAGGCCATCAAACCACTGGTCGACAGGCCCATAGAGCAACTCGATCCCGTGGAAATGGCAATCCTGCTGATCGGTGTTTTCGAATTGCAGTCGCGACCGGATGTGCCATTTCGCGTCGTGATCAACGAGGGCGTCAATCTGGCGAAGCGGTTCGGTGCGATTGACGGCCACAAGTACATCAATGCGTGTCTCGACCTCGCCGCGAAGTCCCTGCGCGGTGACGAATTTCAAGCGCAAGGCCGTGGATGAGTTTGCACTGATTCGGCGGTACTTCGCGCGACCCGGTAATGCCCCCGGCGTTACCACGGGCATCGGCGATGACGGCGCTGTGCTGCAACCGGAGCCGGGCCGGGAACTCGTTGTTGTCATCGATACGCTGGTTGCGGGTGTGCATTTCCCCGCTGGCATTGACCCGTTTGATATTGCTTACCGGGCGGTCGCCGTCAATCTTTCCGATATCGCAGCGATGGGCGGGCGGCCGCGCTGGATGACGCTGGCGCTGACTCTGCCGGCCGCCGTCGAAAACTGGCTTGAGCGTTTCGCGGAGGGTTTGCATGCAGCTGCTGGCGAACACGCCGTGAGTCTCGTCGGTGGCGATACGACTTACGGCAAGACACTCGTGATCAGCGTGCAGATTACCGGGGATGTACCGAGTGGCAAGGCGCTGCTCCGCTCCGGAGCGAAGGTCGGTGATGACATCTATGTCACGGGCAGTGTCGGCGATGCGGCTGCGGGCCTCGAGCTCGTGTCCAGCGGCACGCCCGACAACTTTCTCTCGGCTCGATTCCTTCGACCGAACGCACGCGTCGCGTACGGCCAGTCATTGCTCGGCGTTGCCACGGCGGCCATCGATCTCTCCGATGGCCTGTTTGCGGATCTTGCCAAGCTGTTGGAAGCCAGCGGTGTCGGCGGTGTCATTGAGCTCGAGCAATTGCCGATCTCGCGCGCCTTGCGCGGCCGTTTCGACCACGATGCATGCCGGCAATTTGCACTGGCGGGTGGCGATGACTATGAACTTTGTTTCACGTCGGCCATGCCGCCGCCGCAAGCTGATGGCCTTGCCGTCACCCGCATCGGTGAGGTCACCAATAGCGGCCAGCTGGTCTGTCGGCTAGAGGGCGAGCTTGTGCCGTTTTCGGACAGCGGTTACCGTCATTTCCAATGACCACCGGTGCAAAAAAAATCAGTGCGCGCACCGTTTTCACGGACCCGGTGCACCTGCTCGCATTCGGCCTTGGCCTCGGACTGGTACCTGTGGCGCCCGGCACCGCGGGCACGCTGCTCGGCGTGTTGTTGGCATGGCTGGCGCTGGAGCTGGGTCTCGCGGTGCAAATTGCGCTCGGGGTGGCGATGTTTGTCGCGGGCATCTGGATCTGTGGCAACAGTTCGCGACGCCTCGGGCAGCACGATCCGGGCGGCATCGTCTGGGATGAGATTGCTGCGATGTACTTCACGTTATTGGTGGTGCCCGCAACGATCAGCGCATGGATCGCGGCTTTCGTATTGTTTCGGCTGTTTGACATCGTCAAACCCTGGCCGATTCGGGACCTGGATCACAGAATGGGCGGAGGGCTGGGAATTATGCTGGATGACCTCGTAGCCGCCCTGTATGCCGCGATTTTGCTGGTGTCGTACAGGTGGCTCATGACCTGAACGTGAGAGAAAATGGCCAGCCCCGCTGCAGAAATCAAACGCCAGAGTCTCGTACCGGCCAAGATTGGCAAGTACGTCATTATCAACAAAATTGGCAAGGGTAGTACGGGTGATGTCTACCTCTCACACGATCCGTACTATCGTCGCGATGTCGCCATCAAGGTCTACAACATCGAAGAGGATTCGGACGCGGATCGCGCCAAAGTCTCACGCAAGATGTTTTTCAACGAAGCGCATATGGTTGGCATGCTGCAGCATCCGAACATCATGCCGATCTACGATGCCGGCGAGGAAGACGGCAAGTACTACGTTGTTACCGAGCATATTCAGGGCGCCCGCACGCTCGCGGCCTATTGCCGGCCCGACAACCTGCTGCGCATCGACGATGTCGTAGAGATCATCTACAAATGTGCCAAGGCACTGCACTATGCACACGGTCGCGGTGTCATCCATCGCGATATCAAGCCATCCAACGTCATGCTCACGATCGACAACGATGTTCGTATCATTGACTTTGGTATTGCCATCGTTACCGGCTCCGAAGTATCGCGCATCGAGGGCATAGCCGGTTCGCCGAGCTACATGTCGCCCGAGCAGGTACAGTCGGAAGAGCTGACCAATCGTTCCGACCTGTATTCGCTGGGCGCTGTCATGTACGAACTGTTGACCGGGTTCCGGCCGTTCCGCGCCGATAACCTGTCCAAGCTGCTGCACTAGATCGTTTATGCGACGCCGCCGCCGATACACACCTATCGCGATGATCTGCCCGAAGCACTGGAGAACGTCGTTGTGACGACAATGCTCAAGGATCCGGACAAGCGCATCGCCAGTGGCGCATCAATGGTGGCGGAACTGACGCGGGTCTACAAGGACCTGCGCACCAAGTACGACAGCCTCGATAACTAGGAACACTTCGATGTGCTGCGCAAGCTGACCTTCTTCCACGAATTCTCACACGCAGAAATCTGGGAAGTGCTGCGCGCATCCGACTGGCATGAGTACAAAGACAACGAAGACATCGTTCGTGAAGGCGAGATCGATGATCGTTTCTACATCATTGTCACTGGCAGTGTGCGTGTGCAGGCGAATGGCAAGAATCTGGGCACGCTATCGAACGGCGACTGTTTCGGTGAAACCAGCTATGTGCGTGGTGCCAAACGCCAGGCCTCCATCCAGGCGGACGGCGCGGTCACGATCCTGCGTGTCAGTTCGACCCTGATGGAGCAGGTTTCCTCGTCGTGCCAGCTGCGCTTCAACAAGGTTTTCCTGCGCTCGCTGATCAAGCGCCTGCAAGGCGCCACCTGATCGCTTTTTGGTGGGAGCCGGCCATGCCGGTTCCGTGGGAGGCCGCCATGCGGGCGATCCGTCCTGAGATACACTAGGCCCTGAATTTCAACCCAGAGGGCCACCATGAACAGATTTTTCCCCGCGCTCGTCAGCGCGTGCCTGATTCTGACCGCGCCGGCATCAGCCGATGATCTCGCTGCCAGCGTCAAGCAGGACTACGACGATCACCTCGCGGTGCTCTGGGATCACTTTCATCGCAATCCGGAATTGTCCCTGCTTGAGACCGAGACCGCGAAGCGCATGGCCGCCGAGCTACGGGCCGCCGGGTTCGTGGTCACCGAAGGCGTGGGCGGGACGGGAGTGGTCGGCATACTTGAAAACGGTGCGGGCCCATTGGTCATGATGCGCGCTGACATGGATGGGCTGCCGGTGGAGGAAAAATCCGGCCTGCCCAATTTATCGCGCGCGCAGCAGACCGACCCGATTACAGGCAATACGGTTTACGTAATGCATGCCTGCGGACATGACGTACACATTACGAGTCTGGTCGGTACGGCGCGGCAGATGGTTGCGCGCAAAGAGGACTGGAGCGGCACGCTGATGCTGGTTGTGCAACCAGCGGAAGAGCGAAGTTTGGGTGCCAGGATGATGCTCGACGACAATATCTGGGAGCGCTTCGGTGCGCCTGACTACGCGCTTGCATTTCACGTCGAGAGCGGTGGAGAGACCGGCAAGATCAATCTCGTTGGCGCGCCTTATGCCGGCGTCGATTCGGTCGACATTATTGTGCACGGTATTGGCGGCCATGGCGCCTCCCCGCATACCACCAAAGACCCGATCGTGATTGGCGCACAGATCGTTCTGGCGCTGCAGACGCTCGTGTCGCGTGAAATTCCACCGCGCGAACCGGCCGTAGTCACGGTCGGTTCTTTTCATGCGGGTACCAAGCACAACATTATTTCCGACTCGGCTCACCTGCAACTCACGGTACGTAATGTCAATCCCGAAGTTCGCCAATACCTGCTCGATGGCATCGAGCGAATTGCGGTCAATATTGGCAGAGCAGCAGGCTTGCCTGAGGACAGGTTGCCCGAAGTAATTATCGCAAGCGAAACGACGCCGCCCGTCGTCAATGACATGCGCCTCGGCGAGCGCGTACGGGCGGCCTGGATCGATGCGTTTGGTGAGCAGGCGATCACGGCGGTGATTGGTCCGGGCATGGCTGGCGAGGATTTTTCACGCTTCATGGTGGCGCCGACCAAGGCCGCAATCTACTGGTCGGTTGGCGGCACGCCGGCGGCCGATCTTGCGGCCGCGCAAGCTGGCGGCCCTGCGATCGCGAGTCATCACTCGCCGTTATTCAAAATCGCACCCGAGCCATCAGTGCGACTCGGCGTCGAATCCTCAGTCGTGGCATTGCTCGAATTGATGGGTGACTGATAAATCGTCAGAAGCTGGAGGTCAGCAGGAGGGTTGTTTTTCGCCGCAAATAAAGCGCAGCGCAGCGAGCCATTGCGGCGAAAAATTACCGGACTGCTGACTACCGACCGTTAATTGTCTTCCGGATCAAACGATTCGAGCAATTCCTCGCCACCGGCCGACTGCATGAGAATCAAAACCTTTTGCTCGGCCTCTTTGAGTGCAGCCTGACATTGGCGCGTCAGCTTGATGCCGTCCTCAAATTTTTGCATGGCTTTTTCGAGCGGCAGGTCGCCGGATTCGAGTTCGTCGACCAGCGATTCAAGGTCGGCCAGTGATTTTTCGAGATTCAAGGATTTTTTAGCGGTCATAGCGCGGCACAGTTTACTCAATTCGTTGCAGTCAGGAAGCACTAGTTGCCGTGGCGCAGGCAGGGCTGACGGCCGGCTGCATTGACTTGTATAGTGCAAGCAGATAAAGTTTCGAGCATCTTAGACTTGGTCTAATTTATTTCGATTCTCACTGAAGAGGACTGGATATGGCACTGAAGGGCAGCAAGACCGAAGGAAATCTGAAGGACGCATTTGCAGGCGAGTCGCAAGCCAATCGCCGTTATTTGTACTTTGCCGCGAAAGCCGACGTTGAAGGTTACAACGACGTTGCCGCCGTGTTTCGTTCGACCGCCGAGGGTGAGACCGGACACGCCCATGGGCATCTGGAATATCTTGAAGCCACCGGTGATCCGGCTACCGGTCTGCCGATCGGCCCTACCGCCGATAACCTGGCCGCCGCGATTGCCGGTGAAACGCATGAGTACACCGATATGTACCCGGGCATGGCAAAGACGGCACGCGCCGAGAAATTTGGCGAAATCGCAGATTGGTTCGAAACCCTCGCAAAAGCCGAGCGTTCGCACGCCAACCGCTTTCAGAAAGCCCTCGACGCACTAGACAAGTAGCATGCCCGACAAACGGGAGGGGAGCCTTGAGGCTCCCACTCGCCATGCTCTCGACTGGCAAAGCGACGCATTTTATGACGAGCCTCAATTATTTGAGGAACTCGAGCGCGTCTTCGATATCTGCCACGGCTGCCGCCGCTGCTTCAATCTGTGCAATTCGTTTCCAACGCTGTTCGATGCGATCGACGCATCGGACAGCATGGAAGTAGATACGGTACCGAAACCCGTTTACTGGAACGTAGTCGACAACTGTTATCTGTGCGACATGTGTTACATGTCCAAATGCCCTTACGTGCCGCCGCATGAATGGAATGTCGACTTTCCGCACCTGATGTTGCGCGCCAAGGCGGCGCGCTTTAAGAAGCAGGGAGCGTCACTGCGTGATCGCGTGCTGAGCTCAACCGATACGGTCGGCAAACTCGCCGGTATCCCGGTCGTTGTGCAGGTTGTAAATGCGAGTAACCGGAGCAGCGTTGGTCGAAAGATACTCGAGAGTACACTCGGCGTGCATCCCGATGCGCTGATTCCGGAATACCACTCGAACACCGCGCGGAAACGCCTGCGGACGCGCCGCAATGCCGATGACCGGGCGGCCACGCCGACGGCTAATACGCGAGGCAAGGTATTGTTGTATGTCACCTGCTATGGCAATCGCAATCTGCCATCCATGAATGAAGATCTCGTGGCCGTGTATGAGCACAATGGCATACCGGTCGCCCTGGCCGAAAAGGAAGTTTGCTGTGGTATGCCGAAGCTCGAGCTCGGCGATCTCGCGGCAGTCGCGAAGGCGAAGGAAATTAATATTCCGATCCTCGCAGACTGGGTGGATCGGGGCTGGGACATCGTGACACCGATTCCATCCTGTACGCTCATGTTCAAGCAGGAATTGCCGCTGATGTTTCCGCATGACCTGGCTGTGCTCAAAGTGCGCGATGCCATGTATGACCCGTTCGAGTACCTGATGCTGCGACACAAGGATGGCCGGTTGCGGACTGACTTCGCACGTTCACTGGGCAAGGTCGCATACCAGGTGCCTTGTCATCTGCGGGTACAGAATATTGGCTTGAAAACGCGCGACACCTTGCAGCTCGTGCCGGATACGACGGTGCAAGCCATTGAGCGTTGTTCGGGCCATGACGGCACCTATGCGGTGAAGAAAGAATTTCATGCCATCGCGAGAAAGATCGCGCGCCCGGTGGTCAACAAGGTCACTGAGAGTAAGGCCGATCATTTCATCAGCGACTGCCCGATGGCCGCCGAGCAGATCGCGCAGGGGCTCGATGGACAGACCGGCGAACACCCGATGGGCCTGCTGCGGCAGGCCTATGGCATCTAGGCTCGTGCAGAAACTGACCCGCCAGGATCTGTTTAGTCTCGAACAGTACGCCGAAAAGCGTGCGGCCTTTCGCGATACCGTGCTGGACCACAAGCGCAATCGTCGACTGGATCTGGGCACAAACGCGGCGTTGTATTTTGAAGATCGGCTGACGATGCAATACCAGGTCCAGGAGATGCTGCGCATTGAACGGATTTTCGAGGCCGCGGCCATTAACGAAGAGCTGGCAGCTTACAACCCGCTGATTCCGGACGGCAGCAACTGGAAGGCGACATTCATGATCGAGTTTCCCGAGGCGGAGGAACGACGCGTCATGCTCGCAGAGCTGGTTGGTATCGAGGATTGCGTCTACCTGCAGATCGGCGAATTGCCGCGCTGCATGGCCATCGCCGATGAGGACATGGATCGATCCGATGCGACGAAAACATCGGCCGTTCACTTCCTGCGCTTTGAACTCAGTTCAGAGCACGTTGCCGCGTTAAAAAGTGGCGCAGCGCTCGCGGCGGGTATTGATCATCCCAATTACCGCGCCGAAATTTCCCCGGTCGCCGCGAACATTCGCACATCCCTGCTCGCCGACCTCGACTAAGCAGTGCATGGCTCGGGCAATCGAGCTAGAATCCCGCCGTGTTTCCGGGCAACCTCTGAAAATCTGATAAATGGCTAAACGCTACGACGCTGTGGACATTGAAGTCCTAAGCGGGCTGGAGCCTGTGCGGCGCCGGCCCGGCATGTATACCGATACCACTCGGCCCAACCACCTCGCGCATGAAGTTGTTGACAACAGCGTCGACGAGGCGCTTGCCGGGCACTGCAAAAAAATTGAAGTGACCCTGCACAAGGATGGTTCACTTGAGGTGGTCGACGACGGTCGCG
This sequence comes from Pseudomonadota bacterium, assembly GCA_027618995.1. Lineage (GTDB taxonomy): Bacteria > Pseudomonadota > Gammaproteobacteria > Steroidobacterales > Woeseiaceae > UBA1847. Next base: position 34,330 of record JAQCGO010000002.1, on the reverse strand, counting down.
GCATGCCGGTAGACAAACACCCGACCGAAAAGCTGCCCGGCGTCGAGCTGATTCTTACCCGCCTGCATGCGGGCGGCAAATTCAACGACAAGAACTACCAGTTCGCCGGTGGTCTGCACGGTGTGGGCGTGTCGGTCGTTAATGCTCTGTCGAAGAATCTCGAAGTCTGGATTCGACGCGGCGGCAAGGAATACAACATGAGTTTTGCCGGCGGGGAGAAGCGCAGCAAGCTCGAAGTCGTCGGAACGGTAGGCAAGGCCAACACGGGCACGACAATTCGCTTCTGGCCTGACCCCAAATATTTCGATTCGCCCAAGATCTCGGTCTCCAGGCTGAAGCACGCGCTTAAGGCCAAGGCTGTGTTGTGCCCTGGTCTTACGGTGCGGCTCAGGATTGAACAGCCGGAGGAGAAAATCGAGTGGTGCTATGCGGGCGGACTCGAAGAGTATTTGCTCGAGGCTATAGGCGGCGGCGAGATTCTGCCCGCCGATCCATTTGCCGGCAGCCTGGCCGGCAACAATGAAGCCATCGACTGGGCCGCTGCGTGGCAGGTGGACGGCGGTGACACGGTTCAGGAAAGTTACGTCAATCTGATTCCAACGCCGCAGGGCGGCACGCATGTCAATGGCCTGCGCACGGGTTTGACCAACGCGCTGCGTGAGTTCGCCGATTTTCGCAGTTTGCTGCCGCGCGGCGTGTCGCTGGCGCCGGAGGATGTTTGGGACGGCCTGAGCTTCCTCCTGAGTACCAAGCTTAAGGATCCGCAATTTTCAGGTCAAACCAAGGAACGATTGTCGTCGCGCGAATCGGCCGCGTTTGTCGCCGGCGTCATCAAGGACGGCTTTGCTCTGTGGCTGAACCAGCACCAGGAATCCGGCGACCAGATCGCACAACTGGCGATTGGCAAGGCGCAACGGCGCCTGAAAGCGTCGAAAACGGTGGTGCGCAAGAAAATCGTGTCGGGACCGGCGCTGCCCGGCAAGCTGGCCGATTGCACGTCGCAGGAACCGGAGCTCTGCGAAATTTTCCTCGTGGAGGGTGACTCGGCCGGTGGCTCGGCCAAACAGGCACGCGACCGCAATACGCAGGCCATCTTGCCGCTGCGCGGCAAGATCCTGAACACCTGGGAGGTTGATTCGACTGAAATTCTTGCTTCGCAGGAAGTACACGACATCAGCGTGGCGCTCGGCGTCGATCCCGGTGATACGAAGCTCGAAAATTTGCGTTATCACAAGGTGTGCATTCTCGCTGACGCAGACTCCGACGGTTTGCACATTGCAACCCTGCTGTGCGCGCTGTTCCTGCGGCATTTCCGTGAGATGGTGTTGGCCGGGCATGTTTACGTGGCCATGCCACCCCTGTATCGCATCGACGTCGGCAAGGAAGTTTTTTATGCGCTTGATGACAGCGAACGCAAGGGCATTCTCGACCGCATAGAGGCGGAAAAGATGCGCGGCAAGGTGTCGGTCACGCGCTTCAAGGGGCTTGGTGAGATGAATCCGTCGCAGCTCAGGGATACAACGATGAACCGCGACACGCGTCGGCTGGTGCAGCTAACTGTGAGCGGCAAGGACATGGTCGATCAGACCATGGACCTGTTACTGGCGAAAAAACGCGCCAACGATCGCCGCGAGTGGCTCGAAACCAAGGGCAATCTTGCCGAGGTATAAAGCATGCAAAACAGTCTGAATCTCGAGGGCGTGGAACAGCAGTCACTCCGGGACTACACCGAAAAGGCGTATCTCGACTATTCGATGTACGTCATCCTCGATCGCGCGCTGCCGCAGATCGGCGATGGCCTGAAGCCGGTACAACGTCGAATCATTTACGCGATGAGCGAGCTTGGCCTGTCGGCCGGGCAGAAGCCGAAGAAGTCCGCGCGTACAGTCGGTGATGTCATCGGCAAGTTTCATCCGCACGGTGATTCGGCCTGTTATGAAGCCATGGTGTTGATGGCGCAGGACTTTTCCTATCGCTACCCGATCGTTGACGGTCAGGGCAACTGGGGTTCGACGGACGACCCGAAGTCCTTCGCTGCGATGCGTTATACGGAATCGCGGCTCAAGGCGTATGCAAAGAGCCTGCTGCAGGAACTGGCGCACGGCACCGTCGACTGGGTGCCGAATTTCGATGGCACGATGAACGAGCCCGTGGTGTTGCCGGCACGCCTGCCCAATCTGTTGCTCAACGGGACGACCGGTATCGCGGTCGGGCTGTCGACCGATGTACCGCCGCACAACCTCAAAGAGGTCGCGAGCGCGTTGATTCACCTGATCGACAATCCTTCCGCAACGCTTGTGGCCCTGATGAAACACATCAAGGGGCCCGACTATCCGACCGGCGGTGAGCTCGTGTCGCCGCGCGAGGACATCAAGCAGATCTACGCGAGCGGCAGCGGCACTCTGCGCCTGCGTGCCTCATACAAGGTCGAAGATGGCGACATCATCATTACTGCGTTGCCGTACCAGATATCGGGCGGCAAGATACTGGAACAGATCGCCACCCAGATGCGCAATAAGAAGTTGTCGCAGGTCGAGGATCTGCGCGACGAGTCCGATCATGAGGATCCGACGCGACTCGTTATCAGCCCGAAATCAAATCGGGTCGACACGGACGAGCTGATGTCGCACCTGTTTTCGACCACGTCACTGGAGCGCACCGTTCGCGTCAATATGAATGTCATAGGCCTGGATGGTCGGCCACAGGCGTTCAACCTGCTCAGCCTTCTCAGCGAATGGCTCAGTTTTCGCACTGACACGGTCAAACGTCGACTCAGGCATCGCCTGCAAATCGTCAGCGAACGCCTGCACATCCTCGACGGCCTGCTGATCGCCTACCTGAGTATCGACGAGGTGATCAGGATTATTCGCAACGAGGACGAACCGAAACCAGTCCTGATGCGTCGCTTCAAACTCAGCGATATTCAGGCTGAGGCAATTCTGAATCTGCGGCTGCGCAACCTGGCCAAGCTGGAGGAGATGAAGATCCGGGGCGAACAGGATGAGCTCAGCGCCGAACAGGATAGCCTCAACCAGACCCTGAAAAGCGCGGCGCGCCTCAAGAATCTGATCAAGGACGAAATCCTGGAGGATGCCGAAGCCTATAGTGACGCTCGCCGGACCGTCATCGTGGAACGTGAGGCCGCGCAGGCACTGGACGAGTCGCAACTGGTTTCGAGTGAGCCGGTCACAGTCATCCTGTCGCAGCGCGGCTTTGTCCGTGCGGCGAAAGGGCACGAGGTCGATGTGCTCGCGCTCAGTTATAAGGCGGGCGATGGCTATCTCGCGGCTGCGTGCGGGCGCAGCAATCAGCTCGCCATGTTTATCGACAGCACGGGCCGCGTCTACAGCGTCCTGGCCGGTACCCTCGCTTCGGCCAGGGGGCAGGGCGAGCCATTGTCGAGTCATTTCAATTCGCCTGACGGTGCTGAGTTCTGCGGTGCGATGATCGGTGAGGCGGAGCAGAAATATTTGCTGGCCAGTGATGCCGGTTATGGCTTCATCACCACGCTCGGCGACCTGGTGACGCGCAACAAAGCGGGGAAAGCGATCCTGCGCATCCCGGCGGGCGGCCGGGCCGTAGTTCCGGCGCCGGTTCCGGCGAGCGCGGAATGCCTGATCGCGGCGGTCAGCTCGATCGGTCGATTGCTGTTGTTTGAAATGGACGAGCTGCCCGAACTTGCGAAAGGCAAGGGCAACAAACTCATCAATATTCCCGGTAAGAAATACGCCGCCGGTGAAGAGCGAATGATCGCCGCTGCCGTCGTTGCGGAGGATGGCAATCTGCAGGTGCATTGTGGCGAGCGCATGATGACGATCAAGTGGAACGACACGGACGCTTACTATGGCGAACGAGCCCTGCGCGGCAGCCTTCTGCCACGCGGCTGGCGCAATGTGGATCGACTGCTGGGTGTAAGCGCCGAATAATGCAAGGGTCTGACCCTCTTTAGGCGGACTTGCCTTTCTTAAGCGGCATTTCCACCGTGACGTCGTCGATACTCATGTCCACGGTGACGGCTTCATTGATGCCGGTGTCATCCAGGTCGCTGATGTCGTCGTCGTTGTTCGCTGGCAGCTGCGCGGTAATATTGAGTGCCGTTACCGAGGCCATGGACATTTCGGATGTGTTCTCGTCATAGCCATACTCGTCATCCATGCGTGCAGCGAGCTCCGTGGTGGCGCGGACGATCTCGATGTTCAGCGCCTGGGTCGCCGTGAACTCATCTTCGTAGTCCTGCTCCAGAACCGTGTAATCAACCTCATGGCTCACGGTGTAATCGCCTGTAATCAGCGTCTCGTCGCTGGTATCCATGGGAGTGGCTGCTAGGTCTTTCTGCGTGATGTCTTCCGGCACGGGCATCTTGGTGGCGTCGACAATAACTGACATGTCGTAATCGTCATCGATGTCATTGACGTCCGGCAGCACTTCACTTTCGAGGATTGACTCTACTTTCCGGCCGGATTGGGGGGCTTTTTGCGGGGATTGGACGGGGGCTGGTGCCGTCTTGCGGCTCGGGTATGATAGGCGCCGCCGCAACCGGGATACGAGCAATAAATATGGCCAGTTTAAACACCAGCGAGTTTCGCTCAGGGCTCAAGATCATCTTGGACAATGATCCCTGCGTGATTGTCGATAACGAGTTTGTCAAACCTGGCAAGGGCCAGGCATTCAGCCGTGTACGCCTGCGCAATCTGAAGACCGGCAAGACCATCGACAAGACTTTCAAATCGGGTGAGAACGTCGAAGCAGCTGACGTGATGGACACCGATATGCAATATCTTTATAGCGATGGTCAGTTCTGGCATTTCATGGTGCCGGAGACCTTTGAGCAATACGCGGCCGACGAGAAAGCGGTCAGCGATGCAACCGACTGGATTAGTGACGGTGATATTTGCCAGGTCACGCTCTGGAACAACTCACCGCTGGTTGTGGTGCCGCCGAATTTCGTCGAGCTCGAGGTCTTCGAAACCGATCCGGGCGTCAAGGGAGACACGGCCAGTGGCGGCGGCAAGCCGGCGAAGCTGACGACCGGGGCCGTCGTGCGCGTACCGCTGTTTATTGACCGGGGCGATGTGGTCAAGGTGGATACCCGCATACGCGAGTACGTGTCGCGCGTCAGATAAAGCCGGGTCTCGCGCCCTGCAGTTCACAATAGGCTGCGCAGATCATTTCTACCCCCGCCTGATCCGCGGCGCTGAAGCGACCGACCGACGGACTATCGATATCGAGCACGCCAATCAGTTTGTCGCTGACCAGCAATGGCACGACGAGCTCGGATCGCGACGCCGCATCACAAACGATATGACCGGGAAATTCGTGCACGTCGTCGATGCGTAGCGTCGCGCGACTGGCCGCGGCTGCTCCGCAGACGCCTTTGCCGAGCGGAATGCGCACGCAGGCCGGCAATCCATGGAACGGACCCAGTACCAAATCATCGCCGCGCAATACATAAAGACCCAGCCAGTTGATGTCCTCCAGCGCCTGGAATAACAGCGCAACGAAATTGCTGGCATTAGCCAGCGCGTCGGGTTCGTTAGCCAACAGCGCAAGCATCTGTGCGCGCAGCATCGTGTAGTCGGTCTCAGGCATCTGAGTTCCTGGCGGCAAAGGTCACGACTTTAGCAATGTCATCGACCTGTTCGAAGATCATTTGCAGGCGTTCAAAACCGACTGCTACGCCGGCGCAGGCCGGCAGACCGCTGTCCAGCGCCGCAAGCAGCAAAGGGTCGCCGGGCACGACCGATTTGCCGGCCTGCTGTCGCCGTTCATTGTCGGCCGCAAAGCGCGTGCATTGCTCGTTGGCATCGGCCAGCTCCACATAACCATTGGCCAGCTCGAGCGTGCCGCGAAACACCTCGAAGCGGTCCGCGACACGCGTATCCGCAGGGCAGGGGCGCGCCAGGGCGGCCTGACTGCGCGGGTAATGACGCAGCACCGTCAGGCGATCCGGCGCAAAAGCCGGCGCAATGTGTGAGGTGACCAGCAGATCGAGCCACGCATCGCGATCCGGACCCAGTGCTGCGCGCAGCGAATCATCGGCCTGCGATGCTGACGCCAGATCATCGACGCTCGCAGTGAACACGTTCACGCCCGCATGCTCGAGAAAAACGTCCGCATAGTCCAGAACGTCCGCCTGTTGTTCGAGCTCCGGCTGCATCAGGCAATGCGCAATCAACGCGATCGTGTCGGCGACCATGGCCGTCAGATCAAAATCCAGGCGATACCATTCGAGCAAGGTAAATTCGGCCAGGTGGCGCGAGCCCTGTTCACCCGCGCGGAACACTCGACTGACGGAATAAATATCGGGATAGCCAGCGGCCAGCAGGCATTTCATGGCGGATTCAGGTGATGTTTGCAGGTAGTCGATCGAGGTTGGCGTTCGTTGGGCTGTAATGCTGTCGATATTCGGATCGGTGCAGGTCCACGCGCTCAGTGCAGGTGTGTCCACGGCCAGCACGTCGCGGGCCGCGAAGTAGGCGCGCGCACGCTCGAGCATGGCGGCGCGGCGGCGCGCGACAGCGACAGGCGAAGTAGGGCGCCAGCTCGGCATGCTAGACGCCGGTCGGCGGGTGCAGGAGCGTGCCGATTGTTTCGCCCATGCGCACAGTTACGCCCGCGGTCAGCGGTTCACGCCACTCGCAAAGCTCGCCGGGAAGCAGCAGGATGACCGTCGAGCCCATATTGAACCAGCCGAGTAAATCGCCTTTGGCGACAAAGATCTGTTCGGCGCCGAGGTCGATCGATTCAATGCCGCCCGCATGACGCGGTCGCAACTCGCCGGTCCAGGGAGTGCTGATGCTGCCGACATTGAGTGCGCCGACGAAGATCAGCGATATCGGACCGCGGTCGGTGCGGAAATTCAGGATCAGCCGCTCGTTGCGACGAAAGAGTCCGCGAATATGCGTCGCGGTGGCAACGTTGACGCTGAACAGATCCCCGGGTACATAGCTCGCCGAGACCAGTTCACCAGCCAGCGGCGCGTGCACGCGGTGATAGTTGTAGGGCGCGAGGTAAATGGTCGCGAAGCAGCCATCCGCGAATACGCGCGCGTCATCAATGTTGTTGCCGAACAACTCGTCCAGGGAATAGTCGATTCCCTTGGCCTGCAACAAGGCACTGCCGTGTAATCGACCGGCCTGGCTGATGGTGCCGTCGACCGGTGACACGAGCGCTTCCGGCGAGGAATCGATCGGTCGTGCGCCGTTTCGAAGTTCGCGGATAAAAAAGTCATTGAACGTGGCGAAATCGTTCGGCAACGCGAGCTTGATCTCGTCCGTTGCGACCTTGAACAGCCGCACGAATCGGGTGATGAGGAAGTTCTTGAAAGCGACGTGCCGAATCCGTGCAATCCGGTAGACGGCACTGGTCAGCCAGTATTTCGGCAGCAGGAACTGAACAAAGGCAAACAGACGCGCGAGCATGTCTTGCTATTCTCTGGTGTTAGCTTGAACAGACAGCAGCATTGCCGGGCCAGCGAAGAATTGCAAAGTCACAATATCGGGCGTTGTTTCCAGATAGCGCATCATCAGGTGTTTGCCGCCAGTCTCGAACACGACCGCCGAGCGCGGCAGCAGCATGATTTCCTGCAACTCGTACATCCGGGCGATGCCATCTTCCAGGACTGACTCATGCATGGCGACAGCGGCAAGGTCCGGGCTGCTGATCCGGTCGATGCGGATTGACTGATTGCTGGTGTTGCGCAATGTGAAATAGCCGGCACCCATCGCAACGCCGGGTATCGGCCGCGTGAGCACCACGTCTTCGACGAGCAAAGGTGGCTGATCGACCGTGCACCCGACCAGGCAAATGCAGAACAGCAATGGCCGGAATCGCAACGTCAGGGCCTCGACATCAGTATTGGCAAATCATGCGCGAAATTTTCGGCATGATGCGGGGCGCCGAACAGGGCGGCAAACCGACCATCCGGGTCAATCACAATGACCACGGCCGAATGATCGACCGAGTAGTTGTCGCCATCGATGCCAGATTTTTCGAAATAGATGCCGAGTCTGGACGTGAGCTTGCGCAGCTCTGCCAGGTCGCCGGTCACACCGAACGTGCCATCACCGAAATGGCTGACATAGTGGCCCATGGCCTCGGGCGAGTCGCGCTCAGGATCGACGCTGATCAGGACAATGCGCGGTAGCCGGTCCAGACCGTCCGCCTGCATTTTTTGGCGCGCCTCGGCAAGGACCTGCAGGGTCAGCGGACAGACGTCAGGGCAGTGCGTAAATCCAAAAAACAGGAGGTTCCATTCGCCCTTGAAACTGTCACGGGAAAACACACTGCCGTGCTGGTCGATGAGCGAAAATTCTGCCAACTCCGCCGGCGCCGGCAACAACGTCGCTGTTTGCAGCTTTTGCGGTGTTTGCAGGACCTGCCACGACAGCCAGCTGCCCGTCGCGATGGCGGCAATTGACGTCGCGATGATGAAATATTTTCTCGAGTCCATTCCGCGGATGATACACAATCCTTATATATGAAGAACCAAAGCCATCATGCTCTGACCGTCGATCGCCTGATCGATCAGCTCGGCGAGCGCTTCGCGGCGGCCGGTCTGTGCTTTGGACACGGAACGGACAACGCGTTCGATGAAGCCGCGTGGCTCGTGTTTGCCGAGCTCGGCCTGCCGCATGCTGATGCCGCGACAGCCTATCGACAAATCGTGGCGCCGGACCGCCTCGCCGGCATTGAGGCGCTCGCCGCGCGTCGTATTGAGGAACGCGTGCCGCTCGCCTATCTACTGCATCAGGCCTGGTTCGCGGGACTTGAATTCTACGTCGATGAACGAGTGCTGGTGCCGCGCTCGCCGATTGCTGAACTGATCGCGGCGCGATTTTCGCCGTGGCTCGCGGCAGATGCCGTGCGCAGTGTGGCCGATCTCGGTACCGGCAGCGGCTGTATTGCGATAGCGATAGCCCGTGCCTTGCCCGGGGCGCAAGTGGATGCCATCGATATTTCGGCTGCTGCGCTTGAGGTTACGGCGATCAACGTGCAGCGCCACGCGCTGGGGGACCGCGTCCGCCTGCTGCAATCCGATTTCTTTGCGGCTCTCGAAGGGTGTCGCTATGACCTGATCGTCAGCAACCCGCCCTATGTTGATCGTGCCGATATGCAAACTCGACCGGATGAGTTTCAGCATGAACCGGAGCTCGGACTGGCGGCCGGCAACGACGGTCTGGATTCAGTCAACGTGATCCTGCATCATGCCTCGCGCTTTCTGCATGACGGTGGTGTCCTGGTTTGCGAAGTCGGTAATAGCCAGGACGCGCTCGAACGGCGTTATCCGGGTGTTGCATTTACCTGGCTGGAGTTCGAGCATGGGGGCTCGGGCGTGTTTCTGCTGACGAAAGAAGAATTGACGGGTATCCAGGGTGTCGGGCAATAGTTTTGGTCGTTTGTTTGTCGTTACCAGCTTCGGTGAGAGCCATGGGCGTGCGCTCGGCTGTATCGTTGACGGCTGTCCGCCCGGGATGCCGCTGACCGAGGCGGATATTCAGACCGACCTTGATCGGCGCCGCCCCGGCCGGTCACGGCACACCACGCAACGCGATGAGCCGGATCAGGTGCAGATATTGTCGGGCGTGTTTGAGGGGCTGACGACGGGTACCCCGATCGGCCTGCTGATCGAGAACAAGGATCAACGGTCGACCGACTACGGGGATATCAAAGACAAGTTTCGCCCGGGCCATGCCGACTACACCTACCAGCAAAAATACGGTATTCGTGATTATCGCGGCGGTGGCCGGTCATCGGCGCGGGAAACCGCCATGCGCGTGGCGGCCGGCGCGATCGCACGCAAGTATCTGCTAACGCGGCTCGGCGTCGAGGTTCATGGTTACCTGTCACAGCTCGGGCCGATCGAACTCGACATGGTTGACCTGGCGGCGGTCAACGACAACGCTTTTTTCTGCGCCGATCCGACACGTATTGTCGAGCTCGAGGCCTTTATGGATGCGTTGCGTGCCGACGGTGATTCCATTGGCGCCAAAATCAGCGTGCTGGCGAGCAATATTCCGCCGGGGCTGGGTGAGCCGGTGTTTGACAAGCTGGAAGCCGCAATTGCGCATGGCCTCATGAGCATTAACGCGGTCAAGGGCGTAGAGCTCGGCGCCGGGTTTCGAGCGGTAACACAGCGCGGCAGCCAACACCGTGATGAGATCAGCGCAGAGGGCTTCAGCAAGAACGATGCGGGCGGCACGCTCGGTGGAATTTCGTCGGGTCAGGATCTGCTTGCAAGCATTGCGCTGAAGCCAACCTCGAGTATCGCTGTTCCCGGCAAGACCATCGACAAGTCCGGGGCCGCGACCGAGATCGTCACCCACGGGCGACACGATCCCTGCGTCGGGCTGCGCGCAACTCCCATTGCCGAGGCTATGGTCGCGCTCGTGCTGATGGACCATTACCTGCGTCACCGCGCCCAGAACGCCGACGTGAAATCGAATACTCCGATCGTAGGAAGCAAATAAGCAATGCCTGAAAAATACGATGTCGCCGTAGTCGGCGCGACGGGTGCTGTTGGCGAAGTCATGCTGGACATACTCGCGAAGCGAAAATTCCCGGTCGGCAAGGTGCATGCACTGGCCAGCGAGCGTTCTGTCGGCAAGACCGTCAAGTTCGGCAATCGCGACCTCGATGTCAGCGACCTGGCGGAATTCGACTTCTCGACGGTGCAGATCGGGCTGTTTTCGGCTGGTGCGTCAGTGTCTGCGAAATATGCACCGATAGCGGCAGCGGCCGGTTGTGTGGTTATCGATAACACGTCGCAGTTTCGCTATGACGATACAATTCCATTGGTCGTGCCCGAAGTGAACGCGCAGGAGATTGCCGCGTATACGAACCACGGCATCATTGCGAATCCGAATTGCTCGACGATACAGCTCGTGGTTGCGCTCAAGCCGATTTACGACGCGGTCGGTATTGAGCGCATCAATGTCGCAACCTATCAGTCCGTATCAGGCGCGGGCCGCAGCGCCATTGAAGAGCTGGCACGCCAATCCGCAGCGATGCTGAACGGCATGCCGCTCGAAATCGAAGGGGGGCGCAAGCAGATTGCGTTCAACGTCGTGCCGCACATTGATGTATTTCTGGACAATCGTTACACCAAGGAAGAAATGAAGATGGTGTGGGAGACGCGGAAGATTCTGGGCGACGACGCTATACAGATTAATCCGACTGCGGTACGGGTTCCGGTTTTTTACGGCCACTCGGAAGCGGTGCACATTGAGACCAGGGAGAAGCTGTCAGCGGCGCGTGCCTGTGAATTGCTTGCTGCTGCTCCCGGCGTGACGTTGATCGATGGTGTCGCGACAGGCCAATATCCGACAGCCGTCACGGACAGCTCGGGCACCGACGCGGTATATGTGGGTCGAGTGCGTGAAGATGTTTCTCATCCACGCGGAATCAATCTCTGGGTGGTCTCCGACAACATACGTAAGGGCGCGGCTCTAAATAGCGTCCAAATTGCTGAAATATTGGCGAAAATCCATTTATAAGATATATTTCGTGAACATATGTTAAACCGGAATACCTGCCATCTGATGGCCCCACGCCGGCGTCGAAACGGGGCTCTTGGCGAGCTGGAGAAAAACACTATGTCGCGACGACTCTCTCGAATCTCGCTTGCGCTCTTCGTCTTGCTCTCCAGCAAGTTATGGGCCTTGGGGCTGGGAGAAATCAAGCTGGACTCGGCCCTCAACGAACCGTTGCGCGCCGAGATCGAGTTGCTTTCCGCCACAACGGAGGAGCTGGCAGGTCTGCGCATTGATATGGCGTCGGCCGAAACGTTTGATCGTTATGGTCTGGATCGCCCGGTTTACCTGCAAAATATCCAGTTTCAGATTCGTCACAGTGGTCGCGCGGATGGAAATGTTGTCGAGATTCGGTCGGTCAACCCGGTCACCGAGCCGTTCGTCACATTCCTGGTGGAAGCGAGCTGGGCGCGTGGCCGATTGCTGCGCGAATATACCTTGCTGCTCGACCCGCCAACCTTTGTGCTGGCTGCCGCAGCGTCATCGACGCCGGCAGTAACGGCACCGAAACGCAGCACCCCGGCTGACAGCGGGCGCATCGAGCAACCGGCGGCAGCTGCCGCCGTGCGTGCGCCGGATCCGGAGCCCGCGCGCACCAGCCCGGTGCAAATGGCGCCACCACCGGTTGTGGATGACCAACCCTACGATGCAGCGGCTGGCGATGGTTACCAGGTTGCACGCAGCGAGACGTTATGGGGCATAGCCTCGCGGACTCGCCCTGACAGCCGCCTGACCATGAATCAGACAATGCTGGCCATCTTTAAGGCCAACCCGGAGGCATTCGGCGGCAACATCAACATTCTCCACGCGGGCCCGTCGTTGCGCATCCCGAGCGCCGATGAGATCCATCAGATTGGTCGGAATGATGCTCTGGACGAGGTGCAGCGTCAGCATGCGGCCTGGAATCCGGGCTACCAGCCGGTGCCGGCACCGAGTGTTGCCGATACGACACCGCAAAACGAGCTTACGCTGGTGCCGCCGGACGACGATTATCTGAGTGACGCCGCGACCGATGATGCTTACGACGATGCCGTCGGTGACGAAGAGCTGAGCCGCGAGCAGGAAGTCGAACGCCGCATATTCGAACTTGAGAATGCCGACGTTCCGGTACAGCGCTCGCTGATTGAAATACGTGACAATGAATTGGCGGCTCTGCGCGCAGAGCTTGCGCAAATCCGCGTTGAGGTTTACGAGCCCGAATCGGACGATCCGTTCGCCGACGACGAAACGAGTGGCGAGCCTGTCGCGGATCCCGATGCAGACGACACGGTCGTCGAAACGACGCCGGAGCCCGAGCCGGTAGTGCGGCCTGCGCGACAGTCCAAGCCGGGGCTGGTCGAGCAGATTCTTGATGTTCTGAGTAGTTGGTGGATACCGATCGCCGGCGTGCTGGTGGTTGTCGGCGGATTGTTGTTCTGGTTCATGCGCCGCGGTAGCGGTGACGATGACGAGTTGAGCACCTGGCGTTCTCTGGACGCCGATGATGTGCAGCGGGGCGACCTGAGCGCGACGGAAAGCATGCGCGCACCAAAAATCGAAGACTCGTCAAGCCTGGATGAAACCGGCGAGATGCCAGCGATCGCTGCGACGGATTTCGACCTTGATCTCGATGACCTGACCGCCGCACTGGAAGTCAGCGAAATTGGCGACACGATCGAGCAAATGCGGGATGACGCGACCGTCGAACAGAGACGCCCGCGAATGCAGGGTGACGATGACGATTGGTCGCCGACCCTGGTGCTGGAACCGGGCGAAATGAGCGACGATTTGCACGATGCCCGGACCATGACCGAGGTGGGTACCAAGCTGGACCTAGCGCGCGCCTATGTTGACATGGGCGACCCGTCGGGCGCCCGCTCCATCCTCGAAGAGGTCCTCGACGAAGGTGACGCGGCGCAACGGCAACAGGCACAACAGCTGCTGGATTCACTTCCATCCTGATCAGCGCTTGATTGCGAATCGCTATAGGCATTGAGTACGACGGCACTGCGTACAATGGCTGGCAACGGCAACGTACAGGCGAGGGTGTTCAGGCTTACGTAGAGGCAGCCCTGACTGCCGTTGCCGACGAAGCGATCGAAGTAAGCTGCGCAGGCCGCACGGATACCGGCGTGCATGCGAGCGGACAGGCCGCGCATTTCGACACGCAGAGCGAGCGGAGCGAACGCGGGTGGTTGCTGGGCGCGAATTCCAATCTCCCTGACGATATCGTGGTGACCTGGGTCAGGCCGGTATCCGACGAGTTCCATGCCCGCTACTCGGCAACGGCTCGCTCTTATCGTTACGTTATTCTCAACCAGATGGTGCGCTCGGCGCTCAGTCGACAACGCGCCTGGTGGGTGTATCAGCCGCTGGATGCAGCGCGCATGCACGAGGCCGCCCAGGATCTGCTTGGCAGCCATGACTTTTCGGCTTTTCGGGCGGCCGGTTGCCAGGCATCGACACCGGTTCGCGAGCTCCGCTCGATTGCGATTGATCGGCATGGCGACTGGATAACTTTGCAGATAACGGCGAACGCTTTTTTGCAGCACATGGTGCGCAATATCACCGGTACATTGATGCTGATTGGGTCCGGAGATTCGCGGATCGGCTCGATGGGGTCGATCCTGGCAGGTCGGGACCGCAACCGGGCCGGCCCGGCAGCGCCACCACATGGCCTGACCCTTGTGCATGTTGAGTATCCGGATACGCTACAAATACCTTCGGGGTCAGAGCCCTAAAGGGGTCTGACCCCTGTGAACCATTGTAAATTTGGATAAACTGCCTACATGAGCTGGTTCGAAAAAGTGATGCCGTCGCGCATCAGCACCGAAAATCGCACGCGATCTGTCCCTGAAGGGGTCTGGATCAAGTGTCCGAAATGTGATGCGCAGCTGTATCGCAATGAACTCGAGCGCAATCTGCAGGTTTGTCCGAAGTGCGACCATCACTTGCGCATCGGCGCACGTCAGCGCCTGGATTTTTTCCTGGATCCGGATTCTCAGGAGGAGATTGCAGGTCACCTTGAGGCAGAGGATCCGCTGAAATTTCGCGACAGCAAACGCTATCGTGATCGGATCAGTCAGGCGCAGAAGCAGACCGGCGAGAAAGACGCTCTGATTGCCGTGAGTGGCAAGCTCAAGGGTCGCTCAGTGGTTGTCTGCGCATTTGAATTCGCTTTCATGGGTGGTTCCATGGGCTCGGTGGTCGGCGAAAAATTTGCGCGCGCCGCACAGTACGCAACCGAGAACAAGGTGCCGTTGATTTCGTTTGCTGCCAGCGGTGGCGCGCGCATGCAGGAGGCGTTGTTTTCGCTCCTGCAGATGGCAAAGACATCGGCCGCGCTGGCGCGGCTCGGTGCGAGGAGCGTGCCCTACATCTCGGTATTGACCGATCCGACAACGGGCGGAGTGTCAGCGAGCCTCGCAATGCTGGGTGATGTGAACATCGCCGAGCCCAAAGCACTGATTGGTTTTGCCGGCCAGCGCGTCATCGAGCAGACCGTTCGGCAAACTCTGCCCGAGGGATTTCAGAGCAGTGAATTCCTGCTCGATCATGGCGCCATCGACATGATTATCGATCGCCGCCAGATGCGTGATCAGATCGCCGAGCTGCTTGCCAAACTCGAACATCGGCCAAGCCCAGCCGGAAAGTAGTCATGCAGACCGACGGTTGGCCACTGGACAGGTGGTTGGCGCTACTCGAAACCTTTTCGCCGAAGGAAATTGTACTCGGCCTCGAGCGCGTAGAGGTCATGTTGCAACGCCTGCAGTTGCAAATGCCGGGCACCCTGTTTCACGTTGCCGGTACCAATGGCAAGGGGTCAAGCGTCGCGATGCTCGAGGCCTTGTTGCGCCAGACGGGTCGTCGCGTCGGTTGCTACACATCACCGCATTTGCAGCGCTACAACGAACGCATTCGCGTCGACGGAGTGGACGCCAGCGATGCCGAGATCATTGCGGCCTTTACCGCAATCGAAGCGTTGCGCGCGGACCTGCCGCTCACCTATTTCGAATTCGGCACACTCGCGGCCATGCAGATATTTGCGCAAAAGGATGTCGAAATAGCGGTTCTTGAGGTTGGCATGGGCGGTCGTCTTGATGCGGTCAATGCAATGCCGCCAACAGCGAGCCTGATTACCAACATCGCGCTTGATCACTGTGCGTGGCTTGGTGACACCATCGAAGCAATTGCTGCCGAGAAAGCCGGCATCATGCGTGCGAACAAACCGGTTGTATTCGGTGCGCCCGACATACCGCGGGCGATCGTAACTTCGGCGAGCGCGCTGGGCGCACGATTGCTTGCGGCGCAGCGCGATTATCATTGGTCTGAGGACGAGCGCGGCTGGACCTGGTGGGGGACGGAATGCGAACTGCATGACCTCGGCCGGCCGTCACTGCCAGGCGCCATGCAGATACAGAACGCCGCCGGTGTGCTTGCATTACTCGAAGCAGCGGGCTTCGAGGCATTGCTCGATAAGGCCACTGTCGACATGGCGTTGTCTCGTTTGCGCGTTGCAGGGCGCATGCAGGAGATCGACAAAAAGTGGATTCTCGATGTCGCGCATAATCCGGCGGCGGCGGTGGCGCTTGCGGCAACGCTCGCCACACGCGAATGTCACGGGCGCACGATCGTCATTCTTGGCATGCTCGACGACAAGGATGTCGCGGGCTTCGTCGCGCCGTTCACGGCGATTGTCGATGAGTGGATCGCGGTGACTGCGCGCAGTCCGCGTGCGGTCCCGGTCATGGAGCTGGCGCGCAAGGTCACAGACGCGACCGGTCAGGCCTGCCTGGTTGCCGCCACGCTTGACGCAGCGCTTAATCGCGCAACGCAACTGGCCGGCCCCGACGACCGCATACTTGTGACCGGCTCTTTCTACGTCGTTGGGGCGGCCCTGGACGCGATCCGGCAGCGCTGCTGAGCGCGCTGCAAGATGCGTTATACTCGCCTTGCCGGGACAACCATATGGATAGAGCATTGAAAGAACGAATTATTGGGGCGATTGTACTCGTCCTGTTTTTCGTACTCGTCGTACCGATATTTCTTGACGGGCCGACGAACAGTGGTGAGATCGTGAGCGAACAGGTGCCGTTGCCGGGCCAGGCGGGTGAGGAGAACCGGACGATCGTGCTGGAGCGTGATCGCACCGAGCCTGTGCCGGCGGCCGCCGCCAGCAACGGCAATCTGCCGCTGCAACAACCGCCGCAGGCCGCGGTCCAGCAAGCGCCGGCATCGGCGCAGCCGGAACCCAAAACCACGCCGGCTGTGACGCCAACGGCAGATGCTGGCAGCCCGCTTGCCTCGACGACCGGCATGTGGGCTGTGCAGCTGGGCAGCTTTGGTAGCGAGGAAAATGCCGACAAACTGGCGGCGGAGCTTAGAAAGCAAGGCTTTGCCGCTTTTCTTAGCGAGCTGACAGCGGATTCCGGTCCATTATATCGCGTGCGCATCGGACCACAGAAAGATCGCGACAGCGCCGAGGCCATGGCCGAGCGCCTGCGCAAAGCGGGGCACAAAGGACAAGTGGTACCACATCCCTGATCTGGTAGAATCTTCAGCCACTCGCCCCCCGATAGCAGACTAACCGACAGCTCTGATGCCGATTATTGACATTCTAATAGCCGTCGCACTGATCGTTTCCGTCGTCGTGGGGATCTTCCGCGGCTTCGTCAAAGAAGCGATTTCCATCGCTGCGTTATTGGTCGCAATCTGGGCCGCGCTGTATTTGGGGCCGGCAGTCGGCGACATTTCCGATAGCTGGATCAACTCGGTCGAAATGCAGGCCTGGTTTGGACGTGTGCTGGTATTCGTTGTCATCCTGTCGCTGGGTGGCCTGATCGGCTGGGGTATTGCCAAACTCGTTCGCTTGTCCGTCCTGAGTGGTGTAGACCGCATGGTCGGCGCCATTTTTGGCGTCGCCCGCGGAGTTCTGCTTGTGGCATTGTTTATTCTCGGCGGCCAGTTCGCCGGTTTCGACAATGATCACTGGTGGGAGGCATCGAAAGCGATTCCGCATTTCGAGGTTGTTGCGGACTGGATCAGGGTTATGGCACCGCAGGGATACGACATGCTCATTCCGGACGCACCGGCCAAATCCGTGCCGATCGAGTTAGACTGATGTGCGGCATTGCAGGAATTGTCAGTCATCGCGGCGTAGGCCAGTCTCTATATGACGCGCTCACTGTCATGCAGCATCGTGGACAGGATGCGGCCGGCATCGTCACCTGGGGCAAGGATGGCTTGCGCCAACGCAAGAGCAACGGGCTCGTGCGCGATGTTTTTAAACAACGGCACATGGACAAGTTGACCGGCAATATCGGCATCGGTCATATCCGCTACCCAACAGCCGGAGGTGCCCATGCCGCCGAGGCGCAACCGTTTTACGTCAATTCGCCGTATGGCATCGTGCTCGGCCATAACGGCAACCTGACCAACTCCGATGAACTCGCCGAACTCCTTATCAAGGAGGATCGGCGCCACCTCAATACGGGTTCCGATTCAGAAGTACTGTTGAATGTGTTTGCGCACGAATTACAGGTTCGCGCCAATGGCAAACCGACTCCGGAACAAATATTTGATGCGGTCGATGCTGTACATCGACGTTGCCGTGGCGGCTATGCAGTAGTTGCGATGATTGTCGGCGTTGGCTTGGTCGCGTTTCGCGATCCGAACGGCATTCGACCACTGGTGCTCGGCAAACGCGAGCATGAGTCGGGCAACGATTATATGGTTGCGTCGGAAAGCGTGGCGCTCGATATCCTGCAGTTCGAGCGCATGCGCGATGTTCAGCCTGGTGAGGCCGTATTCGTCGAGACCGACGGCATACTGCACAGCCGCAAGCCAGAGGGCGAAGTGCGGCATACGCCGTGCATTTTTGAGTTCGTGTACTTCGCACGGCCCGACTCGATCATTGACAATCTTTCGGTGTACAAGGCGCGCTTGCGCATGGGCGAAGAGCTGGCCGGAAAAATCGTCCGCGAATTCCCGGATCATGACATTGATGTGATCATCCCGATTCCCGATACCAGCCGCACCGCTGCAGTGCAGGTTGCCTATCACCTGGGTGCAAAGTATCGCGAAGGATTCATCAAGAATCGCTACATTGGTCGTACCTTCATCATGCTGGGACAGGAAGAGCGCATGCAATCGGTGCGGCGCAAGTTGAACGCGATCGATCTTGAGTTTCGTGGCAAGAATGTGTTGTTGATTGATGACTCGATTGTGCGCGGGACGACGTCGCAGCAGATCATCAAACTCGCGCGTGAAGCAGGTGCGCGCAAGGTGTACT
The DNA here is from genome assembly GCA_027618995.1 of Pseudomonadota bacterium. Taxonomy (GTDB): domain Bacteria; phylum Pseudomonadota; class Gammaproteobacteria; order Steroidobacterales; family Woeseiaceae; genus UBA1847. The sequence continues at coordinate 15,529 of JAQCGO010000002.1, read as the reverse complement.
TCGCATCGGCGGCGCCGCCGGTGCGCTACCCTAATGTGTACGGCATCGATATACCCGCGGCATCCGAGCTGATCGCAAACGGTCGGACCGTGGAGGAAGTGCAACAGTTGATCGGCGCGGATCGACTGATCTATCAGGACCTGCATGGCCTGATCCGGTCAGTTCGACACGGTAATTCTTCGATTACGGAGTTTGATACTTCCTGCTTCTCCGGCGAATATGTCACCGGGGACATCACTGATGACTATCTGCATGAGTTGGAGCGGCGGCGCAACGATATTGCCAAGCAGACGCATGAGACCAGGCGACAAAGCTTTGTCGCGGGCGACGAGGTGCACGGCAGACCGGGCGCGGTCGTCGGCATGTAATATCGGCCCGCTTTGGGCGCTTTCTGATGACCATCAAGTTCATGATCATCGACGGTCAATCGGACTTTCGAAAACTGCTTTCGCACCACCTTTCCGTACACTGGCCGGATGCGATCATTGCGGAATTCGATCCAACAGTGGCCGGCCATCTGCCCACTGAATTTTCGGGCGCTGGAAACGACATGATCCTGCTCGGCAACCAGCTCGGCGATCGTGGTGGTACGCAGGTGCTGAAACAATTCCTGCGTACGCAGGGATTCCTGGCCGTCGTCTATTTTGGCGCCGCGGAAGAAGAGGTCACGGTTGCGCGACTGGGCGCCGATGGCTTTTTCCTGCGCGATGATGTGCGCCACAAACAATTGATCATTCGTCTGACTGATGTCCTGAATTCGTGACAGCGGGTAGCGTCGACCGGGTCGCTGTTCGTCGGTGATGAACGCACCGGGATTCATCCGCTTATTCGTGGCTACCGCTTCATCAAGAAGCTCAGTGCGTCGAATCATTCATCCGTATACCTGGCCGAAAAGGAATCGAACGGACGCGAAATGATCTTGAAAGTGCTGCGCCAGGTACCAGACGTCGCGGATAGTATCGGGGCGTTCGATCGTTTTCTTCAGGAATACGAGCTGATCGCCGGCATCGATCACTCGAATATCGTCAAGATTTACGATCTCGGTGTCGGTGATGACCATGCGCATATTGCGATGGAATACCTGGACGCCGGAGACATGAAGCAACGCATAGGTCGCGGCATCAATGAGCCTGACGCCGTGCGCTACCTGCGGCAGATTTCGAGTGCGCTGGCGCGCGTGTACGCGGTCGGCATACTGCACCGCGATCTGAAGCCGGGCAATATCATGCTGCGACGTGACGATTCGCTGGCACTCATCGATTTTGGGCTGGCAAAACGCATGCGCCTCGAAATGGAGATCACCGATAGTGGAGAAATCTTCGGTACGCCCTATTACATGAGTCCTGAGCAGGGACATGGCAACGAGATCGACCTGCGCAGTGACATCTATAGTCTTGGGGTTATTTTTTTCGAAATGCTGACCGGCACGAAGCCGTTTCGGGCGGAATCGGCAATGGGCATTATTTACCTGCATGCAAAGGCGCCGGTGCCGTTATTTCCGCCGCGTTTTGCCAGGTACCAGGCGCTGCTGAATATGATGCTCGCGAAGCAACCTGAGGATCGACTGCAAAGCGCCACAGAGGTCGATGAGTGGCTCTAGTGCCCGTTGCGATAGCGGAATTCCTTGCGGTTGCGACCCCGGCGGCATGGACTCGCGTGGCGCAAACACGAATTCCGGAGTTGTTGCTGGATCATGCGAACTGCGAGCTCAAGGCGGCGTCAACAGCGCTGGGCTTCCTGTATCGCTACCCGGATCGTCCGCAGTTCGTGCAGCGCATGTCCCGCCTGGCGCGCGAGGAATTACGGCATTTCGAGCAAGTGCGATCGATCATGCTCGACAGAGGCGTGGCTTTCGAGCGGCTGAGTGCGTCGCGCTATGCCGGGGAACTGCGCAAAGCAGTACGCCCGGATGAACCGCAAAAGCTGTTGGACCTGCTGTTGATCGGCGCGCTGATCGAGGCACGCTCCTGCGAACGATTTGCTCAACTTGCACCAAAGTTACCGCCCCAACTCGGCAGGTTTTACAACGGACTCCTGGCATCTGAAGCGCGTCACTTCGAGCACTATATTGCGTTCGCCCATCGTGAAAGTGGCGCAAGCGCGGAAGACATCGATCGGCGGCTGCAGGAACTACGATAACTTGAGGCGCGACTGATTACAGAACCGGACCCGCAATTCCGCTTCCACTCCGGGCCACCGGGCTAAGGTCGCGGCATCTCGCGCAGCTTCGGGCCGCGCAAATCCCAACGCAACACGCTGCCTTGCCGGTACCAGTCACCGAGCACTATGCGCTGCGCCTTGCGGTTGCCGAGATCGATGCTGTGGATGCCGGGCCGGTGCGTATGGCCGTGCAAAAGCACATCAACGCCATGCTCGGTGATAACGCGCCTGACCGCATCCTGATTGACGTCCATGATATTCATGGTCATGTTCAAGGTTCGTTCAAGGCTTTGGCGGCGCGCCTCTTCCGCGATTCGCAGGCGTTCCTTGAGGGGTTTGGCTAGGATCGACGCCTGCCAGTCCGGGTCGCGGGTCATCAAACGAACCCGCTGATATTGAGCATCGTCAGTGCATAAGACATCGCCGTGGCTGAGCAGGGCTTTTTGCCCGTACATGTCGACGGGGTAGGGGTCTGTCAGAATTACGACACCGGTCTCATTGGTAAATCGCCGTCCGATCATGAAATCGCGGTTACCGTGCATGAAGTACACGGGAACACCTTTATCGACGACTTTGCGTATCGCCATTTTGATTTTCGCGTAGTGCGTATTCGGATCATCATCACCGACCCAGGCTTCGAACAGGTCGCCGAGGATGTACAGATCGTCTGCTTCCATCGCTTCAGTCTTGAGAAACTCGATAAACTGGTTGCCGATGTCGGGGCGCTCGGCTTCCAGATGCAAATCAGAAATAAACAATGTGCTCATTGCAGCTACTCGAATGTGTAACGTGACATTTTCTTGATCACGATTGGGATGACCGGCACATCTGACGCAAAGCTGCCTTGCGGTCCGGTCGCTACGTTGACGATCTGGTCGACGACGTCCATGCCTTGTATGACGTTGCCAAATACGGTGTAACCCCAGCTGCCGCCGCCTGCCTGCTTGCCGGGGTCGAGTCGAGTGTTGTCGGCGACATTGACGAAAAACTGAGAATTCGCCGAGTGTGGATCTCGGGTACGTGCCATGGCGACTGTGCCGTGCACATTGCTCAGCCCGTTACCGGACTCGTTCGGGATGCTGCGTGAGTCTTCTTTTAACTTCAGGTCAGGTGTGTGGCCGCCGGTCTGTGCCATGAATCCCGGAATGACCCGGTGAAAAATAGTGCCGTCGTAGAAGCCGGCGTCGACCAGGTGCAAAAAATGCCCGACCGTCAGCGGCGCCTGCTTGCCGTCGAGTTCGAGGATGATGGTGCCCATGGTCGTTACGATTTCGACGTAGGGATGCGCTGGTACATCCTGCGCCGTGACCGTGGTGCCACTCGTCACGGCCAGCAACAGTATGAGCAGCAATTTTTTCATGCCGCCACGATAGCAAGAACGGCCGCAGCCGGCCATGCCGGCGACCCGGTCGTGACTTGTGGGAGGCGGCCATGCCGGCGACCCGCCTAAATTGACTACCCCGGGTGCCGGCTTTATGATCGTGCCCCCGCGGGACCCGGCCGGCCCGGAACTCGCAGGACCAGTAGCACTGGTGTCGGGGCATGGCGCAGCCTGGTAGCGCATCTGCTTTGGGAGCAGAGGGTCGGGTGTTCGAATCACCCTGCCCCGACCAATTTTCACGCACGGATTCCAGCTTCTCTTGACCAATATCGTCGATCGGCTAAAAGAGCTCGTCAAAGACGGTGGCGTCGTTACGGGCGCCGATATTTCGAGCCGCGCGACGTCCTACTGGGATCCTTCTCCGACGGCGGCCAAAGCGCTGGTTCGGCCAGGCTCCACGCAGGAGCTGAGCGACATCCTGCGCCTGTGCCATGCGCACGATCAGAGTGTTGTCGTACAGGGCGGACTCACCGGCGTCGTGGCCGGCGCGGTCTCATCAAAAGACGATGTCATTATCTCGCTCGAACGGATGCAGGCGCTTGAATCCGTGGATGAGATGGATGGCGTGGCCGTGGTGCAGGCTGGTGCGGTGTTGCAGGTCGTGCAGGAACAGCTCGCAGAACGCGGTTTCCTGTTGCCGCTCGACCTCGGTGCTCGCGGCAGCTGCACGATCGGCGGCACGGTCGCAACCAACGCAGGCGGCATCAACGTGTTGCGTTACGGCATGATGCGCAATCTCGTTCTCGGCCTCGAGGTCGTACTCGCGGACGGCACCATCATTTCCTCAATGAACCGGATGTTGAAGAACAATGCGGGTTACGACCTGAAGCAATTGTTCATCGGCAGTGAAGGAACGCTCGGCATCGTGACGCGAGTAGTCATCCGGCTTTTCCCCCTGGCAAAAAGCAGGCAGACGGCTTTGTTCGCAGCTACATCCTTTGATGCCGTTGTGCGCATGCTGAAGTCGATGCAATCCGATCTGGCCGGTACCCTGAGTGCGTACGAAGTCATGTGGGGCGAGTATTTTTCTGCTGTCACCGGCGATGCAGGACACTCGGCTCCGATGGCGCCCGACTATCCTTACTATGTGCTGGTCGAAGCGCAGGGCGCAGATCCGGATGCCGACACGGATCGCTTTGAGGCAATACTGGAGCGTGCCCTGGAATCCGGCGATATCATCGATGCGATTCTGCCCAAGTCTGAATCGGAGCGTGCCGCATTGTGGGTCGTGCGCGAGGACTTCGAGCCGGTGCTGCCGGCCTATTTATACGATGTCAGTTTGCCGATCAGAGCCATGAGCAGTTACGTCGAGCGTCTGCGAGCGAAATTGGCAGCGTGGAATGCGGCCGCTGTTGGACTCGTATTCGGCCATATCGCGGATGGCAATCTGCACATATTTGTCAGGCCTTGCGGAGATGGCGCCGCACATGATGAATGCGATGCGATCGTTTACGGCTGTCTCGCGGGCCTGTCGGGCTCGATTTCGGCGGAACACGGCATCGGCATCGAGAAAAAAGCCTGGCTGTCGGAAAGTCGATCAGGCGCCGAAATAGCACTGATGCGCAGTATGAAGCGACTTCTTGATCCGAAGAATCTGCTCAATCCCGGCAAAGTGATCGATCCGGCGCCGCCAAGCCGTTGACGCAGTTGACGAAACGCCGCAGAATCCACGCCTGAAACCCCGGCCACAACAGGGCTTTGATGTTTGCGCCCGTAGCTCAACCGGACAGAGCATCGGATTTCTAATCCGGCGGTTGCAGGTTCGAGTCCTGCCGGGCGCGCCAGCATCTGGGGCGAGCCGGGTCGAAAGTGTTTTCAATGGTGGGCGTAGCTCAGTTGGTAGAGCCCCGGGTTGTGATCCCGGCCGTCGTGGGTTCGAGTCCCATCGCTCACCCCATCCTTTTCATGCGTCGCAGTCATCGCCCTGCTCGAGCAATGCGCGCACCGTCTCGGCGGGCGGCACGTCGCTGTCGCTGCCTGCGTCGAAAACGACTTTCCAGCTGCCATCCGCTTGAATTCGCCACACGGAATTGAACGTACCCCAATGTTCGGTTTTTACGCCTTGCTCGTCTGTCATGACCAAACGATATGGACCGCGCGTCAAAGCCAGCGTGCCGTCATCCAGGATTTCGACAAATTGTGGTCGCCACTTGATGCTTGGGCCATCGGCCGCGAAGAACATTGCCCAGGCTGAGGCCACCGCCACAGGGCCCCGCAGCGCGCTGTTGCCAATGAAGCGCGCGTCCGGGTCAATGTAAGTCGCGAACAATTCAGCGTCCCGCGACTCGGCCGCGCGGCTGAAGCCGATTTCCCGGCAGCGAACCTCGTCCACGAGATCCGACGCCAGCGACATTGTCGTCAGCAGCAGCAGGCTGATGGTGAATTGCATTTTCATATTCAGGATCTCCATAGGATCTTTGCGAGTTCTGACGCCGTTCTGATAGTATCGCCCGTCCTGAGGGAGGCTAGCTCAATTGGTAGAGCAATGGACTCTTAATCCACAGGTTCAGGGTTCGATTCCCTGGCCTCCCACCAGTTCCCCGGAAGTGTCGCCGCCAGACCTGTTTTCGGGTACTCATCGACGAGTAGCTGGATGGGGACAGACGCGGCATCGATAAGACCGATCTAGTCATGCTTTCCCCGCGTGCCGTTAGCCCAGCCATCCCAGACAGCCATGTTTTTCATCTGCTGTTCCAGGTCGGTCGCGTTGATCAGTGTGGTGATTTCATCGTGTGTCATGCGTGGCAGCCGGGCAGAATCGTTGGCGAATCCCCAGATAACCACCGCCGAGATCGCAGAGTTCAATCGCAGTTGCTGCTGGTCAACCTTGTCGAAGGTGTCGGACTCGGCATGGTAGTTCGAGGCATAGTTGGCGTCTGACTGGATCGCGATCAAATTCGACACGCCCTCAACCATGAAGTCGAAGTTGTCCGTACCGACCAGGGGAATATCGATCTGTTGGAACGGGCCGAGGCCGGCGACAGGGGCGAGGTAACTGTCGACCAGGGGTACGAGGTCCGGACGACCGCCGGTAAAAAATCCGGTCGTGCGGCCACTGCCTATATCAAACGAGGCGGCCACAATGTGGTGGTCCAGTTCGCTTTCATGTTGCTCCGTGTATTTCCAGGAGCCGTCCAGGTTCTGTTCCTCACCGTTCCACAACGCGAATCGAATCGTGCGCTCGGGCTGCAGTCCAAGGCGCGTGATTTGTCGTGCAATATTGATCAGCATCACGACATTGACGCCATTGTCGAGTGCGCCCGTCCCAAGGTCCTGCGAGTCGAGATGTGCACCGAACAGGACGATTTCTTCCGGACGCGATCGGCCCGGAATCTCTGCGATAACATTCGTGGCGGTGTAGTCTGCCTGTGTTACGGCGCCGACGGATGCTGTCATGTTGAGGCGTTGGCCCGAACGTAACAGACGCAGCGCACGTTGCGCGTGTTACCGCTCGAGGACGAGCAATACCAGCTCGTTCGTACTGCCCGCACCTGCATTGTGCCGAAAAAGCAGGTTTTTCGGCCGCGAAGACATGAACACAACGCCCGCCACATTGGCGAGGGCGGCGCGTGTTTCGATCGCGACCGCATCCGCATATTCTTTGAACAGTCCGGACAGACCGACGACATCGTCGAGGACCGGTGTCTCGACCAGCAACCATGCTCCTGATGCTGCGTCACCGAGTCGCTCGAATTCTTCCGCGGTGCCGAAACCGGCATCCAGCAACGGTGCCTCGAGAGCGTTCGCGGCAGCCGAAAAGGGTTTTGCAACAGCGCCAACACCGAAAGACGAGTCACCAGCGATCGTCGCGGTCACAAAATTCTCTTCCCAGATCGCAGGCATCGCAAAATCTTCGGTCATCACCGCCACTTCGGCCTGCCGAAATTTCTGCGCGGCCCACGCGACTGCGCTTAGATTGGCGACCGAGCCGGTTGGCCGGGCGCCGATCGTGTCGGTCAGTTCGTGCAGGTCATCGATAACCGGTGTGTCGCCGAGCATCGCCGCGACCAGGCGTTCTACCTCATCGTCTGCATGCCCGGGCGCGTTCAGGCCCAGTGCACTCATCGCGATCAGGCATCGGAGTATAGTTAGCTTCATTATTCTTCCCCTAGGAGTACGGATATGTCAGGCAGGTTCTATTTTATGGCATTGGCCGTTCTGATGTCCGGCCATTGTGTTGCGGCCGAGGGCCGGCCGTTACGCCCGGTCAACACGTATTCAATTGTTGCGCGGGACCCGGCGACAGGGCAGATCGGCGTCGCGGTTCAGTCGCACTGGTTTTCTGTCGGATCGATGGTGGTTTGGGCCGAGCCCGGCATCGGCGCGGTCGCAACACAGTCGTTTGTCGATCCGAGCTACGGCCCGCTTGGGCTGCAATTGATGCGTAGCGGCAAGGATGCCAGCCAGGCACTGACGGCGTTACTCGCGGCCGACGAGCATGCCGATGTGCGCCAGGTAGGAATGGTCGATGCGAACGGCGTGATTGCGAATCATACGGGCGACATGGCGATCAACGAGCACTGCGATATTGCCGGTGAGTCGTTCACGGTGCAGGCAAACCTGATGTGGAAATCCACGGTCTGCACCGCCATGGCAGCTGCCTATCGGTCGGCGGATGGCGATCTGGCGGAGCGCCTGCTGATCGCGCTTGAGGCCGCAGAAGGCGCGGGCGGTGACATACGCGGCAAACAGTCCGCGGCGATGCTGGTTGTCAGCGGGGATCGGTCGCTGCCGCCCTGGGGCGGACGGATTATCGACCTGCGGGTCGAAGACCTGGCCGCGCCGCTGCCCGAATTGCGCCGACTGTTGATCATGGCCCGCGCCTACAATCTGATGAACGCGGGCGATGAATTCATGATGCGCGACCAGATCGAAGAGGCCGTCGATGCCTATGGCGCGGCTGAGGCGATGGTTCCGGACAGCCACGAGATGATTTTCTGGCATGCCGCAACGCTCGCGGGCGCAGGGCGGGTGGACGAGTCCTTGCCGTTATTCGCGAGAGCATTCGCCATGTGGCCATTGTGGCGCGAGCTTGTGCAGCGGCTGCCAGCCTCGGGATTGCTGCCGGCTGACCCGGAATTAATGGCCAAGATTCTTGCGACCGACTAGACTACCCGGCTGGCGCGCGAAAGTGGCGAAATTGGTAGACGCGCTGGCTTTAGGTGCCAGTGGGACAACCCGTGAGAGTTCGAGTCTCTCCTTTCGCACCAAAACTCTGAATAAGTTCAAGAATAGAAAAGGAAGCAGGTAATGCAGGTGAGTGTTGAATCGACCGGTAAACTGGAGCGACGCATGCGCGTTGAGCTGCCGGCTGCACCTATCGATCAGGAAATTAATTCCCGACTTAAGTCCGTTGGCAAGACAGCAAAGATCAAGGGATTTCGTCCCGGCAAAGTCCCGCCGCAGGTGGTCAAGCAGCGCTACGGCCAGCGGATCCGTGAGGAAGTGCTGTCGGACATGATGCGCAAGAGTTATTCCGAAGCCGTACGCAGGGAAAACCTGCACCCAGCCGGTGGTCCGAACATCGAACCGCAAAAGACCCAGGACGGTAAGGGACTCGTCTATGTCGCGACGTTTGAGGTCATGCCTGAAGTCACGTTGAAAAAGCTGGATCAGATAAAGGTTTCCAGGCCCGAGATCACGATCGGCAAGCCAGATCTCAATTCGATGCTGGAAAAACTGCAGCACCAGAAAGCCAGCTGGAAGGAAGTGGCACGCGCCAGCAGCAAGGGCGACCGGGTGATAGTCGATTTTGACGGGACTCTGAAAGGCGAACCGATTGCTGGCGGCAAGGGCCGTGAGATCGCTGTCGTGCTCGGCGAGGGACAAATGCTGGAGGACTTTGAGAAAGCGCTGTTCGGCATCAAGGCCGGCGACGAAAAATCGTTCAAGGTGAAGTTCCCGAAGGACTATCAGGCGGAAGAACTGCAGGGGAAAAAAGTCGACTTTGCGGTTGTCACGCATCGCGTCGAAGAGCAGGTTCTGCCACCGGTGGACGACGAATTTGCTGCGATGTTTGGGATTGCAGAGGGTGGCATCGACAGGTTTATTGAAGATGTTAAAGAGAACATGCGGCGCGAGGCGGATGCCAGAGTAAGCCAGGACACTCGCGACCAGGTCATTGCCGCTTTGCTTGAAACAAACAACATCGATATTCCGAAAACCCTGAAACATCAGGAAATGCACGCGATGCAGCGCGACGCAATGCAGCGCCTGGGTGTCGAGGATGCCGCCAAGGCGCCGGCGCTGGAGAATTTTGCCGAAATGGCTGAAAAACGTGTGCGCCTGGGCTTGTTAATCCGGCAGTTGATCACAGATCAAAGTCTGACTGTGGATTCGGCTATGGTTCGTGTTCGCGTTGAGCAGATGTGTGCCGGTTATGAGAGTTCTGATGACATGGTCAATATGTACATGAGTAACCCGCAAATCGTTGAGAAAATCGAGCCGATGGTGCTGGAGCAACAGGCGATAGACTGGCTCATGGCCAATGGCAAGGTGACGGCTAGGAAAGTGGCCTTCAACGACTATATGAAACCGCAAAATTAAGACAGGACTGGATATGAGCGCACAGGCACTGAATCTTGTACCAATGGTCGTCGAACAAACGGCTCGAGGCGAACGCGCCTACGACATCTACTCGCGGCTGTTGAAGGATCGTTTGGTATTCATCGTTGGGCCGGTCGAAGATCAGATGGCGAACCTGATTGTCGCGCAGCTTCTGTTCCTGGAATCGGAAAACGCTGACAAGGACATTCACCTGTACATCAACTCACCAGGCGGCGTGGTGACGGCCGGCCTGTCGATCTATGACACGATGCAATTCATCAATTGCGATGTCAGTACGATTTGCTGCGGACAGGCGGCGAGTATGGGTGCACTGCTGCTGGCGGGGGGTACGAAAGGCAAGCGCTTCGCGCTCCCGCATTCCCGGATCATGGTGCATCAGCCGAGCGCCGGCTATCAGGGACAGGCGACCGATATCAGCATCCATGCCAAGGAAACGATGGAACTCAAGGCCCGGCTCAATGCCATCATGGCAAAACACACGGGTCAGTCGGTCGAGCAGATCGAAAAAGACCTCGAGCGCGACAATTTCAAGAGCGCACACGAAGCCGTTGAATACGGGCTCATCGACACGGTCCTTGCCCAGCGCAAGGATATAGGCAATAGCACTAAGGTCTGAACCCTTAAAAATCAAATAGTTATGAGTTAAGTGTGCCGCTTATGGGACGTGGTCCTTTGCACCCCGAATTGCTGCATGTTATATACTCTCGGTCGCTCTAAGCGACTGATTTTATTGTCACAGAGGCTATTTCCTTATGAGCGATGATTCCCGCGGTAAGAACGAGGACGGAAAACTCCTTTATTGCTCTTTTTGCGGCAAAAGCCAGCACGAAGTCCGTAAACTGATTGCGGGCCCATCGGTCTTCATCTGCGACGAATGCGTCGAGCTGTGCAATGACATAATTCGCGAAGAGCTCGAGGACAAGAGCGAAAGCGGGCACGACAAGCTGCCCAAGCCTAAGGAAATCAAGGCGATTCTCGACGAGTACGTCATTGGCCAGTCAAGGGCCAAGAAAGTACTCGCAGTGGCCGTGTACAACCATTACAAACGGCTGAAGAATCGCCAGGATGATCGCAGCAAAGATGCTGTCGAGCTCGCCAAGAGCAATATCCTGCTCATAGGCCCGACGGGTTGCGGCAAGACGTTGCTGGCGGAGACCCTGGCGCGACTGCTCAATGTGCCGTTTACGATCGCTGATGCGACGACCCTGACAGAGGCGGGCTATGTCGGCGAGGACGTCGAAAACATCATCCAGAAATTGCTGCAAAAATGCGATTACGACGTCGAGAAGGCGCAGGCCGGCATCGTCTATATTGACGAAATCGACAAGATCTCGCGCAAATCGGACAACCCTTCAATTACCCGCGACGTGTCGGGCGAAGGCGTGCAACAGGCCTTGTTGAAGCTGATCGAGGGCACGATCGCGTCCGTTCCGCCGCAAGGTGGGCGCAAGCATCCGCAGCAGGAATTTTTACAGGTCGACACGAGCAATATCCTGTTCATTTGTGGCGGTGCGTTTGGCGGCCTCGACAAGATTATTCTGAATCGATCGTCAAAAAGCGGCATTGGCTTCGTGGCCGACATCAAGACGAAGGAAAATGAACGAAGCGTTGGTGCGCTGCTGCATGACGTCGAGCCGGAGGACCTGATTCGCTTTGGTCTGATTCCCGAATTCGTCGGCCGCCTTCCGGTGTTAGCGACGCTTGAGGAATTGGACGAGTCGGCCCTGATTCAGATCCTGCTGGAACCGAAAAATGCGCTGACGAAGCAGTACCGCAAATTATTCGAGATGGAAGGCGTGGATCTCGAATTCCGTGAAGAGGCATTGAAAGCCGTTGCGACACGCGCGATGGAGCGCAAGACGGGTGCCCGTGGTCTGCGCACAATCCTGGAAAATATATTGCTGGAAACCATGTATGACCTGCCATCGTCGATTAACGCCAAGAAGGTCGTCGTCGATGAGTCAGTGGTCAGCGGCGAGACCCAGCCATATGTAATTTACGAGTCGGATGAAAAGCCGGCGACCAACACTGAACGAGTGCAGCGGCCGCGGCTAACTGGCTCCGACGGCGCGTAATAATAATGATCGGAACATGGGGAGCAGGGCCTTTTCGAGAGAAAAGGCCCTGAGCTCTTTTTTGATTGGATTGAAAAGGCAGGTATTGGACGCATGTCCGCTGACAGCACATGCAAACGAGGTTAGACCAGGTGACTGAACACGATCTGATTAGCGAAGGTGAATCGAAGGGCGATGCGTCCGGTGTACCGGTATTGCCGTTGCGTGATGTCGTTGTCTATCCGCACATGGTCATCCCACTGTTTGTGGGACGCGACAAGTCCATTATCGCGCTGGACAAGGCCATGGTCGCCGGCAAACGCATTTTGCTGGTTGCGCAGAAGAAGGCGGATCTTGACGACCCGCAACCCTCTGATCTATATGAGGTTGGCACCTTAGCGACGATTCTGCAGCTGCTCAAGTTGCCGGATGGCACCGTCAAGGTGCTGGTCGAGGGCGCCGAGCGCGCCCTGATTGACCGCTTCAACGTGTCGGACTATTTCTCGGCCGAGATTACGGTGCTCAGTGAGGATGATCGTGTCGACGAGCGCGAGATTGACGTTCTGGTGCGTTCGGTCATTGCGCAGTTTGAACAGTACGTGAAACTGAACAAGAAAGTGCCACCCGAGATTCTGACGTCGCTGTCAGGTATCGATGAGCCGGGCCGGCTGGCGGATACCGTCGCGGCACACATGGCGCTCAAGCTGTCAGAGAAACAACGCATTCTCGAGATCCAGGACGTCAAGTCACGTCTGGAACACATCCTCGGCATCATCGAGGGAGAGATCGATGTATTGCACATCGAGAAGCGAATTCGCGGCCGCGTCAAGCAACAGATGGAAAAAAGCCAGCGCGAGTACTACCTGAACGAGCAGATGAAGGCGATTCAGAAAGAACTCGGTGAAATGGACGATGCACCGAATGAAATGGCTGATCTTGAAGACAAGATCGCGAAGGCCGGCATGTCGAAAGAGGCCAGGGAAAAAGCGACGTCGGAGCTCAACAAGCTGAAGTTGATGTCGCCAATGTCGGCTGAAGCGACGGTCGTGCGCAACTACATCGACTGGTTGTTGAAAGCGCCGTGGAAGAAACGCAGCAAGATACTCAAAGATTTGGCGCGCGCCGAGGAGGTTCTCGAAGCGGATCACTACGGCCTCGAGAAAGTCAAAGAGCGCATCCTCGAGTATTTGGCCGTGCAACAACGGGTCGATCGTCCGAAAGGTCCGATCCTGTGCCTCGTTGGCCCGCCCGGTGTTGGCAAGACCTCGCTGGGGCAGAGCATCGCGCGTGCCACCAATCGCAAGTTCGTACGCATGTCATTGGGCGGCGTACGTGATGAGGCTGAGATCCGCGGCCATCGTCGTACGTACATCGGCTCCATGCCGGGCAAGATCATCCAGAACCTCGGCAAGACGGGTGTTCGCAATCCGCTGTTTCTGCTCGATGAAGTCGACAAGATGGCGATGGACTTCCGCGGCGATCCGTCGTCCGCTTTGCTTGAGGTGCTCGATCCTGAACAGAATTCGACCTTCCAGGATCATTACCTTGAGGTCGATTTCGATCTCTCCGACGTGATGTTTGTGTGTACCGCCAACAGCCTCAATATTCCGCCGCCACTGCTCGATCGCATGGAGGTTATTCGCATCCCGGGCTACACCGAGGATGAAAAGCTCAATATCGCGATGCGCTACCTGATTCCGAAGCAGCTGAAGGAAAACGGTCTCAAGGAAAACGAACTCAAGATTGCTGAAGGCGCCGTCCTCGACATCATTCAGCATTACACGCGTGAGTCGGGTGTACGCAACCTGGAGCGCGAGATTTCGAAGATCTGCCGCAAGGTCGTGAAGTCACTGTTGCTGAAACCACGCGCGACGCGCGTCACGATCTCAACGAAGAGCATGAAAAAATACCTCGGCGTGCGCCGCTTCCGGTTCGGCAAGGCAGAGGGCAATGACCAGGTCGGTCAGGTTACGGGCCTGGCCTGGACCGAGGCCGGCGGTGAGCTGCTGACGATCGAGGCCGCGATCGTGCCCGGTAAGGGCAAGCACAATTTCACGGGTCAGCTGGGTGAGGTCATGACCGAATCGATCCAGGCAGCCATGACCGTAGTGCGAAGCCGGGCCAAGGTTCTCGGCATCGATGAAGACTTCCACCAGAAGTTCGACGTGCATATCCACGTGCCGGAAGGTGCCACTCCGAAAGACGGACCGAGTGCGGGAGTTGGCATGTGCACTGCGCTGGTGTCGGCATTGACCAACATGCCGGTCAAGAGCAATGTGGCCATGACCGGCGAGATCACCTTGCGAGGCGAGATCTTGCCGATTGGCGGCCTCAAGGAGAAGCTGCTGGCGGCCCACCGTGGCGGTATCGGCACGGTCCTGATCCCCGAGGAAAACGAAAAGGATCTCGCCGAAATACCGAAGAACATCAAAGACAAGCTGACGATTGTTCCAGTGAAATGGATTGACCAGGTGTTGCAGCATGCACTGGCTCACATGCCGGTGCCCGAGACTGCGAAAGAAGCGACCGAGGTGGAGCCGAAATCCTCCGAATCAGAGACGAAATCCGAGGATATTGTCCGCCCGCACTAAAGTGCTGCAACCCGCGTGGTTACAGGAAATTTGACGGTGTTTGGGTCAGTTGGTATAAGCATTGCAGCTATTGGCGGTGGCACGGAGTTGCCAACGGTGATTCAGCGGATTGTGACTCCTGGTGAGGGCTCGCTGGATTGATCAATTTCTTTCGATGTCTTTAATCAATCTGCAAGGGTGAAATCATGAATAAGGGTGAACTGGTCGATGCAGTTGCAAGTGCGGCAGGACTATCGCGTTCCGAGGCTGCAAAAGCGGTAGATGGAGTGCTGAATGTGATTCAGGGAACGCTGGCAAACGGCGGCTCGGGCTCGCTGATCGGTTTCGGTACCTTCGGTGTAAAAGCACGTGCAGAACGCACGGGCCGTAATCCGAGAACCGGTGAAGCGATCAAAATTAAGGCGAGCAATGTTCCTGGTTTCAAGGCTGGCAAAGGCCTGAAGGATGCCGTAAACTAGCGCGCCGCTCGCCCAGGGGGGGTCGAGCAAACCGATTGTAGGATGGCCTCCAGGCCTCGTTTTATGCGGCTAACGCTGCTCCTGCGAAAGTTTTCTGGGTGCTTAGCTCAGCTGGTAGAGCGTCGCCCTTACAAGGCGAGGGTCGGCGGTTCGATCCCGTCAGCACCCACCAAAGTTCGGAGTGGTAGTTCAGCTGGTTAGAATACCGGCCTGTCACGCCGGGGGTCGCGGGTTCGAGTCCCGTCCACTCCGCCAACGAAAAATACCGGGGTTCCGTAAGGGGCCCCGGGTATTTTTTTGTGCAGAAGAATCAGGGCC
>JAQCGO010000040.1 GCA_027618995.1 Pseudomonadota bacterium | reverse complement strand
TGCGAAAAAAACCGCCCGGCGAATTGCTGCCATCCGCGCACGCAATCGATCGCGAATACCGGGTGATTTCGGCACTCGCCAACAGCGCAGTCCCGGTTCCGGCAACGTACTTGTTGTGCGTGGACGAAAACGTCATCGGCCAGATGTTCTACATCATGGACTATGTGCCGGGACGCGTTATTGCAGACCCGCGTTTGCCCGGCTGCATGCCCGCCGAACGCACGGCCATGTACGAGTCAATGATTACGGCGCTGGGCAATCTGCATGCACTCGACCACGCGGCCATCGGCCTCGCCGATTTCGGCCGCCCATCCGCCTACGTCGCACGCCAGGTAGCGCGCTGGTCCAAACAGTACGAAGCCTCGAAGCTCGATGATTTTGCGGCGATGGACAAGCTGATCGAGTGGCTGCCGAAGCTCAATCCCGACGATGACCAAGCCACGATCGTGCACGGCGATTTCCGCCCCGGCAACGTGATATTCGCCGCGGACGAAGCACGCGTCATCGCCGTGCTGGACTGGGAGCTCTCGACCATCGGCCACCCGCTAGCCGACCTCGCCTATTTCCTGATGCCGTATCGCCTCGCAAACATCGGCACAACCAATGGCTTGCTCGACGTCGACCTGCAATCACTGGGGATTCCGTCCGAACGCATGCTGCTGGAGTCATATGCGCGCAGCGCACAACTCAGCACCGTGCCTGACATCGATTTCCATATCGCCTTCGCGATGTTTCGCCTCGCTGCGATCCTCGCCGGCGTACTCCGGCGCGGCGTCGACGGCAATGCGGCGGATCCGCGCGCGATTGCGACCGGGCAGGCGTTCAAGCAAATCGCGACGAGCGGCTGGCACATCCTGCAGCGATTAGCCTAGAGACGGATCGGCAGGTCCCGTACCCGTTTGCCGCTTGCGGCGAAAATTGCATTCGCAATGGCCGGCGCGACGGGAACAAACGGCGGCTCACCCAATCCGGTCGGGAATCGGCTGCTGTCGATAAACCGAATGTCCAGTTCCGGTACATCAGCCTGACGCAACGGCGTGTAGGTATCGAAATTTCGTTGTGCAACCTGGCCATTTTCGAAAGTTGCGCCTTCATGCAACGCAATGCTGAGACCCCAGAGTGTCGCGCCCTCGGCCTGCGCCATCGCCCCATCCGGGTGAATGACCGTACCGCAGTCAATCGACTGCCAGATCTTTTTGACCGTTATCTTGTTGCTCTTCGCATCGACCGCTACGTGCGCGACGCATCCTACCCAGGTCGCCATGTCACGCTGCTGACCAAAACAGCAGGCCACACCGAGCCCTTCTCCGGCGGGCATAGCGCGACCCCAGCCGGATCGATCACGCACATCCTTGAGTACATTCGCCAGGCTGGTCGCACCTCCGACCGCGCCGTGCGCATCGCCGGCATTCTTGACGGCCGCATCCAGCATGGCCAGGCGAAACTCAATCGGATCCTGGCCAGCGCGATCGGCGAGTTCATCCATGAACGATTCGACACCCCAGCTGGTCCAGCCCGGGCCAACTGACCGCAGGAAGCCGGGCAAAAACGTCCGCTGCGCCAGGTCGTTGTTCAGCGCACGCACACGATGATTCGGCAATGTGTACCAGTGGTCGGCGCCGACGATCGAAAACGCGTCGAACTTGCCATTGCCGTCGACGCCGGGACCCATGAAGCTCGGCAACAGCGTGAGCGTCGGCCAGCCTGCCGCGGCCGCATGTTCGATGGCCGTCAGTTTGCCATCCGCCGCAAAAGATGCATCAAACTGCTGCACCGATGGAGACCGGACGCAGTCCAGCCGGCTGTCATCGGCGCGCTGAAACACCACTTTGACCGGCTTGCCCAGTGTTTGCGCCGCCAGCGCCGCCGGAATCATGTAGTCACCCCAAAGGCGCCGACCGAAGCCGCCGCCGAGATAGTACTGGTGTATGACGACGTTCGCTTCGTCCATACCCAATACGCCGGCGAGCGTCGGCACCATCGCCGCACGATACTGGCAACCGGCATGCACGTGGTGGCGTACCTCTTTACTCTCGACCACCGCATTCACGGGCTCGAGTGTCGCGTGCATGGCCGTGCCGGTTCGATAGGTCGCGCTGAACGAGTCTGCGGCCGCGGCCTGTGCCGCGCTGACATCACCTTCATCGACGAAGCGTGTGCCGATGCTCTTGTCGGCAACCAGCCTTGCGCCTTCGGCGAAAAGATCCGCTTCGCTGACTGTGGCCGTCGGGCCGGCCTCCCAGACGACTTTGACCGCCGCAGCAGCCTTCATCGCACTGGGAAAATTATCCGCAATAACCACTGCCCAACCCATGAGCAGGCCGCTGGGATCCGTCAGCTCGAGGGTCTGCTGGTAGCCCGGAATACTTTTCGCCGCGCTGTCATCGATGCTCTTGATCGAACTGCCATAGCGGGTTGGCGGCATCATCGGATGCGCGAAAACCATGCTAGGCAATTCAACGTCGATACCGAAAACCGCTTCGCCACGACTCTTCGCCGGAATGTCGCGGGCATTGGTGGCATGCCCGATCAGGCGTCGTTCCACTACCGGTTTCACTGGCAGGGCGCTGAGTTCCTCGGCGCTCAGAGTACGACTGACATCGCCCTTCTGCACGATGTCCGCGAATGACACCTGTTTGCCCTGTGCCGATACCACGCTGTCCGCAACCGAACAGTCGGCCGGATCCACCCCCAGCAAGGCCGCACCGGCATCGCGCAGGATCGTGCGACCGGCGGCACCGGCCTGGGAAATCATGGTGAACGAGGTGAATACCGACCACGAACCACCCGTTACATCACCGAGTGACACGCCAGGAACCAGCTGCCCCCCACTGCGGGTCACTGTCGACGTGCACGAAATCCACATCATCCCAGTTAGCACCGAGCTCGTCAGCGATAATGCGCGCCAATGCGGTGCCGATGTGCTGCCCCATCTCGGCTTTCGGAATATTAATCATGATGCCGCCGTCGGCGTTAATCTGAAACCACATCGAAGGCGCAAAACGGGCACTGGCGCCGCCGCTGCTGATGTCCGAAGCCACGTCGCTCTCGCTGCAACCCGGCAGCACGACCCCGAGGCTCATGACCAACCCGGCACCGGCACTGCTGGCCAGGAAAGTTCTGCGCGTGACTGCTTTCTGTACTTTGTCTGCTCGCATCGCCATGACTATGCCTCCCCGCCGGCAGCCGCCGCTTTTATCGCTTTGCGGATCCGCGTATAGGCCATGCAGCGGCAGAGATTGCCGTTCATGGCATCAATGATTTGCTGGTCATTCGGCTGTGGCGTGTTCGCCAGTAAGCCCGCAGCCTGCATGATCTGGCCTGACTGGCAGTAGCCGCACTGCGGCACCTGCTCGTCAATCCAGGCCTGTTGCAAGGCCTTGCCCGCATCTGTTGCGAGCCCTTCGATCGTTGTTACCGAACGTCCGGCGACCGCGCTGACCGGCGTAATGCAGGAACGTGTGGCAACACCGTCGAGATGAATTGTGCAGGCTCCACACATCGCAATACCGCAGCCAAACTTTGTGCCTTTCAATTTGAGTTCGTCGCGTACGACCCATAACAGCGGCGTATTGGGCTCGCTGGACGACGTCACAGGTGCCCCCGTTTAGTTCGAATTCGATCACGGCTGGTCCCCTTTCTTTTGGTCTGCTGTTTGCCGTTCCAGTGTAAACCAATGCCGGGGCGGATGGGATAGCCAGTCATTGCGCTATAGCCGGAGGTTATCTGCCAATAAGAACTCGGTCGTTCAGATCGCGCGGCCCAGCCGTTAACGTAAGCCTCAGAATTACCAGGAGACCGGCGTGGCCTCAGTACCCCAGGACCTTTTTGCAGCGACTGTCAGCGCAGCCGACCTGACCGCGTTGCAGCAGACCGTTGCGCATTTCGATCGCGAGCAGCTGATCTGGAGCAGTGGTTTCCTGGCCGGCATGGCCGGCTCAACGGCCCCATGCGCGGCTGTCGGCCGTCTACAACCAATCACTGCTACGGCAGCCGAGAACTGGCATATTTTCTACGCCACCGAGACCGGCCACAGCCGCAAAATTGCCGAGCAGCTGGCGGCAAACGCCAGGGCCGCAGGAGTCGCCACGGATCTGCATGATCTAAAGAATACGCGCCCGAAGACATTGAAGGGTGCCACGCGGGCCGTCTTTGTTTTGGCAACACACGGCATCGGTGAAGCGCCCGAAGGCAGCGAAGCATTTTTCGAATTCTGGATGTCGGACAAGGCGCCGCAGCTCCCGCAGCTGAACTACTCCGTACTCGCGCTGGGCGACTCGAGTTACGCGGATTTCTGTGCCCAGGGCCGAGTCTTTGACGATCGCCTGCAAACTCTGGGTGCCAGGCCGCTTTTTGATCGGGTCGAGTGTGACCTCGACTTCGAGACAGCGGCGACCGGCTGGGCGGAGCAGATCATTGCCAGGGCACGCGACGAGTCAGGCACCGCAGAAGTACGGCGACCTGCCCTGTTGCGAGCAGTCCCAAGTGCGCAAACCACGGGCTGGCAGGAACCGTTTGCTGCGGAAATCCTTGCTCGCCAGCGCATCACGGGGCGTGGCTCGAGCAAGAATGTGCAACACATCGAGCTTGATCTCGAAGGATCCGGCCTCGTGTACCAGCCAGGTGACTCGCTCGCCGTGCAGGCCGCTAATCCGCTGCCGCTGATCGACGCGCTCGCAGATGCCACGGGAATTGATGGTGCCGAATTCAGCACTAAGGAGATCACGGCACTGAGCCGGCCGTTGCTCGACGCAGTCGCGCAAGAACACGCGCCGCTGCGCGCAGTGCTCGACGATCGTGCGCAGTTTGCCGACTATCTCGCCACGCGCCAGCTGATCGACCTCGTACACGAATACCCGGTTGACTGGCAGCAGCCGCAGTTTCTGGCAGCACTGCGGAAACTCGCGCCGCGCTCCTACTCGATCGCTTCGAGTCCCGACGCCAACCCCGACGAAGCACATCTGACCGTCGCCGTCGTCGACTACGAGGCCCATGGCCGACGTCACTGGGGCGCCGCATCGAATTTCCTGGCTGGCGCCGCCACACACGCGCCGGTGCTGGTCGAGGCGAACGAAAATTTCCGGCTGCCGCCAGACGGCGATACACCCATCATCATGGTTGGCGCCGGCACCGGTGTTGCGCCGTACCGTGCGTTCGTCGAGCACCGCCGCGAACACGGCCACCATGGTGACAACTGGCTCGTGTTCGGCGACCGCAACCTGTCCAGCGACTTCCTCTACCAACTCGAATGGCTGCGTTACCGCAAGGAGGGCCTGCTCACGAACCTCGACGTGGCGTTCTCGCGCGACCAGGGCGAAAAAATGTACGTGCAGCATCGCCTGCTCGAAAAGAGTGCGCAGATATTTGCGTGGCTGCAACGCGGCGCGCACTTCTACGTTTGCGGTGATGCCAACCACATGGCCGGTGACGTACACGAGGCACTGCTTGCGATTGTCCGGCAGGAAGGCAAGCTGTCTGACGACAACGCCGCGGCCTACGTCAGGGACCTGAAGCAGGTGCGGCGTTACCAGCGAGATGTGTACTGATGAGCGCCGGGAAGACACTGACGCCGGTCGAGGGCATCAAGGCCCGCAGCGATTATCTGCGCGGCACGATTGTGGCAAGCCTGGCCGACGGGGCAACCGGCACGCTGGCCGAAGACGACACGCAGTTGTCCAAGTTCCATGGCTTTTATCAGCAGGATGATCGCGACATCCGTGCCGAACGCGCGCGGCAGAAACTGGAGCCCGCGCACAGCTTCATGATTCGCGTCCGTGTGCCCGGCGGCATTGCAACCGCGGAGCAATGGCTGGAGATGGACCGACTCGCCCGCGAGTACGGGAACCCGAGTATTCGCCTGACGACACGCCAGGCTTTCCAGTTTCACGGCGTCATCAAGCACGACCTCAAGCCGACGATCGCCGCGATCAATGCGAGCCTGCTTGACACGATCGCCGCCTGCGGCGACGTCAATCGCAATGTCATGTGCACACCGCTGGCGGAGCGATCCGCAATCCATGCGGCGGCCTGCGGGGTGGCAGCGGCAATCAGCGAGCACCTGACACCCAACACAAGCGCCTATCATGAAATCTGGCTGGACAAGGAACGTGTTGCGGGTGGCGACGTCGAACCGATATACGGCGCGACCTACCTGCCGCGCAAGTTCAAGATCGGCGTCGCGATTCCGCCATCCAACGATGTCGACATTTTTTCGCAGGACCTCGGTTTTATCGCTATCCAGAAAGATGGCAAGCTTGCCGGGTTCAATGTCACAGTCGGCGGTGGGATGGGCATGCACCACGGCGAAGCGGAAACCTATCCGCGCGTCGCGGATGTCATTGGCTTCTGCACGCCGGAGCAGGTGACGGCCGTCGCCGAACATGTCGTCAGGTTGCAGCGCGACCATGGCGATCGCAGCAACCGCAAGCACGCGCGACTCAAATACACGATCGACGACCGCGGCCTGGACTGGTTCAGGGCCGAGTTACAGCAGCGCCTGGGATTCGAGCTGCAAGCCCCGGCGCCGTATCGCTTCCTGAGCCGCGGCGACGAATTCGGCTGGACCAAAGACCAGCTTGGCAAGTTGCACCTGACGCTGTTCGTACCGCAGGGCCGCGTCATCGACAACGGCGAGCAAAAAATGCTGAGCGCTCTGGCCGCCATTGCGAAAGTTCACGAGGGGACGTTTCGACTGACCGCCAACCAGAACGTCATCATCAGCGATGTTGCCGCCAACCGTAAGCGCAGTATTGAACGACTGCTGCAGTCGCATGGCATTGCGCCAACGCAAACTCTCTCGCCATTGCGACAACAGGCACTGGCCTGCGTCGCATTGCCGACCTGTGCGCTCGCGATGGCCGAGGCGGAGCGTTACCTGCCCGATCTGACGACCAAAATTGAGGCATTGCTCGAAGAACACAAACTGCTCGATGAATCGATATCGTTGCGTATTACCGGCTGCCCGAACGGTTGCGCCCGCCCCTACCTTGCCGAGATCGGGTTGGTGGGCAAGGCACCGGGGCAATACAGTTTGTTCCTTGGCGGCGACGGCCTGGGTATACGCCTCAATCAACTCACGCACGAAAACGTCAACGAGGCGGAAATTCTCGACATACTGGAACAGCACTTCAGCGCTTTCGCAGCTGGCCGTGCGCCCGGCCAGGCTTTCGGTGACTTCGTCGCGGGGGCACTCTGATGTCAGCCTGCGCCAGCATTATTCCCTGCATCGCACACGATGAACTGGCGACGCGCGAGGTAGCACTGGACCACTGCAATGCAACTTTCGCCAAACTTGATGTTGCTGATCGGGTTGCCTGGTCGCTGGAGAACCTGCCGGGGCAACATGTTGTCACCTCGAGCTTCGGAGCACATGCGGCTGTGTCATTGCATTTGTTGACACAACAACAGCCCGACATTCCCGTGATCTTGATTGACACCGGCTACCTGTTTCCGGAGACCTATCGCTTTGTCGATGAACTGACCGAGCGGCTCAAGCTGAACCTCAAGGTCTATCGCTCCGAATTGTCACCGCATTAGCAGGAGGCGCGTTTCGGTGAGCGCTGGAAGATGGGGCCGGAAGCGCTGGAAGAGTACAACCAGCTCGTGAAAGTGGAGCCAATGAAGCGCGCCATTAACGAACTGAATGTCGGCACCTGGTTTGCCGGGCTCCGTCGCACACAATCCCTTGGCCGCAAGAACACCGCGTTCCTCGACTGGAGTAACGATCGCTGGAAAGTGCACCCGATCGCCGACTGGAGCGACCGCGATGTGCATCGCTATCTGACCCGGAATAACCTGCCCTACTATCCGTTGTGGGAGCACGGCTACCTGAGCATCGGTGACTACCACACGACGAAATCGATACACGAGGTGAGCGAGGAAGAACAACTGCGCTTCTTCGGCTTGAAGCGCGAGTGCGGCATACACGAGATCGATCTCGCCAGCGTTTAGATTCCAGGCTAGGCCGCGACCGGAATCCCTATCTCGCAGCCAGTGCGGGTCGGAATATCGACCTGCCTGGCCAGTTTGTCGACCTGTTCCTGAGAGCCGGCCGTAGTCGCCAACTCGATTAATTCGCGGGACCAGTGCGGCGCAAACAGCGCAATGAAGTCCAGCATGTAACGCCGCAATGCACGGTCGCGCGGAATGCCGATCCAGGTCGTCACGGTCGGAAACAGGCCCTTCGCACAGGTGACATGAAAATTCTTTAGATCTTCATCAAGCACCGCCATCGGTGCCAGCACGCCGACACCCATACCCATGCGTACGTAGGTTTTGATGACATCGGCATCGCGTGCCGTGAATACAACATTGGGTTGCAGATGCTCGTTTTCAAAAGCGCGCAGGAATGACGAGCCGCGGTTCGAGCTAAACACATAGGTGATCAATGGATGCTCAGCCAGGGCCTGCAAACTCAAGGTCTTTTTGCTCGTTGCCAGCGCGTGATCCTTTCTGGTCAATACAATACGGTCCCAGTGAAAGCATGGCAGCAGGTTGAGTTCCGGAAACAGGCTCTGCGAGTCCGTTGCGATCGCGAAGTCCACCCGGCCTTCTGCCACCAGGTCGGCAATCTGCTCCGAGGTACCCTGGTGCAATTCGATATTCACATTGGGGTAGCGTTCGTGAAATCGACTGATTACCTCGGGTAAGACATAACGCGCCTGCGTATTCGTCGTCGCAATTGACAACGTGCCATCCTGCTCGGACATCAGGTCCTGCCCCACGCTACGAATGTTCTCCACGTCACGCATGATTTTGCGCGCGTAGTCGACAATCGTTGCGCCAGCCGGGGTTACACCGATCAGCGCCTTGCCCTTACGCGAAAATATCTGCACACCAACTTCCTGCTCGAGCTGGCGAAGTTGTTTGCTGATACCCGGCTGACTGGTGAACAGGCGGTCCGCGGCCGCCGTGATGTTGAGGCCGTTATCGACTACGCCCAGCAGGTATTTGAGTTGAATAAGTGTCACGGTTTTTCCAGGTGCTGCGAACGATATAAGCACTGCGAACCGGCTGAGTCAAATCAGACCCACGAACTGTGTAGCTGTTCAATCGTCAGCGTGGCACTGCATATTCCATCGCGATCTGGTTGCCAAAGAAATCAGTATTTTGCCTTGCCGACGCGACTCGCTATGTTGCGTGCTGAGACAATAAGGATTCGATTTGGACCGTTTACCCATATTCCTGGACCTGAAGGACAAGCCCTGCCTCGTGATCGGCGGCGGCGTCGTGGCCAGCCGAAAAATCGGCTTGCTGCAACGCAGCGGCGCCATTGTTACAGTGCTGGCTACCGAGCTCGAGGCGACGCTGCAGCAGCAGATCGTACAGGGCCAACTCACTCGAATCGTTGCTCCTTACAGCAGCGAAACTGTCGTACCGTTCTGGCTGTGCATCGCCGCAACCGATGACGTTGCATTCAATCATCGTGTCGCAGCGGATGCCGCAGTGGCCGCGCGCCTCTGCAATGTTGTCGACGACAACGCCGCTTCGAGTTTCATCCTGCCGGCGATTGTCGATCGCTCACCGGTGCTCATCGCGATTGGCACCGAAGGCAACGCCCCGGTCCTCGCGCAACAACTCAAGAACCAGATCGAAGCATGGCTGCCGGCAAGAATCGGCGAACTCGCCGCACAGGCAGGGCGCTGGCGCAAACTCGCGCGGAAACGCTTTACGGATCTTCGCGAGCGCCGCCGCTTCTGGCAGGACTTTTTTGTCGGGCCTATCGCGGAACACCTGCTGGCCGGCCGACAGGCGGCGGCGGAAAAGGCGATGCGTGCGCAATTGGTCGGCGACGCCAGCCGGAAAATCACACGTAACGGCGAAGCCTGGATCGTCGGCGCCGGCCCTGGTGATCCAGGCCTGATTACACTGCGCGGCCATAACCTGATCGGTCGCGCCGACGTCATTCTCTACGACCGCCTGGTGTCGGAATCGATTCTGGACATCGCCCGTAAGGAAGCGGAACTGATTTTCGTCGGCAAAAGCGCCGGCTCGCAGGCGATGTCACAGGAAGACATCAACGCATTGCTGGTGCGACTCGTACGCGAGGGCAATCGTGTCTGTCGATTGAAAGGCGGCGACCCGTTCGTCTTTGGCCGCGGCGGCGAAGAGGCATTGGCATTAGCGGCGGCCGGCCTGCCGTTTCAAATTGTTCCGGGCATCTCGGCAGCACTCGGTTGTGCGGCGTATGCCGGCATACCGCTCACCTTGCGCGGAGTCAGCGGCAGCGTGACGCTGGCCACTGCAAGACTCGACAACGATCTTGGATCCGACTGGCCACAATTATTAAATGCAGGCCACACACTCGCCTTGTACATGGGCGTGAGTTCGATTCCGGATATCAGCCAGCAACTGCTGCATCGCGGCGTGTCGCCGGACTTGCCGATTGCCATTGTCGAGAACGGCACCACGCCGCAACAGCGCACCATCATCACGTCGGCAAAAGCGCTGCAAGCAGATGCAACGGCAGCGAAAGTTGTTGCACCTGCAATGGTTTTTCTCGGTGAATCAATACGGGCTGCAAATCACTTGCAGTGGTTCGAACAGTCTTTCACCGACCGTGACGCAATTCTTGACGGCGGATTTGGTTCACACATAGACTGCAACAGACTCATCGAGACCGGCTGAGGGATAGGCCCTTTGAAGCCGGGGCAACCTCCAGGACTAACCATCCCGGGAAGGTGCCAACTCCTGCGGTGACTTGATCACCGAGAGATGAGTGTCGTAGCAACACGCTACCCGCCATGGGCAGCTGACGGACACGACACACACTCCCTTGCGGGTTTCGCAGGGTTCCGATGAGCAAGTAGTACTTGGAACCCATCATGAGACCCGAACAATGACCCAGCAAACTGACCCAGCAACGATTGCCGTGCGTGCCGCGATCGAATCCGACACGCAATTTGGCGCTGTCGTGCCGCCGCTTTACCTGTCGACAAACTTCGCATTCACAGGCTTTGGCGAAAAACGCGAGTATGACTACACACGCTCCGGCAACCCGACGCGCGATGCGCTTGCCGACGCGCTGACTGAACTCGAGGGTGGCGCCGGCGCCGTCATTACCGCTTCTGGTATGGCGTCGCTGACACTCCTCTGTCACCTGCTCAAGCCAGGCGACGTGCTGGTCGCACCGCACGACTGCTACGGCGGCACGTTTCGCCTGTTCGACAAGCTGTCGTCCAAGGGACACTTCGAGGTGTTGTTCATCGACCAGACCGACACGGCCGCAGTCGCTCACGCATGCCTGCAAAAGCCAAAACTGATACTCACCGAAACGCCGTCGAACCCGTTACTGCGTATCGTCGACATTGCGAAGATGGCGCAGTTTGCACACGACTGTGGTGCCCTGCTGGCCGTGGATAACACCTTCCTGTCGCCAGCATTGCAGACACCGATCGCGCTTGGCGCGGATATCGTGCTGCACTCGACCACCAAGTACATCAATGGTCACAGCGATGTGGTTGGCGGTGCCGTGATCGCCGCAAACGATGAGCTCGCCAAGGAGCTTTGCTGGTGGGTCAATTGCCTCGGCCTTACCGGCGCACCGTTCGACAGCTTCCTGACGCTGCGCGGCTTGCGCACTTTGCGTCCGCGGATTCGGCAGCACGAGGAAAATGCGCAATTGCTCGCGAATGTGCTTGCCGAGCAGCCGCAGGTGGCGAAGGTCTACTATCCGGGACTGGCAACGCACCCGGGGCATGAACTCGCGGCGCGCCAGCAACGGGGTTTCGGCGGCATGCTGAGCTTTGAATTGAACGGCGGCGACATCGCGATTCGAACATTCCTGCAACACCTGCAACACTTTTCGCTGGCCGAGTCGCTCGGCGGTGTCGAGAGCCTTGTCTGCCACCCGGCGTCAATGACGCATGCGCCGGTCGCACCCGAAGCCTTGGCCAAGGCCGGCATCGGCCAGAACCTGATCCGACTGTCGGTCGGCATAGAGTCCGGAGATGACCTGGTCGCGGATGTGTTGTCGGCGCTAGACGCCGCACACAGCCGGTCAAAGGTGTCGGTGGTCGCCAGCCATCAGGCAGGCGGATTGTAATACACGACGGTTACCACGTCGCCCGCACGGATTGTTCCGGCCGCCTCGACCACGCCGACGATACCGCGCGTTAGTTTAGCTGCCTTGGAAAAAGCGATTGACGTTAGCGGCCGACCGTTCGACTTTGTGTAAAGGGCCGCGACTTTCTTGCCCATGTCGTGGCAGGGCGGGTTGTATTCCTCGACCATGAGCTCGGCCCCGGACGGAAACTTCAATCGCGTCCCCTTGGGCAATCGCGACAGATCAGGGAGCCCACTGAGACAGAGATTCGCGCCAAGACAGGTCGCGGCCAGGGGAGCGTTCAGATCCATGGCCTTTGCAATAGCCGCCAATTCCTCGACCGAATTCGCCGACCATTGGCGCTCGTTGCGCCGCGTCGTGCCTTTGGCCTGCTTGTCACCCGCCCAGCAGGTGCGCGTATAAGACCGGTGCCGGTCGCCGACAATGCCGTCCAGCTCAACCTCGATGTACTCACGCTGCTCTTTGCTCAGGTCGTCGTTGTCACCCGCGTGTACTGACACCACTGTCGCGATAATTTTTTTCATGAAGAATCCCCGTGTCCCTACCCGCGACTACTATCCTACCCGAAGCAAGGCGCTACACTATATACACCGGTATCGGCCGGATGGCTTTCGATCGCAGGCGTTAACACATGTTGGATAAGACCAGGCAGGATTGGCGAGCATTGGCCGGAGAGCTCCGGATCGAGGGGCGCGCGTTTATCAACGGCCGCTATCAGGACGCGATGTCGGGCGAACCATTTGCCGATTCTCGATTTGCTCTTTGCTCGCTGACAGGTGGATACGGCCGTAGCTTTGACTCGTACGTTGTATCGACTCGTAGGAATTGAGAATCAGGTTGCCCAAAACCTGCAACAGACCAATGCGGTGAGCGTGTACCTGCAGACCCTGCAGATTCTCATCGAGCGCGATTTCGATTCTCTTCATCGCATCTCTTGGAATGATATTTGCGGCCTCACTTACAACTTCATCCACAGAAATGGTTTCCGCCGGCGGGGCTGCATTCGCGAATTTTTCCTGGTCGGACATGATCGCCTCGACCTGCCGCGTCTGCGACATGATGATGCTCACGTCATCGGCCGCCTCATCGTTGGTTTTGCGGATATGTTCGAACGACGCTTCCACGTAGTCGACCAGTTTTGCCACTCGCTCGGGCGGACAGTTCGAATCACGCAATTGCCCTACCGCGTCGGCCACACGCAACTCGCCAGGTACACGCAGTGCCTTGCCCAGTCGCTCGGCGCCGTTGATCATCGGTGTCATGGCATTGCGAATATTGTGCAGGACCTCCGCTGCCGTATCCGCCTTACCGGCCTTGAACGACTGGATTAGCAACGCGTTACGCGCCTCATGAACGTCAGAGATAAGGCGGTTGAACTGCAGCGCCAGCGAGCCAATTTCGTCATCACTGTCGACACGCAGTGCGCGCGACAGGTCGCCGCTGGTACGAACTCTCTCCATGTGTTCGGCCAGACGACCGATCGGCCTGAGCATTGTTCGGCGCAACAGGTACCACATGACAACGGTTACGAGCACTCCGCCAGAACAAAAATATCATCGCTGCACGAACCGTCTGCCGGCCCAGAGCGGAAATCTTGCGGGTTGTTTCCGCACTCAGCACCAGGGCCGGCTCGTTGAAAATATCGCGGAGCACCACATGGCTCGCAATATATTGGGAACCGGTCTCAACGTGTATCGCGTCAGCCATCAGGTCGGCAACGTCGATTTTCGACTGGCTCGGAAAATCGCCAAACGGGATCCAGTCCAGGTTCATCTCAGTACGATTCCTGAGCTGCGTCAGCGCCGAGTCATCCAGGAACTTGCCGATTACCAGTGATCCCGCATTCGGACCGCTGTGGTCTGAACGCAGTATCGGTCGCGCGCTGACGATCATTGGCCCAAGTTCCGTATGCACCACGCCTGCGACGCGATCGTCCTGATGTTGATGCCCGAGGAGCCGCGACGCCGCAGGCTGGTTTGTGTCGAGAATTCCCAGTTCACTGATATCGCGAACACTGCCATCGACGCGCAAATCGCTCCAGAGCAGCTCCCTATTCACTGCGTAGACCGTCATCATGTCGAGGTCCAGGTTGGGCAGCGTCCAGGGTATAAGGTTGGTATTGCGAAACGACAGATTGCCGTCAATGGCGTAGTTGTAAATGTCGTCCCACAACGCCCAGTCCGCGGATGTCTCCACGAGGTTCTGCACGTCGGCGTTCAACGCACGTTGTGCGCGAACAAGGTCGGTCCGGGCCGCTTCAAGTTCCAGGTCGTCGAATGCCGGCGAGATAACGACCGACAGGATCGTGTAGCTGATGACGGCAAATGCCGAAATCGTCAGCAACAGTGTCATCGTCACTTTCTTTTGCAACGGCAGTTGGGAAAACCCGCTTGACATAATATTCGACCAGATCAAACTTAGAATTAGTCGAATAGAAGTGTACAAAGCGACGGCCGGCTGGGGCGTGACCCAACGCACGCTATGCGGGTGTTTCGCGCCTGGCGCCGAGTCGCGATGAATTCCGGTGGTAGCCCGCGCGCTGCTACTGCTGTGCCATCCGCTGTGCCACCGCGGCAGCGCCAAGCAGGCCGGGCTGCTTGTGCAGGATCAGCCGGGTCGGGATGGTTTCCATCAACGAGCGGTAACGGCCCTTGTTCTCGAACCCGGAGCGAAAGCGACTGGTCGCGAACATGTCGGGATAGCGCGGCATCATGCCCCCGGCGATGAAGATGCCATCCCCGGCACCAATCGTGAGCGCAAAATCGCCCGCCACCTGGCCGAGAATTTCGAAAAATAATTGCACTGCTTCAGAGGCACGGCTGTCCGTGTTGCCTGCAGCGGCTGCGAATATTTTTTCCGCCGAGAGTTGCGGCCAGTCCGCACCATGCACCCGGCCCAGTGCCCAATACAGGTTTTCCAGACCGGGGCCGCACACCAGTCGTTCGGACGAAACCCGGTCAAAACGCTCGTGCAACACGGTCAGGATCTCGAGTTGCACCTGCGTAGCCGGTGCAAAACCGATATGTCCGGCTTCGCCGGCAATCGGCAAGTCAACGTTGTCTACTCTCTTCAGCCCGACAGCACCCAGCCCGGTTCCCGGCCCGATGATGCCGACCGTGTAATTGTCGGCGGGCAATGGGCCGCTCTCGGGCAGGCCGATAGGCACGCAGTTGGCGGCGCCAAGGTAGGGTATCGAGTACGCGATCGCTTCGAAATCATTCAGCAGGCGCACGCTCGATCCTGCGAAAGTGGCTGCCAGGTCCCCAGCATCCAGGCTCCAGCGATTGTTCGTGAAGCGTACTTTTTGCGCGACGACGGGCCCGGCGGCCGCGAGGCACAGAATCTTCGGTGTGCTCGCGCCGGTCTTTTTCAGGAAGTGGTCGATCGCAGACTGCGCCGACTCGAATTCAGCGCAGGACAGGAGCAATTCGTTGGCGTAATTCGGAGAGTCGTGACTGGCCAGCGCAAAACGCGCATTGGTACCGCCGATATCACCGATCAAAAGACTCGAATTGGTCATGGATATTCTTGTGGCTGCCGGGAGTCACAATGCTCTCACAGGATGACCGCTGGAGCACAGCTCCAAAGTGGCTGTCAGAATCGCCCCAGGGTCATGTAGATGTCGTCCCGCTCCAGGCACTCACAGCGCCGTTCACCGAACCTGACTTCGCAGTAGCTGACGTAGCCGGACGGGCACTGCGGGCCTAGCTGCGCCTGACGTCGCGCGAGTGATCGCTCACGTTTTTCAACGTCGGCCCAGTTTCCAGTCAGCATGGCCCGAGACTCAAGTTCATGCATCGTCGGCCCTGCGACACAAGCCGGCGCCGGTCCTTACGTATTCGGTGCGAATGCGACCCTCGCGGACTGCTGCCTGATACCACAGATGTACAACGCGCGACGCTTCAATGTGCCATTGAACGACTACCCGCGCCTTGTCGCGGTTGATGCGCATTGCAACAGCCTGCCCGAGTTTGCCGCCGCGATTCCTGAGCGCCAGCCCGATGCCCCGTAGGAGGGGGCCATGCCCGCGACCCTGTGGGAGGGGGCCATGCCCGCGACCCTGTGGGAGGGGGCCATGCCGTAGGAGGGGGCCATGCTGTGGGAGGGGGCCATGCCCGCGACTTCTACCTACCCATCCAGCCCAAGCAACCGGCCAATCGACGCAGTAACCGTCATCGCAATAGCGCCCCAGAAGGTTACGCGGGCCGCACCAATCAGGATCGGCGCCCCACCGGCGCGTGCA
This sequence comes from Pseudomonadota bacterium, assembly GCA_027618995.1. Classification (GTDB taxonomy): domain Bacteria; phylum Pseudomonadota; class Gammaproteobacteria; order Steroidobacterales; family Woeseiaceae; genus UBA1847. The sequence goes on along the minus strand of JAQCGO010000040.1, from coordinate 4,581 downwards.
GCGAGAGTGCCAAGCACGGCAAGAAACACCAGCGACGATACGGCGACCAGGCTGATCAATCGTGGACCAGGTACGGCCCATGCCACCAGCAAGGGCAACGACGCGCCAACAAAAAAAGAACCCGCCGAGGAAAAAGCAGCCTGCGTCGGCTGGGCAGCAATAATTTCGGAAATTCCGATCTCATCCCTGGCATGTGCACCAAGCGCATCGTGTTCCATCAGCTGCACCGCAACTTCCCTGGCCAGCGCCGACTCCAATCCGCGGCTCTCGTAAATCTCCGCCAGTTCGGCGACTTCAAATTCATAATTCGCCTTCAGTGACCGCCTCTCTATTTCAAGATCGGCTGCTTCCGTGTCCGCCTGCGAGCTGACCGACACGTATTCGCCCGCGGCCATCGACATGGCGCCCGCGAACAGGCCAGCGATGCCCGCAAGCATGATATCGCCCTGCGTCGCGCCGGCGGCAGCAACACCGATGATCAGGCTCGAGGTCGAGACGATGCCGTCATTGGCGCCCAGCACCCCGGCTCGAAGCCAGCCGACCCGATGTGCCCTGTGTTGTTCGTGGTGAGACATGCAATCACACTCCGGATTTCATATAGCCGCATTCTATATACTGGTCACCGGTTTCACAGGAGAGATTTGCAATGGCCGGAGTCGTCGGGCGCGTCGCGTTGGTCACCGGAGCAGGCCGCGGCATCGGACTCGCAGCGGCACATACTTTGGCCGCACGTGGCGCGAAGGTGATGTGCATCGCACGCAGCCAGCAGGAACTCGAGGCCACGGAACTCGATTACTCAGTTGCTGACCTCGGCACTGCCGAGGGTTGTGCGCAAGCGGTGAGCGACACGGAACAGCAATTGGGCCCGATAGAGATTCTCATTTGCAATCACGGTATTGGTTCAGCAGATGAACGCGTCGTCTGGGAACAGGACCCGGCGGTCTGGAACGAGACCATGCGCATCAACCTCGACGGGCCGTTCCATCTGTCGCGACTTGTTATGCAAGGCATGGTGCAACGTGGCTACGGGCGCCTCGTCTACACGAGTTCCACGGCCGGGTTACTCGCGGAGCCGGCCGGCAGTGCCTACACGAGCTCGAAGCACGGCCTGCTTGGCCTGATGCGCTCCGTCGCCGAAGACGGCGGCGCCTTCGGCATCACGGCGAACGCTGTGTTGCCCGGCTGGGTACGCACCGAGATGGCCGAGCGTTCGGCACAGGCTGAAGCCAAACGGTGCAACATTGGCGTCGATGAAGTCTGGCGGGAACGCGCCGCCTTGTATCGCACCAATCGCGTCGTGACCTGCCAGGAGGTTGCGGAAGTGATCGCCTTTCTCGCCGCCGAAGAGGCCAGTGGCGTCAGTGGCGAAGCGATCAGGGTCGCACTGGGTAGCGTCTGGTAGCGATGCCGAAAATCTGACATGGACTGGATGCATAGCATTGCAGGATTTCTTGTTGGCGCCGTCGTTGGCTTGACGGGCGTCGGCGGCGGTGCGCTGATGACGCCGATCCTCGTGCTGCTCTTCGGTGTGTCACCGGCGCTGGCCGTTGGCACGGATCTGTGGTTCGCCGCACTGACCAAGACCGTGGGCGGTTTCGTCCATCAGCAACGCGGCAGTATCGACTGGCAGGTATTGCGACGACTCTGTCTCGGCAGCCTGCCGACGTCAGTGCTCACGCTGAGCTGGTTGCACATGAACGGCATCGACAAATATGAACAGGGCCTGATCATGACTGCGCTCGGCTGCGTGCTGCTGCTTACGGCCGTGGCCATATTCTTCCGCAGCCAAACGCAGTCGGTCGGCGCCAAAATGCGGACCCACGCGCCGGAGCGCTTCAAGCGGGCGCAACCGGCTTTGACGGTTGCCGCGAGCAGTCTCCTCGGTTTGCTCGTCACGCTGACGTCCATGGGTGGTGGCGCGCTGGGCATTGTCATGCTGGTGTTTCTCTACCCGTTTCGCCTGACGCCAACGAAACTGGTTGGCACCGACATCGTGCACGCCATACCTTTGACCCTGATTGCCGGCAGCGGCTATCTCTGGATGGGCAGTGTGGACCTGTTGTTGCTCGGAAAACTGCTGCTGGGCTCGGTGCCCGGCGTCATCCTCGGCTCCCTGCTCAGTGCAAGAGTTACCGAACGTCCATTGCGAATCGCAATCGCCATTATTTTGTCGCTCGTCGGCATCAAGTTGCTGCTGTAAACGAAAACTCAGAATCGAATACTCACCTGCAGCCCGCCGCCATCGGGAACGAAGAGCGGCGAAACCCGCACCGCAGATTCGCTGCCCGAGTTTGTATGTTCAACCATACGGGCAGCGGAATGAGCAAGCCACCAGCCCATGAAGACCTGTGAGAAGTAATGCTTGTCCTCGTAGACTCTGGCCAGCGCCGGCAGGGTGGACGTTACGTAGAGCGTATTCCAGAGCCAGCGCCGGTCGGTTAGTTTCGCGGCAGTTATGATCGGCACGGCGCCGAAAAACGCATGGCCACTGACGCCATTGTTGTCATCGAACGGGTCCCAGCCGGGTTCACCTTCCTCGGGTCGCTGGCCGCCGGAAACATACGCCAGCGTTACGAACTCCGGTGTGCCGACCAGGACAGCACGCAAGGAGTTTGCACCCCATCGTGCCGCCGCGGTTTCAGGCTTGCCGTTGTAATTGCCCAACCACATCGTGCCAAAGTAGATCGGCACGGAAAACAGGGGCTGGGCAAGGTCGCCAACGTCGGTGAACAGATCGGCCAGGTCATCGCCGGTCTGGTTTTGCAGTTCGTCCTGGAAATACTCCCGAATCTCCGCGTCAGCATTACTGTTTGCGAGCAATGCTGAAATGCCAAACCCTATGGCAACTTCGCCCAGCGGTTTCGCGCTGTAGTGATAACGAAAATCAGCGCGAATCTGGTCGGCGAGCCGTTCAGCCGGCCTTCCCTCGCCGTTGTTCGTCTCTGCCGACGCGAACAGCGGCAGCGCCAATACACAAATAAAACCGACGCAATCCAGGGTCCGTAAGCGGTGGTGACAATGGTGATCAGCAATGGACATGATCTGACCCCTCTTCAGGTTGTGCCAGTCATTGTATGCCGCAGCCAAAACCAATACACAGGCGATCTATGTAGTTTCACGAATAGACGCGACCCTAAGCGAGTCGTAAAAGGCCCTTGATATCAAAGAAATTTCTGGGAGATTGTCGTGCCGATGAGTTCGCGGGAACGGGTGTTGACGGCAATTCATCACGAGCAGCCCGATCGCGTGCCGCTGGTCATCGGGGTCAGTAATGCCAACGGCATCAAGATGAAGCCCTACCGGGACATCAAGAAAATTATCGGTGTTCGCGCGCCAGACAATTACATCTATGAATGGCCGGAGCTTGGCACCGCCGAGACCGACGAAACCACGCTGCGCCGACTGCACAGCGATGTGCGTGGCGTGCTCGATCTCGAACCCGAGTCCGTGCGTCGGCGCAATCGCGAGCGCGATCCGCACAGCGACTATGTAGACTCCTGGGGCAGCGGGCAACGGGAAATTGCAGAAGATGACTGGTTCCCCTGTGTGCACCCGATTCCGGATGCGAAAACGGTTGCGGATCTCGATGCCTACACGAGGTGGCCCGACATGCGCGATCCGACCCGAGTCGCGCATGTGCGCGAGCGCGCCCGGCAGTTCGCGCTGGAAAACCAATACGCAATCATGGCAACGCCGTGGCTGTTATTTCCGTTTGAACGCGCCTACGCGATGCAGGGCATGGAGACGTTCTTGCTCAACATGGCCATGGATCCGGATTTCGCGCATGCATTAATGGAACGCATTGCTGTTTACTGCAAGCAGCTGATGGGCCGTTTCCTCACCGAACTCGGCGACAACGTGGATATCATCAAGATTGGCGATGATCTGGGCACACAGGCAAGCCTGATGATCTCGCCGCAGATGTACCGCAAGCTCCTGAAACCGATACATGCCGATTTCATCAGCTTCATCAAGGCCAGGACCCACGCCAAAGTGCTGTTCCATTCGGATGGCGACGTGGCACCGCTGATTGATGGCTTTATCGAAATCGGCGTCGATATCCTGAATCCGATCCAAACCTCGGCCGGGACCATGTCCGACCTTCCCGCTCTCAAGAAACGCTGCCGCAACAAGATCGCACTCTGCGGCGGCATCGACACCCAACGCATACTGCCTTTTGGCACACCGGCTAAAGTGCGCGACGAAGTGCGTCGCGTTATCAACATCCTCGGACCAGGCGGCGGCTTCCTGCTGGGCGGCGTGCACACGATCATGAACGATATACCCGCCGAAAATGTGCTCGCCATGGTCGATGCCGCGGAGGAATTCGGCCGTTACCCGTTACGCCTGCGCGTGGCGTAACAGGGCGGCACAGGCTTGGCAGAACGCGCCACCGCGACGGATGATGTCATCACGCCAGTTTTCTATTCGTTCGTTGCTTTGCTCGCCGTCGGCGTTGACGGCTCGAGTTTTGAAACCTGCTCCAGGCCGGCTTGCAGTTGTCGCCAGACCTGGTCGTCTATGGATGAGCGCAATTTCAAGTAGGATTGCTGGACGCGCGGCATCTCTTCGCTTTCGAGG
>JAQCGO010000071.1 GCA_027618995.1 Pseudomonadota bacterium | reverse complement strand
GAGCTCTTAACAAAGTGTCCGGAATTACTTGACCACTTCATATATATCGGCGCAGATCATCAAGAAAATGCTGGCCAAGGCGATGACCCCGCTGGGTGCACGTGTCCTGATGTTGGGCCTGGCGTTCAAGGAGAACTGCCCGGACGTGCGCAATACCAAGGTGGTCGATATCGTTGCCGAACTCGCGTCCTACGGCGCCAAAGTCGATGTGTACGATCCCTGGGTCGATGCGTCAGAGGCGAAGCATGAGTATGGTCTCGACCTCGTCAGTGAGCCCGAAGCAGGGGCGTATGATGTGGTCGTGATTGCCGTGGCGCACAAAGAGTTCAAGGCCCTGGGCGCCAAGGGCATTCGTGCCTTCGGCAAATCCAATTCGATTCTTTATGACATCAAGTATGTGCTGCCAGCCGAGGCCGTCGATGGACGTTTGTAGGCGCGCGATTTGAAAATCCTCGTGACAGGTGCGGCCGGCTTTATTGGTTCAACAACCGCGATGCAGTTGCTCGAGCGCGGCGATACCGTGGTCGGGCTCGACAATTTCAATGACTACTACGACGTCACTCTGAAGGAAGCGCGCGCCGCAAGGCTGGCTCCTTATGAGTATTTCTCCATGACGCGCATCGATCTTGCGGACCGCGCGGCCATGGAAGCGTTGTTCGCCGCCGAGAAATTCGACCGGGTCGTGCACCTCGCGGCCCAGGCCGGCGTGCGCTATTCGATCGAAAACCCGCACTCTTATATAGAGAGCAACATCGTCGGCACGCTGCACGTGCTGGAAGGCTGCCGACACAACGACGTCGAACACCTGGTCTATGCGTCCTCGAGCTCGGTGTACGGCGCGAACACGACCATGCCGTTCTCCGTGCACCAGAACGTCGACCATCCGCTGGCCCTGTACGGCGCCACGAAGAAGGCCAACGAGCTGATGGCGCACACGTATTCCAATTTATACGGCCTGCCGACCACGGGCTTGCGCTTCTTCACGGTGTACGGCCCGTATGGCCGGCCGGATATGGCTCTGTTCATGTTCACGAAGAACATCCTCGAGGGCAAACCCATCGATGTGTTCAACTTCGGCAAGCACCGGCGCGATTTCACCTACGTCGATGACATCGTCAACGGCGTGATTCACACGCTGGATCACACAGCCACGCCGAACCCCGACTGGGATGCGGCCCATCCCGATCCGGGCACGAGCATGGCGCCGTACCGGCTCTACAATATCGGCAACCGGCAGCCGGTCGAATTGATGCGCTACATCCAGGTCATCGAAGAGTGCGTCGGCAAAAAAGCCGAGATGAACATGCTGCCGCTGCAGCCGGGCGACGTGCCCGATACCTGGGCCGATACGACGGCTTTGTCGGATGCCGTGGGTTATGCGCCCAGCACACCGATCGAAACAGGTGTCAGGAACTTCGTGGACTGGTATCTTGAGTTCTACAAAGTCCCGGGGCGTAAAACGCAAAAGCAACGTGCCTAAGAAATACACCGAGCGAAAGCTCTCCGCGCGCTACCCGACCGATCTTCCCGCCTGGCAGGCGCTGAAAAAACACCACAACGCCGTGATGCGTGACAAGTCATTGCGCGAGCTGTTCGCGCGCGACAAAGAGCGGCCACAGAATTGTTCGATTACGACCGGCGATCTGCTGCTCGACTATTCGAAGACGCACGTCAACAACGTGACGAAGAAGCTGCTGCATCGCCTGGCCAGGGAGGCCGATGTGCCCGCAGCCATCGAGGCGATGTTTGCCGGCGACCCGATCAATGCCACCGAAGGTCGTTCCGTGTTGCATGTCGCTTTGCGTTCGAAAATATCGGACACGATAGCGCTGGCCGCACCGGGTGTCCGTGACGTCTGGCAGGTGCTGACGAAAATGGAAGAGTATGTCGACGCCGTGCACGCCAGCATGATCAAGGGCCACACGGGCAAGCGACTGACACATATCGTCAATATCGGTATCGGCGGCTCCGACCTCGGGCCCGTGATGGCCGCGAAGGCAATGCGACCGTTCTGGTCCGCCGGCATGCGTTTTCACAGTGTGTCGAACATCGATGGCACGCAGCTGGCCGATCTAAAAACGGAACTCGATCCTGAGAAGACCTTGTTCGTGGTCTGTTCGAAAACCTTCACCACCATCGAAACCATGACCAATGCCAATGCGGCGCGGCAATGGGTCGTGCAGGTGCTGGGCGAGGGCGCAGTGGCGTCACACTTCGTGGCGGCATCGACCAACCATGCCGCGATGGACGAATTCGGCATCGCGCCCGACCGCCGCTTCGGCTTCTGGGACTGGGTTGGCGGACGCTACTCGTTGTGGTCGGCCATAGGACTCTCGCTCGCGCTCGTAACGGGCATGAAGAATTTTCGCCGCCTGTTGGCCGGCGGACGCGTGATGGATCAGCATTTTCGTATCACGAACCTCGATGAAAACATGCCCGTGATGCTGGCGTTGCTCGGCATCTGGTACAACAATTTTTTCGGCGCGCAGTCGCAGGCGATATTGCCCTACGACAATCGCCTCGAACGATTCCCGGCGTATCTGCAGCAACTACAGATGGAATCGAGTGGCAAGAGCGTGCGCATGGATGGCAAGAAGGTGCGCTGTGACACGGGCATGATCATCTGGGGCGAGAGCGGCAACAACGCGCAACATTCTTTCTACCAGTTGCTGCACCAGGGCACGCGACTGGTGCCCGTGGATTTCCTGTTGTCGGAGTCGTCAAAGCTCGCCACGGCCAATTGCGAGGCGCAGGCCGAGGCCTTGATGGACGGGACGACGGACACCGACATCGAACCCTACCGCGTACACGCGGGCAATCGCCCCAGCAACACGATTCACTACAAGCAGCTGACGCCCGAGGTGCTCGGCCAGCTCATCGCACTCTACGAGCACAAAGTGTTCGTCGAAGGCGTGATCTGGGGCATCAATTCCTTCGATCAGTGGGGCGTGGAACTGGGGAAGAAGCTGGCGCAAGCCCGATTGAAAGCGACCTAAACCAGCGTTCCGTAGGAAACCACTTCCTGCTCGATACGTTGCTGGCTGCGGTCCTTCGCAACTTCCAGGTCGTAACGGGTCTGAAGATTCATCCACGAATCCGGCGACGTACCGAAAAATCGGGCGAGCCGAAGGGCGGTATCCGCCGAAATGGATGACTTGCCGTTTATGATCCGCGACAAATTACCCTTATCGATACCGGTATTCTTTGCGAGCATGTACGGAGTAATGCCAAGCTCATCGAGAAACTCGGACTGCAATATTTCACCGGGATGAATGGGTGCAAACTTTGGCATCACTTGACACTCTGGTTAGTGGTAGTCGACAACCTCGACCTGGTAGGCATCGCCTGACCTGAATACGAAACAAATGCGAAACTGATTGTTGACTCGTATGCTCCATTGGCCCGCCCGATCCCCTTTGAGTTTTTCGAGTCTGTTACCCGGAGGAACTCTCAGAAATGCGATTTCAGCC